>DASXOY010000006.1:0-241278 GCA_036493935.1 Steroidobacteraceae bacterium | reverse complement strand
GTGAAGCACGCGGTGGTGCCGGCCTGCAGCAGTTGCCCCGGTGTGATCAGTTTCTCCACCACCGTGCCGGCGACCGGCGCGCGTATCACGCCGTCGACGCGGGTGATCGGCCGGCCCTCTTGAATGTCCTTGATGGTTTGGGAGGGCACCTGCAGCGAAATCAATGACTGCAATGCAGCCTCGCGATCCGCTTCGGCATTGGCGGCGTCCGTTTCAGCTTGGTCGGCCTCCCGCTTGGCGACGCCGTTGTGCTCGATGAGTTCCTTGTCGAGGTCGGCAAGCCGCCGCGCGGTCTGCGCCGTGGCAATCGCTTTACGGTAGGCACTGATCGAAGTTGCGAAGTCCGGCGAGTCGACGACTGCGAGCGGCGCCCCCTGCTTGACATGATCGCCCAATGAGACGAGCAGGCGCGAGACAGGACCGGAAAAAGGCGCCAGCACGGAGGTCGACTGATCATTGTCGAAATCGACGACCCCGGTCGTTTCCACCGTCTTGCGAAAGGTGGACGAGGCTACTTTGTAGAAATGAATGTGCTGTCGCTGATCCGCCGTCAGCTTGATGTTGTTCGCCGTCACCGACGCGGCCGGCGGATTCACATCACCTTTGGGGGCGCAGGCGGAAAGCGCAATGACGGCAGTGAGCCCGAGCACTGCGGGGATGAAATCGCAAGTCGATCTATTTGTCATGTTTGTCTTTTGCCAAATCCGCGCGGTGCCACCAGCCGCCGCCGAGCGCATGAAACAGGGCTGCCGTGTCGGCAAAGCGATCGGCCTGGGCCTGAATCAAGCTGATCCGGCCTTGCTGGTAGGCCTGCTGAGCGCTCAGCAGCGCAAGATAGCCGGCATATCCGCTTTGCCACTGACGCTGTGCCAAATCCAACGTGACTTTCGCCGCATCAGCGGCGTGAGCGGCCGCCTTGACCGCTTCAGCGTCCTGCTGCAGCGCCGTCAGCGTGTCCGCGACATTTTGGAAGGCCGTCAGCACCGTGCTGCGATACTGCTCGGCGGCTTGCTCGTAGGCGGCTTTTGCCGCGCGCTGCTGGTGCAACAGCATCCCGCCCTGGAATAGGGGCGCGGTGACGGAAGCGCCAATTCCCCAAAAACCGGTACCCGTAGTGAATAGCTGGTTCATCGCCACGGCGGTGCTGCCGGCGTTGGCGGTCAATTCAATGTTGGGCAACCGATTAGCCGTCGCTATCCCGATCTTGGCGCTGGCATCGTGAAGGTTTGCTTCCGCCTGCAGAACATCGGGTCGTTGCGACACCAAAGCTGAGGGCAGGCTGACGGGCAGATCCTGCGGCAATTCCAGCGTGGCCAGATCGAAATTCAACCCGGGAGACTGACTGGGGAAACGGCCGGCCAGAACCGCCAGCTGATCGCGCAGCTGCGCTTCTTGCTTGACGAGCGGCGGCAACGTTGCTGCAAATTGCGCCAGCTGCGATTCCTGCGCGGCGACATCCAGTCCGCTGGCATAGCCTTTGTCGGATTGGTAGCGCAGGATCTTGACCATATTCTCTGCGCTGTCTATGAGGTCATGCGTCGCGGCTATTTGCATTTGCACCGCACCGACCTGAATTGCGGTAACGACGACGTTGGACGTCAAAGTGGTATAGGTCGCGATCATTTGATAGCGCGCTTCTTGCTCTTGCGCCTGCAGCGATTCCACCGTGCGGCGATTCAACCCAAAGACATCGGGCACAAACGAGACGTTCACCTCGGGAGTGAACAGGTTGTACAGGAACGTATTGGAGTTCAACGCGGGGGAAATCTGACCCGACTGTCTCTGACGAGTGGCCGAGAAGTCGGCAGAGACACTGGGATAGAAGGCACCGCGCTGCGCCAGCACGTTCTCGTGCGTTACCCGCAGGGCCGCCTGAGCCGCTTTCAGGTCGTGATTCTTGGTGAGCGACTGTTCAATGAGCTCGTTGAGCGGACTGGAATGAAACAACGCCCACCAATCCGCCGAGATATCGGCCCCGTCGACGAAGTGCTGCGACTGTCCCGCTACCGTGTTCGGCACGCTCGCAGTGTCCGAGAGCGGCTTGGCCGCGACGCTGCCGACCTCGGGTGGCGCAGGCTTTTTGAAGTTGGGGCCGACCGCGCAAGCGGCAAGCAGCACGGAGATCGAGGCCCCAATAGCGGCCGAGACGCGCGATCTATGCAGAGGCGTTGGGCGAATTACTGATTTGGACAAGTAGGGTCTCGACGCGCGATAGATTGTTCAGCTCTCGAACGTCCGCCGTTTCTTATTGGCACAGGGCCGGATTCCTCAACGAGCCGCTAAATATACCCTGTTCGAGCGGGAAGCTCGATGAGAGTTCGTTTTTTTTATGCCCGGAAGGTGTTGACCTTCAGGCGGCAATGCTATGAAGTCCAAGCCCATCTTGGCCTCGGGCCTGAGTGTGTGGAACTGTCAATTCAGGGGGTATTGTGCGACACCGAGGGAGTGGGCGGTATGGGAGACGGAAAGCTATAAATGAACGGTGATCAAATAAGAATGCACGGTAAATCGAAAGGGATAATCAATGCGCACCGCTAAACTCGTTGTTTTTAGTCTTCTCAGCATGCTGGCCGCGGGCGGTGCGCTGGGTGCTCCCGCCAAGGGTCCCGAATTTGCGATCAGCTTTCCTAAGTCGCAAAGCAGTGGGCCGCTCGATGGCCGCGTCATACTTTTGTTAAGCCACGACATGACGCGCGAACCGCGCACGCATGTGGAAGCCAATGAACCCTTGGCAAGCCCCTACCTGTTCGGTCTCAATGTTTCAGGACTTGCGCCGGGTGCTGACGCCGTAGTCGATGACAATGCTTTCGGGTGGCCGGCTGCTCACTTGTCGGCAATTCCGACCGGCGACTATTTTGTCCAAGCCGTGCTCAATCGCTACGAGACCTTCCATCTGGCCGATGGCCGCACGCTAAAGCTGCCGCCCGACAAAGGCGAGGGGCAGCAATGGTCGAAAAAGCCCGGTAATTTGTATTCGACCCCCATCAAGCTGCATGTGGATGCGGCACATCCTGTGAGAACCGCGCTGATTCTGGATCATCAGGTCGGCGCCATCGCCGCCAAGACGGACAACGAGTTCGTGCGGCACATCCGCATCCGCAGCGAACTGTTGTCAAAGTTTTGGGGCCGCGATGTATTCCTCGGCGCGCATGTATTGGTGCCCAAAGGATTTGATACTCATCCGCAAGCGCACTATCCGCTCATGGTGTTTCACGGCCACTACCCGGACGATATTTCCGGATTTCGAACGACGCCGCCGGATCCGAATTTGAAACCGGATTATTCGGAGCGCTTTCACCTTGCCGGATATAACCGTATTCAGGAACAAGAGGCATACGCCTTCTATCAAAAATGGATTGCCGATGATTTTCCGCGTTTCCTGGTAATCGAAATCGAGCACGCCAATCCGTATTACGACGACAGCTATGCGGTGAACTCCGCCAACCTGGGTCCCTACGGCGATGCCATCAACAAGGAATTGATTCCCGAGGTCGAGCGGCGATTCCGGGGTCTCGGTGCCGGTTGGGCGCGCTTCACCTACGGCGGTTCGACCGGTGGATGGGAAGCGCTCGCCACGCAGGTCTTCTATCCGGACATGTACAACGGCGCGTTTGCGGCCTGCCCTGATCCCATCGATTTTCGCGCATACACGCTCATCGACCTCTACAAGGACACGAATGCCTATGCCTTAAAGGGCGAAGCATCTTCGGTGGAGCGCCCTGCATTCCGCAATTATCTCGGCGAGGTATTCGCCACGCAGCGCGATGAAAACTATATGGAGTTGACGCAGGGAGACCGCAGCCGTTCCGGCGGTCAGTACGATATCTGGCAGGCGGTGTTCAGCCCCGTAGGTGCCGACGGTTATCCGAAACCGATCTTTGACAAGGTTAGCGGCGTCATTGATCCTTCGGTCGCTGCCTATTGGCGCGAGCATTTCGACCTTTCGTTCATCATTGCGCGCGACTGGAAGACGCTTGCGCCGAAGCTGCAAGGCAAGATTCATCTCTATGTGGGAAACGGCGACAATTACTATTTGACGGACTCGGTGTACTTCGGTCAGGAGCGGCTCGAGTCGCTCAAGCCCGCCTACGGTGGATCGGTAGCCTACGGCGATCGCGCAGAACACTGCTGGAATGGCGACCCGAAGCAAGCCAATGCTTATTCGCGGCTGCATTACAATTTCCAGTATCTGCCGCAGATTCTAGAGCGAATCAAGGCCACCGCGCCGCCGGGCGCGGACTTGAAGAGCTGGCGCTACTAGGACGCGGCTTTGGAGGGATGAGGAACGACCGAAGGGTCGGCCAGGAATTCCTTCACGCGGTCGAATTCGCGCCGCAAGCGTTCGTTGCCCTGTTGCAGCACCTGGGCATCGGCTGCCACGCTGTCGGTTTCGAGCTGCTCGGCCAGGCATTTTAGGGCGCGCGCATGAAGATTGGCGCTCGCGCCCTTGAATTTATGAGCTGCTTTGCTTAACACGTTGCGGTTGTTTTGGGCGATGGCCGCTGCAATCTCGCTCAGCTGCTGCTCACCGCTGGTGATAAAAGCGGCGATCAGTTCCTGCGCAAACACCGCATCACCGTCCGTGATGCTGTGAAATTCGCCGAGATCCACCGGCGCAGCAGAATTCTCCAGGGGACCAGTACCCGCGGCAGCGGCCTCGCGCATGCCGTCATCGTCTGCCTGCTCCAGGCCGTATTTCGTCAGTACACTGCGCAGGCGCTCAACCTCGATGGGCTTGGTCAGATAACCGTCCATGCCGGCGGCTTCGCAAAGCTCCCGGTCGCCCGTCATGGCGTTGGCCGTCAGCGCGATAATCGGCGTGTGGCGCGCTGTCTCCCATTCCCGAATTTTTCGGGTTGCCGTCATGCCGTCCATGACCGGCATTTGAAGGTCCATCAACACCAGGTCAAATTGCCGCCGCTGGCAGGCGGCGACTCCTTCCGCTCCGTTGCTGGCGACTTCCACGTTGCAACCCAAACGCTCCAGGAAGCGAACTGCGACTTTCTGATTGACGAAGTTGTCTTCGACCAGCAGAACGTGGCCGGCAAAGCGGCGGGGCGCTACGGGTTGAGTGAGCATGTTGAGCGTTATCATGGGCTGAGTGTCCATCTGCCACTGCCGCGGGCCGCCGCTCATGACCCGCGCGACGGCATCCAGCAACTCCCGCACGCGCACCGGCTTGGTCAGATAGGCTGCAAACCCGAGTGCGGCCAGCCGCGGCGTGTCGCCGTGCCGATCCAGCGACGTGAGCATGACCAGCCGAGTGCTGGCGAGATCCGGCAATCCGATGATTCGCTCGCCGAGCATCGCCCCATCCATGTCGGGCATTTGGAAATCGGTGATGACCATGTCGAACGGATGATCCGACGCCGTGGCATTTTGCAGTTCATCGAGTGCCGCAGCGCCGCTGCTCACAGTCGTTACCGAGTAGCCCGCATGCACGAGCTGTATGCTCAATACCCGCTGATTGGTTACGTTGTCGTCGACAACCAGAATGCGGCCCCCGGCTTCGGCACGCACCCGGCGCTCAGGCGTAATGGCTTCGGCAGTCTTCAGGGGCAACGTGAAGAAGAATTTCGAGCCAACGCCGACCTGGCTCGAGACCCCGATCTCCCCGCCCATCAGTTCCACCAGCCTGCGCACGATGGAGAGCCCCAAGCCTGTGCCGCCGAAATGCCGGGTGGTGGAGGAATCTGCCTGCACAAAGGGTTGGAACAACGTATCCAAGGTCCTTTCGGCGATCCCGATCCCGGTGTCCCGAACCTCGAAATAGATCAATGGGTCGCCGCTGCCGGCCGGCTTGGCCCGCACCTCGATGACTATCTCCCCGGCTTTGGTAAATTTGATCGCGTTGCTGACCAAATTGACCAGGCATTGACGCAAGCGTTGCGGATCGCCGAATACGCGCCCTGTGATTTGCGGTTCCACGTTGACGATGAGCTCGAGGCCTTTGGTGGCGGCCTGAAAGGCCATTGCAGAGCCGACATCCTCGACGTTGGCGCGTAAATCGAGTTCGATGGATTCCAATTCCAGCTTGCCGGCCTCAATCTTGGAGAAGTCCAATATGTCGTTGATAACCGTAAGCAGGGAATCGGCGCTCGATCGGATGGTTTCCGCATAGTCCCGCTGCGTACGGTCGAGTTGTGTGTCGAGCAGCAGGCCCGTCATGCCGATGATGCCATTCATCGGCGTGCGAATTTCATGGCTGACATTCGCCAGGAAGTGGCTCTTCGCGCGGCTGGCGGCTTGCGCCGCTTCCGTCTGCTGGCGCAGCAGCTCCGACGCGACGACTTCCTTGGTGACGTCCCACGAGACGCCCAGCAATCTGGAAGGCGCGCCTTTGTCATCCAGGAGTATTCGTCCGAAATTTTGCACGTGCACGATGCTGCCATCCGCGCCTCGCGCGCGATAACGCAGACTGATCCGGTCGGTTTTGTTGGCGACGGCCACCGCAACAGTCTCGCGAAACAGCCATCGGTCTTCGGGCAGCACCAATGCCTCGAGCGCGTCGATATTCAGGTTGCCGGAGGAACCGTGGCGGGCCAGCGCTTCGATCGGGTTCTCGATCCAAAGGTAGCGGCGCGCGACCAGGTCCAGTTCCCAGGAACAGATTCCGGCGCTTTCGGTCGCAATGTTGACCTGGTCAACGAGGCGGCGATTTTCGTCGGCGCGGGTCTTGAGCATTTCCGTGGTCAGCATGTCTCGCGTGACATCCCATGTTACGCCGACGATGTAGCGAACCTGTCCCTGCTCGTCGCGCATGATTCGCGCATAGTTCTGCATGTGGTGAACGTCGCCGTCGATTCCCTTCACCCGGAACACGTAATCATAAGAGTCCAAATTCTTGGCGATGGCCTCCCTGGGTGTCTCGAGCAGAATGCCGCGGTCTTCCGGCAAGACGATGGTGGTCAGCTTTCGAAAGTAGTCCTTCAAAGGCACATCGTCCATGCCGAAGCAGGGCGGCCGAGGTCCATGCCAGGAAAAGCAATCGGACCTGATATCGAATTCCCAAGGCGCGATGCCCGCAGCCTTGGTTGTAACGCTGAGACGCTCGATCAAGGCGCTTTCCTGCGCGGCCTTTGCTTCCAACTCCGCGGCATGCAGCACTTCCTTAGTCACATCCCAAGTCACGCCCATCATGCGGATGGCCGCACCGCCCGCGTCGCGATAGACACGCATATGCGTCTGCACGAATTGCGGCTCGGGACGCGGGTTGGCGGTGCGGTGGCGCAACGGCAAGATTGCATCCTGGGTGGGATCTGCCAGCAGCGAGCGAATTGCCGCTGCGGCGGCGGCGCGGTCATCCACATGGATGAGGTCTTTTGGATTGAGCTGCGAGGAGGGCGGCAGGCCGAATAACGTCCACAAGCTGCCGTCGTTGATCAACTCGCCGGTGACGAGGTCCTTTTCCCAAATGCTGATCCCGGCCGTTTCGGTTGCTAGCTGCAGTCTCGACAATAGCTGCGTTTGCCGCTGCGCTTGTTCAGCCAGCATGGCCGCCGCCTGCACCTGATCGGTCATGTCGATCGTAAGACCCAAGACGCGGATCGCGCGGCCTTCGGAATTGCGGAACACTTCGCCGCGCAACTGCACCGGACGAATCGTGCCGTCGCGCTCTTTCACTCGATACGCGATTTCCATCGGTGCTTGGCCCTTCAGCGCCTTGATGAATTCAGCGCGATAGCGCGCACGGTCTTCGGGGTGCACCTTATTGAGCATCATGGCGTCGGCGTTGGTATCCGCGGCGGCGATCTCAGCGTCGTAGACCTCGGCGAGATCGCCGCTGAATTGCATGGTGTTGCGAACGACGTCCCATTCCCAGATACGGACACCGGCGCTGCGTGTGACCTGTTCCAAGCCTTTGAAGAGAGAGGCCTTGTTGGGCGGGCGGGGCGCGGGATGAAAGTCCGCCGCCGCGGCACAAATCCCGCCGAGCCAGGATCCGAAGCTCGCCGTCAAGCCGCGGAGGCGCGCAAAAACCGGTTTTTGGAGGGGATTGATGAGGCGCTCCCGGACCGCAGGTACTCAAGACTGTCCTAGGCCTCTTATCGGCGCGGGAATTAGTGTCTTTAGCGGGAGGGGCGAGAAAACCGGTGCCGCGCGAGGCGGCACCGGCCAGGAGGCGTTGAGCCGAAGGCTATTTAACGATTGCTTGATAGGTCAAAGCGTGTGACAGACCGCGCACATCGGGAACCGCGGTGCCTGCCGCGGCGCCGGTGCCCGCTGCCTGTTGAATCATGCCGACTACGATCAGATCGTTCACCGGATCGATCCAAAACCACGTGCCTGCGGCGCCGCCCCACGAGTACGTGCCCTTGCCGTAATAGCCGCCGACCGCAACCGGATCGGTATAAACCGCGAAGTCCAGGCCGAAGGCTGTGCCGGGCGCGAGATTTGCGACTCCCGGCTCCAGCATGTCGGTGCGCATGAGTTCAACGGAAAGCGGCGAGAGGATTCGTGCTCCATCCAATTGACCGCCATTCAAAAGCATTTGGCAAAACCGCATGTAGTCGGTGGCCGTCGACACCAAGCCGCCGCCGCCGGAGGAGAGAGCGGGCTTTGCGGCGAAGTCGTGATTCAGTCCTTCGCGGACGCCAACTGCGTGCAGCTTGCCATCATTGTCATAGTTATAGAATTCAGCGAACCGGTTGAGCTTTTCCTTCGGCACGTAGAAACCTGTGTCGCTCATGCCAAGCGGTTTGAAGACGCGCTTTTCCAGAAACTCCTCGAACGGCATGCCGGAGAGCTTTTGGACGATGTAGCCCTGAATGTCCACCGAGATGCTGTAGTGCCATTGGGTACCGGGTTGTGTAAACAAGGGCAGCTTGGCCGCGCGCTTAATGAATTCGTCGAGAGTATTGTTGGGATTGAGCAGGTCCGCTTCCAGCTGCAGCTTATCCACGGGCGTGTTGCTGAAGAATCCGTAGGTGAAGCCGCCGGTGTGCGACATCAATTCACGCATGGTCACGGGGTGATTCTGGTCTTTCATGACGACGTTGCCGTTGGCTTCCGTCGAATACACTTTAAGTTTGGCGAACTCCGGAATGTACTTCGCGACCGGATCGTTGAGCTGCCACTTGCCCTCTTCGAACAGAATCATCATCGCCACGCCGGTGATCGGCTTGCTCATGGAGTAAATGCGGAAAATACTGTCCTTTTGCATGGGGGCATTGGCCGCGATGTCGCGCTTGCCGGCGGCATCGAATTCGACCACCTTGCCGTGGCGCGAAACCATGGTGACGACGCCGGCCAGACGCCCGCTGTCCACCAGCTCTTTCATGCCGCTGCTCAATCGAGCGAGGCGCTCCGCCGACATACCCTCGCTTTCAGCACTGGCCGTAGGCAAATCGTGCACGGCCGCGAGCGCGGGCTGTACGGAGAAGGCGGCCAAGGACGCTATGGCCAGTAAACGCGGAAGATGCATGCGAAGACTCCCAAGTAGATGTTATTTATAAAACGCCGCACACAGTGTATTCCAAGCTGCCGCGCCGAGTAACTCCTAGCTTCGCTCGAGCATCCAGCGTGACATCAGGTCGAACAGAGCAGTGCGTGCCTGCTGATCCTCGTTGTGGATTTCGTGCAGCTGCCCAGGATATATGACGCTCTGCTTGTCGGCGGAGCCCAAGCCGGCAACCAGGGCCTCAGAGCCGCTGACCGGACAGACTTTGTCGGCGCCGCCGTGCACCGCGAGCCATGGGGCGGTTATTTTGGCGGCACTCTCGCGGCAGGTGCGACAGGCAAGTGCGAAACCGTAGAGCAATCTCAGGCTCGCGGTGCGAGACACCAGCGGATCGCTCATATGCCTGCGCTGCTCTTCCGGATCCTGCATGAGCGCGGCGGCATCCATCCTCAAGCTGATCTTGAGCTTCGGCGCGAGCGCGCTCGAGACTCGCAGCACGGCGCCGACAACTCCCTCGAGTTTCGGCATGGCGTCGAGCGCGCAACCTGTGGTAATGAAGCCGCACGCCCAGCCTGCGCCTCGGATGGCCGCGAGGGCGACTACGATCGAACCCATGCTGTGCCCCCAGACGAACAGCGGCAGGCCGGGGAAGCGTCCCCGCACATGCTCGCCGACCGCCTGCAGGTCAGCCGCGAAGTGAGCGAAGTCCTGAACATGCGCACGCGGGCCGAAATATTCGCCGTGGCCCCGCTGGTCATAGGCAAAGCTCGCGATATTTCTGTCGGCCAGCGCAGCCGACACATGCCGGTAGCGTGCGCTGTGTTCCGCAATTCCGTGCACGATGATCAAGCCAGCCCGCGCACCCGCCGGCACCACTTCGTAGCCGGGGAATCGTTCCGCGATCACGGACTGATCTCCGCCACGGGATCCGGCTGCGCCTTCGTGAGCAGCCAAATTCCTGCCAGCACCAGCACGGTGCCCATGGCCACCCAAACGGTAAACCGTTCACCCAGCAGGATGACCGCGAGCAGAATGGTGGAAAGGGGTCCGACGGTTCCGGCCTGCGCGGTCAGCGAGGCGCCGATGCGCTCAATGGCCATCATGACCATGAGAACCGGCGCGAAGGTGCACAGGGTTCCATTGAGAAGCGAAAGCCAAAGCACCGGCGGGGCAACCGCCATGCTGCTGATCGGCCTCAACGCAAGAAATTGCACAATGCAGATGAGACAGGCAACGCTGGTGGCGAGCCCCGTTAGGCGCAGAGCGCCGAGCCGCTTCACTTCCTCGCCGCTGTATGAAAGGTAGACGGCGTAGCTTACGGCGCTACCGAACACCAGAGTGGCGCCGAGGGGAACGTCCGTACCCTGCAGGGACATCTCGCGCCCGAATACGCACAGCACGCCGCAATAACTCACGGCGAGCGCGAGAATCTGCGGCCTCGTCACTCTCTTGTGAAACAGGAACGCGCCGAGGCCCAGTACCAGGGTTGGATTCAAATACAGAATGAGGCGTTCCAGGCTCGCACTGATGTAGCGCAGGCCGGCGAAATCAAGAAAGCTGGCTAGGTAGTAGCCGCAAAATCCCAGTCCCAACACGGTCCGCGCATCGCGCCAGGTGAGTGCGGGCTTGCCGCGTCCCGCCCACCACGCCAGGAGCAGAAAGAACGGCAGCGCGAACAACATGCGGTACATGATCAGCGTTACGGCGTCGACGCCGTAACGGTATGCCAGCTTCACGATGATGGCCTTGCCGGAGAAGGCGACGGCGCCGAGCCCCGCCAGGATCAAGCCTTGGCGCCTGGCAACCGGGTGAATTTCACTGGCAGAGGATCGCGCATTCACGGCGCCAGATTCTACGGGCTAAAGGGAGGCCGGTCAGGGATTTATCATGCCTCGCGCAATCGAAACAGCTTGCTTTGCGTGCGATCGATGTCCGATTCGCTTTGGCTCGTCAGCCGCTGGCTATCGTCGCGCACGAATTTCTCGATCTGTGCCGCCGGTACCGCGGCGCTGCGGAAAAAACCTTGGTATTGATCGCAACCCATGCGCCGCAGGATGCCAAGCTGCTCTTCCGACTCCACGCCTTCGGCGATCACCTTGAGGCGCAGGCCGTGCGCCAAGGAAATGATCGCCCTCACGATGGAGGCATCGCCCGCGTTCGATGCCACATCGCTGATGAAGCTGCGATCGATTTTGAGCTTATCGATGGGAAAGCGCTGCAAATAGCTCATGCTCGAGTAGCCGGTGCCGAAATCGTCGATGGCGACCACGACGCCGAGCTCGCTCAATTGTTCGAGCAGCGCGACCGAGGTCTCGGCGTTGTTCATCAGGGTCGCTTCGGTCAATTCAATTTCCAGGTAGGTCGCGTCGAGCGAATGCTCATCAAGTGCCGCATGCACCTTTTTGACGAAGTTGGCTTGCCTGAATTGCAGCGGCGAGACATTGACGGCGACCCGCAGAAAGGGCATTTGGCGCTGCTGCCAGGCGCGAGCCTGCCGGCACGCTTCGCGGATGACCCAGTCGCCGATTTCAAGAATCAAGCCGCTTTCCTCGGCGATCGGAATGAACTCGCCCGGCAAAATGCTGCCGCGTGTCGGGTGCTGCCACCGGATGAGGGCCTCGACACTGCGCATCTCGCCGGTCGCGATGTCGATCTTCGGCTGGTAGTGCAGGGTGAGTTGGCCCTGCGCCAATGCGCCGCGAAGCTCCGCCTCTATTTCCAGGCGCTCGCGCGAGAAGCCCATGACGCTGGCGTCGAAAAAGCGAAAGGTCTTGCGGCCGCTTCGCTTGGCGAAATACATCGCCTCATCGGCGCGCGCCAGAAGCTCTTCGGCGCTCGTTCCGTCGATCGGGAAACGCGCGATGCCGATGCTCGGACTGACGTGCAGCTCGAGGCCGGTGAGCACATAAGGCTGAGACAAAGCCGACATCCAGCGCGCGATGAGCGCCTCGATTTCCTCCGCGGAGCTCATATTCCGCAACAACAGGAGGAATTCATCTCCGCCCGCCCGCGCAACGACGTCGCTCGCGCGGACAATGGACAGCAGGCGTTCGGAGACGTGCTTGAGCAGGGCATCGCCGGCCCCGTGGCCGAGTGAATCGTTGATGATCTTGAATCGGTCCAGGTCGAAGACACAAACCGCAAACGGCTGCCGCTCGATCACGGCGTGATTGAGGCGCTCGACGAACAGCACGCGATTCGCAATACCGGTCAACGCATCGTGGGTCGCCTGACGCTTCAATTCAAGATTGGCATTTGCCAGCGATTTATCTCGTTCCTTGAGCATGTGAACCGAATCGCGCAGCTGCTGCCGCCGGTCCTGGAGCCGGAGGCGCAGCGCCCGGCCGAAAACGCCGAGCAAAATGCACCGTCCCAGCGTGGCAACGAAGCACAGCCACACCAGGCCGCGCACCAGCGGCGTATCTTGGGGAATGGAGATCCTTGCATTGATCGATGACATGGCGGCGGCCGCCGCGACGGCTACGCCGACCCACGCGATGGCCGATTGCCTTTTCGACAAACCCAAGCTCGCGCAGCCGAAGACAATGAACAGCACGGTGAAGAAATAGAATGCCAATTGCGGCACGAGCGCCGCAAATGCCAGTTGGATGGAACTCGAGCCGATGACCTGGAGGAGCGTGAAGTCGCTATTGTCGCGGCGGTACTTGATGGTCCACGCGCGCAGCAAAAGTATGAGGGAGCTGTCCAACAGCCCGATGGAAGTGTAGGCCAGCGGAACGGTGTGACTGACCGTGCCGGAAATGGCGAAGCCGGTCAGCAGCGCGCCGTCAATGACGTAGCTCAACGCGACGGCCAGAATCACTCGGGTGCCGAGGCTGCTTTCCGACACCGGCGTGGGCTGTCTCATGGCCGCCGATAGTCTCTCGATATCGGGCGGCTTACCGCGACTTGGTTCAATAAATCAGAGGCTTAAGCGCTATTTGGGGGCGGAAAAGTCAGGATTTTCGACGAAATCGCGGTCTGTGAGACTACCCAAAAAAGCCACCAAATCGGACCGCTCCTGTTCCTTCAGCGCAAGCGGGCGAATGCGCGGATCCAGCCGCGGATTTTTTCGGCCGCCGCGGACGTAATGATCCAGCACGGCGTCCAACGTCGGCAAGCTGCCATCGTGCATGTACGGCGCCGTGAGAGCCACGTTGCGCAGGGTGGGAACCCGAAATTTGCCGGCATCCGCGCTTCGATGGGTGGCCTCGATCAATCCTCGATCGCTGCTTGGGTAGGCGCCGTGTCCATCCACATCGTAAAGGCCGTTGTTGGCAAACAGCGCCTGCTCGCGTTCATGGCCCTCATAGATCATGGGTCCGGAGAAGTTCAGCCCCGAATGACATTGCGAGCACCCCGCGCGCGCGGAATAGAACAGCGCCATCCCGCGTTTGGCCGACTCGGAAAGCGCAGCGCGATCGTCATCGAATATATAGCGATCGAAAGCGGACCTTCCGGAGATCAGAGTGCGCTCAAAAGCGGCGATAGCCTTGACGATGTGATCCATGGAGATCGGTGCGGACCCTGGGAATACGGCCGCAAATTGCTCTCGATAAGCGGACTCGGATGAAATGGCATCGACGGCGGTCGCCTGGCCGGCCTTGAGCCCCATTTCCACCGGGTGCTCATTGAATAGAGGCTGGCGCATTTGCGCTTCGAGTGAGCGCACCTTGTCGCTGCTCCAGGTAAATGCGGGATTGTAGGCGACGTTGGTGAGGGTCATGGCGCTGCGCCTGACCATCTCGCCGGTTGCACCTTGGGCGTGTGCGCGGCCGTCCGTGAAGGCGAGTGCGGTCTTATGGCAGCTGGCGCACGAGTATCGGCCGGTCGAAGACAGCCTGGTATCAAAAAATAATCGCCGGCCTAGCGCAACTTTCTCCGCGGACATGGGATTGTCCGCCGGCACCGCCGGCCGCGGGAATCCCGGCGGCAGGCGCCACTCGTAATTTTGGATCGGAACCGGATCGGCGGCGCCCGCGGCATCGATCGCCGCGCACGCCGCCAGAACGAGAACTAGCGTGCGAATTTAGCGCAGCCCCTGTCTCCAGGGTTGCGCCGCGCCGATGGCAAGCGACGCGGTCTGCGCGGCTATCCCTGAGCGCTCATCCATCCACTTCGCGAACGCTTCCACGTCCGCCGAGGACAATCCTTGAGCATCCTTGCGGCGTGCGTCGGCCCAGTGATGCATGGCCGCCATCAATTCGTCCGCGAGAGGCCGCGAATCTTTGAACAATGCCATGTAGGCGCCCTTGGCTTCTTCGATCTGGTTCAAGCCCAAGTAGGCTTCGCCGCGATACTCGATCGCGTCCGGATAGTTGGGGTTGATCTCGAGCGCCTTGGCATACGAGGACAACGCATCTTCATAGTTGCCCATGTGGCGATTGGCGAATCCGAGATAGTTCCATGCCTGATACATCTTCGGATCGGCGCCGACCGCGTCGATAAACGACGACACCGAATCGTGGTACGCCTTTTGAGCCTTATCGTGCGCTTTGGCGGCCTTCTCCGGACTCGATGCCTTGGCCGCATCCGCGTCGTACTCTTGCGCTTTCTTGATGTTGCGCACGCCCGCGTTGTAAGCCGACTTGGCGGCGTCGACGGTGCTGCGCGGCTCCGCCGTGACCATTCCGGTGGGTCCGCTGGGCATGGAACCGCCGCCGTGAGCGAGCACTCCGCCGATCGGAGCGGCCGTCAGGGCAGCTGTGAAAATGATGTGGCTTAGTAAGCTTCGCATGGGAACCTCCGGTGTTCGATGGCCCAGTTATCTTTGGCTGTGAGTACCCGCGTGATTGAACTTGGTTTAAACGATATTTGGAGTCTACCCGTTCTATTGCGGCCCGATGGTTTCCGCCGCCGGGTGAGGCAGCGCCGCAACCTGTTGCGCCGTGACCTGCGCCTTGTAGGTGTTGCCAAAATGGCTGCGAACGTAATTGACCACGTCCGCAATCTGCGCGTCGGTTAAGTGCGCCGGTCCCGAATTTATGTCCTGATTCGAAGGATACCCAAACGGAGGCATCCCGTTTCGACCCTTCAACACCGTTGATGCCACGAACTGCCAAGAGACGAAGTTCTTGTCCGCGGCCAGCTTGGGATAATAGCCGGCGCCGACCGCGCCTTGGCCGCCAGGCATGTGACAGCCCTGGCAGATGTGTGCATAGATCTGCTCACCGTTCAACGAAGGTAGGGTGGCCCGCGAGGTGAAGATCGGGCTGTCCCCGAAGGCACTCGCCGCGGCCGCGATCGACAGCAACAGGAGAAGCTTTCTCATGCCTTCTCCCCGAGCGCCACGGCTCGGTGGTGAATCCGGCCAATCGCGTCGAGAGAGGAGGTGACTGCCCCTTCCTGCCATCCCCCAAGGAACGAGGCATGCTCGCCGGCGAGGGCAATTCGTCCCTCGATTTGACACAGGTCCTCGTAGTGCTTGGCGCGCGTCTCGGTGGACCACATCCCGAAGCAACCGAGGGCGAACGGCGCGCGATGCCACGCCACGGCAACCCCGTTCTCGAATTCCTGATGGTATTGCGGGTGAATTTGGCTGCCATAATCGACGACTCGCTGCACACGTTCTTGAGGCGGCATGGCGGTGAACTCCATGGCCCTCAAGCCCCAGATGTAGGCGCCCAACAGCACGCCCTTGCCGCGGCTTTGAAATCCGGTGTTCGGATAGCCGATATTCATGATCGGCAGGTCGGTGTAGGTAATGCCGCCGTAGATCTGTTCGTCCTCTTCCCAGAAGCGGCGTTTGAATTGCAATCCCGCCTTGAATGCAGGAGCGGAGGGTACCGCTGAAATGGCCGATGCCATGGCCTGGCTTACGTTCATGGGAATCTGCGCCAGAATCGGCAGCGGAATGGTGCAGAGGCACCAGTCGGCGCGGGCAGTTTGCGGCGCGCCGGACTCTTGACTGCCGACGTAAGTTACCGTGACGCCGCGCTCATCCTGATGAATGTCGGTCACCTTGGCGTTGTAGCGAATCAAGGTACCCAGTTCCCGGCCGAATGCCTCGCCGATTCGTCCCATTCCATCTGCCGGTTGGAACAATGCGGTCTGCATGTCGAAGACATCGCCGCTGGCAATGCCGGACCAAAGACCGGAATCCAGCAGATCGTGAAGGGCCACCGGATCGGATTGAACCGGCCTCCCGCTCAAGCCGCCGCCCCGATTTTTCGCAAAGCCGCGCCGATCGCTGACCTGCTCGCTCGGACTGTAGGTGTAATTTTTGTCGAGCGCGCCCCAGTGGCGCAGCGACTCTAGCAGAATTTGCTTGTCCTCGGTGCTGACTGCCGCATCCAGGGCGTTCTGCCGCGTGGCCTTGGCCAACAGCTCGGCGACGTGTCCTTGGTAGTCAGCCTTGACCTCGCGGAAACGCTGCGGCTTGCCGCCGAATGCGCGGCTGCTATGCAGGTAGGCGTTGTAGTTGACTTGGAAAAATGGCTCCAGCGCAATGCCGAGGAGCTTGGTGTAATGCATCATGCCGTGATGGTGGTAGGGGATGCGCCACGGGCCGGGATTGATGTACAGGTCCTTGTCGAACTCGCACTGTTGGGTGAGGCCGCCGAGTTCCGTGTAGCGGTCGCCGCCGCGCAGCGTCCAGTTTCGTCCGCCGGGTCTCGCGTTGTACTCGAGCACCTGAACCTTGTAGCCCGCGTTACGCAGCTCGTACGCAGCAGTTAGTCCGGCCATACCGGCGCCGAGGATCAGCACCGAGGCATTGCGCGGTGCTCCCTGGAGATCAATCGGCCCCTTGTAAGGCGACTCGGCGGCGAGGCCCAAGCTGCTCATCGCTTGGTACATCGCTGCCGCTCCGGCGGTCGTGCCGATCATGTGCAGCAGCTGCCGGCGGCTCAACGAGATCGAACCCTCCCCATTTTCCATAGTGTTCCCGCGGCCGTTTCCCCGCCTGAATACTGTTGAACTGCCGCTGATTGCGCAAGTCTTATATAATTGTGCCGCTAACGTTGTTAGGGCTCAGCAACGACAGGTCGCGTCATGAAAAATACCAGCAAGCTCCGCTCATTGACCCTCGCGCTGTGCGCGAGCACCGCTCTCGCAGCCGGTGCACCGGCTTTCGCCCAACACGCAGGCGGTCATGTGGCTGTCGGCCATGGTTTTGGCGGATGGCATGGCGGTTGGCGCGGCGGCTACGGGGGCTGGCATGGCGGCTACGGTTGGCGCGGTGGATTTTGGGGCCCGTGGGGTTGGGGCTTGGGCGGGTTGGGGTTAGGCCTGTATTTCGCGACGCTGCCGTACTATTACTCGACCTATTGGTGGGGCGGCGTTCCCTACTATTACGCCGACAACACTTATTACCGTTGGAACGCTGGGGTCGGTCAGTACGAAACCGTCGCGCCGCCGGCTGAGGTGCGCAGTCAGTCGGGCACTCAAGGGACGGCCCCGGCAGAGCTCATTGCCTATCCGAAGAACGGCCAGAGTCAGGAACAACAGGGCAAAGACAAGTTCGAGTGCCATCGCTGGGCCGTGGGACAAACCGGGTTTGATCCGACTCAGCCGGGCGGCGGGGCCGCGCCCGGCAATCGTTCCAATTACCAGCGGGCGCAGGCCGCGTGTCTCGAGGGTCGCGGCTACAGCGTCAAATAAGCGGCGGCCGCCCTCGAATACGCCGATTTACCTCAGGCAGGGCGCCGGCATCCTCCTAAGGAGGGCCGTGCCGGGCACTGCGCGCTTTTTTCGACATGCCATGGGTCGTCGTGGCAAAATACCCGGCTTTTGACCCGGCCCTTGAGGCCTCCCAAAACCTTTTACGGAATTTTCGCTATGGCCCGCACAACCCCGCTCTCCGATATCCGCAATATCGGCATCATCGCCCACGTCGACGCCGGCAAGACCACGACGACGGAGCGCATCCTGTATTACACGGGGCGTAAGCACACGATCATCGATATTCACGATACCAAGGACCTGAAAACCTCCACGACCACGGATTACCTGGAGCAGGAACAGAAGCGCGGGATAACCATTCAAAGCGCGGCCGTGTCGGCTTTCTGGCGCGACAAGAAAATCAATTTGATCGACACGCCGGGACACGTCGACTTCACCATCGAGGTGAACCGTTCGTTGCGCGTGCTCGACGGTGCGGTGGTAGTGTTTGACGGCGTGGCCGGCGTCGAACCGCAATCCGAGACCAATTGGCGCCTCGCCGATAATTACGGCGTTCCGAGAATTTGCTATGTGAACAAAATGGACCGCAGCGGCGCCAACTTCTTGCGCTGCGTGGACATGATCAAGAAGCGCCTCGGCGCGCGACCCTTGCCGGTGCAGCTGCCGATCGGCTCGGAGGACAATTTCAAGGGAATGGTCGATTTGGTCGAAATGAAAGCGCTCGTCTGGGATTCCGACGACAAGGATGCCGAATGGAAAATTCTGGACGTAACGCCGGATCTGGCGGAGAAGCTGCACATTACCGTGCCGAGCGACGTCAAGCTATTGGGCAATGTCACGCAGTTCCGTACGGAATTGGTCGATACCTGTCTTGAACAAGATGACGAAGCCATGGAAGCTTATCTGACCCATGGCACGATGCCTTCCGCCGATACCCTGCGCGCATGCTTGCGCAAGGGAACGTTGAATTCCGCCTTTACGCCGGTGCTTTGCGGATCGTCGTACAAGAACAAAGGCGTGCAGCAGGTTCTCGACGCGGTGGTGGATTATCTGCCGGCACCAACCGACGTGCCTTCCATCAAGACAGTGGACGCGGACGGCCATCCGATCGGCGAGCGCAAAACTTCCGACGATGAACCGTTCTCTGCCCTGGCCTTCAAGGTCATCAACGATATTTACGGCGCGTTGACCTTCATCCGGGTCTATTCCGGCGTGTTGACCAAGGGCGCTTCGGTGATGAATTCCACCCGTGGCAAGCGTGAGAAAATCGGCCGCATGGTCGAGATGTTCGCCAAAGAAGCCAATCCGGTCGAAGAAGCACGCGCGGGCGATATCATCGCCTTGGTATCGCTCGCGGATACGGAAACCGGAGACACGCTGTGCGATGCGGCGAACGAGGTGGTGCTCGAGCGCATGCGCTTTCCCGAGCCCGTCATCAGCGTATCGGTCAAGTCCAAGGTCAAGGCAGAGCAGGAAAAATTCGGCAGCGCGCTGGGCAAGATGGTGCGCGCCGATCCATCGCTGCACCTGGAGACCGATCGCGAGACCGGCCAGACGATTTTGCGGGGCATGGGCGAGTTGCACCTCGAGGTGACGCTCGATCGCATGCGCACCGAGTTCGGCGTGGAAGGCGTCATGGGCGAGCCCCAAGTGGCCTACCGCGAGACCATCACCAAGAAAATCACCGAGCAGTACATTCACAAGAAGCAAACGGGCGGTTCCGGACAGTTCGCCGAGGTGTGGATTGTGTTCGAGCCGCTTGAACGCAGCACCGGATTTCAATTCGTCGATGAGACCGTGGGCGGCTCCGTGCCGCGCGAGTTCGTCCCTTCGGTTGAGAAGGGACTCAAGGTGCAAAAGGAAGATGGCGTGCTGGCCCATTATCCCACCGTGGACTTCAAGGCCACCTTGATCGACGGCAGCTTCCATGATGTCGACTCCAATGCCATGACTTTCGAGATCGCCGCCAAAGCCGCTTTCCGCGAGGGAATCCGCAAGGCCGCGCCGATATTGCTCGAACCCGTCATGAAAGTTGAGACCGTTACGCCGGGAGACTACTTGGGCGACGTGATCGGCGACATCAACCGCCGGCGCGGTTCCGTGCAGGACCAACTCGAGCGGGGCACCAACATTGCAGTCGTGGCCATCGTGCCGCTATCGGAGATGTTCGGCTACATCGGACAGCTGCGCGGCATGACGAGCGGGCGCGCCTCGTACACCATGGAGTTCTCGCATTACGAGCCGGTGCCGCGCAACGTGGCGGAGGAAGTGATCGCTGAAGTGGCCAAGGCCAAGGCTGCGCTGACGGCATAGTAGGATTCACCGCCGGGGCGAGTTTGTGCTTTACAGGAGCGCAGTCCCGGTTTATCGTCCGCGACGTTTCGGGTCATAAAGGTCGTACTTGTGAGTTGTTGTTCGAGTGGCATCAGCGCCTGCGCGCTCTGGCTCGATAACGCTTAAGGTTCGCCGTAGCGTCGTCCAGCCATACAAGGCGCCGGACGATTCCGCAGTAATCATCGATCGAATCGAATGAGGTTCGGCTTAGCCGAACCTCGAATTCGCTCGTGTTCGCTTCAACCCCAAGTCGTGCCTCTTTGGAGAGCGACGATGGTCAAACTGATAAAAACATTGGCGGAGCATCCCAGGGTCAAGCAATTGGGGCCCGGCCTCATCACCGGTGCGGCCGACGATGATCCGAGCGGCATCGCGACCTACTCTCAAGCCGGCGCGCAGTTCGGCTACAGCATGCTGTGGGCGGTCTTGTTCACTTATCCCTTGATGGTGGGCATCCAAATGGTCAGTGCGCGCCTGGGATTCATTACCGGCAAGGGCCTGGCCGCAAATGTGAAGGCCATATTTCCGCGGCCTGTGCTTTACGGCATCGTGGGCCTCTTGTTGATCGCCAACACCATCAACATCGCTGCCGACATCGCGGCAATGGGCGAGGCGCTGCGGTTGCTGCTGGGCGGCTCCGCACACCTGTATTCGGTGAGCTTCGGCGTGCTGTGCCTGATCCTGCAGGTGCTGCTTCGCTATGAGACTTACGTCCGTTACCTGAAGTGGCTCACGTTGGCGCTTTTGTCCTATGTCGCCGTCATTTTCACCATTCACGTGCACTGGGGGTCGGTCATCCGTGAAATGGTGCTGCCGCGGCTGGCCTTGGATCACGACACCATCACTATGGTGGTGGCGGTGTTCGGCACCACGATCAGCCCGTACCTGTTTTTCTGGCAGGCCGCTCAGGAGATGGAGGATCTGCGCGCAAACCACGGCCGAAACGGCGGCGAATCGCGTTTGCCCCACACCTCCGATGTCGCACGTCGGCACCTGCGGCGCATCCGTTGGGACACGTACGTGGGCATGGCCTTTTCCAATCTCATTGCCTTTTTCATCATCTTGAGCACCGCGGCCACGTTGCATGCGGCCGGGATCACGGATATTCAAACGTCAGCGCAGGCCGCGGAGGCGCTGCGCCCGCTGGGCGGGCCGATGGCATTCTTGCTGTTCAGCTTGGGGATTGTCGGCACCGGCATGCTCGCGGTGCCCGTGTTGGCAGGCTCGGCGGCCTACGCGGTTGCCGAGAGCTTCGATTGGCAGTCCGGCATGGATAGAAAGCTGCCGGAGGCTTTGGGGTTCTACGGCATCATCGGCATCGCGACCATCGGCGGTGTCGCGCTGACCTTCACGCACTTGGACGCAGTCCGAGCGTTGGTGTGGAGTGCGGAAATCAACGGCATCATCGCCGTGCCCATCATGGCCGTGATGATGATTCTCGCGTCCCGTGCGGATGTCATGGGCACCTTCGTCGTCAGGCCGCGGCTGCGACGCTTGGGCTGGGCCGCCACGGCAGTGATGGCGGTGACGGTTGTGGCCATGGTGAGCACCAGTTAGACGAGTCCAAGCTGCGGAACCTGTACACTAGAGTTCCGTGAGCGGCCCGACATCAACCAGTAATTCCTCAGCCACCGCGGCTGCGGCGATTCCCACCGACGAGCGCAGCAATCGCCTGAATACCAAGGCTGCGGGCATCATCGGACTGGCGGTCATGTGCAGCCGATTGCTCGGTCTGGTGCGCGAGCAGATTTTTGCGGCACTCTTCGGCGGCGGCCTGGCCATGGACGCATTCACGGCCGCCTTTCGCATCCCCAACCTATTGCGGGACCTGTTTGCGGAGGGTGCCCTGTCCACCGCGTTCGTCACCACGTTCAGCAAAACGATCGCTCGCGGCGGCGACCAGGATGCATGGCATCTCGCGAACAAAGTAGCGACCCTGACCGCATTCGTGCTCGGACTATTGTGCGTGGCTGGGATGGTCTTTTCCGACCAGCTGGTCGCGTTGCTGGCGCCCGGATTCGATCACGACAAGGCGGCGTTGACCGCGCATCTCACGCGCATCATGTTTCCCTTCATCCTGCTGGTGTCGCTGGCCGCCTTGGTAATGGGGATGCTGAACGCCAAGAACCGGTTTGGCGTACCGGCGATGGCGTCGAGCTTCTTCAATATTGGGTCGATTGTCGGCGGCGTGGCGTTGGGTTTTTGGATCGACCCGCATTT
This sequence comes from Steroidobacteraceae bacterium, assembly GCA_036493935.1. Classification (GTDB taxonomy): domain Bacteria; phylum Pseudomonadota; class Gammaproteobacteria; order Steroidobacterales; family Steroidobacteraceae; genus Bog-1198. The sequence continues at coordinate 218,702 of DASXOY010000006.1, read as the reverse complement.
CGGTCCCCGCGCGCTGATCGGGTTGGCATTCGCCACGGTGATCGGCGGCGGACTGCAGCTCGCCGTGCAGCTGCCCTCGCTCGCGCGATTGGGCTATCGTTTTCGCCCCGATATTCATTGGCGCGATCCGGGAGTGAAGGCCATTTTACTGCTGATGGGTCCTGCCGTAATCGCCGCCAGCACCACCCAGTTCAATGTGCTCATCAATTCAATGTTTGCCTCGACCTTGGGCGACGGCGCTATTTTTTGGCTGGCGGTCGCATTTCGATTGATGCAATTGCCGTTGGGGCTTTTCGGCGTTGCCTTGGGGACGGTCACGCTGCCGCTGCTGTCGCGGCTGGTCGTTGCGGGACGCATGGATGCCTTTCGCAGCGAACTGGCGCGCGCGATGCGCTGGGCCATGCTGCTGACGCTGCCCTCGATGGTCGGGCTCATGATGCTGGCCGAGCCCATTATCTCCGTGCTGTATCAGCACGGGAAATTCGATGCCCACCAAGCCGCCGAGGCCGCGGGCGCGCTGCGATTCTATGCCATCGGCCTTGCGGGCTATGCAGCACTCAAAGTCCTCGTTAACGCCTTCTACGCGCTGGAAAGACGCAAGACTCCGATGTTGGTGAGCTTTCTGGCGGTGGGCTTAAACCTGCTGCTCAATTGGGTCTTTACATTTCGACTCGGGTGGGGGCATCGCGGCCTGGCGTTTTCAACCGGCTGCATCGCGACTGTCAATTTTCTGCTGTTGTATATGATGATGAGCGCCCAGCTCAAGGGCCTCGAATCGCGCCGCTTTTTGATATTGCTGGCGAAAATCGCCGCGGCGAGTTCCGCACTGATCGCCGTCTGCGCAGCCTCGTCGCATTGGCTGCTGGCCGACTGGCAGCACCAAGCGCTGCTGCCGAAGATTGCGGCACTGCTTGCGACGGTGGCCGCCGGCGCCGCCCTATTCGCCGCGTGCGGAATCTTGCTGCACATCGAGGAGCTGAAAGAGTTGCGCGACGCGTTCAAGCGCCGCTTTGCACGCGCTCGCTAAGGATTGCGCCGCGGGATGGCATTGCCGCGCTGCACTGCCGGCCGCATCGAGAATGCATGCAGCGCCCCCGTGACGTGCGGGAAGCCGGCGATTCCCACCATATCCCCGGCATCGTAGAAACCGATCAGGTTGGCAATCCAGGGAAAGGTGCTGATGTCGGCGATGCTGTACTCATCGCCCAGCAGCCAGTGGTTTTGGCTCAAGCGTCGCTCGAGCATGCCGAGCAACCGCTGCGACTCGCCGACATAGCGCTGCAGCGGGCGTTTATCCTCGTAGTCCTTGCCCGAAAATTTATGGAAAAACCCGACCTGACCAAACATCGGTCCGATGGCGGACATCTGAAACATCAGCCATTGCAGGGTCTGGTAGCGTGCAGCCGCATCGCGAGGCATCAACTGACCGCTCTTTTCCGCCAAATAAATCAGAATTGCGCCGGACTCAAACAATGCCAGGGGCCTTCCGCCGGGCCCATCTGGGTCCAGGATCGCAGGTATCTTCCCGTTCGGATTGAGCGACAGGAACTCCGGCGTCTTCTGGTCCTGAGAATCGAAGTCGACGCGGTGCGGCTCATAGGGCAGGCCGGTCTCTTCCAGCATGATCGAGACTTTTACGCCGTTGGGAGTCGGCAGCGAATACAGCTGTATTCGGTCCGGCTGCCGCGACGGCCACTTTCGGGTGACGGCAAAAGAAGAAAGATCGTTCATTATCCAAGGATCCTTGAGCATTCACGCCTTCGGCCGCGCAATGCGTGAATATTGTAAAATCGAAAACTCATTCAGGCGAAGCCACTCGGAGAGGCAGCGGCAAGATCGGCTATGATAGCGGCGATCGCATTTAGCCGGAGGCGTGCCATGAAGTTACACCTGCCATTGACATTGTTGCCGACGCTGCTGGCTTGCACGCTATATGCGTCGCTGGCCGCGGCCGTGCCGGTTTCGCGCCTCGAAGTTCGCGTCGTGACCGGTGCCGCGGAGCTCAGCGCCGGCAGCGACTTGGAATTGCGAATTTATGAGGCCGGCAAAAGCGTGCGGCGGCTGCCGCTGGTGCACGGGGAATCTTGGCTGCCATCTTCCACGCATTTAATTCCGGTGAAGCTCAACGACGCGCTGGATCCGCGCAACGTCACCCGTTTTGCTTTGTACTACCGCGCGGGCAGCCCCCTGGCGCCGGCATGGGAAGTCGTGTCCGCTGAAGTCGAATTGCCGTCCGGTCAGGAAGCTCCCCAACGCTTGCTCGACACGACGCTGTCCGGCGTCATCGCCAAGCAAGGCGAACTCGCCTCGGTGGAGCGCGACCAGGCCTCTATGGCCTGCAGGACCGATGCGGATTGCGACGACCACCGCACCTGCAACGGCAAGGAACGCTGCGCACCACACACTCAGGGCGCCGATGCGCGAGGGTGCGTCAAGGGAGCGCCTGTGGTCTGCCCCGTGAACCAGGTGTGCGGCGAAGGCGTCGGATGCCATGGCACAAGCTCGCTAAAAACCTTCACACCGGATGACAGCCCGCCGAAACCGTGATTGATCTGCGCAGCGACACGGTAACGCGGCCGACGCCGGGCATGCGCGCGGCCATGGCGGCCGCGGAGGTCGGCGATGACGTGTTCGGCGATGATCCCACCGTCAATCGTCTGCAATCGGTTGCCGCGGAGCGCTTCGGATTCGAAAACGCCTTGTTCTTCCCGACCGGAACGCAGAGCAATTTGGCGGCCTTGATGGCTCATTGCGAGCGCGGCGACGAATTTCTGGTGGGGCAGGAAGCGCATACTTATAAATATGAGCAGGGCGGCGCGGCCGTGCTCGGCAGCATTCAGCCGCAACCCCTCGAGCACGAATCCCACGGCGGAATATCGCTCTCCCGCATCGCAGCCGCGATCAAGTCGGATGACTATCACTTCGCACGCACCAAACTGCTCGCGCTCGAGAATACGATCGGCGGCCGCGTGCTGCCGCTCGACTACGTGAAGCAGGTTACGGAATTTGCACACACCCGCTCACTTGCCACGCATCTCGACGGCGCGCGTCTTTTCAACGTCATCGTCAAACTGAAAATCGACGAGCGCACTTCAGTCTCGGGCTTCGACTCGGTCTCCGTTTGTCTGTCGAAGGGCCTGGGCGCTCCGGCCGGATCGATATTGATGGGATCCCGCAGCCTGATCGCGGATGCGCGCCGTTGGCGCAAGGCGCTCGGAGGCGGAATGCGGCAAGCCGGAGTATTGGCCGCGGCAGGCTTGTATGCGATGGAAAATCATGTGGCGCGGCTGGCGGAGGACCATGAAAACGCTGAATACTTAGCCGCGGGCTTGCGCGACGCCGGCCTCAAGGTGACGCCGCCGCAGACAAACGTGGTGTACATCGAGGTCGCTATCGCGCACATCGAAGCGCTGAGAACCCACCTTAGGCAACGCGGCGTCCTCGCCAGCGTCGCGCCGCGGACGCGGTTGATGACGCACATGGACTTGCAGCGCGCCGGCATCGACGCCGCCGTTCGGGCATTTGGCGAATTTCCGCACCGGCCCTAGCGTAAGGAGCGGAATCGGCGCCGGACGTTGCCAAGATCGCGCGGGGTATCGACGTCGGCCGCGGCCGAGGGCAGTTCGACGAGCACGCGCTGATCCGCAGGCAACTTCCCGATAAAGTCACGAAGTCCGACGTCCCCGACGACGGCAAGTGCGCGCCCATAGAGCCGGCGCGGCACAATCAGCGGGATCGCCCCCGACCGATCGATGCGTCGAGCGACCACGCACCGCGGGGCTGCCTGCCAGCGTTGCGCGAGACGCTTGAGTTCACGGCCTTCAAGGTTGGCCATATCCGCCGGCATGATCAGTATTCCCGCCGAGTGGCGTGCCGTCAGGATGCCAAGGCGGACGGAGCTTGCTAATCCTTCCGAGCGCCGGGCATTCACGGCCCAATTCACCCGCATGCCGTGCGCTTCCCGGCGGTATTGCGTGGCGTTTCTCGGGATTACCACGGTAGTCCGCGACGCGCCGAGCATTGCCGCCGCCGAGAGTGCCCTGCGCAGCAGGCTAACGCCATGCACGCGCACCAGCGCCTTGGGCCGGCCTAAGCGGGTCGAAAAACCGGCTGCCAGGATGACAATCTGCAGTCTGCGTAAGGGATTCACATTCAAGAGGTATGATAGCGCCATGAAAAGTGCGCACGCGAGTCTTCAGCGCAGGCCATTCCTAATACCGATTTGGCTGACCGCCATCGCGGCATTTGCGGTTTTCGCGGTCGCGGTATTCGCGATCTGGGTATGGGTCACCGCGAACTCGACCACCGTCATCGTCATTCGTCACGCGGAAAAGGAGTCGGTGGGCGAGCCCGATCCGGCTCTGTCCGAGGCCGGCAACGCGCGCGCAGCGCTCCTGGTGCGGATGTTCGGCGAGACGGGTGGAGCGGGGCGTCTCAACGCTATTTACACATCGCCGGCGCTTCGTAACCGGCAGACCGTAGCGCCGTTGGCGGCGCGGCTTGGAATCAGGCCGATCGTCGCGCCGGCCGATGATGCAAAGGCGCTCGCGCACCGAGCATTGCGGGAGAACAGCGGAAAACGCGTCATGATCGTCGGGCACAGCAACACGGTGCCCGAGCTGGTCGCGGCCCTTTCCGGCAGAGATGACATACCCAAGATGGACGAACACGATTTCAGCACGATGTACATCGTGACGGTGCCGCGCATCGGCCGCGCGAATGTGCTGCGCCTGACCTATTGAGGGTTTGCAGCGCGCAGTGCAATCGCCTTGCGCACGAAGTCCGCGTGGCGCGCAATCATGAAGTCCGCCAACACTGCGTCGCGGATACGGCGGCTGCCATCGATCAAATAGGACGCTCGGCGAACACCTATCCCCAAGGGCCCGTTGACGCCGTACATTTTGATGACGGCCTTCTGCTCATCGGAGAGCAAGACGAACGGCAGGTTGTACTTGGCGCGAAATCTAGCGTGCGATTCCGGTTTCTGCGGGCTTATTCCAATAACGCGAAGCCCGGCACGTTGCACGTCCTCGTGCAAATCACGCAAAACGCAGGCTTGCCGGGTGCAGCCGGGGGTGAAGTCGGCAGGATAAAAATATAGAACGATGGCGCCGGAATTGAGTAATTCGGTCAGAGACCGATCAGTCGCCGTGTCGTCCGGGAGGGTGAATTCTGGCGCTCGCTCGCCCGCTTTCAGCATATATTTTTCTCCTTCGCAATATCCTAAACTAAGCATCAGCCCTCTTGGGCGATACTTTGGCAGAACCAAGCTTTGCTGCTAGTATTCTTCGCCCTTTTCGGGGGAGTAGCTCAGTTGGGAGAGCGTCGCGTTCGCAATGCGAAGGTCGAGGGTTCGATCCCCTTCTCCTCCACCATCAACGAGAGGCCGGTTGTCTGCACTCCGGCCTCTGTTTCCTGCCTCGGTAGCTCAGTGGATAGAGCGAGTGCCTCCTAAGCGCTAGGTCGCAGGTTCGATTCCTGCCCGGGGCACCATGTTTTTAAGGGTTTCGGCGCATTCCGAAAAAATCGCACTATAGAATCAATACGTTACGATCGGACTGTGTGTGGTTCCGTGCGCGCACAGAAATCGACGCGACATCAGGAAAACTACGAACGCGGAACTCTAAGAGGTGCTGCGATTTGGTAGCCTTGGGCCTCCACGGAACGGCATGCCTGATATGACCGATACGCAATGGCGCACCTATAGCGAATATCTTGAACGCGCTCTTGAGTTGCCGGAGTCGGAGCGTGCTTCATGGCTCGCGGCGCTCGCATCGAGCCGCCCCGACATTGCGAACGAGATAGAGAAGACCCTTGCGGCGCGTGGCCTCGATGGGTACGAGGAGTTTCTCTCGAACGCTCCTGTCTCATGCCTGCCCAACGCCAGCGCGACGTTTGTCGGGCGGCGTGTCGGACACTACATCATCGAGTCGGAGATCGGCCGGGGCGGCATGGGAAGTGTCTGGCGGGCCCGCCGGGCGGATGGACGTTTCGAGGGCACGGTAGCGATCAAGTTTGTGCACGCCTACTGGCTCGGGCGAGCCGGCGAAGATCGATTTCGCAGCGAAGGGCGAATGCTAGGCTCACTCGATCACCCCAACATTGCTCGCCTAATCGATGCCGGAGTCATCGATGGCTTGCAACCCTACCTCGTGCTCGAATACGCCGAAGGTGAGTCGATCGATGTGTATTGCGATCGTCTGCAGCTCGGTGTCGAGGCGCGAGTGGCCTTGTTTCAGGGTGTTCTCGCCGCGGTCGCCCACGCGCACAGCCATCTTATCGTCCATCGGGATCTAAAACCGGCGAATGTCATCGTGATACGAGATGGCACCGTCAAGCTGCTCGACTTTGGGATTGCGAAGCTGCTCAAACAGGATGGAGCTGAGGCGCCCACTCAAATGAGCGCGCAAGCCTTGACCCCGCAGTACGCGGCCCCTGAGCAACTTCTGGGGCGGCCCGTCACCACGGCGACGGATGTCTACGCGCTCGGCCTAGTGCTCTACCTTCTGTTGACCGGAGTGCATCCGGCGGGCGATGTCTCGCGCTCAACGGCGGAGATGATCCACGCTATCGTCAAGGACGAACCCCTCCGTCCCTCAATGGTCCTTGGATTGCCAATTGCGCGGCGTCGCTTGCTGGAGGGTGATCTCGACACGATTCTCGGCAAGGCGCTCAAAAAAGATCCGCAAGAGCGGTATGCGTCAGTCACGGCATTCGCGGAGGACCTGAAGCGTTTTCTCTCACACGAGCCCATAAGTGCCCGGCCCGATACGCTGCCGTATCGGGTCGCCAAATTCGTGCGCCGCAATCGCGCCGGCGTTGTGACCGGCTTGCTGGTCGCCATCGGCCTGATCGCCACGAGCGCCTTTGCCTTGACGCAGATGCATTCGGCACGGGCGCAACGCGACCGCGCGCTCGAGGAGGCGAAGCGGGCGAATGCGCAAGCCGACCTTACGCAGTATATTTTAGACGACAAGGTGAGCCAGCTTTCACCCGCGGAGGAGAGCCAGCGCCTCAATCGTGCGCGCCAATTTCTGGACGCCCGATTTCGCAGCGACCCGCTCACGGCGGCGCGCCTGCTGATCGACGTGTCGGGACGCTACATCGACATCGGTGATTTTCGCACGGCGTCCGCGGTCTCTCTGGAGGCGGAGACCGTTGGTCATCGCTTCAACGATCCGGGTATTCTCGGCCAGCTGGCCTGTGTGCGTACCCAGGATCTGGCCATCGCGGGTGACTTCAAGGCATCGCGCGCGGAACTCGCGCTCGGCGTCGCGCAAATGCGCCGGCTCAATCCGGCGCCTGCGGGCCTCGAGGCCGAATGTGCCATCGCAGAAGCCTTCATCGTCGAAGCGGACGGTAACTTTTCTCTTGCCGTCGACGATTTGCGTAAGGCAGTCGCCGACCTCGATCAGGCGGGAATGCACGCGTCTGATCGCTACCTGGCCACTTCCAACGAACTTGCAAACGCGTTGGCGATATCCGGTCAATTCCGTGAAGCGGTGGATATCAGCCGCCGCAATGTAGACCTGATGACCGAAATGGGGCGAGCAGAAACCAATGCGTATCTCGCCCACGTCACCGGCGTTTGCTCGTTCATGCGAAAAGGCGGACAGCCGAGTCGAGCAGTTGACTATCTTGATGCCCATACCGCCAAGGTGCGCCGCGACGCAAGCTATGCCGATATGGGCATCAGCATTCAGGGCTGTTGGGCCTTGGCTCGCCTCGATCGTGGCGAACCCGAACAGGTGGAGGCCGCCATTCTCCGGGCAACGGACAAAGCTATTCAGGATGGCGACACCTGGCAATCCGAGCAGCTGCGAGCATCGGGCGTGGCTGTGGCGCTTGCTCGCGGTGATCTTGGCGCTGCGCAGGCGCGCTGGACGCCACTTGCGGCGGATGAAGAGCATCGGCTTGCGGCGAATGAGAAGGGCGTCGAAGTCGTGCGCCTGCTGCTGCTTGGCGCGCGGCTCGACATCGCGCGCCATCAGCCGGATGAGGCGCTGAAAACCCTTGATCGTGCCGCGACGATAGTTGCGTCCCGCCGGCAGCCGACCAATCCCGATGCACGCGAGTTAGAGGCGCTGAAATCTTCGGCGCTAATGGCGAAGCAACTGTATGCCGAGGCCGCGCAGCATGCGCAAGCAGCCCTGGATCTCGCCCGGATCAGCGCTGTCGATGCAAAAAGCTCGCTGTGGATCGGCGAGGCGCTCATGCTGCGTGCCACGGCAGAAAGGGCATCCGGAAATAAGCACGCTGCGGCAAGCGCCCAGGAGGCCTTGCCGCATTTGATCAAGAATCTCGTGCCTTCCCATTCGCTGCTTGCTCTGGCGCAGGAGATGGCGGGCAATTAACAAAGACCCCGCAGCGCGCGGGGTCTTTGCTCGGTTTCTATCCTAGCGCTTCATCATCACAGGGTCATTACCGCCGGCTTCACCACGTAGAACACGACGGCGACGATGATCAAATAGGCCAGCAGAATAAAAGTCCATCCCATGTTATGGCGGATCACATCGCCTTCCTTGCGGACGAACTTGCTGGTTGAGACGCCGACGCTCGCCGTTTGCGGAGCCACGGGCTTGCCGATTTCGGCGCCGACCGAATTGAGTGTCGGCAGCAGCAGCGGCGGCATGCCGAGCTGCACGGCGACCAGCGCCTGGAACTTGCCGAACATGGCGTTCGTCGAGGTGTTCGAACCGGACAGCGCGACGCCGATGAAGCCCAGTATCGGACAGACGATGATGAAGGCGGTGCCCATGCTCGAAAAGCCCTTCGCGAGCGAGGCGGCCATGCCGGAATAATTGAACACGTAGGCGAGCCCGAAGATGAAGACGCCGACCAGACAGGCTCCCCACATCTGATGGAAGGTTTTGCGGAACACCTCGCCGATCTGCGCGGCCTTCAGCTTGCCCATCGCCAACAGCAGGGCAGCAACGATCAGCCAGGATGCCAGAATTGCGCTGCCGCCGACGTAGGGGGCGAATTTGAACACCGCGCTGACGTCGTTCTTGGCTGCGCTGCAAGCGACCGCGGTCGCCGAACAGGCCACGGCTTTGGCGCTGAACCAGGTGATCTTCGGCAGCGGCGACCAAGGTCCGGTCCAAGCCGCGACCACGATCAGCAGCACTGCAAAGGGCATCCAGGCCTGTGCCACTTCGCCGAACTTGAGTCCATGACCCTGCGTCTGCTTCGCCAGTGCTGCATCGACCGGCACACCGCCGTAGCCGAGCACAGTCTTGGGTTGCCAAAATTTAAGCAGGATCAGCAAGGCAACGAAGCAGACGATGGAACCGGTGACATCGGGCAGGTAGGGCCCCAAATAGACCGCGACGGGATATTGTCCGGCGATGTAGCCCAAGGATCCGACCAGGGCGAGCGGCCAGCCGCCCTTCATTCCTTCCTTGCCCGAGACCAAGTACAGCAACACCCACGGCGGCAGCAGTGCAAGGACCGCCACCACGCTGCCGACGGACGCCGACAGAGACAGCAGGGGATACCCGGTGACTGCGGCCAGTGCGATGATCGGCGCGCCCAGCGCGCCGTAGGATACCGGTGCATTGTTGGCAATCGCGGCGACCCGGATTGCGTTGAGATCGGATATGCCGAGCGAAATCAAAATTGGTGCAACCACCGCCCAGGGATAGCCGAAACCGACCAGGCCTTCCAGCAGGGCACCAAACGCCCAGGCGAACAGCATGGTCTGCACGCGTACATCCATGCTGCCCTGCGCGATCAGCCAGCGGCGGAAATTCTCGAACACGCCGCTCACCCCGAGAGTGTTGAAGAGCACCATGCCCCAGACGGTGATCCAATCGACATTCCAGACACCGGTCGCCGCGCCGTAAAAGTAGGCGTGGCTGCCATCATCGGACGGCATCTTCCACACCCACATGGCAAGCACGAAGGTGATGACCGAGCCCACCAGCACCGCGAGCCAGGCCGGCCACCTAAAAACCGCGAGCAGAACCAGCAAGGAAACGACGGGAATCAGGGCCACCAGGCACGTGAGGGTCAAGTTGCCGAGCGGGTCGATCAGTTGCGTGAACATGATTTCTCCTGCAATCGTCTGCGCGGTGTTGGCGTGAGGTTGGCGCCGCCGCAGTTTGACTTCTTTTTTCTTGCGCAGCCATAACCTAACACGAGCGCACGGCCATCTCAAATCGTGCGAAGCCGTCAGGTGGGCACGAGCGTCGGCGGGCGGTGCATAATGCAGGCATGCATACCGTCGGTGAAACCGAACCGGCATCGGCCGGTCCGTCGCGCACAGCGCGCCAAGCGGAAGTGGTGGCCGCGCTGTCGGCAGTGCTGCCGCGAGGGACGGTTCTATTTCGTCACGAGGAGACCGCGCCCTTCGAGTGCGACGCGCTGACAGCCTATCGAACCTCGCCCATGGTGGTTGTCCTGCCTGACAGCGAGGCACAGGTCGCGGCGATTCTCCGTACCTGTCATAAGATGGCTGTGCCCGTCGTGGCGCGCGGCGCGGGCACGGGACTGTCGGGCGGCGCCACGCCGCACCCCGCCGGCGTTGTCTTATCGCTCGCCAAGTTCAACAAACTGAAGATTGACCCGGCCTCATGCACGGCGGTCGTGCAATGCGGCGTGCGCAACTTGGCCATCAGCGAAGCGGCCGCACCCCATGGCTTGTACTATGCGCCGGACCCCAGCAGCCAAATCGCCTGCACCATCGGCGGCAATGTCGCTGAAAACTCCGGCGGCGTGCATTGCCTCAAATATGGATTGACGCTGCACAATGTGCTTCGAGTCCGGGGCTTCATGGCCGATGGGGAGGCGGTGGAGTTTGGCTCCCAGGCGCTGGATGCACCGGGCCTTGACTTGCTGTCGATCATCATCGGCAGCGAGGGGATGCTGGCCGTGACCACCGAAGTTACGGTGAAACTGATTCCCAAGCCGCAGCTGGCACGCTGCATCATGGCGAGCTTCAGCGATATCGAGTCGGCCGGCGCCGCGGTGGCCAGCGTAATCGCGAACGGCATCATCCCAGCGGGACTCGAGATGATGGACAAGGCGATGACGGCCGCCGTGGATGCCTTTGTGCACGCCGACTACGACCTGGAAGCGGCCGCGATTTTATTGTGCGAAAGCGACGGCACGCCGGAAGAGGTTGAAGAGGAAATCGCCCGCATGGAGGCGGTTCTCAAAGCCGCCGGCGCATCGCGAATCGAAGTCAGCCGCGACGAAGCGCAGCGCTTGAAGTTTTGGAGCGGCCGGAAGAATGCCTTCCCGGCGTCCGGCGGCATCAGCCCCGACTACATGTGCATGGACTCCACGATTCCCCGCAAGCGTTTGGCGGAAATGTTGCGGGCGATTCAGCAGATGGAGGCAAAGTACGGCTTGCGCTGCGTGAATGTGTTCCACGCCGGCGACGGCAATCTGCATCCGCTGATCTTGTTCGATGCCGAGGATGCCGATGAAATGCGCCGCTGCGAGCAGTTTGGCGCCGATATTCTGGAGACCAGCGTTCGCCTCGGCGGAACCGTCACCGGCGAGCACGGCGTGGGGGTTGAGAAATTGAACTCGATGTGCGTGCAGTTCTCGCCGGGCGAGCGTGCACAGTTCCTTGGCGTGAAGAGCGCCTTCGATCCGCTCGAGCTTCTCAACCCGGGAAAGGTAATACCGACGCTGCATCGCTGCGCGGAGTACGGAAAGATGCACGTGCACCGGGGCCTGCTGCCATTTGCCGAGCTGCCGAGATTTTGATGCCGGGCAAGGATGCAGCGCTGTCACGCCTTCTTGACCAAGTGGATGGCGCACGCGCGCGGCGGGAAGCGCTTGAAATCTGCGGCGGAGGCACGAAGCGCTTCTACGGCGAAGCGCCCGCCGGCATGCCGCTCGATGTGACGGAACTGTCCGGCATCAGCAGCTATGAGCCCACAGAGTTGGTGGTGACAGCCCGGGCGGGAACGCCGCTCGAAGAGCTGGAGGCGGCGCTTCAGGAACACGGCCAGTGCCTGCCGTTCGAACCGCCGCGCTTCGCGGGGGGCGGGACGGTCGGCGGAATGGTGGCGGCCGGCTTGTCGGGTCCGGCGCGCGCCAGCGTCGGATCGGTGCGCGACCATGTGCTGGGGGTGACCTTGCTCAATGGACGTTGTGAGCTGCTCACCTTTGGCGGACAGGTTTCGAAAAACGTGGCTGGCTATGATGTGTCGCGTCTGCTCGTGGGATCGCTCGGAATTCTCGGCGTCATCTGCGACGTGTCGATGAAAGTGTTGCCTGTCAGCGTTGCGACGACAACCCTGACCTTCGACTGGAACGAGCAGCAGGCGCTGGAAAACCTAAGCCGCTGGGCCGCCCAACCTTGGCCCATCAACGCCACGGCTTGGCACGAAGGCCGGTTGTATCTGCGCCTGGCGGGAGCGCGCGCTGCGGTAGCCGCGGCTTGCGAGCGGCTGGGCGGCGAGCGTATGGACGCTTCCGCCGCCGACGCTTGGTGGCTCGCCGTGCGTGATCAGAGCGCGGAGTTCTTTTTGCTCGACGCGGCAAGCTTGGCTCGGGAGTCGCTGTGGCGATTGTCCGTGCCGGCTGTTGCGGCGCCTCTTGCGCTCCCGGGACAGCAATTCATCGAATGGGGCGGGGCGCAGCGCTGGTGGCGCACCGCGGCGCCGCCATCGCAGGTACGAGAGGCCGCCGCCCGCGCCGGCGGTCACGCGAGCCTGATTCGGGGTGCGGACAGAAGCTGCGTGTTTGCGCCATTGAACAGCGTTCTGATGCGCGTCCACCGCGGCTTGAAAAAGGCTTTCGATCCGGACGGCATATTCAATCCCGGGCGGCTGTACGCCGGGCTGTAAGCGTCATGCAAACGCACCTTACGACGGAATTTGACGGTACCGACGCAGGCAAGGAAGCGGCGGCAATCTTGCGCAAGTGCGTGCACTGCGGATTTTGCAATGCAACGTGCCCCACCTACCAGTTGACCGGTGATGAGCTCGACGGACCGCGGGGCCGCATTTATCTCATCAAGCAGCTGCTCGAAGGCGCGGAGGTTACGCGAAGCACGCAAGAGCACTTGGATCGTTGCCTGACCTGCCTCAATTGTCAGACGACCTGTCCGAGCGGCGTCGCATTCGGACATCTGGTTGACATCGGCAGAACGCTGGTCGAGGAGCGGGTGCCGCGCCCCCCTCTCGAAAGAGCGGTGCGCTGGTCGTTGAAGGAGGGTCTTACATCAGCCTGGTTTGCGCCGGCCTTACGCCTTGGACAGGCGTTGCGGCCAATTCTGCCCAAGATACTCAAGGACAAGGTACCGAAACGCACGAGCCCGCGGGCTCCCGGCAACGCGCGCGGCGGGCATTTGCGCAAGATATTGATGCTGCACGGTTGCGTGCAGCCCGCGATGCTGCCGAACATTGACCGGGCAACCATTCGCGTGCTCGATGCTGCGGGTATTGAAATCATCCATGCCGCCGGCACGGGTTGTTGCGGGGCGCTGCGCACGCATTTGAGCGACGCCAACGGCGGTCTCGAGGACATGCGGCGCAATATCGATGCCTGGGACACGCAGCTGCTCTCAGGCGACATTGAGGCGATTATTTCAACCGCCAGCGCCTGCGCGCTGGCCATCAAAGAATACGGACATGCCTTGGCACATGATCCTGCTTACGCCGAACGAGCCGCGCGCGTCAGCGGCTTGGCGCGCGATTTGAGCGAGCTTCTGCCGCAGCTCGTGCCGATTCTCAAGGATAAGGTGGGCGGCGCGGCGGCGCCTCGTGCCGTCTTTCACGCACCTTGCACGCTGCAGCATGGGCAAAGATTGCGCGGCGCCGTTGAATCACATATGCGCGCGCTGGGTTTCGACATTTCGGCTTCCTACGAGGAAAGTCACTTGTGCTGCGGCTCAGCCGGCACCTATTCGGTTCTGCAGCCGAAGTTCGCGCAGGCATTGCGCGACCGCAAGCTCTCGAATCTCGCCAAGCTCAATGCCGAATGCATCCTGTCCGCCAATGTGGGCTGCATTCAGCATTTGCAATCGGGAACGCCTGCGCCGGTGATGCACTGGATTGAAATGCTCGAAGCTGCTTTGAACTGATGGATAGGACTTCGGCAGAGCTGCTATCCGCGCAGATCAAAGCTGAGGCGCTGTTCGCCGAAGTGGTGAACTGCGGCATGGTGAAGGCGGGCAAGCTCGAGACTGATCTGACGGCGGAAATCCATGCACTGGCACAATCGCGATTTGGCGTGCGCCGCCACTGGCATAAGCGGATTGCGCGCTCCGGACCGAATACATTGCTGACTTACCACGATCCGGACTGCGATCGACGCATCACCGAGGACGACATTGTGTATTTGGATCTAGGCCCTGTGTTCGAATCGTGGGAAGCGGATTTTGGCCGCACCTACGTCTTAGGAGCCGACCCGGTCAAGCATCGCCTGGTCGCCAATCTTGCGGAGGCGTTTGCACGCGGCAAGCGATTGTTTGAGCAAACACCGACCCTCACCGCGGGACAGTTATATGACTTTGTCGCCGGTCTTGCGGGACATTACGGATGGGAGTTCGGTGCGCGCTCCGCTGGGCATTTGATCGGCCGCTTTCCGCACGAGACCCGGCCACAGGATCCCGATCATTTCAGAATATGCCACGGCAATTCCACCTCGCTGCGTGAACTGGGCGAGAACGGCTTGCCGCGTCACTGGATTCTAGAGATCCACTTCATCGATCGCCGCCGTCAGATCGGCGGCTTCTTCGAGGAGTTGTTGACGGTCGACGCGTCCCCTCAAGGCGCGGCACGATGATTCAACGCCCAAATGTAGGCTGACACCGCCATCACCTGATCGCTGCTGAGCTGCGCTCCGCCCATCGCGGGCATCGGCGAACGATAGTTCTTGGGGTGTGCGACACCGCCGGCAATGGTGGCGGCGATTCCCGCATAGCTGCCATTGCTCCACAGCCATTTGTTGGCGGTGAGGTCCGGTCCCAAAGGCGAACCCTTCGCATCGGCGCCGTGGCAACCGCTGCACGTCGCACCGCCTGCCTGGCCGTGATAGACGCGATCGCCCAAGGCCACCATGGCGGGCGTCGTGCCTGGAGGCGCCGTCAATCCGCTGGTGCCCGAACCCGCGTCCGGATGCGTGCCTTCCGGCGGCCGCGCATCCGCCGCGGCAATCGAGCCGGGAGAGTCGGTTGCGCTTGGACACGGCACGGCCTGCGTATTGGCGTCCGCACCGCCGTGATAAGTGATGCGATAGACACGGCCCGTCACATCGTCGGTCACGAAAAGCGCGCCGTCCGGCCCGACCGCCAGGCCGTTGGGTCGGTGTGCGGCCTTCTCAGGCGACTTGTCCGCGCCGGCAAAGCCGTCGGCGAAAATCTCGCACTTGCCCGACGCCTTGTCGCCCGTCAAGGCTTGATAAGCCACGTTATAGCCGCCCTGCGCAAACGGGGCGCGATTCCATGAGCCGTGGAACGCGATGAACAATCCTTGTTGGTAGTGAGCAGGGAATTCCTTTTGGTTGTACAGCACCATGCCGTTGGGGGCCCAATGCGCCGGGAAATACGCCACGGGCGGAATCTTCTGGGCGCAGAATCCCGCCTTCATGCCATCGCCGCCGTATTCGGGCGCGAGCACCAGTCCCGGCTTGAAAGGATCGTGATAGCACATCGGCCAACCATAATCGCCGCCCTGCTTGAGCAGCATCACTTCTTCGGATGGCAGCGTGGCCTCTTTATCCGCATCCTTGATGACATCGGGCCAATTGGTGTGCAGCTGGTCGCGGCCATGCTGCGTCACGAAAATGTGATGTCCGATCGCATCGATCCCAAAACCCTCGGCATTGCGGATGCCCGTCGCAAAGCGTTCTTTCGGAGAAAACACTTGATTGATTTTCTTTGCGTCGTAGCGCCACACGCCGCCGCGCGTCTCGAGCTCGACGCAAGGGTCCTTGCCGGGCGATTTCAGCGTGCGATTCTTTTCCTGGCACGAGTTGGTCGCGCTCGCAACATCGATATAGAGCGATCCGCCCGCATCGATTGCAAATGGGTGCATCGGATGATCGCCGCCCAAGGGCAGTCCGCTGATCACGACCTGCGCCTTGTCGCCCGGCAGGATCGAGCCCTTCTTGAGCGGATACTTGAGGATTTTGTCGTTTAGCTCGGCGTACAGCCAGCCTTTGTAGATGCCGATGCCGGTTCCGCCGGCGCCGCCGCCTTGCACCGTCCCGCCGAAGCGCTCGTTGACATCGGCCTTGCCGGTGCCTTTCGTGTCCTTGAGCGCCACCAAGAATCCGCCGGTATGAGGTTTGTCGTTGCCGTAGTAGCGCCCCGACCAGGTATTCACATACACGACCCCGTCGTCGGCAACGACCGCGTCACGCGCGTGTCCGATCCCATCGGCGAATATCGTTGCACAAAAGCCGGCGGGCAGCTTGAGGCCGCTGTCATCGCCATCACATCCGCCGGAGCTGGTTGCCGCCCGGCTGTCTGCCGCACTGAGTGAAACCGCGCAGCACGCAATGGCTGCAGCGACGCTGCAAAACACTCGATTCTGCAATCGGCTCAGGCGCATCTCACTCTCCCCAAAATATGAAGCGGTGTGTTGTGTTCAAGTGTATATCGCGCTCCGCGCGGCAGGCAATCAAGGTGTACAGTCGGCCCGCAAGGAGTTTCAATGTGCTTGATCTTGATCGCGTGGCAAGGACACGCGAAACACCGCTGCGTCATCGCCGCAAATCGCGATGAGCTGCATTCGCGTCCCACCGCCGCAGCGCAATGGTGGCGCTCGCAGCCGCCCATGCTCGCAGGTCGAGACTTGTCAGCCGGCGGGACTTGGCTCGGCATTACGCGCAGCGGCCGGTTTGCGGCGCTGACGAATTACCGGGGCACCGAGCAACGGCGCACGGGTACGCCAAGCCGCGGGACGCTGGTCACATCGATCCTGCTTTCGGCCGACAGCACCTCGCGCACCTTGGACTATCTGCGTAGCGTGAGCGCTGAGTACAACGGATTTAACGTTCTGTTTTCCGATGGTGAACGGCTTGCGGTCTATGAAAGCGTGCGGGGCGGCGGACGAGAATTGGGGCCGGGCATCTACGGATTGTCGAATGACCTGCTGGATACCCCCTGGCCCAAGGTGCAAACGGCCAAGTCGCGCTTGTCACAGGCGCTGTTGAACCTGGAAAACAGCGACGCGGTGCTAGCGCTGTTGCGCGACGACGAAGTCGCTCCGGACGATCAATTGCCGCGCACCGGCGTCAGCTTGCAATGGGAGCGGCTGCTCTCGAGCGCCTTTGTGCGCGCTCCTGACTACGGCACGCGCTGCTCGACCGTGGTTCGCATTGATGAAACGCGCCGCGCGTGCTTTGATGAATGGACTTGGGACGCGACGGGCGAGCATACCGGAACCGTAAGTCTGCAGTTCGATCTGGAGTGAGGCATGTTCAAGCGCGTGCTGCTTTGCTACGACGCCACGGAGGCAGGCCGAAGGGCGCTGCGCCGAGGTGCGGATCTGGCGATGCTCGTGGGCGCTCAAGTGCATGTTCTGTCAATCGCCCCGGATGGCGTGGCGAATCCTGCGGTGATGGCGGGCGCAGCAGGGCAGGCCTGTATCGTCGATGAGCCGGCTCAATATCGGAAACTGTTGACGGAATCGATCGATTGGCTGAGAGCCCGCGGCGTCAGTGCGGAGGGTTACCTGACCAGCGGCGATTACATCGATCAGATCATCGCGTTCTCCAATCGGCTGAACATCGATCTCATCGTGCTCGGCCACTATCCGCGGCCGAGCGGAGGCTCTTGGTGGTCCGGGGCAAAGCGCGTGTCCCTGGCCGACAGGGTCAAATGCTGCGTCTTTGTCGCCGTCAATGCCGCTGACGAGCCTGGCTCTGTGCCAAAATGAGGCATGGTATCCGCTGACTCTCCCGTTCCGCCCGCCACGTCGGCCCGCGACAGAGCGTTGGGGATCATTTCCACGGCGACGCTATTGGCGTTGCTGTATTTCGCTCGCGATGTGCTCGTGCCCATCACCCTCGCTTTCATATTGAGTCTGTTGATCGCGCCGCTGGTGCGTGGATTGCGGCGCGTCGGCCTGGGACAAACCCTCTCAGTGCTGGCGGCGGTGCTGGTGCTTGCGCTTTCATTCATCGCCATCGCCGGCGTCATCGGCACGCAGCTGGTGCACATGGGCGGGAGCCTGCAGAAGTACGAGCGCACGCTGGAGCGCAAGCTCGAAACTTTGAATAATCTCACCCTCAAACGCGTCAGTGCAATGACGGCGCAGGCCGGCAGGGTGCTCAACAGGAACCCCGAGGTGACCCAGCCGCAGACCTTGCAGCCGGATGCCGCCGGCGCGAAGACGCCGATCCCGGTTGAATTGCACGAGGCGCCGGCCAATTCCTTGCAAGTCATTCAAAGAGTATTGGGCTCCATCTGGGTACCCATCGAGACGGCCGGCATCGTGCTGGTGGTGCTCATTTTCGTGCTGCTCGAGCAAGAAGCCTTGCGCGATCGATTCATTCGCATCGCCGGCGGTACGGATATTCGCTTGACGACGCTGGTGATCAACGACGCCGGTGATCGCTTGTCGCGTTTCTTCGTGTCGCAGTTCGCCGTCAATTTCGGCGTCGGCATTTTCATCTGGGTCGGCTTGAGCGTCATCGGCCTGCCGCACCCCATGGTATGGGCGGCATTGACGACGCTCCTGCGCTTCGTGCCCTACGTCGGTGTCTGGATAGCCGCGCTATGCGCGGCGCTGCTCGGTGCTGCAGTCGATCCGGGATGGAGCGTTGCACTGGCGGCGCTCGGCTTGTTCGCGGTCGTCGAATTGGTTGCGGCCCAACTGGTGGAGCCGCAGCTCTACGGACACACCACCGGCCTTTCGCCGCTATCCGTGGTTATCGCCGCCATCTTTTGGAGCTGGTTATGGGGACCGGTCGGCTTGATCGTGTCGACGCCATTGACGCTGTGCCTATTGGTTGCCGGCCGCCATATCAAGGCGCTCAGCTTCCTCGATATTTTGTTGGGCGATACGCAGGCATTGACCATGCCGCAGCGTTTCTATCAGCGCGCATTGTCCGCCGATTCGAACGAGATCATCGCCGGTGCGCGCGAATTTCTAAAGCGCAATTCCTTCGCTAACTACTGCGACCTGGTGCTGCTGCCGGCGCTGCATCTCGCGCGGCTGGACCTCTTGTCGGGTGCGATCAACAAGGAGCAGCAAGCACGGGTTCGCGGGGCGATGGTCGCGGTCATCGCCGCTATCGGCGGCGACAGCCCCAAGCTATCGCGTCGCCGGCTGCGCTCCAGCGTGCTTGACCAAACGACCGCGGGCCGCCTGTTGCGCCAGCAACGGGAACAGGTCAGCGGACGCTGGCAAGGGCCGCTGGCGGTTCCAGCGGGTTCGGTGATCGTTTGCGTCAGCTTGGGCTCCATGGCCGATGACCTGGCCACCGAGTTGCTCGTGCGCATACTGCGAGATCAGAAGATAGATGCGCGCCATATGTCGCTCGAGGATTTGACTGCGGCTCCGCCGCCCAATGCCGCGGAGGCGGTATCCATTGTGTACGTGGTCAGTGCATTCCCCAGTGAAGAACGCAGCCGCGGCGACGCTGCCGCGGAGAAGCTGCGCGAGCGGTTCTCCAACGCCTGCATCGTTGCCGTGTTTCTGCCGGGAATGCTGCTTCAGCCCGATGAGGAGGACTCGGACACAACCATGCGCGGCGCGGACAAATCCGCGGGATCCTTAGGCCACGCCGTGCAAATCTGCCTCGATATGCAGTCCAAGCCGGCGCGCGCATGACGGCAGCGAAAACCATCCTCGTCACCGGCGCGGCGCAAGGGCTAGGCTTGACGACCGCGACGCTGCTCGCGCAGCGTGCCCACCGCGTCATTCTGGTGGACCTCAAGTCCGTCGACGACCAGAGCTCGCGCCTGCGCGCGCAGGGCGGGGATGTGCTCGGTGTCTCAGGCGACATCTCGTCGGAGTCCTTCGTTCAAGAGCTGGCGCAGCGGATAGGCCGCGATTATGGCGCGCTCGACGGATTGGTGAACAATGCCGGCATCAGCCTCATCGTGCCTGCCGAAAGCACGAGCGCGGAGCAATGGCAGCGGGTGATGGCCGTCAACCTGTTCGCACCTTTCCTTTTGTGCCGCTATCTGGGTGCGCAAATGTTGGATCTTCGCCGCGGCAGCATCGTCAATGTGGCCTCAATCGCAGGGCTCGCGGCCGTCAGCCACCGCAGCGCCTACAATGCCTCGAAACATGGACTGATCGGCCTGACCGAAACGCTGGCCGCGGAGTGGGGCGGACGTGGCGTGCGCGTAAATGCGGTTTGCCCGGGATGGATCAAGACAGAAATGGATACGGCGGACCAGAGCTCGGGTGCCTACAGCGATAGGGACATCGTCGAGCGTGTGCCGCTGGGGCGCTTCGCGCGGCCCGAAGATGTGGCCGAGGCAATTGCGTTTCTTCTTGATGCGCAGCGCAGCGGGTTTGTGAACGGCGTCAGCCTGCCCGTGGACGGCGGCTGGATCGCGGACGCAAGTTGGACCAGTTTGCGGCTGCGCACTCGCGCTTGAGCACCTCCCGGAGCATTTAGCATGTGGCTGCAAACGACTACTGCGAATGAACGGCGCGCGCTGCTGGCGACCTACGCCGGCTACGGCTTGGACGGCTTTGATTTCATGGTCTATACCTTCGTCATTCCGTCGCTGCTCACCCTGTGGGGCATGAGCAAGGCGGAGGCCGGCTACATTGCGACTGGTGCATTGATCACCTCAGCGGTCGGCGGTTGGGCTGCAGGCGTGCTGGCGGACCGTTATGGGCGATCGCGCATTTTGCAGCTCACCGTGCTGTGGTACGCCGTATTCACTTTCTTGAGCGGCTTCACCAATTCGTTCGGAGAGCTGTTTTTCACCCGCGCCATGCAGGGATTCGGATTCGGCGGGGAGTGGTCTGTGGGGTCGGTCTTGGTGGCCGAGATGATCGACGCCCGCTATCGCGGTAAGGCGACCGGGCTTGTGCAGAGCAGCTGGTCCGTCGGCTGGGCAGCGGCCGCATTGGCGTTCTGGGCAGTCAGCTTGCTCGCGCCGCCAGCGCTTGCGTGGAAATTGCTGTTTTGGCTCGGCATCCTGCCTTGTTTGCTGGTGGTCTATATTCGCCGCAAAGTGCCGGAACCGGAAATCTTCACCCAGCTGCGTGCTGCACGCGCGATCGCGGCGGCCAAGGAAACGCGCCGCGGCAGCTTCCTGGATATTTTCCGCCCGCCGTTGCTGCGCACGACGTTTCTGGCGACTGCGCTATCGACCGGAATGCTGGCGGCGTATTACTCCATTACCACGTGGTTGCCCACTTTCCTGGCCACGGAGCGTCACCTCTCCGTGGCGGGTACGACCGGGTACCTGCTGATGGTCATCGGCGGCTCACTGGCGGGTTACCTGGTGAGCGCGTGGCTGACGGATGCGATCGGACGGCGCCGCGGCTTCGTTCTATTCGCCTCGGGCGCCACGCTATTGATCGTGTTGTACACGCACATGCCGGTAGCGGGCAGCATGTTTCTGATCGGCTTTCCGCTCGGGTTCTTCGTGCTCGGTATTTTTTCCGGCATGGGCGCTTGCCTGGCCGAATTGTTTCCCGGCGCGGTGCGGGGCTCAGGACAAGGATTCTCCTACAGCGTCGGCCGCGGCATCGGCGGGTTCTGTCCTTCGCTGATCGGTTTGCTCAGCACCCGTTTGCCTCTGGGCGATGCCATCGCGGCCTTCACCGTCGCTGCCTACGCATTGGTCATCGTGTGTGCCTGGGCCATACCCGAAACGCGGGGCAGAGTGCTCATCGAGAGCGCCGCCGAGACATGAGCCGCTGGGAATTCTGGATCGATCGCGGCGGCACGTTTACCGACGTCATTGGACGGGCGCCGGACCGGTCCCTGCATGCACTGAAGCTGCTGTCGGAGAACTCCACGCAGTATGACGACGCGGCCGTGGAAGGAATCCGCCGGTTGCTGGGCCTCGAGGCGCGGGAATTGATCGGCCCCGAGCAAGTGGCATGCGTGAAGATGGGCACCACGGTCGCCACCAACGCGTTGCTCGAGCGCAAGGGCGAACGCACGTTGCTGGTCATCACGCGCGGATTCCGCGACGCCTTGAGGATCGCCACGCAGGCCCGGCCGCGCCTGTTCGACCGCCACATCGTGCTGCCGGAAATGCTCTACGAACGCGTCATCGAGGCCACCGAGCGCGTCGGGGCGCACGGCGAAACAATTCAAGAATTGGACTCTGAGGCGCTGAAGTCGCAGCTGCAGATGGCATACCAAGATGGCTTGCGATCCTGCGCCATCGTCTTTCTGCACGGTTACCGTTATGTTCATCACGAGCTGGCGGCGGAAAGCTTGGCCCGGGGAGTGGGATTTGCGCAAATCTCCGTATCGCACCGCGTGAGTCCGCTCATGAAGCTGGTGCCGCGCGGAGATACCACCGTGGTGGACGCGTATCTTTCGCCGATTCTGCGGCGCTATTGCGACCGGTTGACGAATCTCATGCCGGGGGTGCCGTTATTCTTTATGCAAAGCTCCGGCGGACTCACGCAGGCTCGGAGGTTCAACGGCAAGGACGCCATTCTCTCGGGACCGGCCGGCGGCATTGTCGGCATGGTGCGCACAGCGCGAGCTCTGGGACACGAGAAGCTGATCGGCTTCGACATGGGCGGAACGTCCACCGACGTGAGTCATTTTGCGGGAGAGTACGAGCGGGCGTTCGACACGGAAGTGGGGGGCGTGCGGGTTCGCGCGCCCATGATGAGCATTCATAGCATCGCCGCCGGAGGCGGGTCCATCGTCCGCTTCGACGGCGCGAGGCTGCGGGTGGGACCTGAGTCGGCCGGCGCAAACCCCGGCCCTGCAAGTTACCGGCGCGGCGGCCCGCTCACGGTCACCGACGCAAACGTGCTGCTGGGAAGAATTCAGCCCAAATATTTTCCGCACGTGTTTGGCGTTGACGCGGATGAGTCTTTGGATGACCGGATCGTCGCCGATCGATTTACCCAGATGGCCGCAAGCATGTCGAGCGCCGGCGGCCGGCCGATCGCGCCGGAAGAAGCTGCCGCAGGAGCGCTGCGAATTGCGATCGGCAGCATGGCCAACGCCGTGAAACGCATATCCGTGATGCGCGGACATGATGTCAGCGGCTACACGCTGCAATGCTTCGGCGGAGCCGGCGGACAACATGCCGCTCTGGTAGCCGATGTGTTGGGAATGAAGCGAGTCTTCATTCATCCTTTGGCCGGCGTGCTGTCCGCGTATGGGATGGGTCTCGCCGATCAAATCGCCATGCGAGAGGCGGCAGTGGAGCGCGAATTGGACGTAGAGGGACTGCGAGCGGCGGCGGCGCTCGCCGAACACCTGCTGGACGAAGCGGCTGCCGAGCTCCGCACGCAGGGTCTGGCGGGTGACAGCTTAAACCGCATCGCCCGGGTTCACATTCGCTACCAGGGCACGGACACGGCGCTGCCGTGCGCGTTGCCGTTGACGATGCCGTTCGCCGCAGGCGTCGTAGCGGTGCGCGAGGAATTCGAGGCGAGCTACAGACGCCGGTTTGAATTTGCGGTTCCGGACCAGCCATTGGTGATCGAGGCGGTGGCGGTGGAATGCGTTGCTCCGGGCGCGGACTCGGCTGCCGCAGCTTCGGTCAAAGAGGCGGCTCCCTATGAGCCCGCAGCGCAGGCGGAAATCGCCATGTACTGCTTGGCGGACTCGCAACCAGCCGGTTGGCGCCGCGCGCGGCTGTATCTCGCTCCTGATTTGAGGGACGGCGCCATGATCGCCGGCCCGGCCATCCTGGCGGACCGGAACGCGACCACAGTCGTCGAGCCGGGATGGGAGGCGCGACTGGCCGGCGGCGGCTGTATCGAGCTGAGGCGCGTTCGGCCTCGGGCCGGTGAGCAGGGGTTGGGAGTGCAGGTTGACCCTATCACGCTGGAGCTGTTCAACAACATCTTCATGAATATTGCCGAGCAGATGGGATTGCGGCTGCAAAACACGGCATATTCGGTCAATATCAAAGAGCGCCTGGATTTCAGCTGCGCTTTGTTCGACGGCGACGGCGCTTTGATCGCCAACGCGCCGCACATGCCCGTGCATTTGGGCTCGATGAGCGAGTCGATTCGCACGGTCATGGACCGCAATCCACAAATGCGCAGCGGCGACGTCTATGTCCTGAACGACCCTTATCACGGCGGCACGCATTTACCCGACATCACCGTGGTTACGCCGGTCTATCTGGATGAGGGGGATGCGGCGCCGAAATTCTTTGTGGCATCGCGCGGCCATCATGCCGACATCGGCGGCAGCACGCCCGGCTCGATGCCGCCGTTCTCGACGTGCATCGAGGAAGAAGGAGTCTTGATCGACAATTTCAAGCTGGTTGCGGGCGGGTTGCTGCGCGAGGCCGCCATGCGCGAGCTTCTGGGGAGCGGCGTGCACCCCTCGCGCAATCCGGCGCAAAATCTCGCGGATATGCGTGCGCAGATCGCTGCCAACGCCAAGGGCAGCGCCGAGCTCAAGGCGCTGGTCGCGCAATACGGCGCCGGTACCGTGCAGGCCTACATGAAGCACGTTCAGGACAATGCCGAAGAATCGGTGCGCCGCGTCATCACATCGCTCAAAGACGGCCATTTTGTTTTGCCGCTCGACAACGGCGCGCGCATTGAAGTGCGGCTGCGCGTCGACGGCGCGGCCCGCAGCGCCAGCATCGATTTCACCGGCACGAGCGCTCAGCTGCACGATAATTTCAACGCGCCTCGCGCCGTCACGACGGCTGCTGCGCTTTATGTGTTTCGCACGCTGGTCAACGACGACATCCCCCTGAATGCGGGATGCTTGAAGCCTTTGCGGTTGATCCTCCCGGAATGCTGCATGCTCAATCCGCGTTCGCCGGCGGCCGTGGTGGCCGGAAATGTCGAGACGTCCATGTGCGTCACCAACGCCATATACGGAGCTCTCGGCGTCATGGCGGCGGGGTGCTGCACGATGAGCAACTTCACCTTCGGCAACGGGCAGTACCAATATTACGAGACCATCGCCGGGGGTTCGGGCGCGGGACCCGAATTCAACGGCACCAGCGTGGTCCAAACCCACATGACCAACTCACGCCTCACGGACCCGGAAGTGCTCGAGTTCCGATTTCCCGTGCGCCTCGAGTCCTATGAGATTCGTGCCGGTTCGGGTGGGCGCGGACGCTGGCGGGGCGGTGACGGGGGCGTGCGGCGTGTGCGTTTTTTGGAGCCGATGACCGCATCGATCTTGAGCAACGGCCGCGAGATCGGGGCGTTCGGCATGGCGGGCGGCGAAGCGGGCGCGGTGGGCGCAAACTTCATCGAGCGGGCCGACGGCAGCCGCGAGAAATTGGCGCATATCGGCCAAGCCGATGTGCAGGCCGGCGACATCATGGTGATCTGCACGCCGGGCGGTGGCGGGTATGGAGTTACTGAGAAATAGGTTTATATATTATTTTTAATATATTGATATATAAAGATATTTAAGTAACTTAGTACTGATGAAAGGAATCGAACTTAAAGTGATTTCTGGTTAGGCTTAGACTCGAATTGTTG
Organism: Steroidobacteraceae bacterium; assembly: GCA_036493935.1. Classification (GTDB taxonomy): domain Bacteria; phylum Pseudomonadota; class Gammaproteobacteria; order Steroidobacterales; family Steroidobacteraceae; genus Bog-1198. The sequence goes on along the minus strand of DASXOY010000006.1, from coordinate 193,155 downwards.
GAATTTGCGGCGCGCAGGATTTAAAAAAATGTCCGAGATCGAAATTGTCGAGGTGGGTCCGCGAGATGGATTGCAAAATGAATCCGTGCTGTTCAGCACCCAACAGAAACTGGACATGATCGAGCGCGCGATCGACGCCGGCGTGCGCCGGATCGAGGTGGCGAGCTTCGTGAATCCGAAGCTCGTGCCGCAAATGGCCGATGCCGATGCGGTGTCCGCGGCGCTGAGACCGCGCGATGATGTCATCTACATCGGATTGGTGCTGAACAAGCGCGGCGCGCTGCGCGCCATCGAAGCGGGGCTTCAGGAACTCGGTGCCGTATGCGCAGCCTCTGATGGTTTCGCGACGCGCAACCAAGGCCAGACATCGGAGGAATCGCTGGCGATGTGCATTGAAGTGGTGCGCTTGGCCCGTCAGGAAGGACGGCGCGCGCAGATCACCATTTCCACTGCATTCGGATGTCCGTTCGACGGCGAAGTCGATCCTAAGCGAGTCATAGAGATGGCCAAGCTTGCCGCAGCGGCGGGACCGGTCGAAGTCGCGCTCGCGGATACCATCGGGGTCGCCGCTCCCCGCGACGTGACAAATCTCGTGACCGCGGTCAAAGCGGCAATTTCGCCGCTGCCGGTTCGCGTGCACTTTCACAACACCCGCAATACCGGCTTGGCCAACGTGTGGGCGGCGGTGACTGCAGGGGCCAAAACTGTCGATGCATCGCTGGGAGGTCTCGGAGGCTGCCCTTTCGCACCCCGCGCCACCGGCAATGTCCCCACCGAGGACGTGGTTTATATGTTGGAACGGTCGGGCCATCGCACCGGGCTCAATCTCGATCGTGTGATCGATGCGTCGGCATGGTTGACGAAAAATATGGGACGCGACTTGCCCGGGATGGTTAGCAGGGCCGGAAATTTTCCCGGCGCACTCGCGCGGCACTGAACTCTATTGGGTGCCGAGACAACGCTTGAATCGATCATCGACGCGATGAGCGTACCAATCCGTGGTTAGGCTGCGCTTAATTTTCGGTCCACCCAGCTTGATTTTCGGCACGAGGGCGCGCGGCAGCGGGTGCGCGGCGCGCTGTTCGGCCAACTCGAACACGCGCTGATACAGCGTCGTGGTTTCAAAGTCGTTGCCGCGGCCGTCAGCCAATGCGCCGTGAATGCGGCCATCGCTCATCTTGAGCCTGCCGCCGAGCGTGCGCAGCACGCGTTCGGTCGCGCCTGGATTATCGGGATCACTGTCGTGCGGCAACAGTGCGCCGTCGGTGAGGAGAGGAATGCCCGCGGCAATGCTCGCGGCGCTTTGGAAGGCGGCGTTGCGGCTCGCATATTGTCCGGCATTGAAATCTGCAAAGCGGTAGAGGTATCTGTCGTAAGGTGCCCGATAGTCGAGAAGGTGCGCAATGCCGAAATAGACGCTGCCGCGGCGCGTGAAGAGCTCATCCTCGATGCTCGACTGCACCGGATATGGATAGGTCGCCGCGGAGGAAAATTGTTCCGCAAAGGCGACGTTGACCTGCATCGGGCCGCGGGTGCGAATGGGATTTCTTGACGCGAACAGCGTGCGCCCCAAGGGCACGGACCCGATGAAGTCCTCGTACGCGTCACTGAGGTTCTTTTCGGTTCGAGCGGCGTCGATGCGATCGCCGTAAGTGCGCCCGTCGGACGATTTCAACTGCAGCACGCCGTCGACCAGAATTGCCGGCACGTGCGCTCGCGACGCGCGATCGTAGATCTCTTTTCTGGCAATGACACCCAAGCCCGGCACAACGGGGTCCACGCGAAATCCCGATTCCTGCTCTATCACGGCAATCGAGGCGCAAATGTTTTCCCGGCTGGGTGTGACCGTCAATGCACTGAACGCAGCGTAAATATCGGTCGTCCACCCGGATTGGTCGCGCACGTAACGAGGCAGCGATTGTTGAATCTGCGCTTTCGCATCGGCCGCGATCAAGGGAGGCGGAGTGCGTTGCTCGCCAACGCAGCCGCTGAGAATCAGCGCACCTGCCGCCAGGCGCGCGCTCAGATACCGGCGGCCGCCGCTCTGCGCTGCCATAGCATCAGGCCTATACCTGCGCACCAGCCGAACCACGCCGCGAACAAGGACCGTTGCACGACGCCGTATACGGGTTTCATTGCCGCCCAAACGATTCCGTGCCGGAACAAGGAGCTCAAGTTGGGTGCAATGCTGATCCAGATGAGGGCGAAGAAAATACCGACACCGGCGGCCGCGAACGGGACTCTGGCAGGCGAATCCATCTCGCCTATTTCACTCACCGTCTGGCGTATTTGGCTGTAATTGGGGACGAGCAGCGCCAAGCCTGCTATGCCTGCGGTCAGAATGCAGGCTGCGAGCGGTCCGAACAGAACGCGATTATCGGCTTTCATGCTGAAGCGCTTCGTACACCCAAGTGGCGAATCAGCGCGGCTGCATTCGGACGGCGCCGTCGAGGCGGATGGTCTCGCCGTTGAGCATTACGTTCTCGAGGATCTGTACCACCAGCGCTGCGAACTCATCGGGCTCGCCAAGCCGGGGCGGAAAGGGGGTCTGCTTGCCCAAGGAGTCTTGGGCCTCCTGCGGCAGCCCCTTCATCATCGGTGTGGCAAATAAACCTGGTGCCACAGTCATGACGCGAATTCCGCTCGATGCCAATTCCCGGGCCATGGGAAGCGTCATGCCGACGATGCCGCCCTTGGATGCGGAGTAGGCGATCTGCCCGATCTGTCCATCGAAGGCAGCGACCGACGCTGTCATCACGATGACTCCGCGTTCACCTTGCGCGTTGGGCGCATTGGTCTGCATCGCGACCGCCGCAGCCTTGGCCACCAGCACCGTGCCGAGCAAATTGATTTCGATCATGCGCCGGAAAGAGCTGCCCGCCATGGGTCCTTGCCTGCCGACCAAACGGCCGGGAGTCGCGATTCCGGCGCAATTGATAGCCGCATTGATGCTGCCCATGGCCTGCTGGGCTTGCTTGACCGCGCCGTCCACCGCCGCTTCGTCGCTGACGTCGGCGGCGATGAATGTCGCGCCGGTCCCCAAGCTTGCTGCTGCGGCGTTGCCCTGTTGGGCATTCAAATCCAAGATCACCGCCTTTCCTCCGCCGCGTACGATCCGGGTCGCAACCGCGAGACCCAACCCCGAGGCCCCGCCGGTTACAACGGCACTGACTTCCTTCAACTGCATGCAAGCGCTCCTCAAAAAGAGTTGACCCGCGGCTTTACGTCGCAGCCGCCACGACGAATCATAGAACATTGCCTACATAGATGTGTCGATGAGAGCATACGCCCTCATCCCTTTGATCCGGAGGCCGCGATGAATACCTCGAGCGTTGCGGACGATGCTACGCCGCTGGTTTTGCAGCACCAGAAGGGTGCCGTCGCGTATCTGACGCTGAATCGCCCAGCGCAGTACAACGCGCTCTCGGAGGAGATGCTGGCGGCGCTGGTAGGTGCACTGGACACAGTCGCCGCAGACCCAAGCGCACGCGTGGTGGTGTTGGGCGGCGCCGGCAAGGCCTTCTGCGCGGGACACGACCTGAAGCAGATGAAGTCGAAGCCGAGCTTGGCATATTATCGACGGCTGTTCGCGGACTGCAGCCGCTTGATGTTGCGCATCCAGTCGTTGCCGCAACCGGTGATCGCTCGGGTGCATGGCATCGCGACTGCCGCGGGCTGTCAATTGGTGGCTACCTGCGATCTTGCGATTGCCGCCGATGATGCCCGGTTTGCGGTTTCGGGCATCAATGTGGGTTTGTTCTGCGCGACGCCCTCGGTTGCGCTGTCGCGCAACGTCGGGCGCAAGGCGGCCTTCGAAATGCTGGTGACCGGTGAACTGATCGATGCGGCCGCCGCTGCGCAGCGCGGGCTCATCAACCGCTCAGTACCGGCCGACGCCCTTGACCATGAGGTCTCCCGCATTGCGGCAGCCATCGCGGCCAAGCCGCGGTCCGCGATCGCGGCCGGCAAAGCCCTCTTTTATCGCCAGCTGGAATCGGGCATGGGCGCAGCCTACGAGATGGCGGGCGAGGCCATGGCCTGCAATATGATCGATCCCAGCGCGCAGGAAGGGGTAGCCGCCTTCATCGAAAAGCGCCCGCCCAATTGGGGTTCCGACTAGCCGGACCGATGTTGCAAATTCGCTCACCGGCGGCGGTATTTTTGGGCATTTGTTTCAGTGCTTAGGTTCTCTAAAATTGCGGGCTAGGCCTGTTAATCTGGCTACCTAGCCATCTACCTGAGCAGATCCTATGAGCGCCGTATCCATCGCCGCCAAGCCCAGCCCCTACCAGCCTGCGAACAAGGTTCGCTTCGTGACCGCGACGTCGCTGTTTGATGGACACGACGCCTCCGTCAACATCATGCGCCGTGTGCTGCAGGCGTCGGGCGCCGAGGTCATTCATCTCGGCCACAATCGCTCGGTGCAGGAAATCGTCAATGCCGCCTTGCAAGAGGACGTGCAGGGCGTGGCGATCACTTCCTATCAGGGCGGGCACGTCGAGTTCTTCAAGTACATGATGGATCTGTTGCGCCAGAGCGGAGGCGAGAACATCAAGGTGTTCGGCGGCGGCGGCGGCGTTATCGTGCCGGCAGAAATTCGGGAGCTGATGGATTACGGCGTAACCCGCCTGTATTCGCCCGAAGACGGCGCGAAGCTCGGGCTGCAGGGCATGATCGATGACGTCATCCGCACCAGCGACTACGACCTGTCCGCATTGGCGCCGGCCGAAGGGGAAGCGCTGGAGGCGCTGCGCTCCGGGAACCGGCGCCAGCTGGCGCGGGTCATTACCGCGGTCGAAAATCGAACTTATCCCATGCGCATCCGCCAAGGGCTCCTGCAGGCGGCCGCGGGCATCAAGATCCCTGTGCTCGGAATTACCGGAACCGGCGGAGCCGGCAAATCCTCGCTCACCGATGAGCTCATACTGCGGCTGCGCCTTGACCAGGAAGATCGATTGCGCGTCGCCGTCATTTCGATCGATCCGTCGCGCAAGCGTACCGGCGGGGCCCTGCTCGGCGACCGCATCCGCATGAACGCGATTGAAACCGACCAGGTATTCATGCGCTCGCTGGCGACGCGCGATACCGGCACCGAGATATCTGCCGCGCTTCCGGAGGTGCTCGCCTGCTGCAAGATCAGCGGCTTTGATCTGATCGTGGTGGAGACCTCAGGTATCGGGCAGGGCGAATCGGCGATCGTGCCGTTGGTCGATACGTCGGTCTACGTCATGACGCCGGAATTCGGTGCGGCCTCGCAGCTGGAGAAGATCGACATGCTCGATTTCGCCGACTTCGTGGCCATCAATAAGTTTGACCGCAAGGGCTCCGAAGATGCGCTGCGCGATGTGCGCAAGCAGTACCAGCGCAACCATCAGTGGTTCAATCAATCGGCCGATTCCATGCCCGTTTACGGCACCATGGCCTCGCGCTTCAATGACGACGGCGTCACGGCGCTCTATCAGGCCATCGTGCCGCGTCTGCAAGAGAAGGGCCTGAAGCTGGGCAGCGGCAAGCTGCCGCTGGTGACGGTCCGGTCATCATCGCGCGGCCGGGCCATCGTGCCGCCGGAACGGGTGCGCTATTTGGCGGAGATTTCTGCGACACTCCGCGATTTTCACCGCTTCGTTGCGGATCAGGCACGGATCGCGCGCGAACGCCAATCGCTCGGCACCGCGAAGCACCTGTTTGCCGGATCGGGGCGCGGCATAGCCGGATTTGACGATCTGATCGCCGCGAAGAACGCCGAACTTGACCCTGCCGCGGCCAAGTTGTTGGAGCATTGGCCGAAGCTTCAGGAGCTGTACGCGCAGCCGGAGTACGTGGTGAAGATCCGCGACCGCGAGATCCGCACCCAACTCACCTGCGAGTCGCTGTCGGGCACCAAGATCCGCAAGGTGTCGCTGCCGCGTTTCGAGGATCAGGGCGAGACTTTGCGCTTCCTGCTGAAAGAAAACGTTCCCGGCTCATTCCCCTATACCGCCGGCGTGTTCGCGTTCAAGCGCGAAGGCGAAGATCCGACGCGCATGTTCGCGGGCGAAGGCGATGCGTTTCGCACCAATCAACGCTTCAAGCGGGTTTCGGAAGGCATGCCGGCGCACAGGCTGTCGACGGCCTTCGATTCGGTAACGCTCTATGGATGGGATCCGGATCCGCGTCCCGACATTTACGGCAAAGTCGGCAATTCCGGCGTATCGATCGCGACGCTGGATGACATGAAGGCGCTGTACGCGGGATTCGATCTGTGCGCGCCGACCACCTCGGTCTCGATGACCATCAACGGTCCGGCGCCGATGATCCTCGCCATGTTCATGAATACCGCGATCGACCAGCAACTGGAGAAGTTTCAGCAGCAAAACGGCCGCGAACCGACCGCGGACGAGCAGCAAAAGATCAGAGCCTGGACCTTGTCCACGGTGCGCGGCACGGTGCAGGCAGATATCTTGAAGGAAGATCAGGGCCAGAACACCTGCATTTTTTCAACCGAGTTCGCGCTCAAAATGATGGGCGACATGCAAGAATACTTCGTGCACCACAAGGTGCAGAATTTCTATTCGGTTTCAATCTCCGGTTATCACATAGCCGAGGCGGGCGCGAATCCGATTTCGCAGCTCGCCTTCACCCTCGCTAACGGCTTTACTTACGTCGAGTCCTATCTGGCGCGCGGCATGCACATCGATGACTTCGCGCCGAACCTGTCGTTCTTCTTCTCCAACGGCATGGACCCGGAGTACTCGGTCATCGGCCGCGTCGCACGCCGTATCTGGGCGGTGGCGATGAAGAACAAGTACGGCGGCAACGAGCGCAGCCAGAAGCTCAAGTATCACGTGCAGACCTCGGGCCGCTCGCTGCACGCGCAGGAGATGGCGTTCAATGACATTCGCACTACGCTGCAAGCGCTGTGCGCGATCTATGACAATTGCAACAGTCTGCACACCAATGCCTATGACGAGGCGGTCACCACACCTACGGAAGAGAGCGTGCGGCGCGCCATGGCCATCCAGCTCATCATCAACCGCGAGTGGGGATTGGCGAAGAACGAGAATCCCAATCAGGGCAGCTTCATCATCGATGAATTGACCGATCTGGTTGAGGAAGCGGTGCTCAAAGAGTTCGATGCCATCGCAGAGCGCGGCGGCGTGCTCGGCGCCATGGAGACCGGCTATCAGCGCGGTAAGATTCAGGAAGAGTCTTTGTTTTACGAGCGCCAGAAACACGACGGCTCCTATCCCATCATCGGCGTCAACACTTTCCGAAATCCGCATGGCGAGACCGTGCCGGAAAAGATCGAGCTGGCCCGGTCCACGGACGCGGAGAAGCAGTCGCAGCTGAAGCGCCTCAAATCATTCAAGCAAGAGCACGACGAGCAGGCGGCGCGATTGCTAGAGCGCCTGCGGCGCACGGTGATCGATAACGGCAATACCTTTGAAGTCCTGATGGAAGCCGTGCGCGGCTGCTCTTTGGGCCAGATCACCCACACGTTATACGACGTCGGCGGCCGCTACCGCCGCAACATGTAGGATCGACATGCACGAATATCAAGCGCCGCTAACCGACATGAAATTCGTGCTGCGCGAATTGGTGGACTTCAGCCTGCTGGCGCAGCTGCCTGGATTCGGCGAGATGACGCCCGATGTGGCGGACGCGGTGCTCGAAGAAGCCGCGAAATTCGCCGGCGCGGTGCTCTCGCCGCTCAACCGCAGCGGCGATCTGGAAGGCGTACGCTGGCAGGATGGAGATGTGCTGACCGCCGCCGGCTGGAAACAGGCGTATGCCCGATTCGCCGCGGACGGCTGGAACGCGCTTTCCTGCCCCGCGGATTTCGGCGGCCAGAATCTGCCCCGGGTGCTGTCGGCGCTCATCGAGGAGATGTGGAACGGCGCCAACGTGGCCTTTGCGCTGTGCCCGATGCTAACGCGCGGCGCCATCGATGCGCTCGAGCTGCGCGGAACCGATGCACAGCGCAAAATGTATCTGCCGAAGATGGTCAGCGGCGAGTGGACAGGAACCATGAATCTCACCGAGCCGCAGGCGGGCTCCGATCTATCGGCGGTGCGCACGCGTGCCGTGCCTGCGGGCGACGGCCGCTACCTGCTCACCGGGCAGAAGATTTTCATCACTTACGGTGAGCACGACATGACCGGCAATATCGTGCACATGGTGTTGGCGCGCGTGGCCGGGGCACCGGAAGGCGTCAAAGGAACCTCCCTGTTTCTAGTTCCAAAATTCCTGGTCAATGCCGATGGTTCCTTGGGCAAGCGCAACGATGTGCATTGCCTGTCGGTCGAACACAAGCTCGGCATTCACGCCAGCCCCACCTGCGTGCTCGCTTTCGGCCAGAACGGCGGTGCGATCGGCGAGCTCATCGGCGAGGAAAATCGCGGCTTGGAATACATGTTCATCATGATGAACGCCGCGCGCTATTCGGTGGGGATCGAAGGAGTGGGTTTGTCCGAGCGCGCCTATCAAACCGCGTTGAGCTATGCGCGCGAGCGCATACAAGGGACCGATGCCGGGATACGGGGCGGCGCACGCGTGGCGATCCTGCGCCATCCTGATGTGCGCCGTATGCTGATGCTCATGAGGTCACAGACCGAAGCGATGCGCGCGCTCGCGGCGGTAGTTGCCGTGTCGCTGGACGCCGCGCGTCTGCACCCTCGATCCGAAGAGCGCGAACGGCACCAGGTGTTCGCCGATCTGATGATTCCTGTCGTCAAGGGCTGGTGCACGGAAAATTCCGTCGACATCGCCTCGCTCGGCATCCAGGTGCACGGCGGAGTCGGCTTCATCGAGGAGACCGGCGCCGCGCAGTATCTGCGGGATGCTCGCATTACGCCGATCTACGAGGGCACCACCGCCATTCAAGCGAATGACCTGATCGGCCGCAAGCTGGCGCGCGACCGCGGCCAGGCGGCGCAGACGGTCATCGCTGAGATGCGCGCCTTGTCTAGATCCTTGAAGTCCGAGCCGCAGGTGTCTGAGCTGGCGCCGGCTTTTTCCGCAGCCATTGACGCTCTGGAACGAGCGGTAGGCTACGTGGTGGGCACCTACGCCACCGACATCCGTGCCGTCTCCGTCGGCGCAGTGCCCATGTTGAAGCTGCTCGGGATCGTCGCCGGTGGCTGGCAGCTGCTGCGCTCGGCCTTGATCTCGCAACAGCGGCTCGCCGCGCGCGGATCGCCTGCCGGCGATGGCGAGTTCTTCAAGGCGAAGATCTCGACCGCGAGATTCTACTGCGACTACCTGTTGTCGCAGGCACCTGGATTGGCGCACGGCATTCTGCACGGCGCGGCGGCAGCCCTCGCCGAAGGTGCGTTGTAAGGCGGCATGGACGGTCGTTATCCGCGGCGCATCGTTTGCCTGACCGAAGAACCTACCGAGGTGCTCTATTCGCTTGGGTTGGAAGACCGGATCGTCGGCATATCGGGTTTCACCGTACGCCCGGCGCGTGCGCGTCGCGAAAAGCCGCGGGTCTCGGCATTCATCAGCGCTAAGGTCGACCGCATTCTTGCGCTTGAGCCGGATTTCGTCGTCGGATTTTCGGATATTCAAGCCGATATTGCGCAGGCGCTGATCAAGCACGGCATCGAAGTCTGGATCAGCAATCATCGTTCCGTAGACGGCATTCTCGGCTATGTGCGGCGCTTGGGCGCGCTGGTGGGCGAGGCATCGCGTGCGGAAGACTATGCACGCGAACTCGAGGCACATGTCGAAAAGGTCCGGCAACAGGCGGCGTTGCTGGCGCGCCGTCCGCGGGTTTATTTCGAGGAATGGGACCAACCGCTCATCACCGGCATTCGTTGGGTAAGCGAGCTCATCACGGCGGCGGGCGGCGATGATATTTTTCCGGAGCGCGCACTGTGCGCGCTGGGCAAGGACCGCATCCTGGCAGACGCCGGCGAGGTCATTCGGCGGGTCCCGGACATCATTCTGGGGTCTTGGTGCGGCAAGCGTTTCCGGCCGAATCAAGTCGCCGCCCGCGACGGTTGGGATGCGATTCCCGCCGTGCGCGACGGCCAACTGCATGAAATCAAATCGCCCATCATTTTGCAGCCCGGTCCGGCTGCGCTGACCGATGGTCTGGATGCCATCCACCGGGTTTTCAAGCAATGGTCGATTCAGCACTGAAGCCCGCAGAGGTTGCCTCGCCCTGCATCGACGTTTGCCGGCTCGATGCGCAGGGTCTGTGCCTGGGATGCCGCCGCACATTGGGCGAAATCTCCGAATGGCCTCATGCCAGCGATGCGCGCCGCCTGGAAATCTTGCGCGCATTGCAGGAGCGCCGGCGCGTTTAGGGACGGGACGCGGCGAACGATTCCAATTCGGCCAGAGGATGCGCGGCAGCGGACCAGGGCTCGCGGAAGAAGGCTTCGATCATGCCTTCTGTGACCTCTTCGATGCGGCTCGGTTGCCAGCGAGGCGAATTGTCCTTGTCGATCAGCACGGCGCGCACCCCTTCCAGGAAGTCGCCCTGTTCGAAGCTGTGCGCGGCCATGCCGAGTTCCATGCGAAAGCAGTCCGCGAGACTTAAAGTGGCGCCGCGCTGCAGCTGACGTAAGGTCACGCAGAGCATGGTGGGCGAGCGGCTGCGCATCAGCTTGGCGGTTTGATGCGCCCAATCGCCGTATTCGATCCGCGTTTCGTTCTCCAGCGACGAAATGATGGCGCCGACGTTGGAATGCGAGAAGTGTTCATCAATGCCTTCGCGCAGCGCCGCCAGCGGCGGCATAGGCACCCTTCGAGGCCCGGCGCGTTCCCCGATGCAGCAGCGCAGATCGGCCAGCCGGTCGTCGCTCCAGCGTAATTCTGCCAGAGCGTCGCCCAAGCACTCAATGGCGGCGGGCGGCAAGTAGAAATCCGCAAGCCGGCAGTACAAGGCGTCGGCGGCGCGAATCTGCACTCCCGCCAGAGCCAAATACACCCCCATCTTGCCCGGCGTGCGGGACAAAAAATAACTGCCGCCGACGTCGGGAAAGAAGCCTATGCCTACCTCCGGCATGCCCATCCGCGTGCGTTCTCCGACGATGCGCAACCGAGATCCCTGAGCGATGCCCATTCCGCCGCCGAGAGTGATGCCATCCATCAAGACAAGGTAGGGCTTGGGGTAGGAATACAGCAGGTAGTCGAGCGGATACTCCGTTGCGAAGAACTCGCGGTGTAGCGAGCCGGAAGTTTTGAAGCTGTGGTACAGCGCACGAATATCGCCGCCGGCGCAGAATGCCTTATCCCCTGCGCCCTTGATCAACACGGCATGGATCTTTGCATCCGTGGCGCAGCGCCCCAGCAGTGCGCGCAATTGCAAAATCATCTCGATCGAAATCGCGTTGAGCGCAGCGGGCCGATTCAGGGTGATGAACGCAACATGATTGCGAATCTCGCACAGCACTTCCATAGGGTTTGGCGAGGGACCTTAGGGGTTTTTATAGAGATTGATGATCGCCGAAAAGTCCTGCGAGCCGGAACCCCGCGCATTCCACAGCTGGTACAGCTGCTGCGCCAACTCGCCCATGACAACGGTCAGCCTGGCTTGTTTGGCCGATTCAGTTGCGAGCCCGAGGTCCTTCAACATGAGGTCGGCGGCAAATCCGCCCGAGTAGCCGCGCGCGGCGGGCACGTTGTCCATAACGCCGGGATAAGGATTGTATGTGTCCGAACTCCAGCAGCGTCCGCTCGAGGTGTTGATGATACCCGCCAAAACCTTGGGATCGATTCCGAGGGCTGCCCCGAGGCTCATGGCCTCGGCGACGCCGATCATGCTGATTCCCAACAGCATGTTGTTGCAGATCTTCGCGGCTTGTCCGTTGCCGGGCTCACCGCAGTGGAGGATGTTCTTGCCCATCGCCAAGAGGACCGGATTGATGCGCTCGAACAGCTCGATCGTTGCGCCAACCATGAAAGTCAGCGCGCCTGCGGCGGCACCGGCCGTGCCGCCGGAGACCGGTGCGTCGGCCATGGGATTGCCCTGTTGCGCAGCGATCGCGGCGACTTCCCGCGCGGTGTGCGGATCGATGGTGCTCGAGTCGACCAGCGGAATGTCCTTGCGCACGCCTGCGAGTACGCCATCGGCGCCTAGATACACCGATTTGACGTGCGGCGAGGAGGGCAGCATGGTCAGCACCATATCGGCGTGCACGGCCGCCTGTTTGGCGGAACACGCAGGCGCGGCGCCTGCGGCCGTCAACGCATCCACGCTGCGTTGATTCAAGTCAAACACGGTAAGCGTGTGGCCCGCGTTCAATAGATTTCGCGCCATGGGCGCGCCCATATGCCCTAGGCCGACAAACCCGATTTTCATTTCAGGCTGATGGTGGTGTTCACGCCGCCGGAACTGCTGCCGTCATCGAACCAGCGCGACGTCACGGTTTTGGTCTGTGTGTAGAACTGCACGACCTGCTTGCCGTACGGTCCGAGATCGCCGAGCTTGGAGCCGCGCGATCCGGTAAAGCTGAAAAACGGCACGGGCACCGGAATCGGCACGTTGATACCTACCTGGCCGACGTCGATCTCGTTTTGAAATTTGCGCGCGGCCGCGCCGCTTTGGGTAAAAATTCCCGTACCGTTGCCGAAGGGATTGTTGTTGATGAGGGTGATGGCCTCATCGAGCGTATTCACACCGACGATCACCATCACCGGACCGAATATTTCCGTGGTATAGATTTTCATGTTCGGGGTGACGGCGGAGAAAATCGTCGGGCCGATGAAATTACCGTGTTCGTAACCGGGCACTTGGATGTCGCGGCCGTCCAACTCGAGCTTGGCGCCTTCCTCGATTCCGTCTGCCACCAATCCGAGAATCCGCTGCCTTGCCTTCTTCGACACCACCGGACCCAAGTCGACATTCTTTTCCACGCCCGCGCTGACCTTTAGCGTCTTTGCCTTGGCGACGATGTCGGGGATCCAGCGTTGCGCTTCACCGACCAGCACTGTCACCGACGTGGCCATGCAGCGCTGGCCGGCGGCGCCGAAAGTGGCGCCGATCAAAGAATTGAGGGACTGCTCCTTGCTGGCATCCGGCATGACCACGGCGTGATTCTTTGCGCCCATCATGCATTGCACGCGCTTGCCATGTGCCGAGGCCAAACTATAAACGTGCGTGCCGACCGCGGTTGAGCCGACAAACGAGACGGCGGCAATATCCGGGTGCGTGCAGATCGCGTCAACCGCGCGCTTGCCGCCGTGGACGATGCTCAGCACTCCGGGTGGTAAGCCTGCCTGCAGTGCGAGTTCCGCCAGCAGCATCGGCGTCAGCGGGTCCTGCTCAGAGGGCTTGAGCACAAAGGTGTTGCCGCACACAATGGCCATGGGAAACATCCACAGCGGAATCATGGCGGGGAAATTGAACGGCGAAATGCCCGCGCAGACACCGATGGGCTGACGCAAGGTGTAGGTGTCGACGCCGCCCGCAACGTTCTCGGCGAACTCGCCGAGCTGCAGGCTGCCGATCGAACAGGCGTGCTCAACCACCTCGAGGCCGCGGAACACGTCGCCCTCGGCATCGGCGAGAGTTTTTCCTTGCTCCGCGCTCAAGGTTTGCGCGATGCGGCTCATCTGATCGCGCACCAGCGCTTGGAGCTTGAGCATGATGCGTGCACGCGCAGCCAACGGCGTGTTCTTCCAGCTTTTGTAGGCCTGCTTGGCCGAGGCCACCGCCGCGTTCAGCTCGGATTCCGTAGCAAACGGAACTCTGGCCAGCACCTCTTGGGTTGCCGGATTGACGACGTCTTGCCATTCAGTGGTTCGCGACTCGACAAACTTGCCGTCGAGCAGCATTTTGACCGTGGGCACGTGATTCGCCAGCACTGCGGGTTTGCTTGTCATGGGAGTGTTGCGTCTTGAAACGCCTCTTAAGGCGACCGTCCTAGTTTAGCCGATACGTGGTCCTCCAGTTGAGCGTATCGCGTAAACTAGCGCGGTGCGAAATCCCAACGCCGACACCAGCGCCGTAAGCCGCACGGCGGTCTCCGCAGCGCGCGCTGCGGAGCCGGGCACGATTGCCATCTGCTTCGTGGCGGCGGCCCTGCAAAGCGTCCGGGGCCGCGACTTGAACGCGGACGAGCTGCTGGCCAAGGTAGGATTGTCGGCGAGCCTGCTGCAAGTGCCGCAGGCGCGGGTCTCAGCGAAGCATTACGGTGCGCTGTGGCGGGCCATTGCGGCGGCGCTCGATGACGAATTCTTCGGCCAGGATTCACGCCGCATGAAAGCAGGCAGCTTTGCCATGCTCTGCCATGCGGTTTTAGGCTGCAAGACTTTGGCGCAGGCGCTGGATCGAAGTCTGCGATTTTATGCGCTGATACTTGACGACATTGCCGGCTCCATCGAGCGCCAGGGTCACGAGGCGCGAATCGTACTGCATGAGCGCGGGGGCGGCGCCAACAGCCGAGTTTTCGCACACGAGCTTTTGTTGATGCTGCTCTACGGCGTGTCTTGCTGGTTGGTCGGCCGGCGCATTCCCATTCTGCGCACCGAGTTCAGCTACGCGGAGCCGGCGCACAGCGCAGAGTACCGGCTGATGTATTGCGCGGATTTGCGATTCAACCGGCGCAACACCGCGCTGGCGTTCGAGGCAAGTTTTCTTGACCTGCCGGTGGTGCAAAACGAACGCACCGCGAAGGAATTTCTGCGCACGGCGCCGGAAAATATCTTGTTGAAATACAAGAATGTCAGTAGCTTGAGCGCCCGGGTTCGACGGTGGCTGCGGCAAACGCTGCCCGGCACTGTTCCTGCTTTCGAGAGATTGGCGGATGATATGGGCATGACGCCTGCAACGATGCGGCGCCGACTCCACGATGAGGGTGAGTCCTACCAATCGATCAAGGATCAGTTGCGCAGGGATCTGGCCATCAGCTATTTGAGCCATTCCAGCCGCAGCGTCATGGACATCGCGCTGGAGCTTGGATTTTCCGAACGCAGCGCGTTTCATCGCGCGTTCCGGAAATGGACCGGTGCGTCGCCGGGTGAATTCCGGCGCACGTTGCAGCCTTAAATGTTCGCGAATCGAGGATAATCAGGTCATGGATTTATCGGGCAAGGTCGTGGCGGTGACCGGCAGCGACGGCGCATTGGGCGCTGCCGTGACGGCTACCTTGAGCGCATACGGCGCGAGGCTGGCTCTCTTGACGCACTCGGCGGCTGGCTCGAAATCGCTGCCGACAGGAGCGGCGCACTACGGCGGCGTCGACCTGACGCTGGAGACCGAGGTGCGTTCGGCGATGCGGCGCATCGTCGATGATGCCGGACATTTGGACGGCTTGGTGAATCTGGCCGGAGGCTTCCGTTGGGAGAAGATCGTCGAGGGAACACTGGAAAGTTGGGACACTATGTACAAGCTCAATTTGAGAACTGCGGTGGTTTCATGTCAGGCGGCGTTGCCTTATTTGCTCAAGTCCGGCAGCGGCCGAATCGTCAATGTCGGTGCGATGGGTGCAATCAAAGCGGCCGCGGGCATGGGTCCCTACGCCGCATCCAAGGCAGGGGTGGCGCAATTGACCGAAGCTCTGGCGGATGAACTGAAGGGCCGGGGCGTCACGGTCAATGCCATCCTGCCGAGCACGCTCGATACGCCGAAGAATCGCCTCGATATGCCGGATGCGGATTTTACGCGCTGGGTGAGGCCCGTCGAGGCAGCGGAGGTGATAGCGTTCTTGATTTCCGACCAGGCCGGCGCTGTTACCGGTGCGTTGCTACCCGTGGCGGGACGCGTATGAGCGCCGCGCAGATGTCCTCCGCGCAGATGTCCGCCGGTACGCGATTGCGCGCAGCGGTCGCGGCGGAAAGCCCGTTGCAGATGGTCGGCACCATCAATGCATACACCGCGCGGTTGGCGGCGGCATGCGGATTCAAGGCCATTTATCTTGCGGGCAGCGGCGTCGCCGCCAATTCGCTCGGCATTCCCGATTTGGGGATCAGCACCATGGATGACGTGCTCATCGATATCCGCCGCATCAGCGACGCCTGTCCGTTGCCGATGCTGGTCGATGCCGATACGGGGTGGGGCGGCGCGTTCAATATCGCGCGTACGGTCAAGTCATTCACCAAGTTCGGCGCCGGCGGAATGCACATCGAGGATCAGGTGCAGTCGAAACGATGCGGCCACCGGCCCGGCAAGGAGATCGTTTCCAAGCAGGAGATGGTGGACCGCGTCAAGGCCGCGGTGGACGCGCGCACCGATTCTCAGTTTGTGATCATGGCGCGCACCGATGCTCTTGCCGTCGAAGGCATCGACAAAGCGCTGGAGCGCGCCAATGCCTGTGTCGAGGCGGGCGCGGACATGATCTTCCCCGAAGCGATTACGGAGCTCGGCATGTACCGGCGCTTCAAGGACGCGGCCAACGTGCCGATTCTTGCCAACATCACTGAATTTGGGCAAACCCCCCTGTACACACGCGATGAACTCGCGACGGTCGGGGTCGATATCGTGCTGCATTGCTGTTCGGCCTATAGAGCCATGAATGCCGCGGCACTCAACACTTACCAAGCCATCCGCCGCGACGGCACGCAAAAGAATGTGCTTGGCACCATGCAGACGCGCGCGGATCTCTACAAATACCTTGACTACTATGCCTACGAGGCCAAGTTGGACGAATTATTTGCCGAAGGAAAGGAAAAGTGAGCAGCAATTCCGAGGCCCCGGTTCCGGGGGCATTTAAACCGAAGAAATCGGTGGCGCTGTCCGGCGTCGCCGCGGGCAATACCGCTCTGTGCACGGTCGGCCGAACCGGCAATGACTTGCATTATCGCGGCTACGATATTCTGGACATTGCCACGCAGTGTGAATTCGAGGAAATCGCGCATCTGCTGGTGCACGAAAAATTACCGAACCGGTCTGAGCTTGCAGCCTACAAAAAGAAGCTGAAAGCGCTGCGGCCATTGCCGGGCGCTGTTACCACGGTGCTCGAGCAGTTGCCTGCGGCGAGCCATCCGATGGATGTATTGCGCACCGGCGTTTCGGCCCTCGGCTGCTGCATGCCCGAGGACGTCGGGCATGCCGGCGAGGGCGCGCGCGACATTGCGGACCGCTTGCTCGCGTGCTTGGGTTCGATGCTGTGCTACTGGCACCACTTCTCGAAGAGCGGCGAGCGCATCGAGGTGCAGACCGACGATGACTCCATCGGCGCGCACTTCTTGCACCTGCTCCACGGCCGCAAGCCCTCGGCAAGTTGGGTGCGCGCGATGCACACTTCCTTGAACCTGTATGCCGAGCACGAATTCAACGCCTCCACCTTCACCGCCAGGGTCATCGCCGGCACCGGGTCGGACATGTATTCCTGCATCACGGGTGCCATAGGAGCGCTGCGCGGACCGAAGCATGGCGGCGCGAATGAGGTGGCGTTCGAGATTCAGAATCGCTATCCATCGGCAGACGCTGCCGAGGCGGACATCCGCAATCGTGTCGCCAGGAAAGAGGTGATCATAGGATTCGGACACCCGGTCTACACGGTCTCAGATCCGCGCAACCAAGTGATCAAAGAGGTTTCCCGTGTTTTGGCGCGAGAGGCGAACGCCATGCTCGGATTCGAAGTGGCATCGCGGATCGAATCGGTCATGTGGGACATCAAAAAGATGTTTCCCAATCTCGACTGGTTTTCCGCCGTTTCCTACCATCTCATGGGGGTACCGACCGAGATGTTCACGCCCCTGTTCGTCATCAGCCGCACCTCAGGCTGGGCAGCGCACGTCATCGAGCAGCGCGAGGACGGCAAGATCATACGCCCGAGCGCCAATTACACCGGACCCGAAAACCTCACCTTTGTACCACTTGCGGAGCGCAGTTAAGAAATGTCCCACGATATCAAGTCGGCCGAAAGACCGGCTCCCGATCAGGTTCTGACCAGCATCGCGGACTACGCGTTGAACCACGAGATTTCCGGCACGCTGGCCTATGAAACCGCGGCGTACTGTCTGATGGATACTTTGGCGTGCGGTTTCCAGGCGCTGAAATATCCCGCGTGCACCAAGCTGCTGGGGCCGGTGGTGCCGGGTGCCATTCTCTCGGGAGGCGCACGTGTTCCCGGCACGGCTTACGAGCTCGATCCGATCAACGCGGCATTCAACATAGGCTGCATGATTCGATGGTTGGATTTCAATGACACCTGGCTGGCGGCGGAATGGGGCCATCCCTCCGACAACCTCGGGGGAATTCTTGCCGTCGCCGACTATCTATCCCGCTCCGGCAAGCGCGTCGTGGTGCGCGACGTGCTTACGGGCATGATCAAGGCCCACGAGATCCAAGGTGTACTCGCGCTCGAGAACAGCTTCAATCGCGTAGGTCTGGACCACGTGCTGCTGGTGCGGGTTGCTTCGACGGCAGTCGTCACAGCAATGCTCGGCGGCACGCGCGAACAAATAATCAATGCGGTGTCGAACGCCTGGATCGACGGCGGCGCACTCAGGACTTATCGGCACGCGCCCAACACCGGATCGCGCAAGAGCTGGGCGGCCGGCGATGCGACCAGCCGCGCCGTGCGCCATGCGCTGTTTGCACTCAAGGGCGAGATGGGCTATCCCTCGGCCCTGTCCGCCAAGACGTGGGGATTCCAAGACGTATTGTTCAAGGGCAAGCCGATCGTATTGCCGCAACCCCTCGGCAGCTACGTGATGGAAAACATCCTGTTCAAAATCTCTTTCCCTGCGGAATTTCATGCTCAAACCGCAGTCGAGGCCGCGATGACGCTGCATTCACAGATCAGCGGCAAGCAGGAGCAAATCGAGCGCGTGGTGATCGAGACTCAGGAGCCGGGTGTGCGCATCATCGACAAAACCGGACCGCTGGCAAACCCCGCTGATCGTGATCACTGCATTCAATACATGGTTGCCATCCCTCTGCTGTTCGGCCGGCTAGAGGCTTCAGACTACGAGGATAAGATTGCGAGCGATCCGCGCGTCGATGTGCTGCGTGCCAAGATGCAGGTAAGGGAAAATGCCGCATTCACGCAAGACTACTATGCTGCGGATAAGCGCTATATCGGCAACGCGGTGCAAGTGTTCTTCAAGGACGGCTCGGCCAGCCAGCGTATCGCGGTCGACTATCCGATCGGGCATCGCAAGCGCCGCGCCGAAGGCATGCCGGTGCTGGTCAAGAAATTCGAAGATAGCGTGGCTGCCCATTTCCAGGCCAAGCAGAGCGAGTCCATCAAGTCCATGTTTGCCGACCAACGTGCTCTGGCGGCACTGCCGGTCAGCGACTTCGTCGCCAAACTGGTGACCGCGACGTAAAAAAATAGTCGGTCTCGTGCCCGCATTATGACGAATTCGGCTTGGCCTCGAGGCAGCAAGCAGGGATAGTGGCGCCGATGAAGGATGCGGGCCGCTCGCGGCGAATCAACGACTGGGTTACCCAGCAAGTACAAGGCACGTCGATGCGAGTTCCCGGAGGTTCAGAACGCCGCCAGCGCTCCGACCGGCGGGATCGAGCATTTTGGTCGGCAATTTACGGCAGTTTCAATCCGCGCCGCCGGCGCCCGGCACGGCGGTTGAACGATTCCCGCTTCCATCCGACCGATTGGTACTCAGCACATCTTTTGGCGGTGTCGGCGGCCATCTTGTTGCTGAGCGCGGCGGATGCGTTCCTAACGGGCGTTTTGCTGGTGCACGGCGCCGACGAAATCAATCCCATCATGGCTTTGTTCGTGTATCGAAGTGCCGCGGTATTTGCGGCGTTGAAAATGGCGATGACCGGTGGCGGCATCATGGTGATGGTATTTCTCTCGCGCTATCGATTTATGCGCCTCATCCGCGTCGAACTGGTGTTGTACGCCGTCTTGTTGGTGTACGCGTGGCTCATCGGCTACGAGATTTGGATGTTGCGAGGCGCGGGCGAGCTCTCGGACTTGTAAATTCCCAGACTGACGTCACATTCCATATTATGCCGCCTTCGGCTAAACTACGGCGGCAGTTTGGATTCATTTCCCCCTTCATCGTATTGATGTTATTGAGGTTTTCCTAAGACCTGCGTCGCTCATGAGCAAATCACTTGCCGACCAATTAGCCACCACGGCGCTGTCCGGCGGAAATGCCGGTTTCATTGAAGACCTCTACGAACAGTTCTTGCGAGACCCGGGCGGTGTCGACCCGGCTTGGGTCAGCTACTTCAAAGGTTTGTCCGGCAGCGGCAGCGACATTGCCCACGGACCCATTCGTGAACGCCTGCTGGCCCGCATGCAGCATCCACCGGCAACTGCCGCTCCGTCCGGCGCCGCTTCGGATGGCGCGAGCGCCAAGCAAGGTGCGGTGTCGCGGCTCATTCAGGTCTATGCGAATCGCGGCCACCTGATCGCCAACCTGGATCCGCTGGGCTTGCAAGAACGCGCCAAGCCCTATGTGCTCGATCTGCAGTATTTCGGACTATCGGACGCTGATCTTGACACGGAATTCTTTACCGGCAGCCGCAATCACGCGATACCCGAGCGCACCACGCTCAAGAATATTCTGCGTGACCTGAAATACATTTACACCGATACCATCGGCGCAGAATTTGCGCACGTCTCGGATACCGAGGAGCGCCTCTGGCTGCAAGATAGCTTCCAGGTCGGCAGAATGCAGCAACGCTTCAGCGCCGCAGAAAAGAAAAACATCTTGTGGCAATTGACCGCCGCGGAGGGGCTGGAACGGTATCTGCACACCAAGTACGTCGGTCAGAAGCGATTCTCGTTGGAAGGCGGCGACAGCTTGATTCCCTTGTTGGACGACTTGGTGCAACACGGCGGCAAGAGCGGCGTCGAAGAGGCCATCATCGGCATGGCTCACCGCGGACGGCTCAATGTGCTCGTGAACCTGCTGGGCAAGTCGCCGAAAGACCTGTTCAGTGAATTCGAGGGCCAATACGATCTCACCAAGCTTCGCGGTTCGGGCGACGTCAAATACCACAAAGGATTTTCCGCCGACTTGAAAACCGGATCGGGCAACGTGCATGTTGCGCTCGCTTTCAATCCGTCGCATTTGGAAGTTGTCGACCCGGTGGTCGAGGGATCCGTGCGCGCGCGGCAAGAGCGCCGCGGCGATGCTCTCGGCGACAAGGTCCTGCCGGTCCTGATCCACGGCGACGCGGCATTTGCCGGGCAGGGCGTGATCATGGAGACTTTGCAGCTTTCGCAGGCGCGGGGCTTCTATACCGGCGGCACGGTTCACGTCATCATCAACAACCAGGTCGGTTTCACGACCAGCGCACCGCGCGATGCGCGCTCTACTTTGTATTGCTCCGACGTCGCCAAGATGGTCGAAGCGCCGATCTTGCACGTCAACGCCGACGATCCCGAAGCGGTGTGCTTCGTTACGCGCTTCGCGTTCGATTACCGCATGAAATTCCACAAGGACGTGGTCATCGATTTGGTCTGTTATCGCCGGCACGGACACAACGAGGCCGATGAGCCCGCGGCGACCCAGCCGCTGATGTACCAAATCATCCGCAAGAAACCGACTGTGCGGCAGCTGTATTCGGAGAGGCTCGCCGCCGAAGGCGTGCTGACTGCAGCAGAAACCGCGGCGCTGATGGAGCAATACCGCAGCGGCTTGGATGAGGGCAAACCGCAGGCGCGGGCCGCCTTGGGCCTGATCGGCAACCGCTACACCGTCGATTGGAGCGGATATTTGAGCGCCGACTGGGAACCGGTGAAAACCGGCGTGGATATGGCGCGTCTGCGGGTTTTGGGGAAGGCGATTACGTCCTACCCCACGGACTGGAATCTACATCCCCGGGTGCTCGCCATCATGCAGGCACGCGAGAAGATGGTGAACGGCGATCTGGCTTTGGATTGGGGTTGCGCCGAGAACCTCGCTTACGCGAGCCTCATCCAGGAAGGCTACCCGATCCGGCTGACCGGGCAGGACAGCGGCCGGGGGACTTTTTTCCATCGTCACGCGGTATTGCACGACCAGAGCACCGGACGCGCGTACGTACCGCTGCAGCACATCGCCACGACTCAGCCGAAGTTCACGGTGACTGATTCGGTGCTGTCGGAAGAAGCGGTCATGGGATTCGAATATGGTTTCTCCACCACGGAACCGAATTGCCTGACCATCTGGGAAGGCCAGTTCGGCGATTTCTGCAATGGCGCTCAAGTGATCATCGATCAGTTCATCAGCTCGGGAGAGGCGAAGTGGGGACGGGTATCCGGCATCACCCTGTTCCTGCCGCACGGCTATGAAGGCCAGGGTCCCGAGCATTCTTCGGCGCGCTTGGAGCGGTTTTTGCAGCTGTGCGCCGAGTTCAACATGCAGGTCTGCGTTCCTTCGACCCCGGCCCAGATGTTTCATTTGTTGCGCAGGCAGATGCTGCGCAGCCTGCGCAAGCCGCTCGTCATCATGACGCCGAAGAGCCTGTTGCGGCATCCCTTGTCCGTGTCGCGGCTTGAAGAGCTGTCCGGCAACGGTTTCCAAAATGTGATCGATGAAATCGACGATGTGAAGCCGCCGGCCGTCACGCGAGTGGTGTTCTGCAGCGGCAAGGTTTATTTCGATTTGCTGAAATCGCGGCGCGAATCGAAAGTCGAAACGGTCGCGCTCGTGCGCATCGAGCAGTTGTATCCGTTTCCGTCGGAAGAGTATGAGGCAATCCTGCAGAAGTACTCGAACGCCCGCGAAATCATTTGGTGTCAGGAAGAGCCGCAAAATCAAGGCAGCTGGTATCAAATCCGCCATCGTTTGCAATCGAAGCTCGACACCAAGCATGAGTTACTGTACGCGGGGCGGGCGGGGGCCGCGGCGCCCGCGACGGGTATTGCGGTTTTGCACGATCAGCAGCAGAAAAATTTGGTCGCGGCGGCGCTGCAGGGCGTGCCGCCTGAAGAGACTTCCCGTCAAACCATTCGCGTTCCGGCCGCGCAAACTAGGACAGGCTCATAATGACAACTGAAGTTCGGGTGCCGCAGCTGCCTGAGTCGGTGGCTGACGCCACGCTCGTCTCGTGGCACAAAAAGCCGGGCGATAGCGTCGTGCGGGATGAAAATTTGGTCGATCTGGAAACCGACAAGGTGGTGCTCGAGGTGCCTGCTCCGGTTGCCGGAGTGCTCAAGGAAATAAAATTGACCGACGGCACCACCGTGACCAGCGGCCAAGTTTTGGCGGTTATCGAGGAAGGCGCAGCCGCGGTCCCGGGTGCCAGCGCTCCCGCCATCCTCGCCGCTTCCAGCGGCGCGACGGCGGCAGCCAAGGACAGTGTCGCGAAGGATCCCTCCAAGGCGGAGCCGGGCGGCAAGCTCAGTCCGGCGGCGAAACGCGTGGCCGAAGAGAACAAGGTTGATCCGAAAACCGTTGCCGGTTCGGGGCGCAACGGCCGTGTATCGAAGTCCGACGTTGTGAACCACCTGTCGGCAAAGGATTCCGCGGCACCAGCTCCAGCCATGGCGCCGGGTCCGGCGGCGAAGGCGCCGGCGCAATTTGTCCCTGCACCGAGCGCGCGCGGGGCGCGGGCCGAGCAACGGGTGCCGATGACCCGGCTGCGCGCACGCATTGCGGAACGCATGGTGCAGGCGCAGGCGACCCAAGCGCTGCTCACCTCATTCAATGAAGTGGATTTGAAAGCCGTCAACGAATTACGCGGACGCTACAAAGATCAGTTCGAAAAGCAGCACGGTGTAAAGCTCGGGTTCATGTCGTTCTTCACCAAGGCTTGCGTCGAGGCACTCAAGAAATTTCCCTCCGTGAACGCGTCGGTGGATGGCAACGACATTGTGTATCACGAATACTTCGACGTGGGCGTAGCCGTTTCCACCGACCGCGGTTTGATCGTTCCGATACTGCGGGATGCCGATCAGTTGAGCTTTGCGGATGTCGAAAAATCGATCGGCAACTTCGCCGCACGTGCGCGGGCCGGCACAATCACCATTGAGGAGCTCACCGGCGGTACGTTCACCATCACCAATGGCGGCGTATTCGGCTCCCTGTTGTCCACCCCCATCGTCAACTCGCCTCAAAGCGCCATTTTGGGCATGCACAAGATTCAGGACCGGCCGGTGGTGGTCGATGGTCAGATTCTCGTGCGCCCGATGATGTACATCGCCTTGACCTATGACCATCGCATCATCGACGGCCGCGAGGCGGTTCAATTCCTTGTGACCGTGAAACAATGTCTGGAGGATCCCGCGCGCATGGTGCTGCACATATGAGCGATGTTTACGATGTAGTCGTGATTGGCGCGGGGCCGGCCGGGTATCCGGCTGCCATACGCGCCGGCCAAAACAAGCTGAAGGTTGCGTGCGTCGATGAGTGGCAGAACACCGATGGCAGCTATGCCTTTGGCGGCACCTGCCTGAATGCCGGCTGCATTCCGTCCAAGGCGCTGCTCGAATCCTCCGAACTGTTTCAGCGCGCCAAGGACGAGTTCGCCACCCACGGCATCAAAATTGGCGCCTTGACGCTCGATCTCGCCGCCATGCAAAAGCGCCGCGCGTCGGTGGTCAAGACCATGACCAACGGCATCAACGCACTTTTCAAGGCCAATGGCGTAACGGGAATTCAAGGACATGGCCGCCTGCTTCCCGGCAACAAAGTTCTGGTGAAGGGCAACGCCGGCGAGAAGACACTGGAAGCCAAGCACGTGATCCTGGCTTCCGGCTCAACGCCCGTTCGCTTGAGATCCGTACCCCACGACGGCAAGTACATCGTCGACTCCTGGAACGCGCTCGAGCTCGATGCGGTGCCTGCCCGTCTCGGCGTCATCGGCGCGGGAGTCATCGGCCTCGAGCTCGGCAGTGTTTGGCGCCGGCTCGGCAGCGAAGTCGTTGTGCTTGAGGCGCTGGAACAATTTTTGCCGATGGTGGACCAGACCATCGCGAAGGAAGCCCAACGGCATTTCAAGAAACAGGGCCTGGACATCAAATTGGGCGCCAAGGTCGCGAGCGCGGTGGTGTCGGGAAACGCTGTGGATGTGGTCTACAGCGATTCGCAGGGCGAGCATTCGCTGCAAGTTGATAAGCTCGTGGTTGCGGTGGGCCGCCGGCCGTTCACCGAAGGATTGCTCGCGGAAGGCACGGGCGTACAGGTGGACGAACGCGGCTTCATCAATGTCGATGAACACTGCCGCACGAGCGCGTCGAATGTTTGGGCCGTGGGTGATGTAGTGCGCGGTCCCATGCTCGCGCACAAGGGCAAGGAGGAGGGCGTCATGGTCGCCGACCTGATCGCCGGCCACTATGGCGAAGTGAATTACAAAGTGATCCCGTCGGTAATCTATACCGCGCCTGAAATCGCCTGGGTGGGTCAGACCGAAGAGCAGGTGAAGGCCAGCGGTCGCCCCTACAAGACCGGCACATTTCCGTTTGCAGCGAGCGGCCGAGCGCGCGCGATGGAAGCGGCGGCGGGCATGGCGAAAATTGTTTCAGCCAAGGACGATGATGAAGTGCTTGGCGTTCACGTTATCGGACCGATGGCGGGCGAATTGATCAGTGAAGCAGTGCTCGCCATGGAGTATTCCGCGAGCACTGAAGATATTCAGCGCACCATTCACGCGCATCCCACTCTGTCCGAAGCGATTCACGAGGCTGCGCTGGCCGCCGACAAAAAAGCCATCGATGCGCTGAATCGCTGACGGTTGTGGTGTTTGGCCAACATGCGGTGCAACCGGCGCGCCGCTTAGGGCCCTTGAGCAAATCTCATTTGACCATATCTGAAACGCGGCCGGCGGCGTGACGCAGTTCACACCGTGCCGGGCGCCTCACGGCATACCTTCCTAGCCCTTCGAACCACGTCGCAGGACCGAGACGTTGGCTTCGCGAGACACTGGTCTCTAGGCTGGAAGAAATGCTACTAGGCTATCGCTGGGTTGTTTTAGGGATATTGTCGCTGCCTGTTGTTTGCGGCTGCGGCTCGAGTTCTCACGGCAGCGAAAGCGGAACCATCGCCCCGACCGGGATCGTCGGCGGCATGCCCACTGCGCCGGTAACTCCGCCGAAAGCCGGCCCCGTCGGCGGCGGCGTCACGGGCAGCGATAACAAGGTTTCGGCCACGGCTTCCGTCGGCGGCACACTCGTGGTTGCTGTCGGCGCGAGCCAAACCATCAGCGTTACCTTTACCTCGACGGACGGTCTGCCGATTTCCGGCTTCTCTGTGTACGGCAGCTTGGGTGCGCTTCCCGCCGGCTGGACTGCGCCAAGCAGCCTCACGTGTGCTGTGGTGGGCCCCGGCAACGGTTGCGTTCTGACCTTGACCTATGCGCCGGCCGCAGTCGAAACCGGCACGCTGACTCTGGACTGCGTCTACGTCGACAACGCAGGCCTGCCGCGCACGCCGGGGCCTTGCATGACGCTCGCCTACGCTGCTGCCGCAACCAACAATGTCGTCGCGTCCATTTCGCCGGCAGGTGAAATCGATGTCGCGATCGGCGCGAAGCAAGCAGTCAACGTCACCTTCACGACCGACGACGGCAATGCAGCGACCGGATTGGCCGTGACCAATCTCGGATCGATGCCGGCAGGTTGGAGCAGCACGGCAGCAGGTCTCACTTGCGCCGTGGTGAGTACCGGCAGCGGATGCCAGGTTCCTCTGATGTTCGCACCGACCGCGGCCGTCAACAGCACACTCGCGCTGAATTACAGCTACGTCGATAGCTCGGGTGCGACCCGCAGCGGTGCGCTCAACATTCCCTATGCCTCGACGTCGAACGGAATCGTCGTGGCCAACGTTTCTCCTACAGGCCAGGTCAATGCAGCGCAAGGCGGCGGCAGCCAGTCCGTGGCTGTTACCTTTACCACCGAGGCCGGCAAGAGCGCGGCCGGCTTGGCGGTCATCACAGACCTGAGCAAGCTGCCAGGCGGCTGGAGCAGCACGACCACGACGTTCGGCTGCGCCGGCGTCAGCACCGGAAATGGCTGTCAGCTGCAGCTTCAATACGCACCGACAGCTCTGACCTCAGGCACCGTGAGCCTGCGTTACGGCTACAACGATGCCAGCGGCACGCCCAATTTCGGTGTCGTGAATATTCCTTACGCCGCGACCACCAACGACAACGCGATCGGCACCGTCGCACCGTCCGGCCAGATCACGGCCATGCTCGGCGCCCCGGGTCAGCCGATTTCCGTTACCTTTACAACCGACGACGGGCGCCTTGGAACGGCTTTGCAGGTGACCAGCAGCTTGACGTCGCTCCCCGCAGGCTGGAGCAGCGGCGCGGGGGCATTTGCGTGCAGTGCCTTGAGCAGCGGCAGCGCCTGTCAGCTGGTGCTGACCTATGCGCCGGCCGGTGTGGACAACGGAACGCTCAGCTTGAGTTACTCCTATTTAAACAATGCCGGGGAAGCCAAAACCGGGTCAGTGGCCATCCCGTACCAGACGACGACGAACGACAATGTCGTCGGTACCGCCAGCCCGCTCACCGTGGCGGCGGTCACCGGCAGCAGCAATCCTGTAACGGTCACGTTCGTCACCGATGACGGCAACACCGCGGCCGGCTTGACCGCGGACCTGTCGTTGTTGCCGGCGGACTGGAGCGCTCCGTCGAGCAGCTTTGCGTGCGCCACGTTGAGCGTCGGGGCCGGCTGCCAAGTGTCCCTGACATACGCACCGACAGCCGCGGGCAACGGCACGCTGGCGATTGGTTACAGCTACGTGAACAGCGCAGGGTCCACCAAGACGGGCACGGTCTCCATTCCCTACAGCGCGGCTCCCTAAGACCGCTATTTTTTTCGCCTTGCGCCGATGACGTTCGGCACCTGCGCAATGCGGGACAGCACCTTCGACAGCTGCGGCAAACCTGATATGGCGATCCCGAGGCGCATATGCGCCACGTTGTCGCGCTTATCGGTGACCGTCGTCATGCCTCGAATGCTGATCTTTTCGTCCGCCAGCGCCGCAGTGACATCGCGCACCAGGCCTCGCCGATCGAACGCCTGCACTTCGATGTCGACAGGAAATTCATCGCCGGCCAGCTTGCCCCAATCGACCGCGAGAACGCGCGCCGGCGACTTGGCGCGCAGACGCGCCAAGTTGGCGCAAGATTGGCTGTGTATGCTGACGCCGCGGCCCACGGTGATGTAGCCCACGATGGATTCCGGCGGCACTGGTTTGCAGCATCGCGCGTAAGTGGACAAGAGATCGCCGACGCCTTGCACCTCGACGTCGGGGGCGGGTGCTTTACCCGTGCCGACACGTGGCTGCTGAGGCCGGCCTTCGCGCGCATGCAGCAGGCGCTGAATGGCTCCCGCGACCTGCGCAGCACTGATCTCGCCCAATCCGAGAGCTTCATGCAGCGACTCGGCGTTCTTCAGCTCCAGTTCATGCAGCAGCTCGACCATGGGCGGGCTTTTGACCCCAAGCCGCTGCATTTCGCGCTCCAGCATTGCGCGGCCTTCGATTTTGTTTTGCGCTTCGTTCTGCTTGCGAAACCATGCCCGCACCTTGTTGCGATGGCGAGGGCTCGCCAAGAAGCCGGACTGGGGCGAAAGCCAATCCCGAGATGGTTGCGGTGCTTTGGCAGTGATGATTTCGACCGTTTCGCTGTTCTTCAGCCGGTAGTCGAGAGGGACCATGCGGCCGTTGACCTTCGCGCCGCGGGTACGGTGCCCTAAGTCGGTGTGGACTTGGTATGCAAAATCGAGCGGAGTGCCGCCGACCGGCACATCGACGATCTCGCCTTTGGGCGATATCACGTAAATCCGGTCCTGAAATAAATCCACCCGTACGCGATCGAGAAAATCGCGGCCGCCATCCGCGGCCTCCGCGGGCGCCAGGAGCGACCGCAGCTCATTGATCTTGCGCTCGTAGGCTTGGTTGCTGCGTCCGCCTTCCTTGTATCTCCAATGCGCTGCGACGCCGCGCTCGGAGTCGGCATGCATCTCGTGAGTGCGGATTTGAATCTCAACCGGCTCGCCGCCCGGTCCGATCACCGCGGTATGAATGGACCGGTACAGATTGTCTTTCGGGGTCGCGATGTAGTCGTCGAACTCGCCGGGGATGAACTGCCAGAGTGAGTGCACCACGCCTAAGGCCGCGTAGCATTCAGCGATGCTGTTCACCAGTATTCGCGCCGCGCGTATGTCCATGAGCTGCTCGAAGGCCAGTTGCTTGACTTGCATCTTGCGCCAGATGCTGAAGATGTGCTTGGGGCGCGCTTCGATGGCAGCGTCGATGCCGGCGGCGTGCGTGGCGTCTTGCAGCAGCCGTTTCAATTCATCGACATAGCGTTCCCGCTCGGCGCGGCGGGTTTTCAATGCTGCGGCGATGTGCTTGTATTGCGCGGGCTCGAGATATCGAAACGCCAGATCCTCGAGCTCCCATTTGACTTGCCATACCCCTAAGCGATTGGCGAGGGGCGCGTACACTTCGCGGGTCTCGACGGCCAACGCTCGCTGCCGCGCGGCCCCCAAATTCTTGGCGGTTCGCATTTTTTGCAACTGCTCGGCGAGGCGCACCACGACGAGGCGAACATCGCCGATCACCGCCAGAAGCATCTTGCGCAGCGCCTCCGCCTGCGCCGATTCCAGACCGCGCTCCGGTGTCCAGTCGGCGGGCAGGCCGAACTGCCCGAGTTGACTCAATGCGCGGGCCAAGCGGATCGACTCCGCGCCGAACCGCTTTGCCGCGCTGTCGCGTTCGAGGTGGCCGCCATCGAGCAGCGGCTGCAGCATCGAGGCGATGACCACGTCGTCATCCGCGTCCAATGTGCGCACGATTTCGGCCACCTCCAGGGCGGCGCTGCGCGCCAGATCGCCCTCCGGCGGCAGCTGGATCTCGCGCAAGGCCGCGAGCGCTGCGTGCACTTTGCTGCTGGCATCCCGGGAGCTTGTGGTGGTTTCCATTTGGCAGGGCCGTGGGTGGGTTTAGGCGCCTATTGCCGGTATCATACTAGGGCCATGCCAGCGTCCACGACGATTCAAATTGCGCGACCTTAAGGTAACGACCGTCCGCGTGCTCGGCATCGATCCCGGGTCGCAGCGCACGGGATTCGGTGTATTGGACGCCGCGGGGAATCGTCTGACCTATGTAGCCAGCGGTGTGATCCGAACCAGCCATGCCGATTTCGCCGTTCGCTTGGGGGAAATATTTCGCTGCATGCAGACCATTGTTGCCCAATATCAGCCGCAAGAGATCGCCATTGAGAAAGTGTTCGTGAATCGCAATCCCGACAGCGCCTTGAAATTGGGCCAGGCGCGCGGTGCGGCGATATGCGGAACCGTCGAGGCCAAGGCGGAAGTTTTTGAATACGCCACGCGCCAAATCAAGCTGGCTGTGGTTGGATCCGGCAATGCCGAAAAAGGCCAGGTGCAGCTCATGATGCGGAATCTGCTCAGGCTCGATGGCCCGGTTCCTGCCGACGCGGCGGATGCGCTGGCGGCAGCTGTGTGCCATGCGCTGCGCGGCCGCGCGCTGCTGCTGCGGGCGAGCTTCAGCGGATGATTGGCTTTCTCAAGGGGCGGCTGGCGCTGAAGCAGCCGCCAACCCTGTTGCTGGATGTCAATGGTGTCGGCTACGAGCTGGAAGCGCCGATGTCGACGTTTTACGGCCTGCCCGCAACAGGCGAGCCCGTGGCGCTGTTCACTCATTTAGTGGTGCGCGAGGACGCGCACATCTTGTTTGGATTCGGCACCGACAGCGAGCGGCGCCTGTTCCGCGGACTGCTGAAGGTGTCGGGGGTGGGGCCGAAAATTGCTCTTGGCGTGCTGTCCGGCGCGAGCGTCGAAGATTTCCTACGCATCATCGAAGCCGAGGATGTAGCCATGCTAACGCGGATACCCGGCATCGGCCGCAAGACCGCGGAGCGAATTCTCATCGAGATGCGCGACAGCGTGCAAAAGCTCTCAATGCCCGCGCTTAGCGGCAATCCCCTGATACCAGCCGCCGCCCAATCTCCGCAGAGCGAAGCGTTCAGCGCGCTCATCGCCTTGGGCTACAAGCCGCCCGAGGTGACGCGGCTGCTGAAGTCGGCCGATGAACCGGGGTTGTCGACCACGGAAATCATCCGGCGCGCGCTCAAGTCGGCCGTGAAGGCTTAAATCAGCATGGGCATCGAGCAGGATCGAGTCATTGCAAGCACCGGGGGCCGCGACGATGAGGTCGTCGATCGGGCGGTGCGGCCGAAAACGCTTGCCGACTATGTCGGTCAGCCCAACGTCAAGACGCAGATGGATATCTTCATCCAGGCGGCGCGCAAGCGCGGCGAGGCGCTGGATCACGTCCTGATATTCGGGCCGCCCGGTCTCGGCAAAACCACCCTCTCGCATATCATTGCCAATGAGCTTGGCGTCAACCTGCGCCAGACCTCGGGGCCGGTGCTCGAACGGGCCGGTGATTTGGCGGCGTTGCTTACCAATCTCGAACCGCGGGATGTGCTGTTCGTCGATGAAATTCATCGCTTAAGTCCGGTGGTCGAGGAAGTGCTCTACCCCGCAATGGAAGACTCTCAGCTCGATCTGATGATCGGCGAGGGTCCCGGAGCGCGCTCAATCAAGCTGGATTTGCCGCCGTTCACGCTGGTGGGCGCGACGACACGAGCCGGTCTGCTGACTTCGCCGCTGCGCGATCGATTTGGCATCGTGCAGCGGCTCGAATTCTATACCACTCTGGATTTGACCAAGATCGTCATTCGCAGCGCATCGATCCTGAAGCTGAATCTGCAGCCGGACGGAGCTGATCGCATTGCCGAGAGGTCGCGCGGCACGCCGCGCATTGCCAATCGGCTGCTGCGCCGGGTGCGGGATTTCGCGGAGGTCAAAGCGGCGGGAATCATCAGCGGCGAGGTTGCCCTGGCGGCGCTCACCATGCTGGAGGTCGATCCGGAAGGGTTCGACATGCTCGATCGAAAGTTGCTGCTGACGGTCATCGAGAAGTTTGACGGCGGCCCCGTCGGCATCGACAGCCTGGCAGCTGCCATGAGCGAGGAGCGCGGCACGATCGAAGACGTCATCGAGCCGTTTCTCATTCAACAGGGATTTTTGATGCGCACCGCGCGCGGCCGCGTCGCCACACGCGCGGCATACGCTCATTTTGGCCTCGCATTTTCCGCGGAACGGGAAGTGAATCTGCCGCTATTCCGGGACGGCCAATAGATGTCCCCGGCGCCGCGCTTTACCGCCGGATTCAGCATTTACTGGGAAGATACCGACGCCGGCGGGGTTGTTTACTACGCAAACTATTTAAAATTCCTCGAGCGCGCCCGAACCGACTGGCTGCGCGCGATGGGCGTGGATCAGCAGCAGTTACGGGCCGAACGGCAATTGCAGTTCGTGGTGGTCAACGTGAGCGTCGATTTCCTTCGGCCGGCGGTCCTGCATGATGAAATTCTCGTCACAGCGGAACTGATGCGCCTGGCCGGTGCCACAATACATTTCAAGCAAACGATAATGCGGGGCGACGAGCAGTTGATCGAAGCCGTTGTGCGTGTTGCCTGCCTCGATTCCGGCACGTTGAAACCACGTGCCATCCCCAGGGATCTTTTCACGGAGTGGCGGAATGCCCAATGACTTATCGGTTTGGAGCATGGTTCTCGATGCGAGCCCCATCGTGCAGGTGGTGGTGGCGATTCTCTTGGTCGCATCGGTGGCGTCCTGGGCAGTCATCTTTCGCAAGAGCCAAGTCATCGGCCGCTCGCGCCGCCAGGCGGAGAAGTTTGAATCGGCATTCTGGGCCGGCGGGGATCTCGCCACCCTGTATCGAAACATTGAGACCAAGGGGCGCGCCGGCACCGGATTGCAGAGCATTTTCGAGTCCGGCTTCGGCGAGTTCAGCCGGCTGCGGCAGCAAGGGATACCGCCGGAACAGCTGTTGGACGGTGCTCGGCGTGCGATGCGCGTCGCGCAGTTGCGCGAACTCGATCGATTGGAAAAGCACCTGGCGATGCTGGCCACTGTCGGATCGACCAGCCCCTATGTGGGATTGTTCGGCACGGTGTGGGGCATCATGAGTGCATTTCACAATTTGGGAAATGTGCAGCAGGCGACGCTGGCGGCGGTGGCGCCCGGAATCGCGGAGGCACTGGTCACTACAGCCGTCGGCTTGTTTGCCGCCATCCCTGCGGTGGTGGCCTACAACCGCCTTGCCGATCAGGTCAGCCGCTTGGAACTGCGGTTTGATACCTTCGTCGAGGAATTCTCGACGATTCTGCAGCGGCACGGCTCGACCCGGACGCAGGCGTAGCCGATGCCCGCACGACCGCGCCGTCGACGGTTGATGGGCGAGATCAACGTGGTGCCCTACATCGATGTGATGCTGGTGTTGCTGATCATTTTCATGATTACCGCTCCGTTGCTCAAAGAAGGCGTCAAGGTCGATCTGCCTGACGCCGGCGCGAAGCCGATTGACGCGGACTTCTTGCAGAAGCACGAGCCGTTGATCCTGACCATCGACGCGAGCGGCCGCTTGTATATCAATTTCGGCCAAAATCAAGACCAGCCGGTTTCGGAATCCACCGTCAGCTCGCGCACCGCCGCGCTCCTGCGCCGCGATCCGCAGACGCCGGTCTTGGTCAAGGCCGACACCACGGTTCCCTATGGTTCCGTGGTGCGCGCCATGGTGCTGTTGCAGAAGGCAGGAGCCTCGAAAGTGGGCTTTCTGACCGATCCGGTGCGCAACGTACCACCGCGCGGGGCGAGCAACGGAGCGCGCTAGATGTCCGGATTTTTGCGCGAACACTCGTGGCCTATCGTTTTTTCCGTGGCGCTGCACGGCATGTTGGCGGCAGCACTATTGGCGGCCACGCTGCTGTCCATTCATACCGCTTTGCCAAAATTGCAGCCGATCCCGGTCGACGCGGTGGTGGTTGACTCGCAAGTGCTCCATGCCGCGCAACGCGCGCTGACCGAGCGTGCCGAACAAGAGGCGGCGCGGGTGCGCGCAGCCGCTGAGCAAAAAGCAGCCGCGGATGCCGCCGCTGCTCAGGCCGCCGCGGATGCGCGAATGGCGGCGGAACAGCAGAAGGCGGCAGAGCAAGCCAAGGCTGCCGCAGCGGAGGTGGAACGCACGAAACAAGCGGACGCTGCCCGGGCGACGCAGGCGCAACAGGCTGCGGCCGCAAAGCATGCTGATGATCTGAAACGCGCGGCAGATGCCAAGCGGTCGGAGGATGCGAAGCGTGCAGAGGATGCCAAGCGCGCGGCGGACGCAAAGCAGGCCGACGATGCCAAGCGTGCCGCGGATCTTAAGGCAAAGGCCGAGCGCGAGGCAGAATTGCAACGGCAGCTTGCCGATGAGGAGCATCGGAGCGCGGTTGAGGCCAGCCCCGCCCGTGCGCAGTATATTGCGCGTTTGGCCGCCAGAATTCAGAATGCCTGGATCAAGCCGCCTTCGGCGCATGCCGGACTTGACTGCGTTGTAAACATTACACAGGTACCCGGCGGCGATGTGACGAGTGCGCGTGTCAGCCAGTGCAACGGCGATGCAGCGGCGCGGCAGTCGATAGAGAATGCGGTATTCCGCGCGTCGCCCCTGCCGGCCCCGCCGGATCCGGCATTATTTGAGCGCAATCTTGTGATCCATTTTCATCCTGACGAATAGAGTTCACTAATGTACAAGCAGCTTTCGCGTTTGGCGCTCCTGAGCCTGACATTGGCGTGTGCGATGGCGCACGCCGAGTTCGTCGTCGAGGTTACCAAGGGCCAGACCGAAGCTATTCCAATCGCCGTGGTGCCGTTCGCCCCGGATGATTTGGCGGCCGCGTCCTTCGACGTCGCTCAGCTGGTGAGCGATGACTTGGCGCGCAGCGGCCGCTTCAGAACGATGGATCGCAAGGACATGATCGACAAGCCGCACACCGGCACCGGCATTGCCTTCGACGATTGGCGCCGGCTCAACAATGACTACATGGTGGTGGGCTTGATGCAAGCCGCCGGCACCGATCGCTTCAATATCACCTATGAGCTTTACAACGTCTTGACCCGGCAGCGGCTGCTGGGTTTTCAAATCAGCTCCAATCGAGCGGGATTGAGATCAGCGGGACACCAAATCGCCGACGCCGTCTTTGAAAAGATATTAGGGATTCGAGGCGCATTTTCGACCCGCATCGCCTACATATCCGTGCTCGGACACCTGCCGGACAAGACCTATCAGCTCATCGTCGCCGATGCGGACGGCGAAAATCCCCGGGTTGTCATGCAGTCGCACGAGCCTTTGATGTCGCCGGCGTGGTCGCCCGACGGTTCCAGCCTGGCCTACGTGTCCTTCGAGAATCGTCTGCCGTCGGTGTATGTACAGACCCTCAAGACAGGGGATCGCCGTACGGTCTCCGCGCACGCCGGCGTGAATCAGGCACCTGCGTGGTCGCCGGACGGTAGGAAGCTGGCATTGGTCCTTTCAACCCGCGACGGCAACCTCGACATTTATATTCTGGATTTGACGACGCAAGTGCTAACCCGCGTCACCGACGATCCCGGAATCGACACCGAGCCGCAATTCTCCAAAGATGGTCAAAGCATCTATTTCACTTCCGACCGGGCGGGCGGTCCGCAGATCTACAAGGTCGGAATCAAGCCGGGCGACAAGCCGCGCCGTCTCACCTTTCAAGGCAGCTACAGCGCACGGCCGCGCATCTCCCCGGATGAATCACAGCTGGCGTTTGTGATCCAAGAAGATGGCGCCTATCGAATCGCGACCCTCGATCTTCACGGACACGGCGATGTCCAAGTGCTGACCAAGGGGCGTTTTGACGTATCGCCAAGTTATGCCCCCAACGGAGCGGTATTGATTTACGCAAGCCGCGACAAGGGGCGTGGCGTGCTGGCGCTGGTCAGCGCCGATGGTCGAGTCCAGCAGCGCCTGGTTTCGAGCGAAGGGGAGCTGCAGGAGCCGGCGTGGGCTCCATTCTGACCCAACAAACCAATACACAATTGTGACCATCGCCGGTACCCTTACACTCACTTGGAACAACTCGCACTTCGGATGGAGAAATAAATGAAACGAATGATATTGATCGCCTTGGCTCTGGCGGGGGCGGCGCTGCTGGCGGGTTGCCCCAAGAAGCACAATGTGCACGATACGCCGGTGGCTGGAACCCAGGTTCCGGATTCCTCGGGAGGTAACGCGGACGCATCGACATCGACCAGCCCGCTGGCAGGCGATGCCAACAATACCTCGCGCGGCATCAATGGCGAGGGCACAGGCCCGCTGGCACGGAAGATCATTTACTTCGATTTCGACAAGTCGGAGATCAAGCCCGAATTTGCAGACATCGTCACCACCACGGCACATGTGCTGACGGCCAACCCGAAGATCAAGCTCAAACTCGAGGGCAACACCGATGAACGGGGAACGCGCGAGTACAACATCGGCTTGGGAGAGCGCCGCGCGCAGGCGGTACGCCGGGCACTGATGCTGCAGGGTGTCGCCGAGTCGCAAGTTTCCACCGTGAGTTTCGGTTCCGAACGGCCTGCGGCTGAGGGCGACGACGAAGCTGCATGGGCCAAAAACCGGCGCGTGGAAGTGGTCTTCCTGCCGTGAACGCGCGCGCTTCGTTCGGGCTGGCGGCCGGCATCGCGATACTCGCGCTGGGCGGATGTGCCACCACACCCCCGGAAGAAGATCCGGTGCAGATCAAGTTGAATGATCTGGATACGCGGCTTCAGCGCATTGAAAGAGTCATGGCCAACCAAAGCCTTTTGGACATTGCAAATCAACTGGAGGCCCTGCGCAGCGATGTTCGCGGCATGCACAACGATGTGGACCAATTGAACAATGCAATTGACGCGGGCCGTAAGCAGCAGCGCGACTTATACGCCGATCTGGACAAGCGGGTGAAAAACCTGGAGTCGCACGGCGCGGCTGCCCCGGCAGCGGCATCGAGTGCGGCATCGGGAGGCGGCGCAGCGGCCGCTCCGGCCCCTCCTGATGTTGCAGCCAACGGTGAGGACAAGGCCAGCTACCAAGCGGCATTCAATCTGCTGAAGGACGGCCAATATGACCGCGCCATCGCCGCATTTCAGAAGTTTCTAGCCGCCTATCCGGACAGCTCATTGGCGGA
Source organism: Steroidobacteraceae bacterium (assembly GCA_036493935.1). Taxonomy (GTDB): domain Bacteria; phylum Pseudomonadota; class Gammaproteobacteria; order Steroidobacterales; family Steroidobacteraceae; genus Bog-1198. The sequence goes on along the minus strand of DASXOY010000006.1, from coordinate 156,287 downwards.
CAACGGGCAGTACTGGCTCGGGGAAGCCTATTACGTGAACAAGGCTTATCCGGAGGCCCAGGCAGCCTTCCAGCGCGTGGTCGACAAGTACCCGCAGTCTCGCAAGCTCGGCGACGCGCTGCTCAAAATCGGCTATTGCCGCTACGAAATGAAGCAGTGGGAATCGGCGCGGGAAGTGCTCGGCCAGGTCGTGGCGCGATTTACCGATACGCCCGCGGCCCGCCTCGCGCAGCAGCGACTCGACAAGATGTCGGCCGAGAAACATTGAGTGAGAGTGTGCCCAAAGCCGAGCGATTGCGCGTCAACGAAATCTTCCATTCGTTGCAAGGCGAGGCTGATTGCGTCGGTTTTCCCACGGTGTTCGTACGGCTGACCGGATGTCCGCTACGCTGCCAATATTGCGATACTGAGTACGCGTTTCATTCCGGCGATTGGCTGGATTTTGAGGCCATTTTGCGGCAGGTGCGCAGCTTTGACGCCAGGCACGTGTGCGTGACCGGAGGCGAGCCGCTGGCGCAGCCGAATTGCCTGAAACTCCTGCAGCTTCTTTGCGATGCCGGATTTTTGGTGTCGCTCGAGACCAGCGGTGCGCTTGATGTGGCGGCCGTGGATAGCCGCGTGTCCAGAGTGATCGATATCAAGACGCCCGGATCGCGCGAGTCGGCGCGGAACCGGATTGAGAATTTTGCGCATCTGTCCTGCAACGATCAGCTCAAGTTCGTCATTTGCTCGCGCGAGGACTATGACTGGAGCAAGGCATTTTTGCAGGAACATGGATTGGCGGCGCGTTGCCGAATCCTTTTTTCACCCAGCTACAACCAGCTGCCGCCCACGCTCCTCGCAGACTGGGTATTGGCGGATCGCCTGCCGGTGCGCTTTCAAATCCAGCTTCACAAGGTGCTGTGGGGCGATGTGCCGGGCAAGTGACGCGTGAGCTCTGAAGCACGCGCCATCGTACTGCTGTCGGGCGGTCTTGATTCGGCGACTGTGCTCGCCTTGGCGCGATCCAGCGGCCATGGGTGCTATGCACTCAGCGTTGAATACGGCCAACGCCATCGCGCCGAGCTCGACGCCGCAGGCCGCGTGGCCGCGGCACTCGGAGCCCGCGAGCATCGGATCATGAGGGTGGATCTGGCCGGTATCGGCGGCTCCGCATTGACCGACTCCCGCGTTGCCATCCCCGAGTCGCCGCAGCCGGGGATTCCCGTGACCTATGTGCCTGCCAGAAATACCTTGTTGCTGTCGCTGGCCTTGGGATGGGCCGAGGTGCTCGGCGCAAACGATATTTTCATCGGCGTCAATGCGGTCGACTACTCGGGCTATCCGGATTGCCGGCCGGATTTTATTGCAGGATTCGAAAAGCTCGCGCAGCTGGCAACCAAAGCCGGCGTCGAGGGCGCACGGTTCAAGATTCACGCGCCGCTCATCGATATGAGCAAGGCGGAGATCATCCGCGCCGGCTTAGGCTTGGGCGTCGATTTCAGCGCGACGGTATCCTGCTATCAGGCGGATGTGGAAGGAAGGGCCTGCGGCAAATGCGACTCTTGCCGGCTGCGTGCGGCGGGCTTCGCTGCGGCGAATACGCCGGATCCGACTCGTTATCGCCAACACGCCGGGCGGTGAACTGGCCGCGAAGTTCGGCTATGATGCGCGCCTGCAAATGGGACGGTAGCTCAGTTGGTAGAGCAAGGCCCTTTTAAGGCTTTGGTCCTGGGTTCGAGTCCCAGCCGTCCCACCATTCAAAAGTATCTAATATCAATTAGTTAGCGGCATTATCTAGAAAAATAATCGCCAATGCGCCGCACCGTGGTCTTGCGGAACGTGCCGCGCGCCGAGTGCATCTAACTGCTGTGCAAGAGTCTGCCCCTTCCTTCCCCCTGGATGATGACGCGAGCGGTCTCGCGGCGCTGTCTTCGACACTGTTGCCCATTTTTCGAGGCAGGTTTTGCGATGTCTTGCTGCCCGGCCGGGCGACGACCACGTTTGAAGCCGATGAGATTCTGTACGAAAGAGGCGACAGCGACCGCAGCTTCTATTTCGTACGCAGCGGCGTGGTAAAAACAGGAACCATTACGCGTGACGGACGCGAGATTGTCTATGACCTTCGCAAAGAGCGCGACGTCATCGGCGAACTCTGCGCAGTGCACGCCCTGCGCAGAGACCGTGCGGTCGCGTTGGCGCGAACGGTGACGGTGACCGTGCCGTTTGACGAGATCGTTGCGGTACTCGCGCAGCACGCCGCGTTGCTCCGGGATTTCATCGGCATCTTCTGCAGCGCATTGGCCGAGGCCCACGAGCATATAGACAGCTTGGCCTTCGACTCCGTGCTCATGCGCACGAGCAGTGTTTTGCACTCGCTCGCGAACAAGTTCGGCCGCTCGATCGGAGATTTCATCGAATTGCCGATGTACCTGACCCAGGAGGAGCTGGCGCAAATGGTGGTCGCTCGGCGGGAGCGAGTGTCCACCGCGTTAAACAACCTGCGGCGCGAAGGCATCGTGCATTATTCTCCGCGCGGCCATCTGCGCCTCGACGCTGAGAAGTTGGCGCGATTCCGCCTGTCGGATGCCGCGATAACTGCACACTAGAAATCCGCTCGAGTGTTACGGCGGTAACTGATCCGCTGCGTCGCCGCCGCTAATGTGACCGCAGAAGTCGGAACAGTACGGAGGGGATTTCTCATGCGCGTGTCGAAATTCGGCCTAGCGGCTTGTGTATTTATTGCCATGATCGTCGTGTCTTCGGCGCGCGCGGATGACGATCAAGGCTATTCCGGAGACCGGCAAGACTCCTCAAGAGATCGGGACGAAGGGCCGCAATCGCAATCCCAGCAAACCCTGACCGAGGGAAAGCGAATTTTTCGCTTCGATACATTCGGCGACGAAGCATTCTGGGGCGATACGATCAAGCTGCATCAAGGGATCGAAGGGGCGGCATTCGGCGGTGTCGGTCCGGGAGTGAGCCCCAAGACGGCGCTCGCCGTCGGCTTGAAGGTCGACGTCGACGCATTGCCGAGGCAGCTCATCGAGAGTCTCAAAGCCGGAAAGGTCAATCTGGACGCTCCAGCGACCACACTGGCGCTCATCAAGCTCAATGCAGTGATCGGTGTCACCGGCACATTTGAGCGTAACGGCTCGTTGCGCACCATCGGAATCGAGTGTGCGTTGTGCCATTCGACCGTTGACAACGCGCTGGCGCCTGGAATCGGCCATCGCCTCGATGGCTGGGCGAATCGCGACCTCAATGTGGGCGCGATCGTAAGCCTCGCGCCGGACCTGAGCGCAGTGGATGCGCTACTCGGCGTCAACGATGCGACGGTTCGCGCGGTGCTGGCCGCGTGGGGTCCCGGGAAATTCGACGCCGAACTATTTCTCGACGGCAAAGGCTTTCGGCCGGACGGCAAGACCGCGGCGGTGTTGATTCCCCCGGCTTTCGGCCTCGCCGGGGTGAATCTGCACACCTGGACGGGCTGGGGTTCGGTGCCTTACTGGAATGCGTTCGTCGCCGTGCTCGAGATGCACGGCAAGGGAAGTTTCTCCGATTCGCGCCTCGACGATGCTGCGCAATTTCCGATTGCGGCCCGCAACGGGTTTGGTCATACCCACGAGACGCCCGATCTGGTCAGTGCGAAGCTGCCGGCGCTTCAGGCCTACCAGCTGTCGCTCGCGGCGCCAGGCGCACCGCAGGGCAGCTTCGATCGTGCCGCAGCGGCACGCGGCAAGGATGTCTTCGCAGGGCAGGGTAAGTGCGCGGCCTGCCACGTGCCGCCGACCTTTACCGAGCCGGGCTGGAATTTGCACGCCGCGGACGAGCTGGGCGTCGATGATTTTCAAGCGAATCGTTCGCCCGACAAGCGCTACCGGACCACGCCGCTCAAAGGGCTGTGGACGCACACGGAAGGTGGGTTCTATCACGACGGGCGCTTTGCGACGCTAGCCGCCGTCGTTGACCATTATGACTCACAGATGGGTTTGGGTCTCGGTGCGCAACAAAAGAGCGACTTGGTTGAGTACTTGAAGTCGCTGTAGCGGCGCACGCGGAGCCGTCATAGCGGTCTCAGCTAGTGGGCGGGCACATCCGCGGCGAATAGCTGGGCGAAGTTTTCGAATGCCTTGAACTCGAGTGCATTGCCCGTGGGATCGAGGAAAAACATCGTCGACTGCTCGCCGGTTTGTCCTTTGAAGCGCGTGTACGGCTCAATGACAAAGTCCACGCCATGCCGCCGCACGCGCTCAGCGAGATCGCTCCACTGGCGCGGCGTCAGGACCACGCCGCAGTGGGGCACGGGCACGCCCTGTCCGTCGACGGGATTGAAATGGCTTGCCAGCTTACCCTGCCGGCCCAGGTTGGGATTCAAATGGCAGACGAATTGATGGCCGAAAAGGTTGAAGTCCACCCACTGCGCGCTGCTGCGGCCTTCGCTGCAGCCGAGGACATCCCCGTAAAAGCGGCGCGCTTCGTCGATGTCGCGCACTTGAATCGCGATGTGAAAGGGCGTCAGCGGTTCATTCATGACCAAAAATTTTAGCAGCTCCGCGGGATAAATAAAAAGGCGCCCGCGATGTCGCGGGCGCCTGTGAGTATACCGGCCGCCGCTGCGGCCGTTATGCCGGCCTAGTTGTTCTTAATTGCTTTGGCCGCATTCACGAGTCCGAAACCCGTGTATACATTTTGCTTCACTGGCTGGTCGGCAGTGACCTTGCCCTTGAAGGTTCTGCCGTCATCCATCACCACCGTCATGGTCATGTCGCGGAAGCGGTCAGGATCTTCCTCGGTCGAGCCTTCAATCGGTGCGAATACCGACATGCCGAATGTGAACGCATCACCCCGGCCGAAACTGCCGGGCGCGAATTGCAGGGTCCACACGGCGCCGTTGGGCGTCGCGGTCACATCCGTGATCTGCACGCTGTTGGTCGTTCCGATGCTGAAGCGGTTCGGGTTGGTGCTCCAGGTAAGTCCCGGCTTCGTCGCGTCGAAAGTGATCGACGAAACAAAGTGTCTGGCATCATCGCCGATCGACAGCTGGAAGTAGGTGTTGCTGCGCACCCAATCCTCGCCGTTCATCAGCAGCATGACCGGACCGGCGGTCGCGGACGCGATCGAGCGGTCGTTGGGCAACGGAATCGGACTTGCCGTGTTCTGCAATCGGCTATAGAGAGCGTGCGGCGCCAGTGAACCCGGGCCGCCCGCGGCCTGCAAGACCAGCGCAGCCACGCCTGCGACATCCGGCGCAGCAGCGCTGGTGCCGAAGAAGTTCTGGAAGCCGGTCAAATCGGGATCGGATCCACCGAAGAAGGTGGTGTCCACGCCGTCTGCACCGGTCAGCTGGGGTACGGCCCGCACGTCGGGATGACGCAGCCGGTTGCCTTGGGTGTCGAAATACACCGTCACGGGTCCCGGCGAGCTGAAGTCCTCGGGGAAATTCGGGATCGCATAATACGTCGCGGCGATCGACTGAGCACCATGGGCGGCGGAATGTCCATAGACGGACGGAGCTCCTTGATGCTCGCTGACGCCAAGTCCGTTGTCGTTGATGTACTTGATGTGCTTCGCCGGGCCGCCATTCATGCTGCCGATCACGATGTAGTAGTCGGTGACATTGGCGCCGCCATGGATATCGCCCGGAACCGGGATCATTTCGGCAATTTCAAAAGGCTGATCGGTGTCCAAATTATTGTCGGTGCTGTAGAAAACCGTCGGCGAGGTGATCGGATCGACCCAATTGCCGTCCAGATCGAACACGTAAAGATTGTAGTCGGTCTTTACCAGGCCTTGGTTGAAGGGCTCATCCCACTGGAACGAGAGGATGTTGTCCGCGGCGCTTCGGAACCGCTGCGCAATATTCACCGAGCCGTCCGCGTTTTGAAAATTATGAACGCTTTGCGGCCGGATGTCGGCGGGAATCTGGTCGAGGTGCAGAACCGACTTGCCCTGCTTGAGCAGCTGCTTGGCTTTGCTGAACGAGATCGGATTGTAGACTGCTTCGTAAGCCTCTTGCCCATTGTTGCCCGCGGACGAGAAATATGCGGCGCCGCTTTGCGCAACGATGTCGATGGCTTGGGCGACGATGCCGTCCGAATACATCGGCTCGTCGAAATATCCCACGTCGTCGGTGATCACGTCGGCGCCGAACTTGTTGCGCAGGGCAATGATCTGTTCCGCGAAGTCCAACTCGCCGATGAATGCGGTGGAGAAGCCGAGCTTCGAGCCAGGCGCAAGATCGTGCAATAGCTGCAGCATGGCGCGGCCTTCATCCGTGCCGGGTGCGTTGTCTTCTTCCAGTACGGTGACGCCGTCGGCCGGCAGGTCCCCGCTGGCGATGTCATCCGCGGCATGAGTGATGCAGGCGGCGCAGGCGTCGTAGCTGTCCGAGATCGCGCCGATCTTGATGCCGGTGCCGTCGATTCCCTTGCCTTGAGCGACATCGGCCTTCTCGAGGGCAACCGCTTGGCTTTGCACGCTGCCTGCGTGCCGAGCAGGGCGATGCGTCGCATGCAGCGAGTGCACACCGGCAACTTCCGCCGCCGCGCGTATCGAGGAGAGCGGCATGAAGCCTTCGGCGAGCGAGGGATTGATGCTGCTTCGGGTTGTCAGACGAAATCCGACTGCTTTGAGCTTGGCCAGCGCTGCGTTTTGATCGCCGGGACCGAGATGCACGAGCACCATGGGGTCGCCCTTCATGTCGGCGACGTGAAGGCTGAGCTTCCAACCGAGACTCGAGTCGCCGCGCTCGTACGCGTTGACCAACTGATTCAATCCTGAACCCAACGCTGCCCCCGGATTCGCCAGTACCGGCGCTGCTCCGAGCGCAGTCATCCCTCCTGCAAGCAAGAAAATCGCAGATCGTACAATTCGCATCGCTGCATCCCCTTTAAAGTTTTGTTGTGCGCGGTGTGGCCGCGTGAAATCATTTTCTTCAGCCCGACGTCCATCCTCTGGATCGATCGTGGAACAGCGAAGCTACGCCCTGAAGCTCGCAACTGCAAGATGCAAAAATTGCGGCGATTTCTCTGCTCAGGCCAGAAAAAATCCGACCAGACATAATCTGGCGCTCTGCGGCCGCGGTGTGGAGATGCCGCTGTCAGCGAAACACTGACAAACCCTCGCGGACTGCTCTAATTCTCAAAAAACGACTGCTGATATTTCATATCTCAGCATGAGCAGCAGCGATATTTTTCAAGACGACATTCATCGCTTCCGGATCGACCTGTCTTCGGAGGTTCTGGATGATTTGCAGCGGCGGCTGCAGAACACACGCTGGACATCGCAAATTGACGGCACCGGATGGGAGGCGGGAACCGATGTCGCTTACTTGAAAGAGCTGGTGAACTATTGGCAATACGGCTTTGATTGGCGCCGGCAGGAGCACGAGCTCAATCAGTTTGAGCATTTCAAGACTCGAGTGGAGGACTTCGGCATCCACTTCATTCATGAGCGCGGCAAGGGGCCCGCACCGTTTCCGCTCATGCTGACGCACGGCTATCCGGACTCTTTCTACCGCTTCGTCAAGCTCATCCCCATGCTGACCGATCCACTGGCGCACGGAGCCCGGGCGGAAGATGCCTTCGATGTGGTCGTGCCCGATCTGCCGGGCTTCGGATTTTCCGGCAAGCCCGCCAAGCACGGTTCGATCTTCCAAGTCAATAATCTGTGGGCACGGCTGATGACGGAAAAGCTCGGCTACTCAAAGTTCGGCGCACACGGCGGCGATTGGGGCAGCACGGTCACCGAGCAGCTCGCCCGCAGTCATCCGGGGTCCGTGGTCGCAATCCATCTCACCGATGTGCCGTTCGGACACCTCTTGCAGAAAAAGCCCGAGGACGTCTCGCCGGCGGAGAAGAAGTTTTTCGAGCACAATGAGAAATGGCTGCCCAAGGAGGGCGCCTACGCCACGATTCAGTCCAGCAAGCCGCAGAGTCTCGCCCATGGCTTGAATGACTCGCCCGCCGGATTGGCCGGCTGGATCGTGGAGAAATTTCGCGCCTGGAGCGATTGCGGCGGCGACGTTGAATCGCGCTTCAGCAAGGATGAGCTGCTGACACAGATCATGATTTATTGGGCGACCGGGTCGATCGGTACTTCGTTTCTGCCTTACTACGATTTTGCAAACGCCGGCGCGCTGCGGTGGATCGAAGAGGGCGTGAAAAACTGGGTCGGATCCTCGAAAGTTCCCGCGGCATTTGCATTGTTTCCGAAAGACATCAGTCAACCGCCGCGTGAATGGGCGCAACGCTTCTTCAATGTTCAGCGTTGGACGCAGATGCCGCGCGGCGGTCACTTTGCAGCGCTCGAGGAGCCGGCCAAGCTGGCTGAGGACATTCGCACATGGTTTCGGCAGTTCCGTCAGGATCCGGCCACGCCGGATAAAGTGCTCGAGGCGCGAACTTTAGCGCTCGACCTGCAGGGCAACGCTTAAGAGGCGACGCCGTCGATCCAGGTGCGCCGTACGCGCAAGTCATTGTCGAGCAGTACAAGATCCGCCCGATAACCCGGCGCAATCCGGCCAAGCTCGCGCTCCAATCCGAGGAAGGCGGCAGGATATTCGCTGGCCATTCGCGCTGCTTCGGCGAGATCCAGATCCAGGAGCGACACGGCATTGCGCACGGCCGTGGCCATGTCCAGCCCCGTTCCGGCCAGCGTCCCATTCTCATCGCGGCAGACGCCGTCGATGACTTGGATGGTACGCCCCTGCAGCACGAAGCTGGGCGCCGATGATCCCACCGCAGGCATGGCATCCGTCACCAGCATGAATCGGTCGTGGCGTTTGCAGCGCAATGCGAGCTTCAACATGACGGGATCCACGTGGTGCCCGTCGACGATGATGCCGCACCAAGTGTTGGTATCGAACAGCGCTGCACCGACGATGCCGGGCTCGCGCGGCGCCAATGGTGCCATGGCGTTGAACAGATGCGTGAAGCCGCGCACACCGTGCGCAATCGCCGCCGCCGTTTGCGCATAGTTAGCATCGCTGTGGCCCGCGGAGATCAGTATTCCGCTGGCTGCGAGTTGCGCAATCATATCGGTGGTCGTCATTTCCGGGGCGAGAGTCAACACGGTGCGGCCGCCACGCAGGCTGCACAGCAGGGAAACCACGCCGTTGTCCAATCGGCGCAAATGCTTCGGATCATGGACACCGCGGCGCGCCCAGTTCAAAAACGGTCCTTCGATATGGATGCCGAGCGCGCCGGCCAACCGGCCATCCAGCGCCGCCTGCACGGCGGCGATTGCCTGACCGATGGTATCGAGATCGTCGCTGATCAACGTCGGCAGGAAACCCGTCGTGCCAAATTGCCGGTGCGCCGAGCCGATGGCACGGATCGACTCGAGGCTCGGATCGTCATTGAATAGCACGCCGCCGCCGCCGTTGACCTGTACGTCGATAAATCCGGGCAAAAGAGTCTGTCCTTGAAGATCGACGCTCAGGGCGCCGCGGCAGCGAGGATCCTCGGGGGTGGTAACGGCCTCGATGCGCCCATCCGCGAGCAACACCGTCTGCCCATTCACGATTCGATCACCGGAGAGGATCCGGCCGTTCGCCAATGCACTTCGCACTACACAGTCTCCGTGATCTTGTGCAAATGCGGCGGACGGTCGGGATCGAGGCCGCGGCGCACCGCCAACGATGCGATCATCCGGTACGCGCTCTGAACCATGAGAATGGGCGCGATTTCCGGAGAACACGCAATCGTCGGCAGCAGAATGCTTCCGGACGCATTGCCGCCGCCGAGCAAAATGGGAACACCGCGCCGCGCCAGCTCGATGGCCAGCGCCTCGACTCCAGGACGAGTGGCATCGGATTGTGCCAGCAGAAGCGCAGGGAAACCCTTTCGCAGCAGCGTATACGGACCGTGCCGAAGTTCGGCGCTGCTGAATGCCTCCGCGTGGATGGCGCAGGTCTCCTTGCACTTGAGGGCGATCTCCTGTGCGGCGCCGAGTCCCAATCCTCTGCCGACGACGTAGAGATTTTCAGCGGACTGAAGCTCGGGCACAGCTGCCGACCAATCGAGGTTCCAGCTCATGTCCATGAGATCCGGCAACTGCGTTATCGCGTTGCTCAGCGCCGCATCATCGGTCCAGGCGGAGACCAGGCGTGCAATCGCCGCCAACGAGGCGAGGTAGGATTTCGTCGCGGCGACGCTGCTCTCGGGGCCGGCATTCAGCTCGACCGCGAGGTCCGCCGCCGCCATCAGCGGTGAATCGGCGCTGTTCGACAGCGCCAGAATAGTCGCGCCTGAGGCCTTCGCGGCTGCAACCGATGCCAATAAATCCGGGCTGCGGCCCGACTGTGAAATGGCAATGAACAGGCAGCCGTGCAGGTCTTGAGTGACGCCGTACACCGAGCTCACCGACGGCGCTGCTGAGGCGGTCAAGACTCGTGCGTGAGTCTCGATCAAATACTTCGCGTACGTTGCTGCATGATCGGAGCTGCCGCGCGCGCAAGTAATTACTGCGCGCGGACTCAAGCTGCGCAGCTTTGCACCGAGCGCCCGCATTGACGCTGAGTCATGCCGCAGCTGCGCCCTGACGGCGTTGGATGCATCGGCGGCTTCCTCAAACATGAGCGTGCGCTCGGCTGATGGCGAACGCTCTGCGTTCACGTGCTCAGCTCGGCGACGAAGTCGTAGGTATCGCCACGATAGAACGACTGAGAAAACTCAATAGCTCTGCCGTCCGGCAGTGATCCCAAACGCTCCACCAGCAGGCCGGCATCGCCGGTCTTGGCTTTCAACAGCTCGGCTTGATCGGACGTGATGAGGACCGCGCGTAAACGCTGCAATGCGCGCACGGGACGGTGGCCCGCGCGCTCCAGCGCCTCGTACAGCGAAGCATCGACCGCTTCGAGGGACGGCAATGCCGTGGCAACGATGGTCGCGTATTCCAGCGCCATCGGTGCATCGTCGGCGTAGCGAATTCGATTGAATCGAAACACCGGCGTGCCGGGGCTTAATCGCAGCGCCAGCGCCTCCTCGGGGGTTACCGTGCCGGCTGCGCGTTTCAGCCAGACGCTTCTCGGCGTGCGGCCGCGAGCACGCATGTCCTCGGAGAAGGACGTGAGCATGGCGAAATTCTTGTCGACGCGCGCAGAGACGAAATTACCGGCGCCTTGTCGCCTGACCAGCAATCCATCTGCGACCAACCCATCCAGGGCCTTGCGCACCGTGATGCGCGACACCGCGAAATCCGCGGCGAGATCCCGCTCCGAGGGCAGGGCGTCATCCGGGCCCAAAATCCGGCTGTCGATCGCTCTTCGCAGCACGCGTTGCAATTCTTGGTACAGAGGCAAATTCCCTTGTCCATCCAACGGACCAATTGCTTTAGCGAGCGATGTCATAGGCGTGGAAGGCATGTCCAAAGAGGATTTAGTCATCGGATAATACCAAACAAATACCACTATGAGAACAACAAGCTAGGGTGTGTTTATATAACTTACTGAAATTATTATTAAAGTAATACATATGATTGTCTTTATTACGCAGCACTAGCCATTTCTCAGAATTGGTATTATATTGGGTCTTAATTGGTGTGGCATGCGACCGGCGGCCACGCGGCGGATGCAGCGAACTCTCAACAAAATTGGTGACTTGGACAGGGGGCATCGATATGAATCGGACAGGGGATATCTATATGAATCGGATCGCCATGGCGGTCAAGTCTGCGCTCGGAATCGCGATGCTCGTGCCGCCCGGATTGGCGCTGGCCGCGGCGCCCGATGACAACGCGCTGCAGGAAATCGTGGTCACCGGTATCCGCAAATCGGTGGAGCTGTCGATCGAGGCGAAGCGCGACTCAACGGAACTGACCGAAGTCGTGACCGCGGAAGACATCGGCAAGATGCCGGATAAGAACGTCGCCGACTCCCTGGCCCGCCTGCCTGGCGTCACCACCAGCGCGGCCGGCGCCAACGAAGGCGGCTTCGATGAGAATGACCGAGTCAGCATGCGCGGCACGAATCCCAGTCTCACGCAAACACTCATCAATGGCCACTCGGTCGCGGCCGGCGACTGGTTCGTGCTGGATCAGGTGCAGACCGTGGGCCGCAGCGTCAGCTACACCTTGCTGCCGTCGGAGATCGTGAGCAAAGTCGTGGTCGAAAAGAGCTCTTCGGCGTCGTTGGTGGAGGGCGGAGTCGCGGGTTCGGTCGACATCATCACCCGCAAGCCGCTGGATTTTTCCAAGCCTTTCACGCTGGAGGCGTCGGTCGGCGCCGTGTACGCGGATTTGCCGTCGAAGGCTGACGGGCAATACAGCGCGCTCGCCAATTTCAAGAACGACGCCAACAATTTCGGCGTCATGCTGCAGCTGTTCTCCGAAACGCGGCATCTGCGGCGCGACGGCGTGGAAATCCTGGGCTACGACACCATCGCGCCGGGCAGCCAGCTGGCGGCCACAAATCCAGACCTGTCCGGCGTGCAATACCCGACGGAGATCGGCGCGGCTTTTTTCACCCAGAAGCGCGAACGTAACGGCGGCATGATCGATGTGGAATTCAAGCCCGCGGATGATCTGACGTTGGATCTATCGGCTTTCTCCTCCAAGCTGACCGCCAGCAACTACAACCGCAACTACCTGATGTGGTCGACGCACTTCGTCAACTTCGGCGGTACGCTGGGCAATCCTGCCAGCACTCAAGCCCCAGATCCCGGCTACACCGTGGTGAACAACACATTGACGAAGGCGAACTTCACCGGCGTGCCCGGCACCTTGTACGGCGTTTACGATCAAATCTCGCGGCCCGACGAAACCGCCACAGCGAACTTCGTCAATTTGGACACAACCTGGAACGCGAGCAGCGCGCTGAGCTTTTTCGGCCAGGTCGGCTACTCCTGGGGCGATGGCAAGACGCCTCATCAAGACGTATCCGAGACCAACCCGGGATTGGGCAGCGGCGCGGGCTACCAGCTGAACGGACTCGGCACGGGGCCGAATTTCAATCTCGGCAACACGGTCAATACGACGCCGACCCCCGGCGGTGTGCCGGTCACCTTCGGTTGGATATTCGGTGCTGCCGATATCGATATTCGTGACACGGAAAAATGGGCCAAGATCGACAGCGACTTCAAGATCGACAATGGTGCCTGGAAGGATTTGAAATTCGGCGTGCGATATGACGCGCATAACCGCACGTCCCCGACGGGTGTCGCGCAAGGACCTCTGAACACGAGCACTTCGGCTTACCCGACGACGTTCTCGAATTACCCGTCGAACTTCGACACCTTCGGCGGAAACATCCCGACCGGGATTTGGTATTGGACGCCGGAACAGCTGGCTGCATACAACAGTCCCGCCAATGTCAATCGCGATCCGATCACGCGCGAGTACTACCAGTACCTGTTTGCCGTGTACGAGAAGGATGCGGCCGCTTACGTGCAAGCCGATTTCAAGGGCGACAACTGGGCGGCGAACGTCGGAGTGCGCTACGTCAACACCAAAGAAGATGCCATCAGCTACACGCAGGTGGATCCGACGACTCCCGGCGCAGTATTGACCTCGGCGTTCGGGCCGTTTGCCGGGATAGAGAGAAAGCATACGTACAACGACGTCCTGCCGAGCGCAAATTTGAAGCTCGACCTCACCAAGGATCTGGTGGCGCGTTTCGCGGTCTCCGAGACCATGACCCGCCCCGACTACTCGGCGCTTGCGGGCTTCACCAATTTGACGCCACCGGGTCAGGTCGGCAGTGTCGGCGGCGGCTCGGGTGGAAACCCGGACCTGAAGCCGATTCGCTCGACCAACGTGGACGCCGGACTCGAGTGGTACTTCGCGCCGCGATCACTGTTGTCCGCGACCGCTTTCTACATGGACCTGCGCAATTACGTCGCTTTCGGCTCGGAGATCAAAACCTACAGCACCTTCGGCTCCATCTGCCCGACCGGGTGTCCGATCGACTACAACTTGACGGTACCCATCAACGCCACGGGGCGCGTCGATGGCTTGGAGTTGTCTTATCAACAGGCCTTCACCGAAAACGTCGGCTTCGTCGGAAACTACACCTACGCCGACGGCCGGCAAACATCGCTCATTCCTCCGGGCGGCACCGATCAATTGGTCGGCACTTCCAAGAACACCTATAACGTGAGCGCTTACTTCGAAAACAAGATGTTCAATGCTCGCGTGGGATACACCTATCGGTCGGCGTTCTACAGCGGCCTGGATCGCAGCACCGCGTTCTCGCAGGATGCCATCGGCACCCTGTCTGCGGCATTGGGCTATACGCTGAACGAGCACTTTTCAATCACGCTGGACGGCATGAACTTGAACAATCCGACGCTCAAGTACTTTGCGTTGAACACCACTCAACCTCGCGCCTTCTACAGGAACGGTTCACAGTACTACTTGAACTTCCGCTTTAAGCTGTAGCTGCAGGTATAGGCCCTCGCACGAGGCATTCGGGTAGAGTGTGGATCGTGCGAAAAGGGCTGAGTTTGGTACGAGGAGGCGGGGCGGCGGTACTGGCCGCCGCCCTAGGCCTCACGATCGCGCTGCCGCCGGAAGCGCACGGCGGAGTCATTCCGGCGCCTGCTGAGATCAAGCTTGCCGCCGGCGAGTTTGGAGTCGATTCCACGGTTGTGCTGCGCGTGCCGCCCGGCGATGCCGGAGCGGCCAACGCGGCTCACTATCTGGCCGACCTATGGAGCCGCACCAATGGATTGAACTTGCCGGTCCGCGCCGACCATGCGCGAGCCGCCCTGCGGACCATCGAATTTCGCCGCCGGCCTGGATTTCAGCGCGAAGCCTATGAGATCGACGTCACGCCGCCGCGAATCACTGTGAGCGCAAGTTCCTCGGCGGGCCTGTTCTATGGTGCCGTCACTCTATGGCAACTTCTGCCGCCTGGTGCCGCGGCCGGAGAGATTCGCGCGCAGACTCTCACGGACCGGCCAGGCTATGCCTGGCGCGGCCTGATGCTCGATTCCGCGCGTCACTTTCAATCGCCCGCGTTCGTGAAGTCCATGATCGATTGGATGGCATGGCACAAGCTCAATGTGCTGCATTGGCATTTGACCGATGATCAAGGCTGGCGGCTGGAGATCCGCCGCTATCCGCGCCTTACGGCGGTGGGAGCGTGGCGAATTCCGGCTTCCGTTCCCGGTGCTCCCGCACCAAAACCGTATGGCGGCTACTACACGCAGGCAGAGGTGCGCAGCATCGTTGCCTTCGCCACGGCGCGCCACGTGCAAATCGTTCCGGAGATTGACATGCCGGGCCACGCGCAGGCTGCGGTTGACGCCTATCCCGAACTCGGTGCAATCGACGGCCATCCTTCGGTGCCGGTCTCGTCCGACTGGGGCGTGAATCCCTACTTGTTCAATTTGGAACCCAGCACCTTCGCGTTTCTGCGCAACGTCCTGGATGAAGTGCTGCAGTTGTTTCCGTCGCACTTCGTGCATATCGGCGGCGACGAAGCCGTGAAGAACCAATGGAAGTCATCGGCGTCGGTGCAGGCGCGGGCATTGCAGCTCGGCATCAAGGATGCCGACGCATTGCAGACTTATTTCACGCAACAGATCAGCGCCTACTTGAGCGCGAAGGGCAGGCGCGCGGTGGGCTGGGATGAAATCTTGCAGCCTGGGCTGGCACGGGACGCGGTCGTGATGTCGTGGCACGGCACGGCAGGGGCTCGTGCCGCCGCGATCAGAGGCAATGATGCGATTCTGGCGCCCGACCCCGGTCTGTATTTCGATCATCGGCAGAGCCCCCTGGCGGGGGAGCCGCCTGGCCGGCTGATCGTTCTATCCCTCAAAGACGTTTACGACTTTGAACCGCACGACGCGGCGTTGACGCAAGCTCAGCAAGGGCACGTGCTCGGTCTGCAGGCGGAACTCTGGTCCGAACACATCCGGACCGAGGAGCGGCTCGAGTGGATGGCGCTGCCGCGCGCGGCCGCCGTGGCCGAAGTCGGGTGGTCGCTGCGGCCGAAGAATTGGGCGGATTTTCTGCAGCGTTTGCCGTCGATGATGGCGCGCTATCGAGCGTTCAATCTTCACTATGCGGACAGCGCATTCGGCATCGCACCTGAATTTTCGGCCGAGCAAGGCAAGATTCGCGTGACGCTCGAAAACCTGCCCGAGCTGCGCGATGCCGTGCCTGATGCCGGTATTCGATACACTCTGGACGGCAGCAATCCCAGTCCGGCCTCGGCGCGCTTTGGCGATCCCCTGGCCCTGGCAGCAGGCACAGAGCTGCGCGCCGCCACTTTTATCGGCAGCCAGCAGGTTTCGCGCACGTGGAGTTCGCGCTTGACTCCGCTGCTGGGCGTCAGGCGCAGCAGCCACCAGCTCGAGCTTTGCAGCAATGCAGTCGGTCTCCTGCTGGACCCTGCGGACGAGACTCAGCGCGAGCCCGTGGCTGTGGATATCATGAATCCGTGCTGGATCTATCGTGGTGCGGATCTTCGAGAAGGAGCGCGAATTACCGCGGCGGTTGCGCCGCTGCCGTTCAACTATCAGCTTGGGGCCGATGCAGCCCGCATCCGCGTCGGCGACGCACGGACGCCCGAAGGCGAGCTCGAGGTCCACATCGACGGATGTGATACGCCGGCGGTCACCCTGCTGCCGCTCGCGCCCGCAGCCACGCGTGCAGGGGTCACCGTATTGCCGGCCCAAGTGCTGCCGGCAAATTTGGCTGGCCGGCACGATGTTTGTTTACGATTTGCGCGGCCGCGCCTGAATCCGCTCTGGGCGCTCGATTGGGTGCAGATCGGCGAATAGGGAGGAGAGTCTGCTGAGAATCATGGCGCCTTTGGACGGTTGGTGCACATCGCTCGATGAGGTGCCAGACGAGGTATTCGCCGGGCGCATGCTCGGCGACGGCCTTGCCATCGATCCCACAAACGGCATCGTCTGCGCGCCCTGCGACGGACAGATTGTAACGCTGCCGAACAGCGGCCACGCGGTGTCTATTCGCGGCGCCCAGGGCATCGAGGTCCTGATTCACATCGGCATCGATACGGTGCAGCTCGCCGGAAGAGGGTTTGAGGCGCGCGTCAAGCCTGGCGCGCAAGTGCGCGCCGGAGAGGAGCTCATCCGTTTTGATCTCAACCGGGTCGCGCGCGCGGCGAAGAGTTTGATCACGCCTGTCGTGGTGACTTTGGACGGGGCCGTTCTCAACAGTCGCCGCGGCTCCGGGCCGGTGAAAGCGGGTGAATTGCTGTTCGAGATCGGCGATACGCCACCGCAAAGCCCGGCGCCTTCAAAAGAGCCGCAGCCGGCCGCAGCCGCCGGTCCGCCGCAGCACGCGATCACGGTCACGCTGCCCCAGGGGCTGCATGCCCGGCCGGCGGCGCTGCTTGCACGGCGGGCCAAGGCGATCGGTGTGCCTATCATTCTCTCGGCGCACGGGCGTGAATCCGACGCACGCAGCGTGGTCGGCATCATGGCGCTCGGCGTTCGCAACGGAGATCAACTGTTGATTCGGAGCCAGGGCTGCGCCCTCCCGGACGCCGTTGCCGCCGTGGTGGCCGGGCTCGAGGAGGCGCAACGCTTGGACGCGGCGCATTCGCCGCCGCGAGCCGTCTCAACGGCGGCGCCGGAACGGTCGAATTCCAGTGCGCGGGCGCCTAAGCCCGGGGAGATGGCGGGCGTTTGCGCGGTTCCTGGTTTTGCGGTGGGCCGCGCCGTGCGAATCGAGCGCCGCGAGATCGAGGTCACCGAGCAAGGCCAGGGTGGGATGCACGAAAAAGCCGAGCTGGATCGTGCGCGCGCGAATGTGAAGCTAAGGCTGGAGCGGATGCGCAATGCCGGGGGGGCCGAGCGGCAAGAGATCATCGGCGCACACCTCGAGTTTCTCGATGATCCGGTATTGAACGAGAGCGCTGCGGAATTTATTTCGCAAGGCAAGAGCGCCGGCTTCGCTTGGCGCGGCGCCACTCGGCGCTCCATCAGCGCCCTGCAAGCCTTGGAGGACTCGCGCCTGCGTGAGCGCGCCGATGACTTGATGGACGTTGAATCTCACGTCTTGCTGGCTTTGGCGGGGGAGGCACGCCCGCTGCACCTTCCGCTGCCGGAGCAGGCCGTATTGCTCGCGGATGATTTGCTGCCGTCCGAATTGACGGCGCTCGACCGGCGGCGTTTGGCAGGCATCGCGTTGAGCGGCGGCGGTGCGACATCGCATGTCGCCATTCTGGCGGCCGCCATGGAAATACCCATGCTGATCGGTCTCGGAGCCGCGCTGCGTGGGGTCGGCGAGGGTCAGAGCGTGATTCTCGACGCCGACAACGGGCAGCTGAACTACGCACCGGCCGCCGATACCTTGCGGCAGGCTAATTTGCTGGTCGAAAGCCGGCGCGCACGTCGCGCAGCGCTGCGCACGGCGGCGGCGCAAGAATGCCGTTCACGTGACGGTACCCGCGTGGAAGTCTTCGCCAACGTCGGCAGCACCGGCGATGCGCTCGCAGGCGTTGAGAACGGCGCGGAAGGGTGCGGCCTGTTGCGCACCGAATTCTTGTTCATCGACAGAGACACGGCGCCTTCTGAAGAGGAACAATTGACCGCTTACCAGAGCGTTGCGAATGCGCTTGGCGGCCGGCCGCTGATTTTGCGCATGATGGATGTCGGCGGCGACAAGCCGCTGCGATACTTGCCGTTGCCGGCCGAGCCAAATCCGGCGCTCGGATTGCGGGGCGTCAGAACCGCTTTGTCGCATCCGGAATTGATGCGCACGCAACTGCGGGCGGCGCTGCGCGTAACGCCGCGCGGCATCACGCGCCTGCTCATTCCCATGGTCACCGACCGCTCGGAAGTCTTGGAGGTGCGCCAGGTCGTGGAGCAGCTCGCGCGCGAGCTCAAGCTCGACGCGCCAATCCTCCTCGGCGCCATGATAGAGACGCCGGCGGCAGCCCTGACCGCGGCGACCTTGCTGCGCGAGGTCGATTTTCTATCCATCGGCAGCAACGACTTGACGCAATATGCGCTGGCCATGGACCGCGGCCACGCGGCCCTTGCCCGCCGCACCGACGCGCTGCATCCCGCGGTGCTGCAGTTGATTGCTGCCGCAGGCGGGGCCGGCGAAGCCGCAGGCAAGCTGGTCGCCGTCTGCGGGGGCGTGGCTGCGGATCGCTCGGCCGTGCCGATACTTTTGGGCCTCGGCGTTCGCGAGCTTTCAGTAGTGCCCGCCGCGATCCCCGCGGTCAAGCATCAGATCGGCGAGCTTACGATTACGGACTGCCAGGCTATCGCGCAGCGCTGTCTCGACCTCGGATCGGCCGCTGAGGTACGCAGCTTGGTCGAGCAGCACATCGGGCATGCAGGAGAGGACTCATGAGAATTCGATTTTCAGGATTTCAACAGCTCGGCCGCGCACTGATGCTGCCCATTGCGGTGCTGCCCATCGCCGGCTTGCTGTTGCGCATGGGTCAACCGGACCTCTTGGATTGGACTTCGATGGCGGCGGCCGGCAAGGCAATTTTCGACAATCTTGGATTGCTGTTCGCCGTGGGTGTGGCCGTTGGGCTCGCGCGCGAAAATCACGGCGCCGCCGGACTCGCCGCACTGGTGGGCTACGTCGTGACGATGCGCGCCGTGGAGACGCTGCTGCATGCGGCGCCGTATTCGCTCACCAAGCTCAACATACCGGTCGGATTGCTCTCCGGCATCATCGCCGGCGTTGCCTACAATCGATACAGCAATATCACGCTGCCGAGCTACCTGAGTTTTTTCGGCGGAAGGCGCTTCGTGCCCATCGTGAGCGGCCTGGCCGGCATGCTGCTGGCCGTCGTGATCGGCTATGCGTGGCCCTTCATCGAGCACGGCATGGACTCGGCCAGCCATGCAATCCTGGGGGCTGGTCCGATCGGCCTGTTCGCCTATGGTGTCCTGAACCGGATTCTCATCGTCACCGGTTTGCACCATATCCTGAACAATTTTGCCTGGTTCATTTTGGGCGACTACCACGGCGCCACCGGGGACCTGAACCGATTCTTTGCGGGCGACCCGAGCGCGGGCGCCTTCATGTCGGGTTTCTTCCCGGTGATGATGTTCGGCCTCCCGGGCGCGTGCCTGGCGATGTATCACACCGCGCGGCCCGAGAGGCGCGCCGGCGTGGCGGGCCTGCTGCTGTCCCTCGCACTGACCTCATTCTTGACCGGCGTCACCGAACCGGTGGAATTTACGTTCATGTTTCTCGCGCCTGTGCTGTATGCGTTGCATGCGATCGCGACCGGGCTGGCCATGGTGCTCATGAGTCTGTTCGGTGTGCACCTGGGCTTTAGCTTTTCGGCAGGTCTTTTCGACTACGTGCTCAATTTCACCCACGCGCAGCGGCCATGGCTGTTGATCCCCATCGGCATCGCTTACTTTGCGCTGTACTACGGGGTATTTCGGATCTGCATCCTGCGTTTGAACCTACCGACGCCCGGCCGCGAGACTGAGGACATGCTTCAACCGGTGGCAGCGGCTGCGACGGACACGCGCGGCTGGTCCTTCGTGACGGCGCTCGGGGGCGCCGCCAATCTCACCGAGGTCAGCGCCTGCACCACGCGATTGCGTTTGACCCTGCTCGACAATCAAGCCATCGATGAGCGCAAGTTGAAGGAACTGGGTTCGCGAGGAGTCTTGCGCTCTTCCACGACGGGACTGCAAGTCGTGCTGGGCCCGATCGCCGACCAAGTGGCCGGCGAAATTCGGGAAGCCATGCGCAGCGGTGCTCCCCCCCAACAAGTCGCGCCGCGGCCGGATGCGGCAGCCATGTTGGCCGCGCTCGGCGGCCGCCAAAACGTCAGTCAGGTCGAAACCTTTGCGGGACGTGTATTGATGCGAGTTGCGGACCCGAAAGCGCTCAATGAGCGGGCGCTTCAGTCGCTCGGCGTGCGCGGCGTTGCACGCCCGAGTGCCGATTCGATTCAGTTGCTCATTCCGGGGTCGGCCCAGGACTGGGCGCAGCCCTTGCGGCAGTTGCTGGCCTGAGGTCTTGGAGGAACTGTCATGAGCGATACCGCCACCGTTTATAACCTGACGCCCGATGAGTCCATGCGGCGCAGCGCGGGCAAATCATCTCTGCCCGCGGCGGTGCGGCGAATTCTAATTGTCGGGGGCGGAACCGCCGGCTGGATGACAGCCCTAATAATGGCGCGCTCTTTGGCTGAACAGCGCGTTGAGATTACGTTGGTAGAGTCCCCTACCGTAGGAATCATTGGAGTCGGGGAGGGATCAACTCCCTGGCTGAGAGGGTTCTTCGATAGCTTGGATATCGAGGAGGCGGAGTGGATGCCGGAATGCCATGCGACCTATAAGTGCGGCATTGCCTTCGACGGCTGGTCTACGAAGGCCGGCTGCGCCAGCTACTTTCACCCTTTCGCCTCGATGCTCGACAACCTGACCATGACCCAGTTTGTCCATAACTCCGACGCGAAGATCAGAGGCGCGGATGTTTGCGCGGCTCCGGATCGGTTCTTCATCGCCGCGCGGCTGGCGGCGAAGCATCTGGCACCGAAACCTCAGGATCACTTTCCCTTCGACATCTGGCACGGCTATCACTTCGACGCCGTGCTGTTGGGGCAGTTCCTGCACAAGAAAGCTCTGCAACGCGGGGTTCGCTATCAAACCGCGCACGTGACTCACGCCAATTTGAATGAACAAGGCGCCATTGCCTCAGTCGCCACCCGGGAAGGAACCACGCTGAGTGCCGACTTGTTCGTCGACTGCACCGGCTTTGCCGGACTGCTGATCAGTCAGGCCCTCAAGACCCCTTACATCAGCTTCGCAGAAAATCTGTTCAATGATGCGGCGGTTGCGATGCCCACCCCCATCGGCGCCACCATTCCGTCAGAAACTGTTTCCACCGCCATGCGGCACGGCTGGGCGTGGAAGATTCCGCTCACGCAACGATTCGGCAACGGCTATGTATACAGTTCGCAGTTCTGTTCCGCCGACCAGGCGGAAACCGAACTGCGCCAGCGGCTAGGATTGCTCGAGTCCGACACGCCCGCACGGCATCTGAAAATGAAAATCGGAAGGCTGACCCAGCATTGGAATAAAAACTGTTTAGCCGTGGGCTTATCGCAGGGTTTCATCGAACCGTTGGAAGCCACCGCGCTGCTGTTCATCCAGCAGACGGCGAGTGTATTCGTCGACTTTCTCCAGCGCGGGGACTTGAGCGAGGGAGCGCAAGCCCGATTCAATGCACACGTCAACGACCATTTTGAAGGCACTCGGGATTACATCGTGACCCACTACAAGACCAATAGCCGGACCGATACGGAGTATTGGCGCGCCAATGCGGCTAATCTGAACCTGTCGGAGCCGCTGAAGCAACTGTTGAATCTCTGGATGTCGGGCAACAGCATCGCGCCGCACGTGCGCAAACAGTCGCTGGGGCGCGGCTACCCCGTGTTTTCCTGGTATTCCATCATGTCGGGAATGGGAATCTTCCCGGACCCGGGTGCCCTGCACCCGCCCACGAGCGAGGAGCGAACCTTCGGGATTGCGGAGATCGACAATCTTCTCGATCGTAGCGCGGCCAACTATCGCGATCACCGCGAGGTCTTGGCGGACATTCCGCCCCGACGCAGGGGGCAGACATTGCAGGTCTACTTCTGGTGAAAGAATTCTCAGGCCTCGACGACGCCCAAATACGCAGCGACGTTTTGTCGCGTAAGCAGCCGGCGATATTGCGGGGTTTGGTGCGGAACTGGCGCGCGGTGAGTGAGTTCATTGATTCGCCGGTATCACTGGTGCGCTATCTCAAGAGCTTGGACAGCGGGGCGGTTGTCGATGCGTTGATGACGGCCCCCGAAGCCGACGGACAAATTGCCTATAACGCGGCGATGGACGGCTTCAATTTTCACCGCAACCGGCTGCCGCTGACGGAAATTGCAGCGCAAGTGCTGCGCTACGCGCAATTCCCGAAGCCGCCCGCGGTTGCGGCGCAGAGCGCGCTCATCCGTGACTGCCTGCCGGGGTTCGCGCGGGAAAATCCGCTGCCGTTATTCGACGCGACGATACTGCCGCGCATTTGGCTGGGAAATCGAATTACAACCCCGACGCACGTGGACGAATGGAACAATGTCGCCTGCGCCGTTGCGGGCCGGCGGCGCTTCACGCTGTTTCCCCCGGAGCAAGTCGCCAATCTCTACATCGGTCCGCTGGATTTCGCGCCGACCGGCGCTGCGATGAGCATGGTGAACCTGCGCAATCCGGACTTTGAGCGCTATCCAAGGTTTAAGGATGCACTGGCGGCCGCGCAAACGGCAGAGCTGGGACCCGGCGACGCCTTGTTCATTCCGCCGTTGTGGTGGCATCATGTCGAATCGCTCGAGCCATTCAATGTGCTGGTGAATTATTGGTGGCACGATTCCATTGGTGCGGCCACTGAAGCGGACTCAGCCTTCGACGCGCTGCTGCATGGAATTCTGAGCATCCGAAGTCTGCCGCCCGAATCACGGCGCGCCTGGAGTGCCTTTTTTGAACAGTACGTGTTCGGCGAGCCGAACCGCGCCACGGAGCATATTCCGCCGCAGCGGCACGGCATACTCGGCGGACTCTCGGGGGAGAACCTAAGGGCGCTGCGCGCGCACTTGGCAAACAAGCTTAACCGCTAGAGGAATCGGCCCGCTTGCCGGGTCCGATTCCTGCACCGATACCGGCAGAGCTACGCGGCGGGGCTGCCCTCAACTTGAATTTGCAGCTTTACTTCCTGCCTGAAGCCGACCTTCTCGCCGTAGTTCACGCCGAAATCGGCGCGATTGAGGGTCGCAGAGGCATCCGCACCGCAAACGTCTCTGTTTTGAAGATGCATGCATTTGAACGAATCAATCTTGAGCGTCACCGGTTTGGTCACGCCATGCATGGTAAGCGTGCCCTCAGCCTCGGTTGGCGTGGCGCCGTCGAATTTGGTGAACTTGCCGGTGTAAGTCGCCGTCGGATATTTCGCCGCGTCGAAAATCTCCGCGGATTTCGCGTGCTCATTGAGCTTCGGCATGCCGAAGTCAATGGAATTCATGTCGACGGTGACTTCGATGGACCCGGACTTCGCGTCTTTGTCGTACACAACCTTGCCCGAGGTGGCGTCGAATTTGCCGCGCCAAACGGAGAGCCCGCCGAAATGGTCGGCGGCGAAGCTCGGATAGGTATGTTTCGGATCGAGATTATAGGTAACGGGCGCCGCAAAGGCGCTCGCGCCGAGCAGCGCGGCCAGTGATGCCAAAACAATACGGTTCATTGAAGGCTCCTTGAGAGACGTACAGGTATAATTTCGAGCTGCCGCTTCGGCGTCCCGAATGTAAATCATAGCCGAAAGCATCGTTGCTCGGGATTATCTCCCGCCTGTAGTCAATGTAAGGGTTCATTCATGGAAGTATTCGACGCGATTGCATCACGCTCAACAGCCAAATCGCTGACCGGACCTGGACCCAGCGCCGAGGAGATCGCGCGCCTCGTGGAAGCTGCCGGACACGCTCCCGATCACGGGCGGCTGAAGCCGTGGCGTTTCATTGCGGTCGACGGCGCCGCGCGAGAACCCTTCGCACACGCGGTCGCGCAGGCGCGGCGCGACCAAATACCGACTTTTACCGAAGAGCAGATGGAACTGGAGCGCGAGAAAATCAGGCGCTCGCCGAGCATCGTGGTCGCCGGCTGCGTGGTGAGAAGGGATATACCCAAGGTGCCGGAAATCGAACAGGTGATCGCCGTGGGCGCTGCAGTTGAGAATCTGCTGCTCGCGGCGACCGGCTTAGGATTCGGCGTGATGTGGAAGACGGGACCCGCGGCGTACAACGCGAGAGTAAAGGCAGCGGTGGGACTCGCTGCGGACGACCACATAGTGGCCATCCTGCATCTTGGCACGACGGTCAAATAGGGTGCGGCCGCAGCGAGGCAGTCTTCACCAACGCCCACACCGGCAACCCTGCGGCAAGACCTAGTTCGCGGGTGGCGGCGCGCGTCACGCGCGCCATGATCAGAGTGCCGCCGATGTCGATCGCAATCAGGTTGGAGTCATCGACATCATCGGCGACACTCTTTACCACGCCTTTGAGGCTGTTGCGGACGCTCAAGTGTTGCGGCGGCTGGGTTGCGACGATGAGGTCCCGCGCCAGAAGTTGCACGCGCAGCCTGATGCCGGGCGCGGCACCCTCACAGTGAACGTTGAGCTCGCCCTGACCTACCCGCACGCGCGTCAGTCCGCTCGAGGGATTCGTGCCGAGCACCGTGCCGTCGACGATGGCGCCCACCGCATCGGCTCCGATAATGGAGCGTATGCGGGGATGCAAGCTCATTTCACCCACGTCGCCCTGTGCGACGGTCTTCCCCGATTCCATGAGCACAAGATGCGTCGCCAGCCGCAACACCTCGTCAAAATTGTGGCTGACATACACCATGGGAATCGCCAGCTTATCGCGTAAGGTTTCCAAGTAGGGCAGCACCTCTTCACGGCGCGATGAATCGAGCGACGCCAGGGGCTCATCCAGCAGCAACAAGGCCGGTTGCGACAGTAGGGCCCGGCCGATCGCCACGCGCTGACGCTCGCCGCCCGAGAGTTCATGGATGCGCCTGTCCATGAGCGGGCCTAGATCCAGAAGGTCGGCGACCAGATCTAGATTCACGAAGGCCGCGGTCGCGCGATTTTGGCCATAGCGCAGGTTTGCCGCGACCTTCATATGGGGGAACAGTCGAGAATCCTGGAACACATACCCGATGCGCCGGCGCTCAGGCGGCACGTCGATGCCGCCGACGGTATCGAGCAGCACTACATCATCCAAGGCGACGCGGCCCGCGTCTGCATCGAGCAGTCCGGCAATCACGTTCACCAGCGTGGTTTTGCCGCACCCCGAGCGGCCGAATAGTGCGACCACCCCGGGTGTGGGAAGGTCGAATTGCGCATCCAGTGCAAAGGCGGCACGCTGCTTTTTGGCGGCGACCTGCAGCATCACCGGCCCAACATGCGGCGCACACGCCGTGCAAACCACTCAGACAGCAACAATCCGCTGAATCCGAGCACGCAGGAAATGATTGCGAGGCGCGCGGCCTCGGAGTCGCCGCCGGGTGTCTGCAGCGCGGTGTACAGGGCAAGGGGCAGGGTGCGTGTCTCTCCTGGAATATTGGAAACAAAAGTGATGACGGCTCCAAATTCCCCGAGCGCCGCCGAGAACGCGGTAATTGCTCCGGCCAGCACGCCCGGCAGCATCAGCGGCAGGGTGATGCTGGCAAAACGATCGAGTGCACCCGCGCCCAATGTGCGCGCCGCGTCCTCGAGCCCACGGTCGACAGTTTCCAGGGAAATTCGCATCGCGCGTACCATCAGCGGGAAGGACATGATCGCCGTTGCCAGCGCAGCACCATTGCGCGTGAAAACCAGCTCGATGCCGAACGAGCGTTCGAGCCAGCCGCCAATTGGGCCGCGAGCGCCGAACAGCAGCAAGAGGAGGTATCCCACGACGACCGGCGGCAGCACCAGAGGCAGGTGCACGAACGCATCGAGCACGGTGCGACCGATGAATTGCCGGCGCGTCAGCACCCACGCGAGCGCGATTGCGAAGGGTAGACTGAAAAGGACACTGCGCGATGCCACGCTCAAGCTTAAGGTCAGCGCTTCGCTTTCGCTGGCACTCAGCCACATCATTGACGGCGCTCGATACGGGGCTTCATGCGGCAAGCAGTATACTGTGCGGGTGGCTTAAGCTTTAGGATCCGATTCATGGCCAACCGCATCGGCGTGCTGCTCGTCAACCTAGGCACGCCGGATTCCCCGACTTATTGGGCTGTTCAGCGATATTTGCGCGAATTTTTAAGCGACCGGCGCGTAATCGATACCTCGCGCTTGATCTGGCTGCCATTACTCTATGGCGTGGTGCTGCCGTTTCGGCCGCTGCGCACGGCGCGCAAGTATCGAAAAATTTGGCTGCATGACGGCTCGCCCCTGGCCGTGCATTCCGCGAGACTGACGGCGAAAATCCGTTCGCTGCTGGTAGCCAAGCACCAGGATCGAATCCGGGTTGAGCTCGCCATGACCTACGGCAAGCCGGGCATTGCGAAGGCCGCACAATCCTTCGCCGCGCAGGGCGTCGATAGGCTGGTGGTGTTGCCGCTATTTCCACAATATTGCTCATCGACCACCGGCTCCGTACTCGACGCGACGAATCGGGCGCTCAAGCGCTGGCGCCGCCTGCCGGGAATTCGAGTGATCAACGACTATCACGACGACGGCGGTTACATCCAGGCACTCAGCGGCAAAATAAGAGCGCACTGGAATGCAGCCGGTGCGCGATCGCACCTGCTTTTTTCCTACCACGGCATCCCGGCCTCGTACGTTGCCAAGGGCGATCCTTACCAACGGCAGACGGAAGCGACGACGCGATTGGTGGTGCAGAGTTTGGCGCTGAACGAGACCGAGTGGTCGCATTGCTACCAATCCCGGTTCGGCAGAGTGACGTGGCTGCAGCCTTACACGCTCGACAAGATCAAGGAATTGGCGGATCGCGGCATTCGCGAGCTCACCGTGGCGTCGCCGTCCTTTGCAGTAGATTGCTTGGAAACCCTCGAGGAAGTTGCGATTGAATACAAAGAGCAATTCCTAAGGTGGGGAGGGCAACGGCTTAGCCTGGTGCCGGGCCTGAACGACGATGCCGAACACGCCGAGGCTCTGGCGGCCCTGATTGAGAATCGCCTGCAGGAGTGGGATCAGTCCTGATTCCAGGCGCGAGCCAGGATCGCCGTGTGGTCCAATGGCACTTCGCTCGCGCCGAACACCGCGCCCCAGCCGCCGTCGCCTAGGCGTGTCGCGCAGAAACCTTCCGCGACCGCACGCGAACCCGGTCCGGCTGCGGCACCTATCAGCAGGCCGGCCTGCATAAGGGTGGCAAAACTTTGCACGAATCGGCGCGCATGGTTCTCGTTCATCGCATCGGCCCCAGCTGCGGTGGCCGCCGCGAACCGATCGAACGCAGCGTCGAAGTGACGGTTGTGCCCATGCGCCTCCAATAACTCATCGAGCACCACCTCGCGGGTGCTCGGCGACTTGGCAAATGCGCGCATCACATCGAGGCACATGATATTGCCGGATCCTTCCCAGATGGAGTTCACCGGCATTTCGCGCGCCAGGCGCGCCAGCGGCAATTCCTCGGTATAGCCGTTGCCGCCCAGCACTTCCATCGCTTCTGCCGCGAGTTCGCAGCCGCGCTTGCAGACCCAGAATTTCGCAGCCGATGTCAGCGCGCGCCGCAGCGCGATTTCGGCCGGGCGTTCGCTATCGAATGCGCGTGCCAGGCGCAGGCTCAAAGCCGTGGCGGCTTCGGACTCCAAGGCCAGATCTGCGAGCACGCTGCGCATCAGGGGCTGATCGATCAGCGCGGCTCCGAAAGCTTTTCGATGGTGCGCGTGATGCAGGGCCTGCACCACAGCCTGTCGCATCATGCCGGCACTGCCGGTGCAGCAATCCAAGCGCGTGAAGGTCCCCATCTCCAGAATGGTCGGCACGCCGCGGCCTTCCTCTCCCAACAGTGTCGCCCACGCATCGATGAACTCGACTTCGGAAGAGGCATTGGAGCGATTGCCGAGCTTGTCCTTCAGTCTCTGAATATAGATGCCGTTCAGCGTGCCGTCGGGCAGGCGCCGCGGCATGAAAAAGCAGGTCAGGCCGCCGCTCGCCTGAGCCAGCACCAGATGCGCGTCGCATTGCGGCGCCGAGAAAAACCACTTGTGCCCGGTGATGCGATAGGAACCGTCGGCCGAGCGCACGGCCCGCGTGGTGTTGGCGCGGACGTCCGAACCGCCTTGCTTTTCCGTCATGCCCATGCCGATCAAACCGCCGCGCTTTTGCTCGAAGGGAATATCGCGGGAGTCATACTCCCGCGTCAGCAGCCGCGGAACCCATTCGCGCGCAAGCCATGGATCGCGGCGCATGGCGGCGATAGCACCGTAAGTCATGGTGGTAGGGCACAGGGTGCCGCTCTCGATCTGCGCTTGCATCAAATAGCCGGCGGCGCGTGCCGCGTGTGCGCCGGACCGCGCGCCGTCTTGCCGCCAAGGGCTGCTGTGGTAGCCGCGGGCGGCGATGCCCTGCATCAGTGCATGCCAGGAAGGGTGGAATTCAATCGAATCGATGCGTTCTCCGCGCGCATTGAAGTTATGCAGGGTGGGCGTGACGCGGTTGGCCAAGCGGGCGTGCTCGAATTGAGTGCACGTTCCCAACTCCTCTCCGGCGAGATTGAGTTCCGGCAGCGCCCAGGCCGCGCCCTCGCGTTCCACCGCCTCTTGCAGCGCCGCATCGCTGGCGAACAGGTTGTATTCGGACAGCGGCGGCGTCTGATTGAGAATCGCGTGCGTGCCGGAGCTGTGTTCCATGAACTCGATCTTGCGCCTAGCGCGCCGGCAGTGCTAGATTCGAGCCCAATGCATTCTTCCGGCAGCAAGTCTCTCCGCAATCCCGGCGCGCTGGCGCGCCTGGGTTCGCTCGCGCTGCTGCTGCGCCGCTAGGCGCCACTCACCCACGCGCCACCGGTCGGCGCCTACAAGACCGAAAACACCCTTAAATAGCGCGCCAAGCGGTGGCGCCGATGCTTAGTGCTACGAGTGAGAAAAATCCATGTTGCGCAATCCTTCTTCCAAGTACCGTGCCTTTGCCGCGGTCGGACTCGTTGATCGAACCTGGCCCAATTCCGTCACCAGCGCGCCTCCTATTTGGTGCAGCGTGGATTTGCGGGACGGCAATCAAGCATTGATCGAACCGATGGACACGGTCCGCAAGCGCCGCATGTTCGACATGTTGGTCAAGGTCGGCTTCAAGGAAATTGAAGTGGGCTTCCCCGCGGCGTCGCAAACCGAATTCGATTTCGTGCGTGAATTGATCGAGCAAGACCTGATTCCCGACGACGTCGTCATTCAAGTGCTCACGCAGGCCCGGCCTGAACTCATCGCGCGCACCTATGAATCCTTGCGTGGCGCGCGAAGGGCGATCATGCATGTCTACAATTCGACCTCGGTAACGCAACGCAGGGTGGTTTTCCGCACCGACCGCGCCGGAATCATCGATATTGCCGTGCGCGGCGCCACCGTGGTGCGCGAGCATGCGCTGCGGCACCCCGATACCGATTGGACCTTCGAATACAGCCCCGAGAGCTTTACGGGAACTGAGTTGGATTTCGCCGTGGAAGTCTGCGATGCCGTGAACGCGGTCTGGGAGCCGACGCCACAGCGCAAGTCGATTCTCAATCTTCCCGCGACCGTCGAGATGGCCACGCCCAATATCTATGCCGACCAGATCGAATGGTTCGGCAGGCATATGGCAAATCGTGATCGCAGCCTCCTTAGCGTCCATCCGCACAACGACCGGGGTACGGCGGTCGCCGCGGCGGAGCTGGCGATCATGGCCGGCGCAGACCGGGTGGAGGGCACGTTGTTCGGGAACGGCGAGCGCACCGGCAATGTGGACATCGTCACCCTGGCGCTCAACCTATATTCACAAGGTATTGACCCAAACTTAGACTTCTCCAACATCAACGAAGCGGCGCGTTGTGCCGAAGCGTGCAATCAGCTGCCGATTCATCCGCGCCACCCCTATGTGGGTGATTTGGTCTTCACGGCATTTTCCGGCTCGCATCAAGACGCCATCAAGAAAGGATTGGCCGCCCGAAGCGAGATCTGGGATGTTCCTTACCTGCCGATCGATCCGTCCGATCTTGGCCGATCTTACGATTCGATCATTCGCGTCAATAGCCAATCCGGGAAGGGCGGAGTCGCCTATCTTTTAGAACGCGACTATCAACTGGTGATGCCGCGGCGGCTGCAGATCGAGTTCAGCCAGGTTGTGCAATCTGCTGCAGATATCAGTGGTAAGGAGCTGACTTCACAGGAAATATGGGAGCTATTCAGGAGCGAGTATCTTGCCAACCGCAGTCCATTTGTTTATCGATCCCACCAGCTGGCCGCGTCGACCGACGGTGCCGACAGCGAGCGCTTGACCGTGCAGGTCGAGAATGCCGGAGGCATCCAGACCTGGCTCGGACAGGGGTCGGGCCCAATCGACGCCATGGTCAAAGCGGTCGGCCTGCCGTTCGATATCTTGTCCTACGAGGAGCACTCACGCGGTAAGGGAAGCGGCGCTCAGGCGGTCTCTTATATAGAGATAACCACGCGGGCGCGGCGCACCCTGTTCGGCGCGGGGATGCACCCCAACATCGTCACTGCATCGCTGCTTGCTGTGCTCTCGGCGGTAAATCGAGCGATTAACGCCGGCGTGCTGGCGGAAGGGCCAGGTAGTGTGCGCACGGGCACCTGAGGAAGTAGCGTTAAGTGATTGATATAGAACAACAAGGTATGTACACCCCGTTGTCGATAAAACTGTCCCGCCGGAGTCCGGTCCAACCTTGGGTGAATCTTGCCGAGCTAGTTGAATGCCCGGCAGAATCGGATATAGTGCGCAGCTTCATGAACTTGAGCTAATCGATCCCATTGATTTCCGGGACTTTTCTTTAAAAAATGAGCGAACGCGAAGACGAACATTTCGACATAGACGATGAGTTTCTCGGCGAAGCCGAAGAAGCGCACGACTTCGACCCCCTCATTGAGCGCACCGAGCGGCGCCCGAAAGCTGTGGCCGCGGGTAAACGCGGCAAGGCAGCTTGGAGCCGAGTCGAAGACGTATTGGCCGAGCGTCAGCTAGAGAAAGAACTGCGCGATATATTCGAGGACGACTAGATCTCGTTTTCCCTGCTAGAGAATGAATAGCCAAGCCTTGCTCGTGCTCAAGTTCGGCGGCACGAGCGTGTCGAGCGCTGCCAATTGGCGCAACATCGCGCAGGTAGTCAAGCAACGCATCGCGGCAGGATTCAAGCCGATTGTGGTTCATTCCGCACTGTCGGGAATCACCGATCAACTTGAGTCCTTGTTGTCGGCCGCGACCCGCGGAGAGTACGCGCAGGACCTTACGCACATCGAGCGGGCCCATCGTAGGCTTGCCGAGAGCTTGGGCGTTATCCCGAATCAACGGTTTGAGGCCTTTGTTCTCGAACTGCGCGAGTTGATGGACAAGCTTGCCGAGCGTCGCCGCGTCGATGACGCATCGCGCGCACGCGTGATGGCCATGGGCGAGTTGTTGGCGACGACCCTGGGCGCCGAATTTCTCAACGGCCAGGGCATAGAGACTCACTGGGCCGATGCGCGCAGCGTCTTGCGCGCCGATGAGCGCTTGAACGCCACCCACAAGGCTAGCCTCCTCTCCGCCACGTGCGAATTTGTCCCGGACCCGGAACTCCAAGCAAGCTGGAGTTCGCTCAACCAGGTTGTGATCACGCAAGGTTTCATCGCGTCGAACACGGCGGGGGAAACGGTGTTGCTGGGCCGCGGCGGGTCGGATACGTCTGCGGCATATTTCGCGGCCAAATTGAGTGCCGCGCGCCTTGAGATCTGGACCGACGTGCCCGGTCTTTTCAGCGCCAATCCGCGCGCCGTGCCCACCGCACGGCTGCTGCGCGAACTGCACTACGACGAAGCGCAGGAGATCGCCAGCAACGGCGCGAAGGTGCTGCATCCGCGCTGCGTGCTGCCGGTCAGGCAGTACAAAATTCCACTGCATGTGTACGCAACGCAGGCGCCGGGTCTGGAGGGCACGGTTGTAAGCGCGAACGTTGCCGACAGCGCGGCGCAAGTAAAGGCCATTGCGATCAAGAAGGGAATCACCCTCGTATCCATGGAAAGTCCCGGCATGTGGCATCAGGTCGGGTTTCTCGCCGATGCCTTCCAGGTATTCAAGCAGCATGGGCTTTCCGTCGATCTGGTCTCGACGTCGGAGACCAATGTCACCGTCTCGTTGGATCCGAGCGCCAATACCCTGGATGACTCGGCCCTCGAGGGATTGACCGCAGCATTGGGCGAGATTTGCCGGGTCGAAATACTGGGACCGTGCGCTTCCTTAAGCCTATTGGGGCAGAACATTCGCGGCATCCTGCACGAATTGGGCTCGGCCTTCGAATTGTTTCAGGATGAGAAGATCTACCTGGTGACGCAGGCCGCCAACGACCTGAACTTTACCTTTGTCATCGACGAGTCACAGGGCGATCGGCTGGTGCAGCAGCTGCACGAGCGGCTCATTCAAAGCATCGGTTCGGACAAGGTTCTTGGCCCCACTTGGACCCAAATGTTTGCCGCAAAGCAGACTGACGCGCGCGCCCTGAATTGGTGGGAACAGCCGCATAAGCGCAGCGCGCTCCTCGATATCGCCCAGCGCGAATCAGCCGCCTACGTCTACAGCTCGGAGTCCCTGGATGCATCGATCGCCGCGGTGCTCCGCGTCGGGTCGATCAAGCGCTGGGCCTACGCGATGAAGGCGAACTGGCATCCGGAAGTCTTGCGCAAGATCTATGGGGCGGGACTGACGCTGGAGTGCGTATCGCGCGGCGAACTCGAACATGCCTTTGCCTCCGTGCCGGGGCTCGATCCGCAGCGCGTGCTGTTCACGCCGAATTTTGCACCGCGCGCCGAATACGAATTCGGCTTCGCGAAGCACGTCAGGGTGACCCTGGACAATTTTCACCCCTTGAAAATGTGGCCGGAGGTGTTTCGCGGCAAGGAGATTTTCCTGCGCATCGATCCGGGGTTTGGGCGCGGCCACCACAGCCACGTACGCACGGCCGGTGTGCATACCAAGTTCGGCGTGCCGCTGTCCGAGGCGGACGAACTGGTCGCATTGACCCAATCCGCCGGCGTGCGCGTAACCGGATTGCATGCCCATACCGGCAGCGGAATATTCGATGTGGCGAATTGGACCGATACGGGCGCCCAGCTTGCGGAACTCGCCAAACGGTTTTCCGACGTTGCCGTCGTCGACCTGGGCGGCGGCCTGGGCGTCCCGGACCAACTAGGGCATAGCGAAATCGACCTTGGCGTGCTCGA
Organism: Steroidobacteraceae bacterium; assembly: GCA_036493935.1. Taxonomy (GTDB): domain Bacteria; phylum Pseudomonadota; class Gammaproteobacteria; order Steroidobacterales; family Steroidobacteraceae; genus Bog-1198. The sequence goes on along the minus strand of DASXOY010000006.1, from coordinate 122,472 downwards.
TCGGGGAATTGCGGGATTGGCGGCAAAATACCCGCACCTTGAATTCTGGATGGAACCCGGCCGCTTCCTGGTATCGAGGGCAGGCGTCCTGGTTGCCCTGGTAACGCAACTCAAGGGCAAGGGCGACGTTCACTATGTGGGTATCGCAACGGGCATGAATTCCCTGATTCGTCCCGCGCTCTATGGGGCGCATCACGATATCCGCAACCTTACGAGGCTCGAGGATCCGATGAGTCATCGCGTCAATGTGGTTGGCCCGATCTGCGAGAGCGCCGACCAATTGGGCGCGGACCGCTGGCTGCCGGACACCCGTGAAGGTGATGTAATTCTCATTGCCAATTGCGGCGCCTATGGATATGTCATGTCTTCGAACTATAACCGGCGCGCACCGGCGCGAGAGTTTATGATTTGAACATGAAGCAGGTCGGTATCATCGGTTGGCGGGGAATGGTGGGCTCTGTGCTGCTCGAGCGGATGCGCGAGGAGCGGGATTTCGAGCTCGTTGCCCCGACCTTTTTCAGTACCTCCCAAGCTGGAGCTGCGGGTCCTCGGATCGGCGCGTCCGCCGCAGCCGTGCATGACGCAAACGACATTGATGCGTTGGCGAAGTTTCCCATGTTGATCAGCTGCCAGGGCGGCGAATATACGCAGGCCATTCATCCGCGCCTGCGCGCCGCGGGCTGGCAGGGTTTTTGGATCGATGCAGCCTCGGCGCTGCGCATGCAGGCGAACGCGGCGATCGTGCTCGATCCGGTGAATCTGCCGGTTATGCAGGCCGCGCAGGCGCGCGGCATCAAGGATTTCATCGGCGGTAATTGCACGGTGTCGCTCATGCTGATGGCAGTCGCGGGCTTGCTGCGCGCGGGATTGGTCGAATGGATCACTGCGATGACCTATCAGTCCGCTTCCGGCGCCGGCGCGCAGAATATGCGCGAAATGCTGCAGCAGATGGGAGTGCTGCATAAATCTGCGGCGGCTCTCCTCGAGAATCCCGCATCCAGCATCCTTGAGATCGACCGAGCGGTGAGCGCCGCCTTGTCCGCAAAGGAATTTCCGAGGCAGCATTTCGACGTGCCGCTTGCGGCGAGTCTCATACCTTGGATCGACAAGGATCTTGGCAACGGTCAAAGCCGCGAGGAATGGAAGGCCGCTGCGGAAGCCAATAAGATCATGGGGTCTGAAGGAAGCCCAGTGCCCATTGAAGGGATTTGCGTCAGGGTGAGCGCCATGCGCTGCCACGCGCAGGCGCTGACCATCAAGCTGTCTAAAGATTTACCGATGGCGGAAATCGAAAAATTGATCGCGGCGGGCAATCCTTGGGTGCGCATCGTGCCCAACAACAAAGAGGCTTCGATTCAGGCGTTGTCGCCCGCCGCGGTGAGCGGCAAGTTGGACATCCCCGTCGGACGCTTGCGCAAGCTCTCCATGGGTCCGGAGTATTTGTCGGCCTTCACCGTAGGCGATCAGTTGTTGTGGGGCGCGGCCGAACCTCTACGGCGCACGATGCGCTTCCTGCTGCCGCAGATCTAAGGCGCCCACATCACTTCGACCGGCGTCCGGCGCTGGCGCAATACGGCTCTTACCGGCATGTCTTGCACATCGCCTGCATCGTTTGCCGCACAATAGGTGCGCCATTTTTCAGCGCCTCCGATGAGCAGGACGATGCGGCGGGAATCGAGCAGGGCGCTCAAGTTCAAGCTCAATCGGGCGTGAGGAGCGACCGGCGACCACATGCCGACGCATCCGGCCACCGCTTCCGGGTTCAAGGCGCGGGGCAGGTTGGGCGAGCCCGGAAAGAGCGATGCCGTATGGCCGTCATCGCCCATGCCGAGCACAATCGCATCGAAGGGGCGCGGTACGCGTGCAAAGGTTTCCCACGCAGACACGGCGCCCAGGTCGGGCGTGGGAGCGGCATTTTTGAGGCCGATGAACCGCGCTCCTGCCGCGGATCCTTGCAGCAGCACGTCTCGCACCAGCTTCTCGTTGCTGCCGGAATCGGAAGGTTCGACCCAGCGCTCATCGGCCAGCGCCACGCAGACTCGGCTCCAATCGAGGTCTTCGGCGCGCAGCCGCTCAAACAGCTTGATGGGCGACTTGCCGCCGGAAACCACCAAGCTGGCAAGTCCGCGCGCGGCGATCGCGGCCTTGAGGCTCGCGGCCAGCTGCGCACTGAGAGTGCGCGACAACGAATCGTTGTCGGCGAATTTCGTGGCCGGAGGGTCAGAGTTCGCCATGCCACGCATACCCGTCGCGACTCAGCATGGCGCTGGAGGAGGCAGGTCCCCAGGTGCCGGCGATATAAATTTTCGGTCCTTCGTCTTCATACTCTTCCCAGCCGGCGCGGATGGGATCGATCCAGGCCCACGCCGCATCCAATTCGTCGCGGCGCATGAAGAGAGTGAGATTGCCTTTGACGGTGTCCATGAGCAAGCGTTCATAGGCATCGAGGCTGCGCATCTTGAAGGTCTCGCCCAGGTCCAGCGCCAAATTCACCGGTTTTAGACGCATTCCTTCACCGGGGTTCTTCGCCAGAATGGTCATCGTGATGCTTTCATCCGGCTGCAGCCGGATCACCAATTCATTGGCGACATGGGAACTCGGCATTTCAAAGATGGGATGCGGGACCTCCTCGAAGGTGACCACGAGCTCGGTCACCCTGTCCTGAAGCCGTTTCCCGGTGCGCAGGTAGAAAGGCACGCCCGCCCAGCGCCAGGTATCGATGTCGACTTTGAGCGCCACGAAAGTCTCGGTGCCGCTATCCGGCGCAATGTCCGCCTCCTGCAAATATCCCGGGACCGGCACTCCGCGGACTGCGCCGGCCTTGTACTGGCCGCGCACCGATTTCGTCAGCACGTCGCGCTCTCGCAGGGGACGCAAGGCCCTCAAGACCTTTAGTTTCTCGTCGCGCACGGCATCCGGATCGCTGCTGGCGGGCGGCTCCATCGCCATGATGCAAAGCAGCTGCAGCAGATGATTCTGCACCATGTCGCGCATGGCGCCGGTCTTGTCGTAGAAATTGCCGCGCCGTTCGACGCCGAGTTCCTCGGCGACGGTGATCTGCACGTGCTTGATGAAACCACGGCGCCAGAGCGGCTCGAACAGCAGATTGCCGAAGCGCAGCGCCATGAGATTCTGCACGGCTTCCTTGCCGAGATAGTGATCGATCCGGTAGATCTGCTTCTCGGCGAACACGGCGCCCACCTGCTCATTGATGAGATTCGCCGATGCCGTGTCGTGCCCCAAAGGCTTTTCCAGCACCACGCGCGATAGCGGCGTGACGACCTTTGCCTTTGCGAGGTTTTGGCAGATCATGGAAAAAAGATTCGAGGCCGTGGAAAAGAAGAACACGCGCACCACCGCATCGCGGTCCTTGAATACCGCCGGCAGCGAGGCAAAGTCCGCTTCGGCACCGGCATCGATCTTGATGTAGTCGAGCAAGCGGCTGAAGCCCAGCCATTGCTTGGCATCGAATTCCTTGCCCAAGAATTCGCGGCATGCAGCTTCCGCTTGGGAGGTGTACGCGCTGCGGGTCAGCGCGGATCTAGCGACGCCGAAAATGCGTGAAACGGCGGACACCTGGCCGGCCGCGAAACGCCGGTACAGGGCCGGCAGCAGCTTGCGGGTCACCAGATCGCCGGTGCCGCCGAACAGCAACATATCGAAGTCAGGAAGTACGGTCATCGGTGCAGCGTAGCATTAGCACACGCGTTCTTGTAGGGTATGCGCCATGAAGGATTTGACCGACAGTTCGATCGTCAGGAACATTTTGCAAATGGCGCTGCCCATTGCAGCGGGCATGTTTTTTCAGACTTTATATTTCCTCATCGATCTGTACTTTGTAGCGGGATTGGGGGATGCGGCAATCGCCGGCGTAGGCGCGGCCGGCAACGTGATGTTCGTCGTGTTCGCCGTCACGCAGGTGCTGGGTGTCGGCACCGTCACGCTGATATCGCATGCCGCGGGCCGCAAGGATCAGGCGGATGCGAATTTGGTATTCAATCAGAGCTTGGCTCTCGCCGCGACTTGCGCGGTTGTGACTTTGGCGCTGGGCTTCTTCGGCGGCCCCTACTACGTACGGACGCTCGGTGCGAGCGCGGCAACGGTCGATGCGGGAATTCAATACCTGCATTGGTTCCTTCCCAGCTTGGCGCTGCAGTTTGCGCTGGTGGTCATGGGGTCGGCGCTGCGCGGCACGGGCATCGTGCAGCCCACCATGGTCGTTCAAGTGCTGACGGTGGTATTGAATGCCATCCTCGCGCCCGTCTTGATCGCGGGCTGGGGCACGGGACATCCGATGGGCGTCGCCGGCGCGGGCTTCGCGAGTTCCATTTCCCTGGCCGTCGGCGTGGCCATGCTCGGCCTGTACTTTCATCGGCTCGAGAAGTACGTGGGGTTCATCCGCGCCCAGTGGCGTCCGCAAATGGCGGTATGGCGCCGCTTGCTGCGGATCGGATTGCCGGCGGGCGGCGAATTTTTGCTGATGTTCTTTCTCATGGCGGTTCTATATTGGGTATTGCGGCCGTTCGGCGCCGGTGCGCAGGCGGGATTCGGCATCGGCATGCGCATCATGCAGAGCATGTTTCTGCCCGCGATGGCGGTCGCGTTTGCCGCCGCTCCCATCGTCGGCCAGAACTTCGGCGCGGGCAGATTTGATCGGGTGCGCGAAACCTTTGCGTTGTCGACGCTCATCGGCAGCTGCGTCATGGTGCTCCTGACTCTCTTTTGCCAGTGGGGGTCTGCCTGGGTCATCGGAGGGTTCACGAAGGATCCGACCGCGCTTGCGGTCGGCACGCAATATCTGCAGATCATTTCCTGGAACTTTCTGGCCTCCGGATTCGTATTTACCTGCTCAGCCGTGTTCCAAGGCCTCGGCAACACCGTGCCCGCGGTGGTGAGTTCCGCAAGCCGCTTGCTGAGCTTTGTCCTGCCGGTGCTGTGGCTGTCGAGACAGCCTAATTTCGCGATGATTCAGGTCTGGTACATGTCGGTCGCGAGCGTGGCCCTGCAGGCGGTATTCAGCTTGTGGCTGGTGCGCAGGGAACTGCGCCTGCGCTTGACTGCGGCTCCTCAGGCGAGCCCCGCCTAAGGCGAATGAGCCTCAAGACATTTGTTTCGATTGCCGGATGGCTGGCGGCGGTGCTCATTTTGGCGGCTTACGGCTTGTTACAGTTCGGCAAAATCCAGCCGCGCTCATGGGTTTATCAGATCATGAATATCGTGGGCGCCGCCGGGTTCATCATCAACTGCGCCTACAACAGCGCGTGGCCCTCGGTAGCGCTCAATATCGTGTGGATGTTGATCGCCTTCCATGCCTTGCGGCGAAATTATCGGCTTTAGCCGTGCGCGCGTGACCGGCGCGTGAGGTGCTCAATGCTCAAGATTTACGCGACGCCGCTGTCCGCAAATGGCCGCAAGGTGCTGGCGGTAAGCGCGCAACTCGGGCTGCGCCCGGAGATACACCTCGTCAACGTGTACGGCGGCGAAGGCCGCGATCCGGCGTATCTAGCCATCAACCCGGCGGGAAAGATTCCCACGCTGGTCGACGGCGCCTTCGTGCTATTCGAATCGAACGCCATCTTGATTTATCTCGCCGAGGCCTACGGCGCAAACCGCCTCTGGTCCAGCGATGCCAAAGCCAAAAGCAAGATTGCGCAGTGGCTGTTCTGGGAGGCGGCCCATTGGCAGCCGGCCTTGATTGCATTCTTGTCGCAGACGGTCGGCCACCGATTGTTTCCGGACAAAGTGGCGCAGCCCAAGCAACCGCTCGACTGGGATAGTTCGTTGATTCAACCGGCTCTAAAGACTTTGCAGGCAGGCTTGGTTTCGGATCCATTCCTCTTAGGGCCGGAGCCGACGCTCGCGGACTTTTCGGTCGCGGGAATGATGACCTATTTCGGCGCAGCGGAATTTCCTGCGCAGCAGTTTCCTGTCGTTTCCGCGTGGTACGCCCGCATGCAAGCCCTCGAGGGCTGGCGCAGCACGGAGTCTGCCGTTTGGTCCACCCGTTAGGCGGAAGTCGCCTCCGCGTGCCGGCATTCCAATTCCGTCACCACCTGCATCAATGATAGGCCCTTTGCCTTGAGGAGCAGCGCGGTGTGATACAAGAGATCCGCCGCCTCACCGATGACCGCTTCATCGGATTGCGCCACCGCAGCCAACGCCAACTCCACGCCTTCTTCCCCGACCTTCTGTGCGATGCGAGTGAGGCCCTCATCCACCAGTTTCGCCGTGTAGCTGTGCTCGGGCGGATCGGCAATACGCTGCGCCACGATCTGCTCGAGCCTTCCCAGAAACTCCAGCCGCTGGGCGAGCGAACGCGGTGCATTTTCACCCCAACAGGTGGCGGTGCCCATGTGGCATGCAGGCCCCAAGGGCTGCGCGAGAATGAGCAGCGTGTCGCGATCGCAGTCCGCCGAGATATTGCACACCTCAAGGAAGTGGCCGGAGGACTCGCCCTTGGTCCACAAGCGATTCTTGCTGCGGCTCCAGAAGGTGACGCGCCCGGCGGATTGGGTCGCGGCCAGGGCCTCACGATTCATGTAACCCAGCATGAGCACGGCACCGCTGCTCGCGTCCTGGATGATGGCCGGGACCAAGCCGTTCATCTTGTCCCAGTCGATTTCGGGCAATTTCATGGCCGCACCTCAATATCCTGCGCGCGCAATTCGCGCCTTAAGGTTGGAATTGTGATCTCGCCGGAATGAAACACGCTGGCCGCCAGCGCCCCGTCGACGTGAGCGGCCCTGAAGACATCGACAAAGTGCTGCACCGTTCCCGCCCCGCCTGAAGCAATCAATGGAACCCGGCATACCGCGCGCACCGCGCATAGCTGCGCAATATCGTATCCGGCGCGCACGCCATCGCTTGCCATGCAATTGAGCACGATTTCTCCTGCGCCGCGTTGCTGCGCCTCGACTACCCACTGCAGCGTCTCGCGCGCAGCATCGCGCGAGCGCGCGGCATCGCCCGTGAATTGCTGCACGCGGTAACCGCCGTTGACCGTTTGGCTATCGATGCCGACCACGATGCATTGTGCGCCAAATCGCTCGCTCAGTGCATTGATGAGATCAGGCTGATCGAGGGCCGGAGAATTGACGGAGATTTTTTCCGCTCCGGCCGCCAATACCTGTTCCGCATCCGCAAAAGACCGGATCCCGCCCGCAACGCAAAATGGGATGTCCAAGGTGCGCGCAACGCGCGAGACCCATGCGCGGTCGACGCTGCGCCCTTCCGGGCTTGCGGAAATGTCGTAGAACACCAACTCATCCGCTCCCGCGTCGCGATAACGGGCGGCGAGATCCAGTATGTCTCCGACCACGCGGTGATCGCGAAACTGGACTCCCTTGACGACCTGGCCGTCGCGTACGTCGAGACAAGGAATTATGCGTTTCGCAAGAATGGCTGCAATTCCTCCGCAGGGATCAATTCTTCCAGCAACGCCTTGCCGCTGATGGCCGCTGCGGCGCCGGTTTCGGCCAAGACATGCAAGTCGTGCGCATTGCGAATGCCGCCGGAGGCCTGCCACTCGATTCGCGGATAGCGTTGCACCGCCTCGCGATACAGGCCGATGTTCGGTCCGGTGAGCGCGCCGTCGCGGCCGACGTCGGTGCAGAGTACGTGCTTGGGCGGCGACGCGGCGAAGGCCTCGACTGCCTCCCATAGCGACTTTGCTGACTGCTGCTGCCAGCCATGGGTCATCACTCGCGGCACGCCGTTGTCGTCCATGCATACATCGAATGCCAGCGTCAGCCGTTCGGCACCGAAGCGCTGAAGCCAAGCTTGCACTTGCTGGACCTGAGTGATGGCGGCACTGCCGACCACCGCACGGGCGACGCCCGCGTCCAATATCTGCTGAAGCGCCGCAGTGTCGCGCAGGCCGCCGCCCACCTGCAAATTCATGGATTGCCGGGCAGCCAAGCGCAAAATGACGGTTCGATTATCGCGCGATTCGCCGCGGGCGCCGTCAAGATCAACGATGTGCAACCAATCCGCTCCGAGGGCCCGATATTTGGCCAACAAGGCGCACGGGTCCACCGGGTAGCGCGTTTCGGCCTCGAAATCGCCATGCAATAGCCGCACGCAGTGTCCTGCTCTTAGGTCCATGGCGGGAATGAGCATCATGCTGAAGTTACCGAAGCGAGAGAAAATTCTGCAGCAGCCGGGCGCCGACTTTGGCGGAGCGCTCCGGATGGAATTGGGTGCCGAAAAAATTGCGCCACTGCACGCACGCGCTGAAGCTATGCCCATAGTCGCAGCATGCAATGGTGGCGGGTCCAGGACGCAGCGCATAGCTGTGCACGAAGTAGGCATAGTCTCCCTGCTGCACGCCGTCGAGCAGCGCGTTCGGCCGCTCGATGCTCAGGGTGTTCCAACCCGTGTGCGGCACGGGGCGCTTCGGGTCAGGCGCAAAACGGACGGCTTCGCCCGGAATAATACCCAAGCATCGCGCTTGGCCTTCCTGTGATGTCTCGAACAGCAACTGCATGCCGAGGCAAATGCCGAGCACGGGCTGCTGCAGCGATGCGATCAGCGCATCCAAGTTGTTCTGCCGCAGCCGCGACATCGCATTTGCCGCAGCACCGACGCCCGGCAAGATGACATGGCTCGCACTGCGAATCTTGCGCGCATTCGCCGTCACCGCCGACGCGACTCCGAGCCGTTGCAGCGCGAATTGCAGGGACGCGATGTTGGCGCCGCCGCCGGCGACTATCACGACGTTGGCGTTCAAAGCGTCCCCTTGCTGCTGGGCACCTCTGTGCTTCCCTCCGAACGAATTGCCTGACGCAGGGTGCGTCCGACGCCCTTGAAGCATGACTCGATCATGTGGTGGCTGTTATCGCCGTGCACGGTGATGTGCAGTGCCGCGCCCAGGGACTCGGCTAGGGACCGGAAGAAATGCGGCACCAGTTCGGTGGGTAATTCACCCACGCGTTCGCGATTGAAGCTTCCTTGCCACAGGAAATACGCGCGGCCGCTGAGGTCGAGCGCGATTTGCGCCTCGGCTTCGTCCATGGCCAAAAGGAATCCATAGCGTGCGATGCCGCGCTTATCGCCGAGCGCTTGACGCAGGGCCGCGCCCAGGGCCAATGCGCAGTCCTCGACGGTATGATGTTCGTCGATTTCAAGATCGCCGCTGCACCTGAGATTCAGCGCGAAGCCGCCGTGCTTGGCGATCTGCTCCAGCATATGATCGAAAAACCCCAGCCCCGTGGCAATCACGCCGGGGGCGTCGCGCGACAGGTCGACTTCCACCACGACCTCGGTCTCTTTGGTCTTGCGGCGCACTTGCGCGCGCCGCGCTGCGCTCAAGATGCGCGCCGCAATCGCGGGCCAGGTTTCCCGCGGATCGCCGCGCAAGGTAACTCGCAAGCCTTGCACGCCCATATTCCCGGCGAATTGCAGGTCCGTCTCGCGATCTCCGATCATGAAACTGTGCGCCTTGTCGATTTCGTTGGCCGCCAGGAACTCCTGGATCATGCCAAGCTTCGGCTTGCGGCAGCCGCAATCCTCGTGCTTGAAATGCGGGCAAAGAAATACCGCCTCGAACTCGATTCCCTGCGAGCGAAACAAATCCAATATGAAATTCTGCGCAAGCTCGAATGCTTCCCGTGGGAATCTCGGCGTTCCCAAGCCGTCTTGATTCGTGACCACGACAAAAGAATATCCGGCGTGCTTCAGCTCCAAGAGCGCCGGAATCACGCCGGGCATGAGGCGAATCTTCGCCAGGCTGTCGATCTGTTCGTCCGCGACTTCCTCATTCAAGGTGCCGTCGCGGTCGAGAAACAGGATGCGTCGTCCGCTCACGGCAGCACGCTCTTCAGCAGCAACTCGTTTTGCTGCCGGCTGCCGACCGACACGCGCAGCGAATTTTTGAGCGCCGGATGGGCGCGTAGATCGCGCACGATCAGGCCGCCGGCGATGCTGCTATTCATGAACTGGTCGGCGTCGGAGCAATCGATGAGCAGAAAATTCGCGTCGCTCGGCCAAATCTTGCGAACCAGCGGCGAGCGCTCGAGGCCCTCGCGCAAGTAGTCTTTTTCCATGAGCAAGCTATCTACCCGGGCTTGCGAGGCGGTCAATTCGCCGGCGTCGAGGGCGCGCAGCGCGGCCTCGATGGTCGGCTGGGCAAGCGCATAAGGCGGGATGACGTGCCGCGCCAATTGAATCAACTCGGGGGCTGCCAACAATGCACCCAGGCGTGCGCCGGCCAGCGCATGTGCTTTTGATAGGGTTCGCAATATTGCCAGTGTCCGGAAACGGCCTAGCCATCGCGTCAGGCTGGGGGCACGCGACCACTCGACGTATGCTTCATCGATCACCACAACGGCCTTGCCGTCGAGCTCCGAGCAGACATGCTCGAGGGCGCTCTCGCTCAAAAGATTTGCGGTGGGATTGTTCGGTGAGCATAGGAACACCAGCTTGATGTTCGGCCGCCAAGCGGCAAGCAGGCGCTCGGGATCGATGCTCCAGCCCGTGTCGCGGTTCAGCGGAACCTCAGTCACTTCGGCGCCCTGAATGCGTGCGGCGAGCTGGTACATGCCGAACGTAGGGCCGCATTGCAGAATTGCGTCGGTTCCGGCACGTAGATAAATTCGCGCCAGCACATCGATCGCTTCATCGGCGCCGCGCGTGGCCAGCACCTGGGTGGGGGAGACCCCGTAGAGCGCGGCCAAGCTCTTTAGCAGCGCCTGCGGTTGGGGCTCAGGATAGCGGTTGAGGCCTGCCGCGGTGCTATCTCCCGCCGGTCTCCACGGCGCTTCATTCGCATGCAAGCGGATGAGCGACGGCATCCACGCGGCATGCGCGTAGGGCTTCAGGGCCACGATTTCCGGGCGGGCGAGGGACAAGAGCGCGCTCATCGGAGCGCCTCGAGCCGTATGGCCACGGCGGCGGCGTGCGCATCCAAGCCCTCGAGGCCGGACAGGACTTGTGCGGTCGGACCCAGGTCTTGCAATCCCGCCGGCGTGAGCTCCTGAACCGTGATGCGCCTTTGGAAGTCCTCCAGCGACAGACCGCTATGACCGTGGGCGTGGCCATAGGTCGGCAACGTGTGATTAGGGCCGCTGCAATAGTCGCCCAGCGTTTCCGGCGACCAGTGACCCAAAAAAATAGCGCCCGCCGTGTTGATCAGCGGCAGCCAACGGCGCGCTTCGTGAATTTCGAGAATGAGATGTTCCGGCGCGTAAGTGTTTGCAATGTCGAAAGCCTCGGAAAGCGCATCGACCACGATCAGCCGAATGGCTGCCGCCGACTCCGCAAGGATTTGCGTGCGGCTAAGCAGCGTGGACTGACGCGGCACTTCCCGAAGCACCGCTTTTGCGAGTGCCGGCTCCGTTGTCACCAGTATTGCCTGGGCGTCGGGACTGTGCTCCGCCTGGGCGAGCAGATCTGCGGCAACGAAATCTGCACGGGCTTCGCGATCGGCAATGACCATGACCTCCGAGGCACCGGCCGGCAAATCCAGCGCCGCGCCGCCGGGATCTTGCGCCGCAAGTATTTTTGCCGCGGTCACATAGGCGTTTCCTGGCCCGAAGAGCTTGTCGCACTTCGGGATGGATTCGGTGCCATAGGCCATGGCCGCGATGGCCTGAGCGCCGCCGACCTTGAAAACTTGCTCGACGCCGGCTTTGCGCGCGGCGACCAAAATTGCGGGATGCACCTCGCCGTCCCGGCCGGGCGGGCTGCACATCACCTTTATCGGACACGCGGCCAGGGCAGCAGGCACCGCCAGCATGATCGCCGTGGACGGCAGGGGCGCGGAGCCCGCCGGAACGTAGAGGCCGACCGCACGGATGGGTACGCTCAATCGCTCGCACAGCACTCCCGGCGATGTCTCCACGCGCAGCGGCAGCGGCGATTGCGCGGCATGGAAGCGCCGGACATTGTCGATCGCGCGCCCGATGGCCGCGTGCTGCTCTGGGGTCACGGCCGCTTCGGCGGCGGCAAATTCATGTGATGCGACTTGCAGCGACTCGAGTCGGGCGCCGTCGTATTGCTCGGTGAGCGCCAGCAAGGCAGCGTCGCCCTCAGCGCGCACCCGCTCCATTATCTGCCGCGCGGCGTCCATGATGCCCGAGGCGCCGGCTTGCGCCGGACGGCGCAGCGCTTCACGGCGCTCGGCGTGGGATAGCGAGTTCCAGTGGAGGATTTTCATAGTTCAGCAGGTGCGGCTACGCCAGCATCTTCTCGACCGGCAGCACCAATACCGAGGTTGCGCCGGCGCCCTTCAATTCCTCGAGAGTCTCCCAGAACACATTCTCACGGCACACGGCGTGCACGGCGACCCGATCGCCTAAGCCCTCCAACGGAATGACGGTGGGCGCTTCGCTGCCCGGAAGCAACTTGGCTATGGCAGCCAAAGCAGAGCGGGGCGCATGCAGCATGATGTACTTGCTGCCTTTGACCTGTTCGACGCCGTCGATGCGCATCAGCAAGCGGCGAGTCCATTCCTGTTTCTCCAACGGGATCGGCATGGGCGTGCGGATCAGCACGGCCTGGCTTTCGAGCACGACCTGTGCGCGGCGCAAGTGATTGGCAGCGAGCGTCGAGCCGGTGGAAACCAGATCGCAGATCAGATCCGCTCGGCCGAGCCGCGGCGCAATCTCCACGGCACCGGACAGCACGACGACTTCGGCGCTGACGCCGTGATCTTGGAGAAAACGCCCCAGCACATTCGGATAGGTCGTCGCAATGCGCTTGCCCTGCAGCGATTGCGGATCCTGATAGTCGAACCCGTCGGGAACGGCGATGCAGAGCCGGCAACGTCCAAAATCGAGAAGCTGCACGGTCTCGAACAGCGGGCCGATCTGCCTCGCTGCGAAAGCGAGGCGCTTCTCTTCGACCACGTTCAATCCAACCAGCCCTAGATCGCAGACATCCTCCTGCACCAAGTCCGGGATGTCGTCATCGCGCACGAACAGCACGTCGAGCGGCATATTCTCGCCGTAGCACATCAACTGGTCCTTGCCGCGGCTGTACTTCAAGCCGCATCGGGACAACAGTTCCAAGGAACTGTCGGTAAGCCGGCCGCTCTTTTGGACCGCGATCTTCAGGCGCATGGAATCGGAGGAAGCATTGAGGCTACGCATTGAGCTTCAGCCGTTCCGTTACGGCCCGATAGCCGCCGTTGCCCGACATCAGGTAGCGTGCGACCCGGCCGATCGTAGTGACGCTGACGCCGGTTTGCTTGTGAATTTCCCGATAAGGCAGGCCGCGCTCCAACAGTTCGACCACCGCCCAGCGATCCGCCATCGCCTGCAGCTCGGCGGGGGTGCAGAGATCGCGAAAAAAGCTGCGGCATTCTTCGACCGAGCGCAGAGCGAGGATCGCCGCGCACAGAGCGCGTTCGTGCTGCTGCTCTTGACGCTGGGTCACGGGTCGATTCGTCTTCATATGTAAAAGCCTTGCCGCCGTTGCTGCATTCGAATGTATTAATGCGCTATTACATTAATACGTTGACGGATGCTTGGCAACTTAAAAAAGGGCAAAATGCTTGACGGGCCGAGCTCGTCTGCCTAAAATTCAACGGCTTATCTAGACCGGCTGAGGGAAAGGCCCTTAGAAGCCGGGGCAACCACCGAACCCTCTTAACACGAGGTGTCGGAACGGTGCCAACTCCTGCGGGGCTGCGTTCAAACGCGGTTCCGGTAGATGGGCAGCCGATTGCGTGGGCATCCCGCGACTTCAATGGGCTACGAGCCGATGCTCCAGGGGTAGTTGCCTTAAGGAGCTTAGAAGCATCGTGGTCGAAAATTCTCTCAATCCCATCGACGAGACATTGCGTCTCGCGCCCTTCGAGCTGCACTACGGCGACGCATTGCCGGATGCCAGGATCGCTTTTCGCCTGGTCGGCAACGAGCAGGGTCCCGTGGTCGTGGTGCTCGGCGGAATTTCCGCGCATCGAATCGTCACCGGCCTGCCGGGAGAGGGATGGTGGCCCGAGATGGTGGGGCCGGGACTCGGCGTGGACACGCGGCAATACCTGGTCTTGGGAATCGACTATATCGGCGGGCGCGGCGACAGCGCGACCCCCAGCGCCGGCGGCGCGTTTCCGCCCATCAGTTCCTATGATCAGGCGAGAGCTTTGAGCCTGATCGTCCGCCATCTGGGATTGCGGTCCTTGCATGCCATCGTCGGTGCCTCGTACGGCGGCATGGTTGCGCTGTGTTTCGCCGAACGCTATCCCGACCTGGTGGGTCATATCGTGGTGTTGAGCGCCGCCGACCGCTCGCAAGTCCTCTCAACGGCCTGGCGCAGCGTGCAGAGGCAAATCGTGCGCGAGGCGATCGCGCGCGGCGATGGCGGAGCCGGTCTTAAGCTTGCGCGCGCGCTGGCGATGGCAACCTATCGCAGCCCGATCGAGTTTGCGATCAGGTTCGGCGGAGCGCCGAAGCGCAGCGCTGATCGCTTCCGATTTCCGATCGAGGACTATTTATTCGCACGCGGCGACGATTACGTGCAGAAATACCGTGCGGAATCTTTCCTTACTCTGAGCGAGTCCATCGATCTGCACGAGATGGATGCGACTCAGGTGCACACGCCGGCAACACTGATCGCCGTGCGCGAAGATCAACTGGTGCCGTTCAACGACATGCAAGCGCTGTCCGCGCGGCTGAACGGACCCCGCCAGTTGATAGAGATCAACTCCATTTTCGGGCACGACGCCTTCCTGAAGGAAGGCGCGGCCTTGACCCCCATCATCAAACACGCCCTTGCGGAGCAGCAGTCATGAGCAGCAATGCACCACCGAAAAACATTGCCACCCGGTCGGTTCGAGCGGGGCTCGAGTCGGATGCGCATCACGGTTCCGTGGTGCCGCCGATTTATCTGTCGAGCAATTTTGCATTTCAGGGCTATCGCAAGCCGCGGCAATACGATTACACCCGTTCCGGAAATCCCACCCGTGATCAGCTTGCCGATGCGTTGGCGGATCTCGAGGGCGGCGCGGGCGCAATCGTCACCTGCACCGGTCTCGCTGCGATCACGTTGATCCTGGCTGGCTTGCCCGCAGGCGCGCGGGTGCTGGCGCCGTACGATTGCTACGGCGGCACATACCGGTTGCTGAAAGCGCTGCATGCCAAGGGAAATCTAGTGGTGGATTTTGTCGATCAAAGCAACGCGGCCGAGCTGCGCGCGGCGCTCGAGGCGAAACCTGCCCTGGTGTGGATCGAAACTCCGAGCAATCCCTTGCTGAGGGTCGTCGATATTCGCGCGGTCACGGCGGCCGCGCATGCGGCCGGAGCGCTGGCGGCGGTCGACAATACTTTCCTATCACCTATTTGGCAGCAGCCGCTGTCGTTAGGGGCGGACTTCGTGATGCACTCCACCACCAAGTACCTGAACGGACATAGCGACGTCGTGGGCGGAGCCGTGATCGCCGCGACCCAAGAGTTGCACGAATCCTTAAGCTGGTGGGCGAACGCCATCGGTGTCACCGGCGCGCCGTTCGACAGTTTTCTCACCTTGCGCGGCCTGCGCAGCCTGCACGCCCGCATGCGCGTTCACGCCGAGAACACCGCGTGCATCGTCGATTTCCTCGTGCAGCACCCGCAAGTGCAGCGCGTCCATTACCCGGGCCTTGCCGGCAATCCAGGCCACGAGATTGCGCGCCGCCAGCAAAGCGGGTTCGGCGCCATGTTGAGTTTCGAGCTTGGCGGCGGCGAAACCGCCCTCGAAGCATTTCTCACCGGGCTGCAATGCTTCACGCTGGCGGAATCCTTAGGCGGTGTCGAAAGCCTGATCGCGCATCCCGCCAGCATGACGCACGCGGGCATGGAAGAGTCGGCAAGATTGCGCGCCGGCATCAGCCCGGAGCTGCTGCGGGTCTCCGTCGGCATCGAGGACGCGGCCGATCTGGTGGCGGATTTGCGGGCCGGCCTGGCGCGTGCAGCTAAAGCCCAGCCAGAACTGCATCTGCAGCGGCGCGTGTCGTAATCGCTTTGCCGGGCGGGGCAAGATCCGCCGTCAGCGCGCCGGCATTGATCGCCCGGTCGACGGCGGCTTCAATGGCATCCGCTTCGGGGCTCAGCTGCAGCGAATGACGCAGCAGCATCGCGGCGCTTAAGATTGCCGCATACGGATTGGCGATGCCGCGGCCGGCGATGTCCGGGGCCGATCCATGGATGGGCTCGAACACGCCGCCGCGAGCTCCGGCCGAAAGCGAGGCCGAGGGCAGAAGTCCCATGGATCCGGCCAGCATGGAGGCCTCGTCGGTGAGAATGTCGCCAAACATGTTTTCGGTCACGATCACGTCGAAGTCGCGCGGCCGCTGCAGCAGATGCATTGCTGCTGAGTCCACCAGCATGTGTTCGACGCGCACGTCGGGAAACTCGGACGGCATGATGCGATTCACCGTTGAGCGCCACAGGCGCGAGGTCTCGAGCACATTGGCCTTGTCGACCGAGGTCAATTTCCCGCGCCGCTGCCGCGCCAGGGCCGCCGCCAGCCGGACCACGCGTTCGATCTCCAGTACGCTGTAGCGGCACACATCGACCGCATCGTCGGCGCTGCGCGACTTCTCGCCGAAATAAATCCCGCCGGTGAGCTCGCGCACCACCATGATGTTCACGCCGCGAAGCAGTTCCGCCTTGATCGGCGAGGCATCGAGCACCGCCGGATGCGGCACCACTGGGCGCAGGTTCGCAAACAACCCCAAGGCCTTGCGCAGCTGCAGGAGGCCTTGCTCAGGCCGCACAGCCGCGTTGGGATCGGACCACTTGGGTCCGCCGACAGCGCCCAGCAATACTGCATCCGCGCGCGCCGCCAACGCCATCGTGGCGGGCGGCAGCGGGTCGCCGACCGCATCGATCGCGGCGCCGCCCAGCAGTCCGCACTCGAATTCGAACCGATGATGATGTCGAGATGCGATCTGCTCGAGCGCCCGCACCGCTTCGCACGTGACCTCGGCGCCGATGCCGTCGCCGGGCAGCACCGCGATCAAGGCTCTCATCGGCCGGCCGCCGCCTCAAAGCGCTCGATGTCGCCGAGCTTGCTGCGCAAGTAGCCGAGCTCGTCCAGGCCGTTCAAGAGACAGTGACGTGCGAACGGTTCGATGGCGAAGGGAATCGACGCGCCGGTCGCAAGCTTAAGCTGCAGCGACTCAAGATCGATCTCGACGTTGGTGCCGGGGTGCTGCAGCAGCCACTGGGCGGTGCGCTCGTCCACCACGATGGGCAGCAATCCGTTCTTCAGCGAGTTGCCGCGAAAAATGTCGGCAATTTCGCTGCTGATCACCGCACGAAAACCGTAGTCCAGAAGCGCCCAGGGCGCATGCTCGCGGGACGAGCCGCAGCCGAAGTTGCGTCCCGCCACCAGGATCTGCGCACCGCACGCCTCCGGCCGATTCAGCACGAATTCATTCTTTGGAGAACCGTCCGCTTGATAGCGCCAATCGGCAAACAGCTGCTTGCCCAAGCCTTCCCGCGTGGTGGTGGTTAGAAAGCGGGCGGGAATGATCTGGTCGGTGTCGATATCGCTCGATGCGATAACGACGGTTTTCGAGGCAATGCAGCGCAAAGCCTGCACTACAGCAGCTCTCGGGGATCGGCAACGCGGCCCGCAACCGCACTCGCCGCCGCCGTCAGAGGGCTGGCCAACAACGTCCGCGCCCCCTTGCCCTGGCGGCCTTCGAAATTGCGGTTGCTGGTGCTCACTGAATATTGTCCGGCACCCACGGTGTCGCCGTTCATGCCGAGGCACATGGAGCAGCCGGATTCGCGCCAATCCGCGCCCGCGGCCTTGAAAATTTCCGCGATGCCGGAAGCTTCGGCCTGCTGCTTGACTTGCTGTGAGCCGGGCACGATGAGTAAATGAACTCCGTGCGCGACCTTGCGGCCCTTGAGAATCTGCGCCGCGGCCTGCAGATCCTCCAGCCGTCCGTTGGTGCAGCTGCCGATGAACACCACGTTCACCGGCTTGCCCAGCATGCGCTCGCCGCCGTGAAATCCCATGTAGCGCAGCGCCTTCGCAAAAACGTCATCGCCCTGCCGGTCCGGAATCGCAGAACGGATCGGCAGCACCATGCCGGGATTGGTGCCGTAAGTGATCATCGGTTCTAGGGCGGCGGCATCGATGTCGACGGACGCGTCGAATCGCGCGCCGGGATCGGTTTCAAGTTCGCGCCAGCGCGCCACCGCGGAATCCCAATTCGAGCCGCGCGGCGCGCGTGGCTTGTCCTTCAGGTATTCCAGCGTGATCTCATCCGGGGCGATCATTCCGGCGCGGGCCCCGGCCTCGATCGACATATTGCACACGGTCATGCGTTCGTGCATGGCTAGCGCACGCACGGTCGAGCCGCGGTATTCAATGACGTATCCGGTGCCGCCCGAGACGCCGATCTGTCCGATGATGGCGAGAATCAAATCCTTTGCGGTAACGCCGCCGGGCAGGGCACCCTCGACATTCACCGCCAGGGTCTTCGGCTTGCGCTGCAACAGTGCCTGGGTTGCGAATACATGCCCGACTTCGGTGCTGCCGATGCCGAATGCCAACGCCCCGAAAGCGCCGTGCGTGCTGGTATGGCTGTCGCCGCACACGATGGTCATTCCCGGCTGAGTGCAGCCGAGCTCCGGCCCGATGATATGCACGATGCCGCGGCGCGCGTCCTGCATTCCGAACAGCTCGATGCCGAATGCCGCGGCATTATCTTGCAGCTGCCGTACCTGCCGGGCCGCGGCGTCCAGCTTGATCGGCACCGATCCAAACACTTGGGCACTGTGCGTGGGAGTCGAATGGTCCATGGTTGCGAGCGTGCGATCGGGGCGGCGCACGGGCAGACCCTGCGATCTGAGCATGCTGAAGGCCTGCGGCGTCGTAACCTCGTGAACCAGGTGCAGATCGATATACAGGACCGCGGGCGTTTCGGGTGTTTCGGCAACGACCTCATGCGCAGACCAAACCTTGTCGAACAATGTGAGCGCCCGCATGGCTGCTAGCTTCTGTCGGATTCCAGCCAGGGCATGCGGGCACGCAATTGTGCACCGATTTTTTCAATGGAGTGCTTAAGATCGGCCTTCAACAGTTTCGAATACGTGCGCCGGCCGCGCTTGTTCTCAGCGATCCATTGCCGCGCAAATTTGCCTTGCTGGATCTCGGCGAGGATTTTGCGCATTTCCTTCTTGGTCGATTTGTTGACGATGCGCGGTCCGCGGGTCAGGTCGCCGTACTTGGCCGTTTCGCTGATGAAGCGGTGCATTTTTGTGATGCCGCCCTCATGCAGGAGATCGACGATCAGCTTGAGTTCGTGCAGGCACTCGTAATACGCCACGGCCGGCTGATAGCCGGCCTCCACCAGCGTCTCGTAGCCCTTGACGACCAATTCGGTGGCGCCGCCGCACAACACGGCCTGCTCGCCGAACAAATCCGTTTCGGTTTCCTCAGCAAATGTCGTCTCGAGCACACCGCCGCGGGTTCCCCCGATGCCGTCGGCGTAGGCCAGTGCTTTGGCCTTGGCGCGCTTGGAAGGATTCTGAGCGATTGCCATGAGGCAGGGTACGCCGCGGCCCTGCTGATACTGGCGCCTGACCAGATCACCCGGACCCTTGGGCGCGATCAGCACGACGTCGAGATCCTTGCGCGGCTTGATTTGGTGAAAATGAATATTGAAGCCATGCGCGAACAGCAGCGTTGCGCCTTTTTCAATTTGCCGCTTCAGATCCGCATATAGAGGCTTTTGAGTAAGGTCGGGAACCAGCATGGCAATCAGCTGCGCGCCTTCCACGGCGGCAAGCGGCTCCGCAACGATGAGGCCGTCCTTCTTGGCCTTTGACCAACTATCGCCTTTGCGCACGCCGACCGTCACCTCGTAGCCGCTATCGCGTAGATTGAGCGCATGCGCGCGCCCCTGGCTGCCGTATCCAAGAACGGCGATCCGCGCGCCGCGCAGTGCTTTCTTGTCGACGTCCTTCTGCGAATACAAATGCATGCAAATCTCCTCAGCTTTGACGGCTTGAAAATCAAGGCCGCGTAAAACGCGAGACCCCGCTTAAAGACTGTCGCGGCCTTAAGCGGGGTCTCGCACAAAATTGCGCTTAAATGCTTTATTAACTAGCATCAAATAGCACCACAGAATCTCCTATGATGCAAGGATCGCAAAGTTCGATACGCCATCGCGAGGACTCGCTTGCATGACTTCAGGCACTAGCTCTCCCATCCCACTGTGGTTGCTGCATGAGGATGAAATCGACGCGTGGCGTGCTGCGCAAGCACCGCTCGCGCGCCAGTGGCTCGTCGAGCAAAACTTCAAGGCCGAGAAGCATCGGGTCGCTCTGTTGCCGGACGCGGGCGGGGGAGTCGCCGCGGCCGTAGCGGGAATTGGCAAGCGGGTCGGCGAGTTATCGCTGTGGCATGCCGCTGGGTTGGTCGAAAGGCTGCCGGCGCGCCATTTTCGCCTCGCGCAAGAGTTCATGGCGCCGGAGGCGACGCAGCTGGCATTGGGTTTTGCCTATGGTGCGTATCGTTTCGATCGTTATCGCTCATCCAAGAGTGAGATGGCCAGCCTCGAGCCGCCTGCCAATGCCGACCACGCATTCGTGAATCATGCCGCCGAGTCGCTGCGCATGGCGCGCGATTGGATCAACACCCCTGCAGGCGATTTCGGGCCGGCGCAATTGGCTGCTGCGGCGCGGCAGGTTGCCGATCGGCATCATGCCGCGTTCAAAGAATGGGTCGGGCCGGATTTGTTGTCGGGAAATTTTCCTGCCATTCATGCGGTGGGCCGCGCGAGCACCGATGCGCCGCGCCTGGTTGAATTGCGATGGGCGCCGCGAGGGGGCTCCGAGTATCCATGCGTGACGCTGGTCGGCAAAGGCGTGTGTTTCGATAGCGGCGGCCTGGACATCAAGCCGAGTTCCGGCATGGCGCTGATGAAGAAGGATATGGGGGGCGCCGCCGTCGCCATTGCGCTGGCGCATTTGGCCATGAGTGCCGGAATCCGCGCGCGGATCCGCGTTCTGGTGCCGGCGGTGGAAAATGCGATCAGCGGCAATGCCTATCACCCGGGCGATGTGCTCGCCACGCGCAAGGGACTCACCGTCGAGGTGGGGAACACCGACGCAGAAGGCCGTCTGGTGCTCTGCGACGCGTTGGCTTTTGCCGATGCCGAACGTCCCGACTTGATCATCGACTTTGCCACACTCACCGGAGCTGCACGTGTCGCGCTCGGTCCGGAGCTGCCGGCGCTGTTCGGCAACGATGAGGGCGTGGTGCAAGAGCTCGCGCGGATAGCGGCCGCTGAACATGATCCGCTCTGGCCGATGCCGTTGTGGGCCGGCTACGAAGACGAGCTTGCCAGCAAAATTGCCGACTTGAACAATGTTGCATCCTCGCCCTTCGCGGGTTGCATCTTTGGCGCGCTTTTTCTGAAGCGCTTCGTTACCGAGTCGACTTGGGTGCACATCGACTTATATGCGTGGAACTCCAAAGATCGCCCGGGGCGCACGGTCGGCGCGGAGGCTCAGGCGCTGCGCGGTGTCTATCGTTACTTGCTGCAACGCTATGGCGTTGCATAAGGGCTCGCACCATGCGCAAGAAAGCCTCCGTCGTTGATACGCGCCGCCATTCCCGGTTGGTGGTCGATGGCGTGAAGCAAACTCCGAGCCGCTCGATGCTGCGCGCGGTAGGCTTTGATGACGAAGATTTCATAAAACCCCAGGTGGGCGTTGCATCGACGTGGAGCAACTTGACGCCTTGCAATATGCACATCGATGAACTTGCGCGTCTGGTCGCAGCGGGAGCGGATGAAGCCGGCGCCAAGGCGATTACCTTCAACACGATCACGGTTTCGGACGGCATCTCGATGGGCACTCCCGGCATGCGCTACTCGCTGGTGTCGCGGGAGGTCATTGCCGACTCGATCGAGACTGTCGTGGGCGCTCAAGGCTTCGACGGCGTAGTTGCCATCGGCGGCTGCGACAAGAACATGCCCGGCTGCATGATGGCGCTGGCTCGGCTCGACCGCCCCGCGGTCTTCGTTTATGGCGGCACAATTCGTCCGGGCGCCGACAACCGCGACATCGTTTCCGTCTTTGAGGCCGTAGGCGGCCATGCGCGTGGAAGCGTTTCGGAGCAGCAGCTCAAATTCGTGGAGCGCACCGCTATACCCGGTCCGGGTGCCTGCGCCGGAATGTACACCGCCAACACCATGGCGTCGGCGATCGAAGCAATGGGAATGAGTCTGCCGAACAGTTCTGCGCAGGACGCCGTCTCGAGCCAGAAGCGCGATGATTGCCGGCGTGCCGGCGCCGCGGTTGTTAACCTAATCAAGCGCGGAATCAGCCCGCGTGATGTTCTGAATCGCAAGGCACTCGAGAACGCAATCACCGTGGTCATTGCGCTCGGCGGCTCGACCAATGCTGTGCTGCACCTTTTGGCGATCGCTTCATCGGCAGGCATCAAACTCAAGCTGGATGATTTCACGCGTATCGGCGAGCACGTGCCGGTGCTTGCGGATTTACGCCCCAGCGGACGCCACTCAATGTCGGAACTGGTGGCCATCGGCGGCATCCAACCATTGATGAAGTCCTTGTTGGACGCCGGATTACTGCACGGCGAATGCCTCACGGTGACAGGCTCCACTCTCGCCGAGAATCTTCGCGGGGTCGGCGCCTATCCTGCCGGCCAGCAGATCGTGCGGCCACTGCGCGATCCGATCAAGAAAGGGAGCCACTTGGTCGTTTTATATGGGAACCTTGCGCCGGCGGGCGCGGTTGCAAAAATTACCGGTAAGGAGGGCTTAAGTTTCAAGGGCAGGGCGCGAGTGTTCGATTCCGAAGAGCAGTCTCTGCAGGGAATTTTGAGCGGCAAGGTGAAAGCCGGCGACGTGGTGGTGATTCGTTACGAAGGGCCGAAGGGCGGTCCGGGCATGCGCGAGATGTTAAGTCCCACCAGTGCCATCATGGGCAAGGGCTTGGGTAACAGCGTCGCGCTCATCACCGATGGGCGGTTCTCCGGAGGGAGCCATGGCTTCGTGGTCGGGCATATGTCTCCTGAAGCGGCGCTCGGAGGCCCCCTAGCCTTGGTGCGGACCGGAGACGAGATCACTATCGATGCGCAGCGCCGGGAAATCACCTTGCACGTGGCCTCTGCGGAGCTTAAACGGCGCCGCAAAACCTGGACTGCTCCGAAACCCTATGCGCGCCGCGGTGCCTTGGCGAAGTATTCGCGCCAGGTCAGCAGTGCCTCCTTAGGTGCGGTGACGGATCTGGAGCCGGTGAGAGCAAACGGCGCCAAGACTTCGTAAAGTCTGACGTTCGAACGGGGCATTTTAGACTTACATCGCGCTTGCAGTTCGGGCGGGATATGTGTCAGGCTTCTTAACTCGCCGAAGGGAACTTGCTGGGAAGCCGCTGGGAAACTAGCTGCAAGTTCAAGGCGTGCGCGATGCGCAAGATCAAGAGCAAGGGGTAGGGTCGCACAGACTTATGCATAGTTTATACGAGCAACCTTCATTATTTTCCGGCAAACGGGGCGCCGCCCTCATTGTCGTTATCCTTCTGCATGTGGTCATGGTGTGGGGATTTTATTCGGGGCTGGCCGGACAGCTGGTCCAGAAGATCATTCCCCCCGTTGAGATCGCACAGATCGACAAGCCCAAAGATGTCGACAAGCCCCCGCCGCCCCCGCCGAAGCTCGAAGAAATCAAACCTTATGTGCCGCCGCCTGAGTTCGTAGATATTCAGGCAGCGCCCCCCGAGAATAATGCGATATCAGTCGTGACCCAGACGAAGGCACCGCCCCCCGCACCGGTGGTGGCCGCGCCGGTACAGCACAATATCGTCGGCGCCCGGATGGATCCGAAGCATCCGTTCCATATCGGCGAGGAATACTATCCGGACGCCTCCAAGCGCGCCGGTGAGGAAGGCCGATGCATCGTGCTGGCCCACGTTGCCGCGAACGGCGCCATTCTCGACGCTCAGATTCAGACCAGCTCGGGATTCCCGCGCTTGGATGATGCCTGCCTGAAGGGCGTGAAAGGACAAAAGGCCTTACCCGGATTGGAAGACGGCAAACCGGTCGAGGGGCACTTTGCGTTTGCGATCGTTTGGAAGTTAACCGGAAAATAGCCGTTACCAAAATTAACGACTCAAGTTCACATACCACTATTACTAAGCTTTTATAAGTAGAGGGAATCGGTCAATGCAAGAGACAGTTGTTGAAAATCCATATGGCCTAGGTGCGCTGATTGCCAATGGCAATATCGTCAGCAGATCGATCCTCGCCGTGCTGTTGATCATGTCGCTGATGACCTGGTTCATCATGATCACGAAATTCTTCGATCAGCGCCGGCTGCGTCTTCAGGCAATCGAGGCCGAGAAGGAATTCTGGACGTCGACCACTCTTACCGATGCCATCGGCAAGCTGAAGGGCGGCTCCAATCCATTCCGCGCGCTGGCCGAGACGGGCAAACAGGCGTACGAGTACCACGAGGTCAACAAAACGCGGCTTTCGGGCGCGATCGGCACCAGCGAGTGGATTACCGAGTCGCTGCAGCGGACCGCCGATGCCATCATCAGCCGGCTGCAGACCGGTCTGCCTGTGCTTGCATCCGTGGGTGCGACCGCGCCGTTCGTCGGGCTGCTCGGAACCGTCATCGGTATTTACAACGCGCTCATCGCGATCGGCGTCTCCGGCCAGGGCTCGATTGAAAAGGTGGCAGGCCCCGTCGGCGAGGCCTTGATCATGACGGCCATCGGCCTGGTGGTCGCCGTTCCCGCGGTGCTCGGCTACAACGTTCTATTGCGCCGCAATAAGACGGTACAAGAGCGGGTGAGCCACTTCACGCACGAACTGCATGCTTACCTGATTTCAGGCGTCAAGATGGGTTTGGGCATGGACAAGCCGCCCTCAGCCGGCATGAAGCCGCCCGCCGCTGCGATCGCCCGCTAGGAACGGACGGCTATGGCACTGCACGTCGGGGGAGCGGAGGAAGAAGCCACCGCCATGTCGGACATCAACGTCACGCCCTTGGTGGACGTGATGTTGGTGTTGCTGATCATTTTCATCATCACCATCCGAGTTATTTTGCAGCAGGTGCCGGTGCAGTTGCCGAAGGCAACGAACCTGGTCACCCAGACTCGGCCGGAAAACATCACAATCGCGGTCGACAAGCAGGGAGCCATCTACTGGAATACCAAGCTGCTGTCGGGCCAGGATGAATTGGTGAACATGTTGCGCGGTATCGTGCGTCAAGAACCGCAACCGGAAGTGCACATCCGCGGCGATTCGAATGTCCGGTACCAATTTGTGGGTCAGGTGCTCGTCGCGACTCAGAAGATCGGCATTCGCAAGGTCGCGTTCATAACCGAGCCAGATCGCCCCACTTCCCGGTAGGAGAGAATACTAATGGCCATGAGTGTAGGTGGGAGCGGCGAGGGCCAATCCTATTCCGAAATCAACATGACGCCGCTGATCGACGTCATGCTGGTGTTGCTGATCATCTTCATCATTACGCTTCCCAATCAAACTCACGCGGTAAAAATCGACAACCCGTTGCCGCCGCCGCCCAACTATGTCCCGCCGCCGCCGCCGGAGGTCATCGACCTGACCATCGACTTCGACGGCACATTGTTATGGAACAAGAATCCGGTGGACCGGAAGACTTTGCAGGGCTACATCGAGAGCGAAGCTACGAAAGATCCGCAGCCTGAAGTGCACATTACGGTCGACAAATTCGCCAAGTATGAAATTGTCGCCCAGACTCTGGCCGATTTGCAGCATCGCGGCTTGAAGAAAATAGGATTCGTCAACAACGATTTCTTCTAGGAAGGGTACCCCTGAGTGGTCTTACGGCGCGTCAACCCCCGAGGGCTGCACGCGCCGTTCGTTTGACCGACTTAAGGCCCGGCAGCTCAAATGCCGCACCGACTAATTTCGATAATAGCGAGGTCTGCTAATGAGTCATTCGATATTTGATATCCGCCGCCATCCGCTGGTTTTTTGCCTGTGCGCGTTAGTCGGTTTCGCAGCGGTCTCGCCTGCTGCCTGGTCGGCTGAGAAGAGCGACAAGAAGCAAGAAATCAGCCGGGTCATCGCCAAGGAATTCAACGCAATTCAAAAGGCCATGCAAGCCAACCAATGGTCGGAAGCGCTGAAGAACTTGGAAGCCGCGGAAACGAAGAGTCCGCTGACAACCTACGATAAGAAAACAATCGCGGAATTCAAGGCGATCTGCTACGTGCGCTTGAACAACCTGAAGGCGGCGCAACAGTCCTATGAAGCCGCGCTCGCGACCGGAGGTTATACCGCCGAGGAGTTGCCGAAGACCTATCGGATATTGTTCCAGCTGGCAGCGACCAATAAGCAGGATGCAAAGGCGATCGAATACGGCAAGCAAGCCAGCGAAGGCGGCACGCTCACCGACAATGATCTGATGATCATGGCGCAGCTCTACTATCAGATCAAGGACTGCAAGAATTCCGGTGTGTGGGGCGACAAAGCCATCGCTGCCTTTAAGAAGGCCGGCGAGCCGCCCAAGGAAGTTCTCTACCAGCTGAAGCTGCAGTGCGCGAGCGACGCCAATGATACGGGCGCCATGAAAGCGGGGCTCTACGATTTGATTCGTCTCACCAACAAGACCTCGTATTGGAACAATTTGATCCGCTTGGAGCGCCAGGACGAGCGCGACGATCACAACACATTGATGATCTACCGGGTCATGTATGACACCAATTCGATGAATGCCGACACCGATTACATCGAGATGGCGCAATTGCTCGGCGATGCTGGCTTACCCGGCGAGGCGCAAGCGGTGCTGGAGAAGGCGATCAGCTCGGGAGTTCTCAAGGACGAGCACAAGGAGCGCACGAACCGCTTGGTGAATGCTCTGAAGACCCGGGCGGATGCGGATAAGAAGGGCCTGCCGGCGCTCGATGCTGAGGCTCAGAAGAATGCCGCGGGGCAACTCGATGTGAAGCTCGGTGAAGTATATTTTGGCTCCGGCGACTACCAGAACGCAGCCACGGCCATTTCCCGCGGCATCGGCAAGGGTTCAATAAAGCAGATGGACGAGGCTTATGTTTACCTGGGCCGCGCTCAAGTGGCATTGAAGAACAATGCCGAGGCGAAAAAGGCGTTTGAGAAGCTGAAGTCGTTGCCGAACATCAGTCCGCGCGTGCTCAAGCTGTGGGAACTGTACTCCGACAAGCTCGGCTCGTAATACGTTCAGGGGAAAGGATTATGACGATCAAAGCCGGCGATAGGATGCCCGAGGGTGCATTCACGCGCATGACCAAGGACGGCCCGCAGAAAATGACCACGGAGCAGCTCTTCGGGGGCAAGACTGTGGTGCTGTTTTCCGTGCCCGGTGCATTCACGCCCACCTGCGATGCCAAGCATCTTCCGGGGTTCGTGGAACTCGCGGACCAGATCAAGGCCAAGGGTGTCGACACGATTGCCTGCACAGCGGTGAACGATGTGTTCGTCATGAATGCTTGGGGCAAGCACGGCGGGGTAGGGGATAAGATCCTGATGCTCGCCGACGGGAACGGCGCGTACGTCAAAGCATTGGGGTTGGAGATGGACGGCTCCAAATTCGGCATGGGAACGCGCGGTCAGCGTTTTGCGGTCATCGTGAAAAACGGCGTTGCGACCCAAGTGAATGTCGAATCGCCGGGAGAATTCAAGGTCTCCGCAGCCGACTACATCCTCAAGCAGCTGTAAAGCGGTAGCGGCGCGGCCTTTGCCGCGCCGCTCCTTGCCTAGCCGCCGCCGATCAGCTTAGTAAGCTCAGGCACGGCCTGAAACAGATCGGCCACCAATCCAACGTCGGCCACTTCGAAAATCGGCGCCTCGCCGTCTTTGTTGATGGCTACTATCGTGCGCGCATCCTTGATTCCGGTGAGATGCTGGATAGCGCCGGAGATTCCGATGGCAATGTACATTTCCGGTGAAATTATCTTGCCGGTTTGGCCGACCTGCATCTCATTCGGAGCATAGCCGGCGTCAACGGCTGCCCGCGAGGCGCCAACGGCCGCGCCCAGCTTGTCGGCGAGGCCAAACAACATTTTGAAATTCTCTGCGCTGCCGAGTGCACGGCCGCCGGATATGACACGTGCTGCAGTCTGAAGATCGGGCCGATCGGTCGAGCCGGTCTTTGCGCCCACATAGCGGGTGTGAGTCGGGAGCGATACGTTCAAGGTCTTCGATTCCACGGCGGCGCTTCCGCCGGCCGGCGCCGCCTGGAAAGATGCGACCCGTACCGTCGCGATGAGCTTGCGCGAGGGATCGGCCTCCACCGTCACAATGGCGTTTCCCGCGTAAATAGGCCGGCGAAAGCGATAGGCGCCGTCTATCGCCATCAGGTCACTGACCTGGCCGACGTCAAGCAGCGCGGCGAGCCGTGGCATCAAGTCCTTGCCGAAGCTGGTGGAGGGCCCAAAGACGTGTGAGTAATCCGCCGCCAAGGCTGCAAGCTGCGGCGCGAACACTGCGGCAAGCGGATGCAGGTTCTCCGGCCGATCCACGCGCAGCACCGATTTGACGCCCGCAAGCGCGGCCGCTTGCGCAGCGGGCCCTGCCGTGTCGGCGCCCAACACGGCGATGGTGATTTCCGCATCGGGAATCCCCTTGGCGCAGGTAACACACTTGGCCGTGGCAGGGTTCAGCGCCTTTCCGTCGTGCTCACCGACGATGAGTATTTTGTGCATTAGATCAAACCCTTCTTCTTCAGCGCCTCGACCAATTCGGCTACGTCTTTGACCATCACGCCCTTTTGGCGTTGCGCGGGGGGCTCGGTTTTGACGCTTCGAAGCTGTGCCGCAGCGCTCACACCGAGGGCTTCGAGCGCGGTTACCTCCAGGGGCTTTTTCTTCGCCTTCATGATGTCCGGCAGCTTCACATAGCGCGGCTCGTTGAGCCGTAAATCCACAGTAACCACTGCCGGAAGGTCCACTTCGATGGTCTCCAGACCCGCGTCGACTTCGCGGGTAATGGACGCCTTGTCCGCTGCGATCTCTACCTTGGAGGCGTAAGTTGCCTGCGGCCGGTCCCAAATCGCGGCCAGCATCTGTCCGGTTTGATTGGCGTCGTCGTCAATCGCCTGCTTGCCGAGAAAAATCAAGTCTGGATTTTCCTTTTTTGCCAGCGCTAAAAATACCTTTGCGGCGGTCAAAGGCTCGACGGCCGCATCGGTCTGCACGAGGACGGCGCGGTCCGCTCCCATGGCCAACGCGGTGCGCAATTGCTGCTGGGTATCCGCAACGCCGATGCTCACGGCGACCACTTCGATATTAGCGCCGCGTTCCTTGATGCGCAGCGCCTCTTCGAGCGCGATCTCGTCGAATGGATTCACGCTCATTTTAACGCCGTCCAGGATGACGCCGCTGCCATCGGGCTTCACGCGTATACGCACGTTGTAGTCAACGACGCGTTTGATACAGACCATGATCTTCTGCACGAAAACTCCTTAAGCCGTCGCACGAGGCGCCGCGTGAGCACGCGCCTCTGCCTGTTGTTCCAGAAAAACCGTGCTGATTTTAGCCGCGCAAGCTTTTAGTTTCGGTAAAAACCGCTCAAGACCTGTCTTCAAGGGCACGGCAGAAGCAATGAAGCGCACGGTCAGGGCGGCCAACGTGCGGTCGTTCATGGGCACCGCCACGCTGATGGTAAATTCATCGACGAGGCGCCGCGTGCGCGTGGCGGTCGCATAGCCGAGCGCTTTGATCTCCGCGAGAGTGCGCAGCAACTCGCCGCGATCGCGTGCGGGCTTATCCTCCTCCTTGCTCGAGCGCGCCAGGATCTCGATCAGCGCGTCGCGCTGCACGGACGCGCAATTCGCGAGATACACCTTGCCGGTCGAGGTCGTCAGCAGCGGCAATTGAAATCCGGCGGAATAGCGCTCGATCGCGAGAGGCGTGCTGTGATCGGTTGCCTCGCGCAGCATCATTTTCGTGCCGGACAGGGTCGCGATGCTGACCGGCCAGACAATCTCGCTGCACAACGCATAGATCAGCGGTTTGGCAATTTGGTTGACCCACGCTTCATCATCGAAGCCGCCGCTCAAGCCTCGCACCAAAATCGTCAACCGATAGCGCTCGTCGCTGCTGTCGCGATATGCGAAGCCGGAGTTGCACAGGGTTTCCAGTATCCGATAGACAGTCGTGCGCGGCAGGCGGATTTCATGAGCCACTTCTGAAACCGTGGCACCGTCGCGCAAATTAAGAATGGTGAGGGCGTCAAGACCGCGCATGAGCGCGCGGATTGGGCGGGTGGAATCCATGAAGCCTCGAACGTTGGTGAACGAAGTAGTTTAAGGAGCCACACTTCGCTTGTCCACCTCGCGGTCAGCCGATAGACTGCGGCATAGATGACGCGCTATTTCTTCACGCGGCTCGCCGGCGCTATCCCCACACTGTTCATCATTATCACGCTCACGTTTTTCTTGATGCGCGCCGCGCCCGGCGGTCCTTTCGATCAGGAGCAAGCTCTGCCGCCCGAGATCATGGCGAACCTGCAAAGTGCATACGGTTTGGACCAGCCCATCTGGGTACAGTACGGACGGTACCTAAAGTCGCTGGTGCGCGGCGACTTTGGACCTTCCTTCAAATACAAGGACTTCACGGTTACCGAGCTTATCGGCCAGGGATTTCCGGTAACACTCGAGCTCGGCGTGATCGCGATCGCGCTGGCCTTGCTGATCGGCATTCCTGTGGGTGTGTTCGCCGCGCTTCACCACAACTCCGCTGCGGACTCCGCGACGATGTCTCTGGCCGTGGTGGGCATCGCGATTCCGTCCTTTGTGGTGTTGCCGTTCCTCGGGCTGCTGTTCGGCGTTTATCTGCACTGGTTGCCCGTTGCGGACTGGGAATCCGGGTCCATCCGCCACCTGGTGTTACCCGTCGTCGCGCTGGCGCTGCCGCCGCTGGCGTACATTGCGCGCCTCACCCGCGGCAGCATGCTCGAAATACTGCGCAGCCCTTTCATTCGCACCGCATTTGCCAAGGGACTGCCGCTGCGCACCGTCATTCTTCGCCACGCGCTTCGGCCCGCGCTTACGCCGGTGGCGAGCTACTTGGTGCCGGCGGTCGCGTCGATCATGACCGGGTCGTTGGTGGTGGAGACCATCGCGGGCATTCCCGGCATCGGCCGCTACTTGGTGCAGGGAGCGATCAACCGCGACTACACCTTGGTGCTCGGCATGGTGATCATTTACTCGACTCTGCTCATCGCCATGGGCCTCGCGGTTGATTTGCTGTATGCGTGGCTCGATCCGCGCGTGAGGCCTGCCAAATGAGTCAGATTGCGGATGACGCCATGCGGCGCCTACGTGCAAATCCAGCGGCTGTTCTCGCACTGTTCGTCATGTGCGGCATCGTCGTGGTGACGCTGTTCGGGCCTTGGGTGAATCCAAACAATGCTCAGGCGCTCGATTGGCTGCACCTTGCTGCCCACCCCAGCTTCAACAACGCTCATTGGTTCGGTACTGATCGCCTGGGCCGCGATCTGTTCGTCAGGACGCTCGCCGGGACGCGCGTCAGCATCGCCGTCGGCTTGGTGGCGAGCGCCATCAGTCTCTTCGTCGGCGTGAGTTACGGCGCGGTCGCCGGCTACCTGGGCGGCCGCACGGATCACGTGATGATGCGCATCATCGAGATATTGAGCGGCTTGCCGCTGATTTTCTTCGTGATTTTCCTGACTGTCATTTTTGGGCGCAGCGAATCATTGCTGTTCATCTCGATCGGCGCGGTCGGTTGGCTGACCATGGCGCGAATCGTGCGCGGCCAAACAATGAGCATCCGTCAGCAAGAGTACATCGCCGCGGCGGTTGCCTCCGGCGCAAGCACGGGCAGAGTCATCATCAGGCATGTGATTCCGAATCTGGTCGGGCCGGTCGTCGTGTATGCGACTTTGACGGTGCCGCAAATCATCTTGTTCGAGAGTTTCCTCAGCTTTCTGGGATTGGGAATTCAAGAGCCCGGCGCAAGCTTGGGTACTCTCATTGCCGAGGGCGTGGGCGAGATGGAAGCGGCGCCGTGGATCCTGTTGATGCCCGGCGGCTTTTTGGCGGTGCTGTTGCTGTGTCTGAATATCTTTGGCGACGGTCTGCGCGATGCGCTCGACGTCAAGGAGGCCTGAAGGTGGATGCGACCTTGAGCATCGACGACTTGTGGATCGGTTTCGTGAATCGCGCCGCGGCCATCGAGGCCGTGAACGGCGTGTCGCTGCACATAGCGCCGGCCGAGTGTATCGGGATTGTCGGCGAGTCGGGATCGGGGAAAACGCAGTTGTTCTTGGGCGTCATGGGCCTGCTGGCCGCCAATGCCCAAGTCAAGGGCCGCATAAGTTTCGAGGGAAACGAATTGAAGGACACCCGCGACCGCAGCCGGGTGCGCGGTTCCAGACTCACGATGATATTTCAGGACCCCCTCACCAGTCTGACGCCGCACTTGACGATCGGGACGCAACTGGCAGAAGTCTTGGTATGGCACTCAGGCATGCCATGGCGCGAGGCGCGAAGTTCGGCCGGCAGCATGCTCGAGCGCGTGCGCGTCCCGGATCCGAGCCGGCGTCTTAAGCAATATCCGCATGAGTTGTCCGGCGGTATGCGCCAGAGGGTGATGCTGGCGATGGCCTTATTGTGCGAGCCTTCGTTGGTGATTGCGGATGAACCGACGACGGCGCTCGACGTCACCATTCAAGCCCAGATCATTGAACTGCTGCGCGCAGTGCGCAGTGAATTCGGCATGGCGCTCGCCCTCATCAGTCATGATCTGGCTGTGGTCGCCGGCCTCGCAGACAGGATTCTGGTTATGTACGCGGGAAGAATCGTGGAAAATGCCGCCGCAGCAGAGTTGTTCCGCAATCCGCGCCATCCGTACACAGCGGAACTGTTGAAGTGCTTGCCGAGCCTGTTCGGGCCGCGGTTCGCACGACTGCCGACGCTCGCGGGACAACCGCCGCGGCCTGGCGAGAAACTCCAAGCCTGTGCCTTTGCGCCGCGCTGTCCGCGGGCGGCAGATCGTTGCCGCATCGAACGGCCCGAGCTGCAGGGAACCCCGGCACGCGAGGTCGCCTGTCATTTTCCGCTGTCCGCATGAGCGATCCGGGCGTCCCATTGCTGCGGGTACGGGATCTGCGAGTTGAATTCGCCGGGCAGACTGCTGTCCGCGACGTCAGTTTCGATTTGCACCGCGGTGAAACTTTGGGACTCGTGGGCGAATCCGGCTCCGGCAAGTCGACCCTCGCGAGAACGATTCTGCGGCTGCTGCAACCGACGCGCGGAAATGTGGAGTTCATGGGCGTGGATCTGGGAGCCCGCGCTGCAGTTCTGCGTGCGCAGCGCCGCAACCTGCAAATCGTGTTTCAGGACCCGCTGGCGAGCTTGGATCCGCGCATGCGCATCGGGGACGCAATCGCAGAGCCCTTGCGGGTATTCGAGCCCGGCTTGAGCGCCGCCGGCCGGCGTGAAAGAGTCGCAGCGATGCTGGAACGCGTGGGCTTGAGCAGCGGGCTAGCGCCGCGCTATCCGCACGAGTTCAGCGGCGGCCAATGCCAGCGAATCGCCATTGCCAGGGCGATGGTGTTGAATCCGAGGCTTCTGATTTGCGATGAAGCGGTCAGTTCCCTCGATGTATCCATTCAAGGCCAGATCGTCAACTTGTTGCTCGATTTGCAGCAAGAATTCGCCATGGCGATGCTCTTCATCAGCCACAATCTTGCGGTGGTGCGGCACCTGAGTCATCGCGTGATGGTGATGTACTTGGGAAGGCTGGTGGAGGTTTCCTCCGGCGATGCGTTGTTCGCTGCACCGCTGCATCCTTATACCCGTGCATTGCTGGCCGCCGTGCCGCGGCTGCCTGCCGTCATCGCCGATGAAATGGGCGCCGCACCCGCTGAACTTGCCGAGACGGCGGCCGCGTCGGGATGTGTTTTCCGCAACCGCTGTCCGTTCGCGTTGCCGCTGTGCGTTAGCACCGATCCACCGCTTGCGGAAGTCGCGGGGGGCCGCCTAGCCGCGTGCCACCGTTCGCACGAGATGCTTAATCCGTTATCCTAGTGAGGGTACTCAGACAGGCTCGCCTTCCATGACGCAACGAAAGCCAGTGCGGCGCAGCGACGGGCTCGCCAATGTGCGCTACGAGATTCGCGGCAAGCTCGCACGCCAGGCTTTGGCGCTCGAGCGCCTGGGCTATGACATCGTCTCGTTGAACATCGGCAATCCGTTCGCCTTCGGTTTCAGAACGCCCGAGACGATGCGTTTGGCGATGATCGAGAATTTGCGCAATAGCGAAGGCTATGTGCACCAAAAGGGAATCTTTCCTGCACGCGAAGCCGTGGTGATGCAGCAGCAGGAGCGCGGCGTGCGCGGCGTAACGGCCGAAGAGGTGTTTATCGGCAACGGGGTGAGCGAGCTCATCGATCTGACGCTGCGGGCGCTGCTGAATCCCGGCGACGAAGTGCTGGTGCCGAGTCCCGACTACCCGCTGTGGACCGCGGCAGTCAACTTGAACACGGGCCGCGCCGTGCATTATCCCTGTCATGCCGCGCAGGGCTTCATTCCCGACCCATCCGAGATTGAATCGCTCATCACCGGCCGTACGCGAGCCATCGTTGTGGTCAATCCGAACAACCCCACCGGCGCCGTATACCCGCGGGAAACTCTGGCAGCGATTGCACGGCTAGCCGAGAAGCATCGCTTGCTGGTGTTGTGCGATGAAATCTACGACCACATTCTCTACGACGATGCCGAGTTCGTGCCCATGGCGACCCTGGTGCACGATTCGCTCTGCTGCACGATGAGCGGGCTATCGAAGGTTTACCGTGCCTGCGGATATCGCGTTGGATGGGCTTCCTTTTCTGGCGACATCGAGAGCGCCGGCGAATATTTGAGCGGACTGGAATTGCTGTCGTCGCTCAGGCTCTGCAGCAACGTTCCGGCGCAATGGGCTGTGCAAACCGCCCTCGGCGGTTACCAAAGCATCGTGGAATTGACGCGTCCGGGGGGCCGCCTGCACGAATCGCGGCAGGCGATTCTCGACGGCGTCGCGCGCAGCAAGTATCTGAAATTGGTGCGGCCAATGGGCGCGCTGTATGCCTTCGTGGAGGTGCGCGCCGACGTATTGCCGGATTTCGACGATCAGGCATTTGCGCTCGATCTATTGGAGAAAAAGCACGTGCTGATCGCCCCCGGGGTGAGTTTCAACGTGGGTTATCGCAACGCCTTTCGCATCACGAATTTGCCGGAACCCTCCGTGCTCGGCATGGTGTTCGAGCGCATCGAGGAACTGCTCGATGCACACGCCGCGGCAGCGCCCGGATTGACGCTCGTGGGCAAGCCGCCACGGGCTCAACAGCGCTAGGCTCCTAGTCCGGTGCGCCTTCCCCCGGAATTTTCCGCCGCGCTCGCGGCCGGCCGCACGGTGCTCGCGCCGAACACGGAACTCGCCGCAGCGCTGTTTGATGCCGCGGAACGCGAGCGGCGCTCCTTGGGTCTCGAGGTTTGGGCCACGCCCCAGGTTCGCGATTTCGGCAGTTGGCTGCGCGACCATCAGGAACGCGCGCATCTCGAGGATCCCAAGGTACCAAGACCCATAAGCGACATTGAGGAGCGGGAGCTCTGGCGCCAGGTCATCGAGAGCTCTCTGTTCTCGCAGAATCTTCTCGAGGTCGGCGTGGCGGCACGTGCCGCCCGGCGCGCCCGGCGCCTGATGCTCGACTACGCCATTCCCTGGAACAAAGTCCTGGAGGAGGCAACTGATGAAGCGCAGGCGTTTTTTGCCTGGCATCGGGAGTTCGAAGCGCGCTGCCGTTCTTTGGCGTTGAGTCCGCCGGCGCTCCTGCCGCATTCGCTCAAGCCCGTCGAAAAGCTCGCCTGGATCGACAATGCGGGATGGCGTCCCGTGGTGCGGCAGTGGCTCATGCGTCACGCGCAGCGCATCTGCCCGGACGCGCGGGCAGCGGATGCCTCCAAGGCGCTGCATTTCGACTCCGGCGAAGCGGAACTTGCGCACCTGGCGTGCTCCGTGCGCGAGCGCCTTCTGGCGGACCCCTTGTTTCGCGCCTGGGTCTGCATACCCGATCTTGCGAGGCGGCGAGAAGCGGCCGCGGCGGTCTTCGACGCGGAACTCGCGCCGGGCCGGTTCGGCCTGTTTCGCGCAGCGCCTCCCGCGGCTTACGCGCTTGCAGGCGGAAGTCCTTTGACGCAGTACCCTTCGGTAAGCGCGGTGCTCGATTTTCTGGACGCAGCCAACGGCAGCGTGAGCTTCGCCAGGTTCAGCGCGCTGCTGCGTGCCCCCTGGCTGCAGGAGTCCGATGGAGAGGCGGGAACCGCGGCGCTTCTGGACCTCGAGCTGC
The DNA here is from genome assembly GCA_036493935.1 of Steroidobacteraceae bacterium. Lineage (GTDB taxonomy): Bacteria > Pseudomonadota > Gammaproteobacteria > Steroidobacterales > Steroidobacteraceae > Bog-1198. The sequence goes on along the minus strand of DASXOY010000006.1, from coordinate 86,187 downwards.
GTGAGCGAGGTCCGCACGAGGCCACGCTCGCCGGGTGGCTCAAGCTTTGCGAGGAGTTCCGGCATTTCAAGTCGTTGCCGCCCGTGACGGCGGCCGCGCATCTGTCGCGGGCGCTCGCGACACTGGAAGCGAGCGGCTCGGCCAAGCGCATGAGCGAGTGGATTCCACTCTGGCTGGAGGCGTTCAAGCTCGGTCCCTGGGTGTTGCGCCGGCGTTGGTCGAGCGTCGAGTTTCAGGCCGCGGAGCGGTTGCGCGATCTGCTGACGGCACTCGCCCGCGCCGACGGTTTTTTCGGCACGCAGTCGCGGGCCGCGGCGGGACGGCTGCTGAAGCGCGCAGCCGGCGAGGTGAGCTTCCAGGCGCAGACCGGCGTGCCGCCCGTCTGGGTGAGTGGTCAGTTGCTCGATCCTTTCCTGAATTATGAGGCAATCTTCGTTTGCGGCATGAGCAGCGCGCAGTGGCCGCCGCCGCCGCAACCGGCGGCGCTTCTGCCGGTGCGGCTGCAGCGCGCATACGGCGTCATAGGGTCCGACTCGGCCACCCAGCTCGCGAATGCCGAAGCGCTGCAGCGCGCGTGGTTGCAACGTGCGCCGCACTGCGTGTTCAGCTTCTCGGACTCCATCGACGGCCAGCGCGCGCAGGTGAGCGCACTGCTCGCAAGCTCCGCCGCTGATGTCGCGATGCCGATCTTGAGGCCCCACTGGAGAAGGGATCCCGCGCCGATCTTGGAGGAATTCCCCGATCACCAAGCGCCGCCGTTCGACGCGACGCGGGAAACAACCCACGGCGTCGCGACGCTCAAGGCGCAGTCGCGTTGCGCCTTTCGCGGATTTGCCGAATCGCGGCTTGCTGCCCAACAGCTGGAATTGCCGGTACCGGGATTCAATCACCGTGAGCGCGGCCAGCTCGTGCATGCGGCGCTCGAGCACGTCTGGAGCGAGCTTAAGGATCACGCGACGCTGATGCGCCTTACGCCCGGCGCAGCGAAGCTGCTGCTCGAGGAGGCTGCGCGCCGAGCGATTGCCGCCGTGTGCCGGCGGCGCAATCCCGGGGACCGCTGGCGAGTGCGGGAACAGCCGCGCTTGGAACATCTTCTCGGCAAGTGGCTCGACGTCGAACGCGAGCGCAAGCCGTTCCGCGTGGTGCAGTTGGAGGAGGGTGGCGAGGTCGCCACGTTCGGCGGCCTGCAGTATCGCGTGCGCATCGACCGGCAGGATGAGCTCGAAGACGGCGCGCGGGTGGTCATCGATTACAAGACCGGCGTGGCCACCGCGGATTGGCGCGGCGAGCGTCCCGACAATCCGCAGCTGCCGGTGTATGCGCTGCTGCGTCCGGAGCGGCTCGTCGCCGTGGCCTACGGACGCGTGAATGCCGCGGAGTCCAGGTTTGTTTTCGAAGCGGAGCGCGGCAACGTTTTCAAGGCTGGCGACAGAGAGCATCCTCGCAAGGGCGCCATGGAGGGAGAGCCGAGCTTTGCGGCATTGATCGGGCGCTGGCATGCTCGCATCGAGGCAATCGCGTCGGGGTTTGCCGCGGGCGATGCGGCGGTGGCGCCGACGGCAACCGCCTGCGAGAACTGCCCCCTGCCGGGCCTTTGCCGCATTCAATGGGTTCCCGATGGCGGCTCAAGCGATGAATGAGGTGCCCGCCATCGTCGATCTGGCGGCTCGCGATCGCGCCGTCGACAGCCTGGGTTCTGTGTTGGTGCAGGCACCCGCGGGTTCCGGCAAGACCTCGCTCCTGGTGCAGCGCTACCTGCGGCTGCTGTCGTGCGTGGAGGCGCCGGAACGCATTCTCGCGCTCACCTTCACGCGCCGCGCGGCGCAGGAGATGCGCGAGCGCATCTTAGCCGCCCTGGAGAGCGCGGCGCTCGAGGCGCCTCCGCCGAACATCGCTGCAAAGACCTGGCAGCTCGCGCGCAGCGCCGCTGCGCATTTGCGGCAGCAAAAGATCGATCTTGAGCGTGAACCGGCGCGGCTGCGCATCGAAACCATCGACGCCTTTAACGCATGGCTCGCCGCGCAGCTGCCGATCGCTGCGGGCGGCGCCGGCCTGCCGGTGGAGCCGCAAGCTAAGCGGCTCTACAAGGAGGCAGCGCGCCGTGCGCTCGCTTACGAGGGCGAGGATGATTTCGGCCGCGCCGTGGAGCGCGTGCTCGAGCTCGACGATCAGCGCTGGCTCTCGCTGATCGATCTGCTCGCCGACATGCTCGCCACGCGCGATCGTTGGCTGCCGCTGCTCGTTGGTCGGCTGCGCGCCGGCGAGGCCATAAGCTGCGCGCAGCTTGAGCTGCTGCGTGCGCACTTCAACGAGGATCTGGCGCTTCTCATGAGCCGCGTCTTGCATCGCGCATGTGCTCTCATCGGCGCGGAGCGCCTGCCGATGATTGCCGATCTCATGCGCGGCGCGGCGCGCAGGGCGAGCTCGCCGAACCCAGATCTGCTCGAGTGGCGCGTGGAGGGGGCGGGTCTGTCGTTGCGGGTCGAGGATATCGGTCGCTGGCGCGCCTTCGCGCAGACGGTGCTCACCAAGGGCGGCGCGTGGCGCAAATCCTTGGACGTCAGGGCGGGCTTTCCGCCCGGTACCGCCGACAAGGAAACGATGCAGGAGCTGATCAGCGTGCTCAAGGACGATGTGCGGACCTCGGATGTGCTGCGCGAACTGATGGAACTTCCGCCTCCCCGCTACGGCGACGCTCAGTGGGAGCGGGCGCGAGACGTCGCACAGCTGATGGTGCTGGCAGCGGCGGAGCTCGAGGGAGTGTTTCGCGAGGAGGGGATGGTCGACTTCACGGCCATCTCGCTCGCGGCGCTGCGCGCTTTGCATGATGCCGTGGGTCCGAGTGATCTTGCCTTGCGGCTCGACTATCACCTGGAGCACGTCCTGGTCGACGAATTCCAGGACACCTCGAGCGCGCAGCTCGAACTCCTCAAGCAGCTGATTGCCGGCTGGACTCAGGACGATGGGCGCAGCATCTTTTGCGTCGGCGACCCGATGCAGTCCATTTATGGGTTTCGGCAGGCCGAGGTACGCGCGTTTCTGGAACTTGCCGATCAGGGCATCGGCGCGGTGCGCTTCGAGGTGGAACGCCTGACGAGCAACTTCCGCTCGGCGAGCTGTATCGTGGAGTGGGTCAACCAACACTTTTCGCGCATCATGCCGGCCGCCGACGATCGCGAGCGAGGGGCCATTGCGTTTCGCTTCTCGCACACACCGCGCGCCGAACCCGGAGGTGTCGAGGTACGGGCATTTGCAAGCCCGGCGCTGGAAGCGCGCGCCATCGCCGCCGCTGTATCCGCGCGACAGGCTGAGCATCCCGACTGGCGCATCGCGGTGCTGGTGCGTGCCCGCACGCACGCCCATCCTGTGATGGCGGCGCTGCGCTCGAAGAACGTTGCGTTCCGCGCGGTGGACATAGAGACCTTGAAGGAGCGCGCCGTGGTGCGCGATCTTTTGATGCTGCTGCGCGCCCTGAGCCACTTGGGAGATCGCATCGCGTGGCTCGCGGTCCTGCGTGCGCCGTGGGTCGGACTCGCGTTGGCGGACCTATGGCGGGTGGCACGCGCGCCGCTGATTTTCGGTGCGCTCGGCGACACGGCCATTCTCGACTCGTTGAGTGCCGAGGGTCGGCCGCGCGCGGCCACGCTGCATGGGGTGCTGACACGCGCCTTCGCCTGTCGTTCCGCCATGCCCTTCGATCGGTGGGTCGAGAACACCTGGCTTGCGCTGGGCGGAGCCGTCATCGCCGGAGAAGAGCGCGAGCTCGCCGGATCGTTCTTTGAACGCCTGCGTGAACTCAGCGTGCGCGGTCTGCCGGAAGCGAGCGAGCTCGACGCGGCGTTCGATGATCTCTATGCCGGCGCCGACAGCGCCGCGTCGGTCGAGATCATGACCATCCACAAGGCGAAGGGCCTGGAGTTCGACATGGTGGTAGTGCCGGCGCTGGATGAAAGCGCTCCGCCGGGGCGCAGTCCCTTGTTGCTGGCGCATCCCTTTGCCCGGCTCGCACGCGATGGCATGGTGATGGCGGCCAAGCCGCCGGTGGGCAGCATCGAAGATCCGCTCTTTAACTTTCTCAAGCGTCAGGTGCAGGATGCGAATGCCTTGGAAGCCGAGCGCCTCCTGTACGTCGCCTGCACGCGCGCGAAACGCCGCCTGTGGTTGAGCGCCACCTTGGAGCGTGAGACGAAAGCCGATGCGGATGCAGCGCCCGAGGCGCGCGCGCCGCGCGCAGGAAGCCTGTTGCGTGTGCTCTGGCCTGTGGCAAAGGAAGCGTTCCTCGAAATTGAAGGCGCGGACGCGCCGGACGAGGTCACGACGCCCGCGGAACTCTCAGCGCCCATCTTGAAGCGAGTACCGACCGGCTGGGCAATGCCGCAACTCGTTGAGCCGCGGAGCGACCCCGCGGAACTGGAACTGGCGCGCGTGGAATTCGACTGGGCCGGAGAGACCGCGCGTCGCGTCGGAAGCTTGGTGCACGCTGAACTTCAGCAGCTCGACTTCAAGGCTTTGGATTCCGCCGCGCTGCGCGGCCGCGAGGCCTATCACCGCCGCTGGCTGGCCGCGGAGGGCGTGCCACCCTCACACCTCACAGAAGCGGTCACGCGAGTGGGTGCCGCGCTTCAAGGGGTTTTGAGTGATGAGCGCGGCCAATGGATCCTCAAGACGCACCCCAAGGATGACATGCGCGAGAACGCGTTCTCCGGCCTCTGGCAGGGCGATGTGACCCATGCGGTTTTCGACCGCAGCTTCATCGATGAGGGTGGAGTTCGTTGGGTGATTGATTACAAGACCAGCCAGCACCTGGGGAGCGGCCTTGATCAGTTTCTGGATCGGGAGGTGGAAAGATATCGGATGCAGCTCGAGCGCTACGCCTTGTTAGCGCGGCGCCTGGGACCGGAGCCGGTCCGTGTAGGCCTTTATTTTCCGCTCATGCGAGCGTGGCGGGAGTGGCAGCCGGAAGGGGGTTGACTCGAAGCGGAGACTGGATATATAAACAGTACTCTAACCAACAACGGGGGACATTCATGATTGGGTACGTAACCTTAGGCACCAACGATTTGAAACGCGCGGCGGTCTTTTACGATGCGCTTTTGGCCGAGATCGGCGCCAAACGCATGATGGAAGGCGATGGGTTCATTGCTTGGTCGGTCAAGCCGGACATGCCGGGGTTGGGTGTGACTAAGCCGTTCGATAAAAAGGCGGCCACGGTCGGCAACGGCGTCATGGTAGCGCTGGTCGTCGACAGCGAGGCAAAAGTCAAAGCGGTGCATGCCAAGGCGCTGCAGCTCGGCGGCAAGGATGAGGGTGCGCCGGGCAAAAGATCGGAGAGCTTCTATGCGGGCTATTTCCGCGATTTGGACGGAAACAAGCTCAATGTCTTTGTCGGCGGCTAGAACGTGAATTCGAGATCCACCGGAAAGCGCCCATACGAATCCCGCGGACGCAGCTGTGCCAAATTACTGAGCTGAACACGAAGGGCCGGGGCGGCTTCAGGGCGTTCTTTGAGGGTTCCGGACAGCATGCCGGTACGCATCGCAGGAGAGAATCGAATCAGCGCCTGGGCTTCCACCGGCCCTCCCGTGTCATTGAGGTTGGCGGTGATGGTGCCGTCGGGGGCTATGCCCCCCGGAGCCAGCGTCAACACGTAGCTGCCCAAATCCGACCCTTCGGCGATGCCGGTGGATGAAATGTTCGCCACTTCGATTTTGCCCACGGCAGCGTCAAGCTGACGGAAATCGCTTTTGATCGCGGTCAGAGTCAGGTTGGCGGTGCCGCGCCAACCCGCCGCGAGTCCGAGATCGCGAAGGTCTTCGATGGGACCGCCGCCTTTGATGCCGTGTGCGGTAAGGCCGCCGGCGCCGACTTCTGCGGTGCCGTCGATCACAAAGCCGACTTTTACCCAATGAACGTCCGCCACGACCGCGAGCCGAAGCAGCGCGAGCGGATGGATCTGCCACTCGATGGCGCCCGCATCGCGGGCATTGACGACTATCCGTCCCGCCGCACCATGCAGGAAGCTGCCGGAAAAATCTTCGGCGTGAATTTGCGCCGGTAGGAATCGGGAAACCATGGACGCGGGCAAAAAATAAACGACACCGGCCGCTAGAACGATCAGACCGAGAAGAATCAGCGGCCAGCGCCTGGCCGGCCGGGGGTTAGTGTCGCGGCTGGCTGAACGAGATGCTGGCATTGACCAGACCAGGGGAGGGAGTTCGATCCACGGTGATTGATTCGATGGCAAGCCCGTAGCGCCGGTCCAGGGTATCGAGCCAGGTGACGAGCGTGTCAAACGGCGCACCCTCCAGTTGCACGCGCACGCCGCCCGTGGCGTTGGGCTGGGTGCCTCGCAGCGCGGCGCCGAGCCCGGATTCGCGCCCGATCCGGTCCACCAGCACAACGGGCGCCTCGCCGGTGTCGGAAGGAATGTCTTGGCCGCGCGCGCGGATCTCCGCCGCATTCGCGCGCATCCAAGCCAGATCGTCGCGGCGGGCTTCGGTCCCCGCCGCCGCGCGCGTTACGGCCGATTGCAGGGGCAGGAGTATTCCGCCGACCAGGATGATGATTCCCAATAGCACGGCACCGATCGCGACCACCCGCTGATCACGCGGCTGCAGGGTTGCAAACCAGGCTTTGAGCTTATTCATCGCCGCGCCTTCGAGGATTGAGTACGGACGTGAACATGTGCCTCAACCCCCGAGGCAACCGGATTCGAAGACTGAATATCGGCTGAGAGTCCTTCTTTGCCGGCGAATTGCGTCAATTGCGACAGCTCCGCGAGACTGGGCGCGCTCACCGTCATGTCAAGCGCATCTTCGCGATAAGCCAACGCGCTGATTGTCGTCTTCGGCGCTACCGCCAAGGCGCCGCTCAATGTCTGCAAGGTGCGCAGGAAGTATTGCGGTCCGGCACCCGATTTTCGGATTCTATCGAGCCGCGTTTGCATCTGCCGGCGCGGATCAGACAAGGTATCGCCCGGCATGGCATTGGAGAAGACGTTTGCGATCTCGCCGTCGAGTGCTGCTGACTCATGCTTGGCCTGCCGAATTTGCAACGCTTGCGCCGCGACATGAATCAACAACAGGCCGGCCGCAAGGGCCGCGGCAATCCGCCACTGGCGCCAGCGCGTGCTGTAATCGGTGGTACGCGAGAAATCTCCCTGCAGCAAATTGACCGCGTCTGCCGCACCCATGCCGCGCGCCAGCCAGGGCAGCGGCCCATCGGCCAACAACTGTACCTTGAGCGACGCAAAATCCTCCAGCAGGTCTTCGAACTCGCCTTGCACGCGGGCCCAATCATCGCGCGTGACATAGAGCACGGCGCTTTCTTTGGGCTTCGGCTCGTCGGTGGATTCGGGTTGCAGCGGGTCGGCAATCACCCCCGCGACCACCAGCGCTTCACGCACCGGCGAGAGCTCAACGGCGAAAGGCAGCGCGCCGGGGCGCCGGACCGCGAGCCGCTCCTGCTCCAGCCAGAGAATGGTCTGGCTCGGATTTTCCGGCATGAACGAAATGTCGGGATAAATGACCTGCGGATCGAGCCCCGCAGCTTTCAAGTCGCCGATCCAGCCCTGAAGCACGGTCCGCGACACCACGGCAACCGGCGTGCCGCCGCCGCTGCGACGATGTCCGATCGCGAAGCTCAATTGGTCGACGTCTTCGGTCAGTTGCTCTTCAAGCGCGAAGGGCACGGCGCGCGCCAGTTTGGCCCCGTGGCCCGGCGGCAGCTCCGGCTCCGCCAGCAAGATCTGGGATGCGGGCGCCAGCGCAACGATTCGGCCCGTGCGCCACACGGCCGCCGCCAGGCTCAAAGAGCCCCGCTGCCGGGTCGGGGTCGGTGCCCCGGCTTCATCCAGCGTCAGCCATTCGGTCTCTTCTTGGCCGGACGGAGGAAGGCGCAGTAATAGTGTTTGCGGCATGTGTGTTAAGGCGTCCCAAATGAGCGCAGCAGCGGCGTGACCTTACCAGCACTCCCGCGCAGCAAAAGACTGTACAAGGTGAACTCCGTAGTGCCAAGCGTTACGCGTGTAGTGAGCTGAAAGTAACTGCTCTTGGTGTCGATTGGGTTGCCGATGCTTGCCATCGCCTTCGGCCCCGCAAAACTGGTGGCCACATTGGTAAAAGTCTGCACATCCGGAAAACAACCGGTTTTTCGGCCGTTGGTCAGCACGGCGGGGCTGTTCGACCATTCGCCGTTCAAGCCCTCGACCAGGCTCTCCAGCACGAGCGCAGGCGCGGTGCAAAGATTGATCTTAGTGTTGGCGCTGGGAAGTGCCGTGACGTAGGGCGCAATCTTGCGGTAGCGATCGGCGCCGAACCCTGGAAGGTTCATCAATTCGCTCGGCGACATCATGGGCCAGTTGCCCGTGCGGTAGGGCGGCGTTTGAGAGGTGTAAACCGAGTCCTCCGCCCCATCGGGATTGCCGACCACATCATCTTGATCGAGCCAATCGCGCGCCAACCCGGCCCACTTCGGCTCCACGCCGACGGATGCCAGAAGGCGCTGGAATTGTTGCAGCGGCAACGGATCTTCCGTCACCCCGTCGGCCCCCACGCGCGCCAGCGTGTTCAGATTGAATCGCCCTTGCATGTCTTCGATCTGTCCCTGCATGGTGCCGATGGGTTCACCCTCCGGATTGTTATCCGGGGTGATGGGTAGAGGTTGGGTTGCCTGCGCCCACGGTCCGGCCAATGTCGTGAACTGTGCGTTTTGCTGCAGGTCTTGGATGAGCACGTCCGCCGCCAGCGCCTCCGCACCCATGCCGAAGTGCAGCGCCTGTTCCGCTGCCATCATGCCTGTCGTACGCCGCAGTTCAAGGAAGCCATCGAAGCTCAGTTTTGTCGCCAACACCGTGGCAAGCGCCACCAATATCAACGCGATGATCAGCGCAACGCCGCGCTGCCGGCCGCCGGTGAAGGGCTTCATCCGGACACCTCGACCAACCGGCGAATCGCGCCCCAATCCTTGAACTGAATGATTATCTCAACGGCCACCGGCCGCGACTGCAGTTCGGTGTTCGAATCATTTTGCACCGTCGTGAGTTCAGGCCACTGGTTCTGCCAGGATTGGTTGCTGTCCAAATAGCGCAGCTGGATGCCTTGGACACCGGTCAAGAGGTCCTGCACGACGGGCTTTACGCCTTGCACGGTGTCGAGATTCACCTGATAGCTACGTTTGAGCACGTCTCCTACGAGTGCGTAGGACACACGCTGCAAGGTGCTGCGTTGCTGCCCGGCGGTGTTGGACCATCCGGTGCGCGTCAGATCGACCATCGAAACTGCGCTGGGATCCGTCGTAGCGCCAAGGCCGGAGCCGGAATTGAAGCTCATTCCGGGGTTCGGATTGGAGCCGGAATTGAAGGTCATGCCGGAATTCGAGTTGCCGCTGGTGGCCGAATGCGAACCCAAGGCCGCCGAGTTGACCGTCACGGTGCCGGCACCCGGCGTCCCGCGCAGCGCCGGCAATCTGCCCTGTCCCAGGATGTCGCGCACCGGCCGCGGCGCGAGCTGCGCGAAATCCGCGACGATGATGCGCATGCCGAACTCGATTTCCCGCGATCGCCGCAGCGAGACTTCGGTCCGTTCGGCGGAGAGGCGCGCCGCGCGATAGGTCGAATAGCCAAGCCCGGCCATGATCGCCAAGATCAGGAATGCCACCAGGATCTCGACCAAGGTGAATCCCGCATCTCGACCGCGACGATTTTTCGCCTGCGCGTTCATCTTGTCGCCGGCGGAATCGGCGAAGGCGATGGCGTGGGAGCAATCGGTACGCCGGGCGGGTTCGTGACCGGCGCCGCCGGATTGGGGGTGCCCGTTGCGGGTGTGGTCACGACACCGGAGGTCCAATCGGCGATGGTGGATCCCGCCGGGGCCAGCGAGCTGCCGAGGAATCCAACCGCCTGTGCCAGCGGATTTCCCTTCGCCTTGGCATCGCCCAAGTAAACCCGCACGACCACCCGCTTCATGCTGGCGATGCTGGTATCGAAGTAGCGCGTATCGTAGTGCCATTTGCGGCTGCCGAACTCGAGCTCGCCGGTATCGGTGTTTTGCCCGAACTTCGTGACGTTGAGGCGCACCTCCGACAATCGATTGAGCGCTATCCATTGCGCCAGACTTTTGTCGCGCAAAAAACCGCTGGTGCGCGCGGTGCCGCTCACGGCGACCATCAGCGCGGTCAGGCCGAGCGCCACGACCACCAGCGCGACCAATACCTCGACCAATGTGAAACCGCGGCTTCGCCGGAACCCATTCAACTGCGCTTTTCCACTTTGTTCGAACCCTCGCGCGAGACTTTGCCGAGCGAATCTCCGTCCACGACGGCCTTGGCCTGCGTTGCGTCGCGCAGCAAGATGAGGCGAAACGGCGTGCCCTCGCCGCTGGCGGCGATCGCGACCTGCGGGCGGGGCGGCTCGCCGCTGGACAGGTTTCTGTCGATGGGCTTGATCACCACGGTCTGCGAGTCGAGTTGCAGCTGAAAGGTGATTCCCTTCGGCAACTCGCGATGCCGGAACTCGCGTTCTTGATCGAGCATCATCCAGCGGTCGCGGCGCGGATCGTACACGACGAATTCATACGCCGCGGGCTCGATGCGCAGTCCGAAGTCCCGCCCCTCGAGCAGCGCACGCTCGTGCAGCAGTCCGACCAGCCCCTCGATCCGCCGGCTCTCGTCATCGAGCTGGCTGTCGCGCCCAGTCGAGTTGACCGTCAACACGGTAAGAGAAACGAGCACCGTTATGATCAGCAGCACGACCAGTATTTCGACGAGTGTGAAGCCCTTGCTGCGCATGGCAGGCCACCGCCTCTCGCGGCCTATTTCTGATCGAGGGTGAAGCTGGTGATATCTGCGTCGGGTCCCTCGCCGCCGGGCTTGCCGTCGCGCCCGTACGAGACGATGTCGTATTCGCGGCCGTCGGCGCCGGGGCTGGTATACAAGTAGGGATTGCCCCAGGGGTCCTTGGGAAGGGTTTTGAGGTAGCCGTTGGGCGGATAGTTGGTGATGGTCGGATCCGCGGGTTGCTTCACCAACGCCTGCAACCCTTGCTCGGTGGTCGGATATTTGAAGTTGTCCAGCCGGTAGAGGTCCAAGGCCTGGCCGATCGAGCGGATATCGGTCTTGGCGGCGGTTATGCGTGCCGTATCGACCTTGCCCAAGATATTTGGCACCACGAGCGCGCCGAGCACTGCCAGAATGACCACGACGACCATGATTTCAATTAGGGTAAAACCGCTTTGGCGATAACGCATAGTGACCTCGGATATTCCTTGGATCATAGCAAAATAGAGAACATCGATGCCCCGTGAGGCCGCAAAACGCTTAAGCGCGATTGCCGCGGCACTACAGTGGGATCGCGGCCGATGGATTTGGTTGCTTCTGATTTTACTGTTGCTGGATGCCGTGTTGGGTCTTGGCGACAATGTGAGTGCCATGCTGCGCTATGATCGCGGCGCTATTGCAGCCGGCGGTTGGTGGCGGTTGCTTACTGCCCACATCGTGCATCTTGACGTGCATCACCTGATCCTCAACGAGCTGGGTCTGGTGTTGATGTGGTCGCTGTTCGCTCAAGACTACGATCCTGTGGAATGGTGTGCGATCGTCCTGAGCGGCGCGTTGGCGATCAGCTCCGGGTTATGGTGGCTGAGTCCTCATGTGGCTTGGTACGTGGGCGCTTCCGGCGTGCTGCATACCGTTATGGCCGCCGGGGCGGCAAACCATCTGGCGACGCGCTTATGGGATCGCTGGATTCTGGTTTTGGGACTGTGCGCTAAATTAGCCTGGGAGCAGAGGACGGGCCATGCCGCCCCAATGGTCGTCGTCGATGCGCATCTGTACGGCGCGGCTTGCGGATTTGCAGTTGGCGCCGCACTGTCGTGGCGGACCGCTATAATTCGCCACCGCTCACGGGCTCAAGGATAGAAATTTCATGTCGCTTGCGTTTGTATTTCCCGGCCAGGCCTCCCAGTCCATCGGCATGCTGAGCGCATTGGCGCGGATTTCGCCCATCATCACGGCGACGTTTGCGGAGGCCAGCGGCGTGTTGGGCTACGATCTGTGGCAGCGCTGCCAGGAAGGTCCCGCTGAATTGCTGAATGCGACCGAATGCACACAACCCGCCATGCTGACCGCGGCGGTCGCGACCTATCGGCTTTGGCGCGAGCGCGGAGGCCGGGTACCGGCAATGATGGCGGGCCACAGCCTGGGCGAGTTCAGCGCGTTGGTTGCAGCCGACTACTTTGATTTCAAAAGCGCCGTGGACTTGGTCAAGTACCGCGGCGAACTCATGCAAGCCGCCGTGCCGAGCGGCCAGGGGGGAATCGCGGCTATTTTAGGACTCGAGGACACCGATGTGGAAGCGGCATGTCAGGAGGCATCGCAAGGTGAAGTCGTCGAAGCAGTCAATTTCAATGCGCCCGGACAGGTCGTAATCGCAGGTCTCGCCACCGCGGTGGCACGAGCGATCGAAATCGCCACGGCGAAAGGCGCGCGGCGGGCAATGGCGCTGCCCATGAGCGTCCCGGCGCATAGTTCTCTGATGCAGCCGGCCGCTGAAAAGTTGCGAATTCGGCTCGAGCAGACCGCTGTTGCCGAGCGTTCCGAAGTGAAGGTCTACGGCGTCGATTGCAAAATCCACACCGGCGCGAATGACATACGCAGCGGATTGGTCAAACAGTTGTCGACGCCGGTGTACTGGGCCGCCACGGTGCGCACCATGATAGCCGCGGGCGCGACGCAAATAATCGAGTGCGGCCCTGGTAAAGTGCTGACTGCGTTGAATCGGCGGGTGGACAAGAATCGGGACCTTAAAATGCTGGCGTTGGAAGATCCCCAGGCTCTGGACGACGCACTGGCTGCGGTGAATTAAATGCTGAACGGAGAAATAGCCTTGGTGACCGGTGCCTCGCGAGGCATCGGTGCGGCAATCGCAGCGCGCCTGGCGGCCGATGGTGCGCGGGTGATCGGCACGGCTACCACCCCTTCGGGAGCCGCCCGAATCACCGAAAGCTTGAGCAGCCGAGGCGGCCGGGGCGCCGTGCTCAATGTCACCAGCCAGGAGTCGATCGACACGATAACAGCCGACATCGAGGCTAGGGAGGGCGCTATCAGCATCCTCTGCAACAATGCCGGCATCACGCGGGACACGCTGCTGCTGCGCATGAAGCAGGACGATTGGGATGCCGTGATTCAGACCAATCTGGCATCCGTGTTCAGGCTGTCGAAAGCGGTATTGCGGGGCATGATGAAGGCCCGCAAGGGGCGCATCGTGAGCATCACATCGGTGGTCGGATTGACCGGCAATCCAGGCCAAGCAAACTACGCTGCCGCCAAGGCGGGCATCATTGGATTCACCAAATCGCTGGCCCGGGAGGTTGGCTCGCGCGGCATCACGGCCAACGCCATAGCCCCGGGATTCATCGACACGGACATGACCCGCGCGCTGAATGAGGCGCAACACGCGGCGTTGAACGCCCAAATCCCCTTGGGAAGGTTGGGGCGGCCTGAGGATATTGCTGCCGCGGTGGCGTTTCTGTGCTCCGCCGACGGCGCATATATCACCGGCGAGACCCTGCATGTGAATGGCGGGATGTACATGCCGTGAGGTCATTTGGGCCCTCAGTTGCAGCATTTTGTCAAGGCGGCCGGCACGGGCCGCCCATCAAATATGCGGCCAAGGTAGCCTAGTCCGCCGCGTTCACATAAAATACGCGCCCGGTCGATGCCACTGGTCGCTTGGGTTCTTAAACCGCAATGAATAGCAATTCCGAGAGGAAACCATAACGATGAGTACTGTTGAGCAGCAGGTGAAGAAGATCGTGGCCGAACAGTTGGGCGTGAAAGAAGAAGAAGTCACCAACGATGCCTCGTTCGTCGACGATTTGGGGGCCGACTCGCTGGACACGGTGGAACTGGTGATGGCGCTCGAGGAAGAATTCGAGACCGAAATCCCAGACGAAGACGCTGAGAAGATCACCACGGTGCAGCAGGCAATCGACTACATCAATTCGCACAAGGGCAAGGCCTGAGAGCCTGTCGATACAAAGCACCTCGTCCTTTGTTCAAAGCCTATAGGGGTTGATATTGAGCAAACGGCGCGTCGTCATAACGGGTCTCGGAATCGTTTCGCCGGTCGGCAACGACGTGGCGACTGCCTGGGCCAGCATTCTGGCCGGGCGCAGCGGCATCGCACCGATCGAACGGTTCGACACGAGCAACTTTCCCACGCACTTCGGCGGGGAGATCAGAAAGCTGGATTTGGAACCCTACATGTCGCCCAAGGACGCGCGCCGCATGGATGCGTTCATGCAATACGGAGTCGTGGCTGGAATACAAGCGATGCGCGATTCCGGCTTCCAAGTGACGGAAGCGAATAGCCAACGCGTCGGCATCATGATGGGTTCGGGCATGGGCGGCCTCGAGTCCATCGAACAAACCTACGACAAATATTTGGAAACTCACGGTCCGAAGAAGGTGTCGCCCTTCTTTATTCCTGCGAGCATCATCAATCTGGTCGGCGGGCATTTGTCCATCATTTTCAAGGTCACCGGCCCTAATCTGGCTGTTGCCACGGCTTGCACCACCTCAACGCATGCGCTGGGGTTGGCGACGCGCCTGATCCAGTGGGGCGAGGTGGATGCGATGCTGGCCGGCGGTTCCGAAATGGCAACCTGTCCGACCGGCATGAGCGGCTTCGCCCAAGCGAAGGCGCTATCGCAACGCAACGATGATCCGCAGGGCGCGAGCCGTCCATGGGACAAGGATCGCGATGGCTTCGTCATGGGCGACGGCGCGGGCGCCATGATGCTCGAGGAGTACGAGCACGCCAAGGCGCGCGGCGCCAAGATCTATGCCGAGGTTGTCGGGTTCGGCATGAGCGGCGATGCCTATCATGTGACCGCTCCTCCGGAAGACGGCGAGGGCGCGCGCAAGGCCATGTCGAACGCGCTTACCGACGCGAAGCTGAATCCCGAGCAAGTTCAGTACGTCAACGCTCACGCCACCTCGACGGAACTGGGCGACCGGGCGGAAACTTTGGCAATCCGACGCGCGTTCGGCGCTGCCGCCGACAAGCTCGCGGTCAGCTCGACAAAATCGATGACGGGACATTTGCTCGGCGCCGCGGGCGCGGTCGAGGCGATATTTTCCGTTCTGGCGCTGCGCGACCAGGTGGCGCCGCCCACGATCAATCTCCACCAGCCGGGCGAGGGCTGCGACCTTGATTACGTGCCGAACACGGCGCGCCCGATGTCGCTCACATTTACCCTCTCCAATTCGTTCGGTTTCGGTGGCACCAACGGTTCACTCATTTTTCGCAGGATTTGAGCCGCTAGACCTCATCGATCGGTTTCCGGAAGAGTATCCGGGGCTTCTCGAGAGTGGCGCGGCCGCATCGAACGCCGGCACCCGATTCGATATCCTGCCCATCGTGACTGGAGAGCACCTGCAGCTCGATGCCGGAGGCCTCGTCGGACCACATGCCGGCGAGGGCGCCTTCTTGAGCGCTCTTGAATTCTGGTGGCGGGCTTTGCGGCCGGACGCATCAGCGGACCTCGGGCGGATCGGGCAGGTGCAACTGCCCTTCACGGGTGGCTGGCTCTTGTATCTGGGCTATGAGCTGGCGGCTGAAATCGAGTCTTGCGTAAGTCTGCCGCAAAGCGCGGATCCGATCGTGGCGCTGGCGCTTCGAGCGCCCGCTGCCTGGATGAGGGATCGCCAATCAGGCGAGGCTTGGCTCTATGCGGAGGCCGGCCATGAAGGACTGCTGGATGCTTTCAAGCGCCGTGTTGCGAGCTTAAGCAAATCGGCACCTGCCTCGGGGGGGATCTTTCAAATCGAGGAAGAAGATCCGGAAAGATTTCTCGCGATGGTCCGTCGCGCTCTCGATTACACCGCTGCAGGCGACGTGTATCAAACCAATCTGTCGCGCCAGTGGCGGGCGAGGGCTGAGCATGCGGTGAATCCCGTCGCAATATACAAGCGGTTGCGCGCGGCCAACCCGAGCCCGTTTGCGGCCTTCCTGCGGCAGGGAGAATTTGCAGTCATCTGCTCCTCGCCCGAACGCCTGGTCCGGGTGCACGGCAATCGGGTTTCGACGCGGCCGATTGCGGGCACGAGACCGCGCGGGGCGGGGGCCGCTGAAGATGAACGCTTGGTTCGTGCGCTTCTGGACAACGAAAAGGAGCGCGCCGAGCACGTCATGCTCATCGATTTAGAGCGCAACGACCTGGGCCGCGTCTGTGTCGGCGGTAGTGTTGAAGTCGACGAGTACATGAGTGTCGAGACCTACGCGCATGTGCATCACATCGTGTCGAATGTCAGCGGCACGCTTCGCAGCGGTGTAACGCCGATCGATGTGATCAGAGCGCTGTTCCCCGGCGGCACGATCACCGGATGTCCGAAGATTCGCACCATGCGGGTCATTGCCGAGCTCGAGGGGTGTGCGCGCGGCGCGTATACCGGCTCCCTGGGTTACCTGAATCGCGACGGAAGTTGCGACTTGAACATTCTGATTCGCACGCTTACGGTGCGGGGCAACGAGGTCAATTTTCGCGCCGGCGCCGGCATAGTCGCCGATTCCATTCCACAGCAGGAATTGGCAGAGACCCGCGCCAAGGCCGAAGGCTTGCTGCGCTCATTGGCGGGCGGCCAATGAGCGTTTGGGTGAACGGCCGGCGCCGCTCGACTCTGGATTGCCGCGATCGAGGCCTGCAGTACGGCGACGGTCTATTCGAGACCATGCGGGTGCGGCAGCGGCGCATCCGGCTGCTTGACTTTCACCTTGAGCGATTGTCCGAGGGTTGCCGGCGCTTGCGGATAGGCGCTGCCGCCGGTGCCTATTTGCGCGCAGAACTCGAGCGCCTGGCCCGCGGCCGAATCAACGGGATACTCAAGCTGATCGTGACTCGCGGCAGCGGCCCGCGAGGTTATCGGAGTTCGGGCCGGGAACACGCCACGCGCATCGTGACGTTGCACGCGTTGCCCAAAGGTATTTCAGGCGCAGCACCCCGCGTGCGCGTGCGACTGTGCACGACGCCGGCGAGCGTCAACGTGCGCCTGGCAGGACTCAAAACACTTAACCGGCTCGACTCGGTCCTGGCGCGCGCAGAGTGGAGGGATGCGCGGGTCTGGGAGGGATTGATGAGCGATCCGGACGGAAACTGGGTCTGCGGTACCATGTCCAATCTTTTCGTGAGGCATGGCGCTCTGCTGGCGACACCCTTATTGGATCGATGCGGCGTAGCAGGGGTCATGCGCCGATGGGTACTTGAGAGTGCCGCAAGCATCGGCTTGCGCGTCGAGCAGCGGCGCATCCGCTGTGAAGACTTGATGTCGGCCGAGGAAGTTTTCATGAGTAATGCAGTGGTTGGCATTCGCTCCGTGAGCTCGATTGAACGCACTCCGGCGGGAACCGTCAGCGTTTCCAGCGTGGAGGCGGCCGGCCGATTCCGTGCCCAGTTGGACATGCTATGAGCCGCATCTTGCGCATTGCGGCCGTCGTTTCCGTACTGCTGCTCACCGGTACAGCAACAACAGTCGTTTGGATAGGAGTGCGCAGCCTGGATATGCCGCTGCGAGTCTCGATGCCGCTGCGCTTCAAAGTGCCGTCGGGGACTAGCTTTTCCCATGTCGCTGCGGAACTGGCGGCGCAGGGTGTCGTCGCGCAGCCCAAGGCCTGGATAGTGTATGCGCGCTGGAAAGGATCGGCGTCCGCCGTCAAGGCGGGCGAATACGAAATCCAACCGGGTACGACGCCCCGTGAGCTATTGATCAAAATGGTGAACGGCCAGGTCTTGCTGCATTCGATTACCATTGTGGACGGCTGGCGCGTGCAAGATCTGCTCGAGGCGCTGCGGCGCAATCCCGAAATCGTATCCACGCTGCCGCAACAGGCAACGCCTGCGGCGCAAGGGTCCGATATCATGTCCAAGCTCGGCAGCCCAGGAGCCGATGCCGAGGGGCAATTTCTGCCCGAGACCTACCGCTTCATCGGCGGGACGACGGATATCGAATTGCTGCGCCAGGCGCACGCAGCGCTGCTGCACGAGCTGGATGCCGACTGGCGGGATCGCGATCCTGATCTGCCGTTGCGCTCGGAGAGCGAGCTGCTGATCATGGCGTCCATCGTCGAAAAGGAGAGCGGCTTGCCGCAGGAGCTGCCGAAAATCGCCGGCTTGTATCTGCATCGACTGAAGATCGGCATGCGACTGCAGGCCGATCCCACCGTGATATACGGCCTCGGGCAACAGTACGATGGGGACATCCACAGCGTCGATTTGCGCACCGACGGCCCGTACAACACCTATACACGGGCCGGATTGCCGCCGACGCCCATCGCCTTGGCAGGCGCCGCGGCGATTCGTGCAACGGCGCGGCCGGAAAAGACCGATGCCATCTACTTCGTTGCTTCGACCAAGGGCGATGGCAGCCACGTATTCTCGGCCACGCTCGAGCAGCATAATATCGCCGTGGCCGCCTACGTCGCGCACCAGCGCAAGGCTGCACAGGAGTCGCCGCGATGAACGCTGCAGCGCGCTTCGTAACGATGGAAGGCATCGAAGGCGTCGGCAAGACCACGCAAGTGGCGCGCATGTCGACGGCCCTGAAAGAGCGCGGCATCGCGCATGTGGTGACGCGCGAGCCGGGCGGCACGCCGCTCGCGGAAAACATCCGTCAAGTGGTCTTGACGGCGCGCGAGGAGCCGCTGCCGCCCATGGCGGAACTACTGTTGATGTTTGCCGCGCGCGCGGTGCATTTGGCCAATCACATTGAACCGAATCTACAAGCGGGCCGCTGGGTGATTTGCGATCGGTTCACCGATGCAACCTACGCCTATCAAGGCGGCGGCCGGCAGCTGAATTCTGAACCGATCCGCGACCTGGAGCAGATGGTCCAAGGAGCGCGGCGTCCGGACTTGACGATCTTGCTCGATGCACCGGTGCAACGCGCGCTTGAGCGCGCTGCTGCGCGAAACGCCGGCGCCGTTCAGGATCGTTTCGAAAACGAGCGCGCGGATTTTTTCGAGCGCGTCCGCGCCGTATATCGCGCTCGCGCTGCGCGCGAGCCGGATCGCATCGTCGTGGTGGACGCCACGCAGCCGGTGGAGGAAGTCGGCGCATGCGTTCTTGAACATCTAAAGGCTCGATCATGGATTTCTTGAGCGCCGACTCGCTGCCCTGGTTGAAGGGGGCACAACAGAGGATACGCACCGCGTTCGAGGCCGGCCGCTTGCCCCATTCGCTCCTCGTGTTGAGTGTGCCGGGTTTGGGGGCGGAGCAGCTCGCTAATTGGATTACGGCGCTGGCATTGTGCGAACAACTTGGCGAACAGCCCTGCGGTGTTTGCGCGTCGTGCAAACTACTGCGCGCGGACAGCCATCCCGACGCGCACGTCGTGCGCCTCGAAGAGGATGCACAACAGATCAAAGTGGACCAGGTGCGCGAGCTGATCGAGTCCTTGGCTACCATGAGCTACCGGGGCGGCTATAAGGTTGGCGTCATCGAAAACGCCGAGGCATTGAACGCCAACGGTGCCAACGCCTTTTTGAAAACTCTCGAAGAGCCTTCCGCCGACACCGTGCTGATCATGATCGCACGGCCCAATCATCGTCTGCCGGCGACCATTGCCAGCCGTTGCCTGCGCCTGAACCTGCGGCCGCCGCCGGCGGAGACCGCCATAGACTGGCTTCGCGCGCATGCCAAAGCCACGGAGTGGAGCGCAGCGCTCGAGCTTGCCGGCGGAGCACCGCTGTTGGCGCTTCAGCTGGACGCCGATGGGCTGTCGGCAATCGACGCCGACATGCGCCAATGCATGAAGGAGCTTTCCGATGGTTCCGTGGATATCACGCTGGTTGCGGATCGATGGATCCGTTCCACTCCGGGCGTGCGCATCGCTTGGCTTGAGAACTGGATCACACAGCGAGTAGAAGCGTCCTTGGGAGCGGGGACTTCGCATCAAACTGCGGAACCGGTCCGCTTGCCTGCCGCTTTACTTAAGCCCAAGATAAGGGCCCTATTCGAGCTGCTGGATGCTGCCCGGGAGCTCCGGCGTTTCGCAGCGACGGGCATGAACCAGCAGTTGGCGCTCGAGGCGTTGCTGGTCGGAGGCCGGACGGCGTTGGGGAAGTGAGACTCAAAGCGGGAATCGTAGGAATTGAGAAGTCCAAGCAATAAACCGGGTCTGCTGACGCTTACCATCAAGGATAAGAGCGCGCTGTATCTCGCCTATATGCCATTCGTCAAGAACGGCGGGCTGTTCATTCCGACCAACAGCAACTATCGCTTGGGCGATGAAGTTTTCATGTTGCTGAATCTCATGGGCGAGGAAGAGAAACTGCCGGTGGCCGGCCGCGTCATATGGATGACTCCGAAAGGCGCACAGGGCAAACGGACTGCCGGGATCGGCGTGCAGTTCAGCGATCAAGACCGCGGCAATACCCAGAAAAAAATAGAGAACTATCTAGCCGGCGCACTCGGCGGCGACAAGCCCACTCACACCATGTAGTCAGCGCGCGCTCGACGGCGCGGGTTCGGGAATCGGTTCCACGTAGACCGGTGAGACCGGCGGC
This sequence comes from Steroidobacteraceae bacterium, assembly GCA_036493935.1. Classification (GTDB taxonomy): domain Bacteria; phylum Pseudomonadota; class Gammaproteobacteria; order Steroidobacterales; family Steroidobacteraceae; genus Bog-1198. Next base: position 65,630 of record DASXOY010000006.1, on the reverse strand, counting down.
TCAATCTTCAGCGGCCTGTGCGGAGCTCTGATGAGATAGACCGAAGCCGCGATAATCACAATCACAAAAAAAATCGCGAGATAGCGGTGTTCCCAAAGAAACGAGGGAGCCTTGTATTCGAAACGCGGCTTGGGTACGAAGCTGCTGGGTCCCTTGCCGCTCTGCGGATCGGGCGTGGGATTATGCACTGCGCGAGCGAGCGGCTTCGCTTGCAGCCAGTCCACCCTTGAGCACGTACGCCTCGAAGCCGCGCTCGCTCAAGATGTACGCGGCCGCGGAGCTGCGCCGGCCGGTATCGCAACAAACGACATATTGGGTGTTTTTGTCCAAGGCATTGATCTTCAGCCGGATGAAATACAGCGGAATATTTACAGCATCGTCGATCCGGAAATTCTGAAATTCGCTGGGCAGGCGCACATCCAGCCACTTGCCGCCGCTCGCCACGATCTCGCGAGCCTGCTGCTGATCGACCCACTGCAGCAACGGCTCATTGAGCAAGGTCTGAAAATCATTTTTCCCCAGACGCATCAGCGTGCCGTCGGTGGACATGGTCACGGTGGCATTGCGCTTGGCTTCCGCAATCAACGCTTCCTCGCCAAAACTATCCCCGGGTCCCAATTCAGCGAGCTTGATGCCCTCCTTATTCAAGGGCGTCTCGCGGGTCACAATGCATTTGCCGGCGACCACCACGTAGAAAAAGTCGCCTTCCGTGCCCTGTTTGATGACCACATCGCCTGCGCGATAGTTGATGCGTTGCATGCGCATGAAGATCGCCTGAATGTTGGCAGGCGGAATGCGATGAAACGCCTTTGTTTGCAGCAGCGTCGTCATCCAATCGCCGGTGACGTCCAAGCCGTCGCCGCGGAGTTCGGCAACCTCATATTGTCCGGTCTGGTCCCACGTCAACAGCACGTCGAGCAGGTCGCTGTCGATCATGATGTATTCAATGTCCATCGCGGCGCGCGCGGTGAACTTGCGCGGCAAACCGGGGGCTAAGGCCGCGCGTGCTTCCGGTGTTCCCGACCTGATCACGCCCATGACGCGATCTTCGGCCCGCAGCTCCACTTGGCCGTTCACCAGGTAGTACGTGCGCTTGTCGGTATCGCCTTCCTTGAAAAGGACGCGTCCGGCCGCCAGTTCACGAACCACGGTTTTACGGGCGAGCGCATGCAGATTCTCGGCCTTCAGGCCGTCAAGCGGCGAGAAAGTCTTCAAAATAGCAAGGTCAACTGGTCGCTCGTCCATCAAAAATTTCTTCTGCCCCTAGGCTTTCAACCCTATGATTTTGCCTGTGAATGCTACCATACGCGGCGGCATCTCCGACCACGCAGTGGTTCACATCGGATGGCTGTTAGGCGGAAATCCGGCCCCATCCGGCGTCCGGACGGAAGCGTTCACCGTAGCGATCTGCAAGCGCGTTGAGACGTTGTACAACATTTTCGACGCCCCGGTCCTTGGCATATTGCAGCGGGCCGCCCCGAAAAGGCGCGAAACCCGTCGCAAATACCGCGCCCGCGTCCAGTAAATCAGTATCCTGCACCACGCCTTCGCGAATGCAGGCAACTGCTTCATTGAGCATTGGCAATATCAGCCGATCCTCCAGATCTTCGGGAATGGCGGCGTTCTCGGTTCCGTTCTTTTGCGCCTTACCGTCCTGCCAGCGGTAAAACCCTTCGCCGCTCTTGCGCCCGAGCTTTTTCTGCTCCACCAGCTTGATCAAGATTTGCGGAATCTCCCGATGGAAGGCGGCGCTCAGGACTCGTCCGACATGCAGAGATATATCCAGTCCGACGACGTCGGTCAGTTCGATCGGACCCATGGGCATTCCGAACCGCACCGCGGCGCTGTCGATGATCTCCGCCGGCATGCCGGATTCGAGCGCGAACAATGCCTCGTTCACATACGGCGTCAGGATGCGATTCACCGCGAAGCCCGGCGCGCTTTTGCAGGGCAGTGGCAGCTTGTCGAGCTTGCGGGTGAATCGCAGCGCATCGTTGAGAACTTGCTGGCGGGTTTGCGCCCCCTGCACGACTTCAACGAGCTGCAGTTGCGCCACGGGATTGAAGAAGTGGATACCAACCAGGCGGCTGGGGTCGGCGAGTCCTTCGCTCAAGGTCTCGATTCTGATGCTCGAGGTATTGGTCGCGAGAATTGCAGATGTCTTGAGCTTGGGTTCCAGGGCCGCATACAGCCCGCGCTTAGCCTCAACGTTCTCGAATATGGCCTCGAGAACGACGTCAGCGCCTGCAACACCGTCGCCGTTCACATCCATTTTCAAGCGCGCGAGCGCGGCGGCGGCTGCCGATCGATCCTTGAGGCGCTTCTCAAAGAAGGACTTGGCGCGGTCCATCGCCGGTTGAATCAATTCTTCGCTGCGGTCTTGCAGAGTCACTGTCATGCCTCGAAATGCCGACCACGCTGCAATATCGCCGCCCATGACGCCGGCGCCGATCACGTGCACATGCTTGAAATCGGCGGTTGATGCCGCGCCCAAACCTTTAAGTCGATCCTGCAGCAAAAACACGCGCACCAGATTGCGCGACGAGCGCGAGCACATCAGTTCGCTGATGGAGCGCGCCTCAGCTTCATAGGCAGCCGCACCCGCCGCGCCATGCCGCTGCCATAGATCGACGATGGCATAGGGCGCCGGATAGTGCTCGGGACGCACACTGCGGCGCAAGGTCGCCGCGGTGCGTTTGGCGATAAAGGGCCGCACGGCACCCAGGTTCATGAGCCTGTCGAGCAGCGGCGGATTTTTTTTAGAGGCACTGCGCAGCAGCAGCGACTTTGCGCGCGCCGCGAGCTCGGCCGGGGGCACGAGGGCATCCAATAACCCCGTGCTCAGGGCGCGCGCGCCGCGAAAAGGCTTGCCTTTCAGCATGAGTTCAAGCGCAGCTCGTACGCCGATGCGCTGAACGCTTCTGACCGTGCCGCCGAATCCCGGGTGAATGCCGAGCAGCACTTCCGGCAGCCCCAAGGCCAGGGCCGCATCGTCGGCGCCTATCCGGTAGGTGCAGGCGAGCGCCAGTTCCAATCCGCCGCCTAAGGCGAAGCCGCGGATCGCCGCGACGCTGGGACAGGGCAGGTCCGCGAGTTGCTGCATCACGGACTGCCCGGCGCGGATCAGCTCGTAGCCCTCCGCCGGGGTGCTGATCTTCACGAACTCTTTGATATCGGCGCCGGCGATGAAGCCGCTCGCTTTGCCCGATTGCACCACCAGTCCGTGCGGACGCTGTGCGGCGATTTCCGTAAGCTTCGCGGCAAGCTCTCGCACCATGTCTCCAGACAGCACGTTGGCCGAGCCGCCTTCCATGTCACAGGTGAGCCAGGCGATTCGATCGGCGTCGACCGTTAAGATCCAGTTGCTCATGCGGCTCGCTGCACCGGAGTGAGGATGGTGAAATCGCACACCAAGGGCAGATGATCGGAGAACTGCACGTCCGGTATCTCGAAGCGATTCACTTGGATTTGCGCGCTGTGCAAAATGAAGTCCAACTCTTTGCGGGGGCTGCGGCTCGGGTAGGAAAACAACCCCTCGGTGTTCGCGCTGCTCAATCCGGCGGCTTGAGTGAAGAGATAGATTTCATGGTCGCCCCAATAGGTATTGAAGTCTCCGGCGACGATTACCGGCTTGGCGGTCTTGCGCACCAGATCATAGAGATACCTCAGCTGATATTGCCGATGCCTGAACTTCAGCGACAAATGCACCAAAAAAATAGCGATGTCGTCGAGTTCGAGTTCAATGATGAGCCGCTTGATTCCGGTGTCGAAGTAGTGGAATCGCTCGCCGCGTACCCTGGGCGCGGCAAGAAATGCATTGGCCTGCTTGCGCACGATGGGCACGAGGTGATTGACCGATGAGACGCCATATTTGCACTCGTAGGTCGAGTAGTGCCCCAGCGAACGCGCGATGAAGTCCGCCTGGTTGATCATCCCGGTCCGGATGGAGCCGGTGTCGACCTCGATGAGGCCGACGACGTCCGGATCCTGTTCCTTGATGAAGTCGGTGATCCGGGACAGCACGTGCCGGCTGGAGCGAAGATAGCCGGCCCCCGGCACCGGAAGGTGGAAGGCGGGGCCGGTCCCGGTGGCATAACGTATATTGTAAACCAACAATCGCACCAGGCATTGTATCCGGCGGGCGATGCTTCGCGCATGCCCATCGTCACGCTACACTAGCCCTATGTCGGCCAACCCCATCCGCTTGTTCGTGACCCACGCCTGGCAGGAGAATGATGACTACACGCGCGTGTTCGAGTATCTCGAAGCCTCGGGTACTTTTTACTATCACAACACCAGCCAGCCCCAGGCCAAGCAGCCGATCGACAAGGAATCGCAGCGTGAGGATCTGCGCCGGCAGATCGCACCTTGCGAGGTAATCGTAGTCCTGCCGGCGGTCTATCGCATCGCGCCGGAGCTGGTGCTGTTTCAGATGAATTTCGCGAAGGCCGCCGATCGGCCCATCGTGGCAATGGAAAACTTCGGATCCACGGAGCCTCTGGCCAAGGCCATCAAAGATCTGGCCGATGAGGTGAGCGCGTGGAACGAGCGTAATTTAATTGACGCTTTGCGGCGTCAGGCGCGCCATCAGGAAACGACGCGCTGGGACACGATCGACTTTAAGCTCGATTGAATAGCGACTAGTTGCTGGCGATCAGGGCGGGCGCGGCGAATTCTTCCGACGCGCGGTCCACAGCGTGCAGTTGCACCACCGTAGCGGCGCGTCCTGCACCGTGATGGAATTTGCACATGAGGCCGAAGATCTCGACGATCTGCGCGGCACACTCGTCCGCTTCCTGGTTGGACATTTTGCGCACCGATGCTGCCACGGCATCTTCGCCGCGCAGGGGTTGGACGCCGCTAAGGCTGCGCATCACTTGAGAGTAGGACTCGCGGACTTCGCTGGGAACTTCCTCCGGGGGTAGGGAGGCAAAATATCTACGGTAGGCACAAACCAGACGCTGCTTGATCGGAGTCGATCGAACCAATTCGAGAGTGGCGAAGTGAAAACATTCCCAAGCGCTGATCATAAAGCCCCACGGTGGACAAAGACACAAACCTAAAGTGGTTTCGAGGCTGCTACCTTCCGGGGAGTCTTGTTAAATCAAGACTCTGCGAAAGGAATATACAAGACAATCGCAGAAACGCAACGCGGATTTTGTCAAACATTTGAATTGCGTCAACACACCGAATCAAAAGCTGTTTCGGCTCTTTTTCTAGAAACCCGCTAATGTATGAGGGCTATCTTATTGAATTAACGAAAGATGAGCTTAGGCAGCGGAAAGATCGGCGGGCTCTTCGTTGGTGTGAGCGGAGTGATCGGCTCCGATTAGCATGTAGACCCCTGGAACCACGAACAAGGTGAACAGGGTTCCGATGGCAAGCCCGGTCGAGATCACGAGTCCGATGGCGAATCTTGAAGCGGCTCCGGCGCCGCTGGCAAATACCAACGGAATCACACCCAAAACCATCGCAGCGGTCGTCATCAATATGGGCCGCAGCCGCACGGACGCAGCCGCGACGATGGCGGCAGCCTTACTCTTGCCGCTGTGTTGTTCTTCATTGGCAACCTCCACGATCAGGATGCCGTGCTTGCTGATCAAGCCGATGAGCGTGACCAGACCGACTTGGGTGTAGATGTTCAAAGATGAGATGGCGGCAATAAAGATCAGCGCTCCCGCAATCGACAATGGCACGGAGATGAGAATGACCAAGGGATCGCGAAAGCTTTCGAATAGCGCAGCCAGTGCGAGAAAAACGATAATAATGGCGAAGCCAAATGTCGTGAAGACGCCGCCGGATTCGGCCAGGTACTGGCGCAGTTGACCGCCGTAGTCGACCGAATAGCCTTGCGGCAGGGTGCGTGCAGCCAGGTCCTGCAAATACTTGAGTGCATCCGACTGCGATACCCCCGGGCTCGGTACGCCGGCCAACGTCGCAGCATTCAGCTGCTGAAAGTGATTCAGCGTTTCGGGCACCGTTTCGTGCCTGATGGTGGCAATCGTCGAGAGGGGCACTGGGACGCCATTGATCGTGGCAATGGGGTAATTCAAGAGCTGTTCCGGATTCAGGCGTGAAACCCGGTCGACCTGGGGAATCACCTTGTAGGATCGTGTTTGCATGCTGAAGTAGTTCACGTAGCCGCCGCCCAACAAGGTGCTGAGCGCTGCGCCCACTTGGCTCATGGTCAAGCCCAGCTGCGCCGCCTTGTCGCGGTCGATCTCGATCACCGACTGCGGTGCGTCGATTTTCAAGTCGCTGTCGATGAACATGAACATGCCGCTTTTCAGGACGGTGTCCAGGAAGGCCTTGGAGACCTCGTTCAAGCGCAATGCGGGTTCCGTGGTTTTAATGGCAAATTGCACCGGCAGCCCGAAGGCGCCGGGCAGCGAGGGCTGCTGGAATACGCCGAATTTCTGCGACGGCAGCGCATTGAGCTTCTGCTGCAGAATTTGCTGGATGGCGGTCGAGCCAAGCTTGCGCTCACTGCGGGGCACCAGGGGCACGCCGATAAAAGACTGGCCGGGCGCATCAATTTGAAATAACGACATGATCCCGTCCTGGGACTTGATGACGCTAAAGGCTTGATTGCCGAACAGCAGTTTGCGCTGCAAGGTTGCGTCAGGCGCGGAAGTCGGCTGGGCCAGCACGAAGCCTTGATCTTCCTGAGGGGCCAGCTCGCTGCGGGCGCTGCGGTACAGAAGGAAAATGCTCACCATGATGACAATCACGAACAGCGCGGTGACCGGCGTATAGCGCAGGCTTGATTCAAGGCGCCGCTGATAGCCGGCGCGAAAACGCTCAAAGCGCGTATCGATGAATCTGACGACGCGGGTTTCCCAATCTTGCTTATCGGCCCGATGGGGCCGCAGCAGCCGCGAGCACATCATGGGTGAGAGCGTGAGGGCAATGATGGCGGATACGGTCACTGCGCCCGCCAAGGTGAAGGCGAATTCCGTAAATAGCGCTCCGGTCAGGCCGCCCTGAAAGCCGATGGGAATGTACACAGCCAGGAGGACCACCGTCATGGCGATGATGGGATTGGCGAGCTCCCGCGCGGCCTGCATTGCCGCCGCAACCGGCGGCGTGCCTTCCTCCAAGTGCCGGTTCACGTTCTCGACGACGATGATGGCATCATCAACCACCAAACCGATCGCCAGCACCAGCGCAAGCAAAGTGAGCAAATTGATCGAGAATCCCAGCGCCAGCATGATCGCGAGCGTGCCCACCAATGACAGCGGTATCGCCACCACCGGGATCAGCACCGATCGGGGCGATCCCAAGAATGCAAAAATCACGCACATCACGATGACCAAGGCTTCGATCAGCGTAACCGCCACCTCGTGTATGGAGGCGTTGACGAATGCAGTCGAGTCATAGGCCACAGTGGCTTCCAAGCCTTCAGGCAGCTGGGACTTGATCTCAGGAAGTTTCGCCCTGACACCTTTTATGACGGTGAGCAGGTTCGCCGTGGGTGCGATCTGGATGCCGATGAATACGCCGTTCTTGCCGTCAAAGCGCACCTTGGATTCGTAGCTATCCGCCCCCAGCGTCACGTCGGCAACGTCGCTCAAGCGGATGTTGCTGCCGTTGATTTGCTTAACGATCAGATCCTGAAATTCTTTCAGCGAATGCAGATTGCTGGTGGAGGTCAAGGTCACCTGCACCATTTCGCCCTTGGTGTTGCCGACCGCGGAGATGTAGTCGTTGTTGCCGAGCGCCGAATAGACGTCCGTCGCCGTCAGTCCGTAGGAGGCGAGTTTTTTCGGATCCAGCCAGACGCGCAGCGAGAATGTTTGGCCGCCGATCAGTTCGGCGGTCTGCACGCCCGCAACCGCTTGCAATTGCGGTACGACGACCCGGGTCAAGTAGTCGGTGATTTGATTGGATGCGAGAGTGTCGCTGCGAAAGCCGATATACATGGCATCGGTGGTCTGGCCGACCTTGACGGTGATGGTCGGCTGCAAGGCGCCGGAGGGCAGCTGGTTCAAGATCGAATTGACCTTGATGTTGATTTCGCTCGCCGCCTTGGCCGTGTCGTAATTCTGCCGAAGGTTGACCGTGATCGTGCTGGCGCTGCTCTGGCTGACCGACGTCATGTAGTCGATGCCGTTCGCTTGCGCCACCGCCGTCTCGATCGGCGTGGTGATGAATCCGGCGATGGAGTCGGGGTCGGCACCCGGATAGGCGGTGGAGATCGTGACCACGCCGTTTTCGGTCTTCGGGTAAGCGAGCACCTGCAACGACGTGAACGAGCGCAGGCCGAGGACCATGATCCCCAAGCTGACGACTGACGCCAATACCGGCCGCCGAATGAAAATGTCGGTGAACTTCACGGGTACCCTTGCAGCCTATTCGTTCGGCGGATTCGGATTCGGGCTGTTGGAGGGCAGCACAGCGTTGTTGATGCTCACCGCTGAACCGTTGCGCAATTTCATCTGGCCGCCGCTCACCACGATCTCGCCTGCCTTGATGCCGCTCAAGACCGCGATCTGATCGCCGCGCGTGTCGCCCAATTTGACGAAGCGCTGCTGCACGGTTAAGCGCGGCTTGCCGTTTTCGTCAACGCCGTTCTTTTCCACCACAAATACGGTGTCGCCGAACGGGTTGTAAGTCACGACGGTTTGAGGCAGCGTTATCCGAGGGGTCTGCCCGCCGAATTGGACGCGGACGCTGGCAAACATACCCGGAACCAAGCGGCGCTCCGGGTTGTGCAGGCTGGCGCGCACTTGGACATTGCGGCTGCTGGCATCGACCTTGGAGTTGATGGCCTCGATGCTGCCGCCGAATGTCTGATTTGCGAACGTGTCCACGGCAGCCGTCACCGGTTGCCCGATTTTCAGCTGCGCCAGCGCCTGCTGGGGAACGTAGAAGTCCACCAATATCGGGTCGAGCGCCTGCAGGGTGACCACGGCAGTGCCGGCGGTGAGGTATTGGCCGATGTCGACCTGACGGATGCCCAATCGTCCTGCGAAGGGGGCCTTGACGATCTTTTCTTCGATCAGCGCCTGCTGGGCCGCGACTTGCGCGCGCGCCGATTTCAACGTCGATACGTCGGTGTCGACATTGGCTTGACTGATTGCCTGCGCGGCGAATTGCTCCTGATCGCGTTTGTAAGTCTGATCGGCGAGTTCCGCCGCCGCCTGCAATTGCTGCAGTTTGGCATAGTCGTCGTTGGGCTTGAGCCGCAATAGCACCTTGCCCGCCGCAACATCGTTGCCCGAGTCAAAGCTAATCTCATCGACCACGCCAGCCGCCTGCGCCGACAGGTCGGCGCCGCGCACGGCACGCAGCGTGCCGGTGGATTGAATGAAAGACTGCCAATCCGAAGCCGCGGCTTCAATGGTGGACACCGTCTGCGGCGCCGCGGCCGCGGCGGCATTCATGGCCGCAAATTTCCCGCCGAAATAGTGCTTCAGAAAATAAACACCGCCGACTACCGCAGCGGCGCCCAGCAGCATGATCGCAATCGGCAAGACCATTGCCTTGGGTTTGGCGGTTTCAAGGGTGCTCACAATGGTTCCTTGCGCGAGTCGAGTGTATTGGCGGCGACGTCGGATCGATTCCACCAGCCGCCGCCCAGCGCTTGAAATAGCGCCGCCGTGTCCGCATAACGCTGCGCCTTCGCCTTCACCAATGCGACCGCGGCCGTTTGATAGCTTTGTTCGGCGCTCAACACCTGCAGGTAGCTGGCGGCGCCGCTTTTGTATTGCACTTCCACCAAGCGGAGGCTGTCGGCCGCCGTTTGTTCCGCCAGACTCTCTGCCTCGAGCGCGTCCGCATCGCCTTTGAGCGCATGCAGCGTGTCGGAAACGTTTTGAAATGCAGTGATGACCGTGCTGCGATAGTTGGCGGCCGCTTGCTCGGCGGCGGCGACGGCGGCGCGGCGCTGATGCAAAAGTTGTCCGCCTTTGAAAATGGGCTGAGTAGCCGAGGCCGCCAAGCTCCAGACCACCGAGGCAGGGGAGAACACATCCGAAAATCTCGTTGCTTCGCCACCGTAGCTGCCGGACAGCGTGATCTGCGGCAGCATGTTGGCGGTTGCGACGCCGATTTCCGCCGTGGCTTGATGCAGCAGGGCGGAGAACTCACGCACATCGGGACGCTGCTCGACGAACTTCGACGGCAGGCTCAACGGCAGCTCAGCGGGCAGCGTCAGCGAATCAAGCGTGAACCCGGCGCCGGCATATTCCGCCGGCAACGAGCCGGCGTAGGCGGCCAACAGATTTCTCTGTTGGGCAAGCTGGGTGCGCAGCGCGGGCAGGGCAGCCAGTGTGCTCTGCAGAACGGCCTGCTGCTGGAGCACGTCGGCGCGCGATGCGCCGCCCGCCGTAAATCGGCGCTGAGTGATTTCAAGCTGCTTGCGCTGCGAATCTGCGATGTCTTGGTCGGCCGCTATTTGCGCGCGCAACGAGGCTTCGGCAATCGCAGCGGTGACCAAGTTCGCGGTGAGGCTCAAGTACGCCGCCTCCAACGCGAATCGCTGATATTCAGCCTGGGCCCCGAGGGATTCAACCTTGCGCCGGACTCCGCCAAAAGCATCCAAGGTATAAGAGACGTTGAGCGTGGCGCTGTTGAGCGTGTAAATGACGGACGGAACTTGGGGCGCGCCCAATGCCGCTCCGGGAACCTTTTGGCGCTGCACGCCGGCGCTTCCGGACACGCTGGGAAAGAAGCTGCCGCGTTCTGCCGCGAGTGTTTCATCGGCCTGGCGAAGCGCCGCCGTTGCTGCCTCGAGCGTCGGACTTTTGGCCAGTGCACGCTCGATCAAGGCATTCAGGGGCGCCGATTGAAACAGCGTCCACCATTGTCCGGGTATGTCTTGACCGTCCGCAAAATGTTGCGCGGGCAATCCACGCGCTTGCCCGGAGCCGAGTTCGGTGGGTATTGCGCCGGGAGGCGCAAAGCCCGACGTCCGCGGAGCTTGCGGTTCTTTGAAATTCGGTCCCACGGCGCACGCGGCGAGCAGGCACGCCAGAGCAATCGAACAAACGAAGCAAGTCGCGCGAATCATTTGCGTGGGGCTGCACCGAGGAGAAAAATGTCGATTGCGTGATCGACGTGCGATTTGCAATCGAGCCGGGCCACCGCGGCCTCGTCGCCGAACAGTAGACTCTCGTGCAATTCGGCGCAAATCATCTGCAAGAATAATGTTGCCGCCCGTTCAGGATCCGCAAGCGCCAGCACACCGCGGCCGACCTGCTCGCGTAGATAATCGGCCACGACAATTTCGACGCAAAGCTTGTTGCTTTGGCGCATTTTTGCGGCAAGCTCGGGGAAGCGCTGCGCTTCGGTGGCGACGATGCGAAACAACGCTGCCGCATCGGGATCGCGTGCCCGGCCGGTGATGGTTGCTGCGATGACCTGAAGCGCCGCGCGCGGCGCCAGACGGTTCAAGTCCGCGGTTGCAAGCACGGTCGAGACACGATCGACCAGTCCGGCGATCACGGCGCCGAACAGGTCGGCTTTGTTCTTGTAGCGTTGGTAAATGGTTCGAGTCGAGACTCCGGCCTCGGCGGCAACTTTGTCGATGCTGGCCAACCCGTAGCCCTCCCGCAGAAACACCCGCGTCGCGGCATTTATCAGCGCTGCGGTGCGCGCAATCTCGGTGCCTCGACGGGGTCTGCCGCGTTTCGGGGGTGTCTGAAGGGCAGGCAGATCAATCATCGGGTATAAATGACATGTGTCGTTTTCAATTGCAAGCTGTTATTTGCGTGATATATATTCACTTGATAAACTATATCGTAGTAAATAGTTAGTATACAAATGAATAATTCCCCTTCGCAATTCGAGCTGATGGAGGCGAACCTCCAGAACCTCAAGCAACGAATGCCTGACCTGCCCGTGTCCGGAATCTTGTTGTGCCGGTTGTTGCTGCATATCGGGCGCGAGATGGCCTCAAAGTTCGAGCAGCAGATCAGGCCGTTCGGCCTCAACGAGGCGGAGTTCCGAGTGCTCAGCACGCTGTTCTCGCAGCCGGATGGCGCGGCTCATCCCAGCGATCTGTGCGTGCGCGCCTCGCAGAGCCCTGCCAACATGTCGCGCATCAGTGATGCCTTGCTCGACCGCGGTCTGATCACTCGTGTGTCGAGCGTTCAGGACCGACGGCGGATGGTGCTGCGCATTACCGAGGAGGGAGAGGAGTTCGTACGCACTTTGCTGCCGAAGCTGCATGTGCCGCTTCGCCGGATGCTGCAAGACTTTCCGGAAATCGAACAGCGTCAGCTCGCGGCGCAACTCAAGCGGCTGGGCACTGAATTGGATCAGATGAATATGCCGGACTTAACGGAGCCTGTGCTGTGACGCTTTCGCGTGCCGTCTTGACCTTAAGCCTTGCCGCACTTACGGGTTGCGCCGGTTTGCCGGCAAAGCAGCAGCCCGTGCGCCTGTCCGATGTCGCGCCGCTCGATGGCTTCAGCACGGAGGGCAGTGGAAATTGGCCGGCGCCGGAGTGGTGGAAGCGCTATCAGGATTCCACTTTGGATCAACTGATTGAGCTGGGAGGCGCCAGTTCGCCGAGCCTTGCGACTGCCCACGCACGCTACGACACCGCTCGCCAGTCCGTCCGGCTCGCGGCAGCGGAATCCGGCGCGCACGTGGTGGCGAATGCCGACGGCGACCGGCAGCGCCTCAGCGACAACGGGTTATTCCCGCCGCAGTTGCTTGGCTTCACTTGGTACAACCAGTTCGACTTAGGGTTGCAGGCCAGTTACACCTTCGACTGGTGGGGCAAGCAGCGCAGCGCGGTGGAGGCGGCCATGGATCAGGCGCACGCGGCTCAGGCAGACCGCAGCGCCGCGGCTTTGATGCTCGCCAGTTCCATTGCCGACGCCTATTTCGGCTGGCAGTCGGACCAGAATCGGCTGCAGCTCGCGAAACAAAAGGAGGCCGCGGTGGAGTCGACTGCCAGGGTTACCGGCGCGCGGGTCCGCGCCGACTTGGATTCCGCCGACGAGTTGAACAATTCGGATCTCGCCTTGGCAGCGGCGCGCGAGGAGATCGCCGCCTTGGAAGGATCGGCGCAACTGCGGGTGGTTGCGATGGCGGCCTTGGTGGGCCGCTCGATCTCCGATCTGCCGCCGCTTGCCGTCAAGCCGTTGCCATCGATCTCCGGAGCGCTGCCGGACGATGTGAAGATCGACTTGATCGCGCGGCGCGCCGACGTCACCGCCAGCCGTTGGCGTGTTGAGGCGGCGGAAAAGAGTCTGTCTTCCGCGCGCGCAGAGTTTTATCCCGACGTGACGGTGAACGCGCTGCTGGGAGTGTCGAGCCTGGACGTGGGAAAGCTGCTCGAATATGGCAGCCGCGTTCCTCAGGTAAGCGCGGCTATCCATCTGCCCATATTTGATGCGGGCCGGCTCAAGGCGCGCTATGGCGCGGCGCAAGCGGCGATCGACGCGGCCGTTTCCAGCTATCAGGACACCGTGGTGAATGCAGCTCGCGATGTTGCCACGCAGGCCACGACGCGCGCCCAGATCCAAGCTCAGCGTGCGCAGCGCGCGAAACAGGTGGACGCGGCGCTACGGATGACGCAAACCGCCGCGGCCCGGGTCCGGCAGGGCATCACGGACGCGCGCAGCGAATTGATGGCGACCGAGTCTTGGCTGGATCAACGGGATGCGCTGATGCAGCTTGATTCAGCGGCAATCTCCACGGACATTGCGCTACAGCGGTCTTTGGGCGGCGGCTACGAAAACCCTCAGAAACTCGCCCGATCTTCATCACCTACAGCAGCACCATGAACGCAAACATAGAATCAGCACCGGCGAATCCTCCAAACGGCAAGCGGCGTAAAATTTTGCTGCTCATTGCGGCGATCTTCATCTGCATCGGCGTGCTCTGGGCTGCCTACTGGGTGCTGGTTCTGTCGAAGCGCGAGAAGACAGACGATGCCTACGTCAACGGAAATCGGGTGGTGATTTCCTCGCAAGTATCCGGCACCGTCATTGCGGTGCTGGCGGATGACACGCAGCTGGTCAACTCCGGCCAAACACTGGTGAAGCTCGATCCCACCGACGCGCAGACCGCGCTGAGCCGCGCCGCCAGCGCATTGGCGCAAACGGTGCGGCAAGTGCGCCAGCAAAAGGCGACGGCCGGGCAATTCGATTCGGAAATAGACGCGCGCAAGCTGGAGTTGTCGAGGGCTCAAATCGACCTTGCAAAGCGCGAGCCGTTGATTGCGGATCATGCGATCGCAGGCGAGGAAGTCCGCCATGCCCAGGAGAGCGTCAAAATGGCCCAAGCCGCGCTGCGGCAGGCCGAACGGCAATCGCAGTCGGCGCATGCGCTGGTTGACGGCACGCCGGTCGAGAGCAATCCGGCGGTACTGCAGGCCAAGGACGCGTATCGGGATGCGTGGATCGCCGCCCAGCGCAACGCGGTAGTCGCGCCGGTGACCGGCTACGTCGCAGAGCGCAGCGTGCAGCTGGGCCAGCATATTCAGGCCGGCGAAGCGCTCATGACGGTCATTCCGTTGCATTCCCTATGGGTGGATGCAAACTTCAAGGAAGTGCAACTGCGAAACTTGCGCATCGGCCAAAAGGCCGAGGTACGCAGTGATTTGTACGGCGGCTCCTTCATATTCCATGGACATGTGCAGGGAATGTCGGCCGGCACCGGCGCCGCGTTTTCCTTGCTGCCGCCGCAAAATGCCTCGGGAAACTGGATCAAGGTGGTGCAGCGCGTACCCGTGAGAATTCTGATCGACGACAGCGATCTTAAGAAGTCGCCGCTGCGCGTCGGCCTGTCCGCTACGGTGACCGTCGACACGACATCTCGAGAGGGATCGGTGCTGGCGTTGCAGGCAAGCGATAAGCCGGTGGGCGACACGCAGGTTTACACGCAGGATCTCGACAAAGCCAACGCCGAGGCCGACGCGGTGGTGCGCCGAAATCTCGGCAACGAACATTAGCCGGGCGCAGTTGCATGGCTGAATCGGCCCAGCCGGCGATTGCCGGCGAATACCCCCCGTTGCACGGAGGCAAGCTGTTTTTCCTGACCGTGGCGATCGCGACCGCCTCGTTCATGGAGATTCTTGACATGACCATCGTCAATGTCTCCGTGCCCTCGATATCGGGAAGCCTCGGGGTCACGCCGTCGGAAGGCACCTGGGCTGTCAGCTCGTACATGCTTGCAGCGGCGATCATGCAGCCGCTATCGGGCTGGATCGCGCGCCGCTTCGGCGAAGTCAGAACCTTTGTCACGTCGATTGTTCTCTTCATGGTCTTCTCGGCGGTTTGCGGCGTGGCCAACAGCCTTCCGATGCTGGTGGGCGCGCGCCTCATCCAAGGATTCGTCTCCGGCCCCATGATGTCGGTGGCGCAGGCAATATTGCTGCGCAACTATCCGATCGAAAAGCGCGGCTTAGCCCTCGGCTTATGGTCGATGGTCATCATGATTGCCCCAATATTCGGTCCCATCATCGGCGGCTGGATTACGGACAACTTTTCCTGGCCGTGGTTGTTCTACATCAATCTACCGGTCGGCGCTTTTTCGGCGATCGCGAGTTGGTCGCTTCTGCGTCACCGCGAGTCGAATACAGTTAAGTTGCCGATAGACGGGATCGGTCTCTTGTTGTTGGTCATCGGGGTCGGCAGCCTGCAGTTCATGCTGGACAACGGCAATGAAAAGGATTGGTTCAACTCGCCGGTGATTTTGACGGCAGGCATCGCCGCGGTCGTCGCCATCGCATTCTTCATCCCATGGGAACTCACGGACAAGCATCCGGTTGTCGATCTGCATCTGTTCGGCAAGCGTAATTTCCGAGTCGGCACCTGCACCCTGGCATTGGCGTTCTTCGCCTTCTCCGGCGTCAATATTATTTTTCCGTTGTGGCTGCAAACCACCCTGGGTTACACCGCCACCTGGGCAGGATTGGCGGTCGCTCCGGTCGGATTGTTGGGTCTTGTCATTGCGCCAATCGTCGGCCGCAATATGATGCGCCTGAACCTGAGGCTTGCCGCCAGCTTTGCCTTTTGCGTATTCGGCTTCGCGGTCTTTTGGACTGCAACGCTGAATGAGAACGCGACGTTCTTTCAATTTGCCGCGCCGCGCTTCGTGCAGGGGTTGGGAATGGCGTTTTTCTTCCTGCCACTGAACCAGATTCTGATGTCGGGGGTTGCCTCGAACGAGCTTGCCTCGGCTTCCGGCGTCAGCAACTTCGTGCGGACGATGTCCGGCAGTTTTTCCACAGCCGTGACCGTATGGATTTGGAACAGACGCACCGACTATCATCATTCCGTGCTCGCGGAGCACATCCGGTCGGCTTCGCAGCCCTGGACCCAATATCAGAGCCAATTGCATTCGCATGGCATAGGCGGTTCCGGTGCTCCTGCATTTGTGAATCAAGTTATTTCCAGCCAATCATCGACGCTGGGAGTGAACGATGTGTTCAATATGGTGGGAGTCATCTTTCTGGTCTTGGTACCGCTCATTTGGTTTGCGAAGCCGCCGTTCGGTGCGCGGGCGGCGAAACCGGCACGCTGAATCGGCGCGGAATAGCGTGTAGGATAAATGCCGTGAGTTCACCGTACATCGTGGCCGTCGGAGGTACGCTCCGCCCAAATTCATCGACGGAATGGGCCATGCGTCACGTGCTCGGCGCCGCACAGCGCGCCGGCGCACGCATCAACCTGATCAGCGGTTCGCTGCTGCATTTGCCGCTATATCAGCCGGAGACTCCGGAGCGAGGCGAGGGTGCGCGATTTCTGGTCGCGGAGCTTGCCCTCGCTGATGGGATCATCATCGGTTCGCCGGGATACCATGGCAGCATCTCGGGCTTGGTGAAGAACGCGCTCGATTATGCCGAAGACCTGCGTGCCGACCCGCGGCCGTACTTCAGCGGTCGCGCGGTGGGATGCATCGCCACCGCCGGCGGGTGGCCCGGCGCAATCAACACCTTGAGCGCGCTGCGGGATATCGTGCACGCGCTTCGCGGCTGGCCGACGCCGCTCGGCGCTGCGATCAATTCAACCGAGAGTGTGTTTGCCGAGGACGGCGTATGCCTGATTCCGAGAGTGGCGCAGGTGCTCGACCTGATGGCCGAGGAAGTGATGAGTTTCGCGCGGTCGACGCCGCGTTAGGGGACGACGGCGGTCCGCCGTCGTCCCCAGCATCGCAGAAAACGAAAGACCCGCCGGTGGCTAAACCCGAGATCTACCGTTCATCAGGAACGTCACGATCGCTCCGATGAGGAACACGACAAACAAGATTTTCGCGATGCCCGCAGCGCCCGCGGCGATTCCGCCGAAACCGAACACGGCCGCGATCAACGCGACGACCAAGAACACGACGGCATAATGAAGCATGGCAATTCCTTTTAAGGCTCAATGCCTAACAGTGACGCAGGAACCATACGAGGCCTGTTGACGAAAAAGTAGGCCCGCTATCCGTTGCGTAACGTGGGATTGCGCCTACGCCGTGCAAATGCCCGGCAGTCCCTCAAGCCTTGTATATTGCCTGACTTGCATACTTCGCCTATCATCAAAGTATGGACGTAGAGCCGCTGGACGCTCAAGTTTCCGGAATCGCCGCATCGATCGGCGAACCGGCCCGCGCGCGGATGCTGTATTGCCTGCTGGATGGCCATGCCCGAACCAGCACGGAGTTGGGTATCGTCGCGGAGGTCAGTGCGTCGACGGCAAGCGTGCATCTGGCCAGGCTCAAGGATTCTCAACTGGTGAAGGTGCACGCCCAAGGCAGGCACCGTTACTACAGTTTGAAAGACGCCGATGTGGCGCGCGCGCTCGAGGCATTGAGCGTCGTGGCCGGCAGCAGCGCGGCTAAGTTCGTGCCGAGCACGCCGAACCGGCTGCGCTCGGCGCGGACATGCTATGACCATATGGCGGGTGAAATTGCCGTGACGCTGCATGACCAAATGCGGTCTCTCGGCTGGCTGCGCGCCGGCGCCGGGAGCGCTGACCTCTATGACCTCACCGATGAGGGCAGTGCGGCCTTGGGCCGCCTTGGAGTTGATATAGAGGCAACACGTGCCATGCGCCGCCGCTTCGCATATGCGTGCCTGGATTGGAGCGAGCGCCGGCCGCATGTCGGCGGAGCGCTGGGTTCGGCTTTGCTCAAGCTGGCGCTCAAGCGGAAGTGGGTCACGCAGGACACGTACGGACGCGCCTTGGGCTTGACCGATCTCGGCCGGTCATTGAAGCTGCTGAACGAAGCGCCGTCTTGGAAGCGGACACGCCCCGCCGAAGCGGGGCGCCGCTGAACGCGATTACTTCGTTTTGATTCCCATGTCCGCGGCAATGGCGTTAATTGCCTTCAGGTGCGACCGAACCGTCGGCAGCGTGGCCGTTGCAAACGCCTTTGCATCGGCATCTTGACCTGAACTGATCTCTTTGCGGAACAGTGCGATGGTCTGGCGATGCGCGCTGATCTGTCCTTTGACGTACGACTTGTCGAAGGTATTGCCCGAGAGCACATTGAGCTTGGTCTTGGTTGCCATCTGTCCGACGCTCGGGCTTGTCGGCAGCGTGATGTCTTTCGATGAGGCCAAGGTCTTCAGCTTGTCATTTGCGGCGGTGTGGTCCTTCACCATCATGGCGCCGAAGTCCTTGACTTGTTGGCTGCTGCCCTTGTCCTGTGCCATCTGGCCGGCTTCGACTTCGGCGATGCCGCCTTCGGCCGCATTTTTGTAGAAGGACGCATCGGGATTCGATGCCGCAATGGCCAACGCCGGCAACCCCAGCATCAGCGCGAGGAATGAACCTTTCATTTTCTTCTCCTGTAAAAAGTGACGGCTTGTCCGCTTAGGCTCGCGATTTTTTCGCAACTGCAAGGTTCGCACGAGTCGTGCGCGGCGCATGTCTGCGTAGGAAAACGGCGCGCCACGCGCCGACGATGCGAGCACAGAAATCGCCTTGCGGCTGCCAAGCATCGATAACGTTATGTAAATTAACAATTTTTTTCGACGATCGTTGCGGCATGAACTGCGTCGCAGATTACGCAGACAAGCAGGAAGTCCTACACATCGTCGGCGTTCGTCCATGGTTTCGCGCTGGGTGACCTGCTAAAAGCCATTCGCATGACGCTCAAAACAGCGCAGGACAGTGACAAGCTAAGTGGCAGCGCGGCTGAAGCAGCGCAGATGGCCATCGAAGCTGGGCTCGTTTATGTCTCCGACACGGAGCCGGGTATCCGTCGTCTGCGCGTGGGCCGAGGCTTTCGATACGTAACGCCCGAGAATCGGCGCCTTGCGGCGGAAAAGGATCTCAGGCGCATTGCCAGCCTTGCGATTCCGCCGGCGTACCGCGACGTGTGGATCACGATGAAACCGCGCGGCCATCTGCAGGCGACCGGGCGAGATGCGCGGGGACGCAAGCAATACCGCTATCACACGGAATGGCGCGAGCTGCGCGACAGCGCAAAGTTCGAACGGATGGTGGCCTTCGGCGAGCAGCTGTCGAAGCTGCGCCGCGTGCTGAAGCGCGACATGGGATTGCCGGGACTGCCGCGCGAAAAAGTGCTTGCCGTCGTGGTCAGCCTGCTCGATTCAACCAGGGTGCGCGTCGGCAACAGCGAATACGCGCGCGACAACAAGAGTTTCGGCCTCACGACGCTGCGCAACCGGCACGTCACCTTCATCCGTGACGGCCGCGCCGTACTGAATTTTCGCGGCAAAGGCGGAGTGCAGCACGAAATTCTCATCGACGATAAGCGCATCGCGAAAATCGTGCGCCGCTGTCAAGAGATTCCCGGCCAGCACCTGTTCCAGTACATCAACGACGACGGGCAGCGCTGTCCCATCGATTCCGGGCAGGTGAACGATTATTTGCGTGAGGCCATGGGCAACGATTTTACTGCGAAAGACTTCCGCACCTGGGGCGCCACCCTGCATGCCATCACGCTCCTGGCAAGAACGCCTCTGCCGGAAGCCTGCGGGGAAAATGCATTCAAGAAGGAGATCGCGGAGGTCGTGAAGCAGGTGGCCGCTGAATTGCGCAACACGCCCGCGGTCTGCCGCAAGTCTTATATCAATCCGGCCGTCTTCGAAAGCTGGCGGTCCGGCAGCATCCACGAAAAAATCGACGGAAAACTGATTTCGGCATCCGCACGCAAGGCCGAAACGCTGGTGCTTGCGTTTTTACGCCACGAAGGCAGAGGCGGTTCGGCGCGCCGTCAAAATTTCCTACAAAAGGTTGCAAATCCGGACGACAGACCCGAGTGAGCGCCGAAGTTTATATGTTGCTCATGCTCAAGCATCTGTCCGCGCGGGGAAGTCTGTTCCTGTTCGTCCGAACGCATCATCACCTTGAATACTATTTCAATCTGAGCGATACGCGCCGCGCGGCCAATCAAAGCACGCCTGCGCCCAGCGCGCTTTCCGGGCCGGCGAAGGTAATCGAATTGCGGCCGCCGCCCAAGGCGGCGCACGTAGTCGAGATGCAGGGCCGCCTATGAGCATGGCGACTTTGCTCAAGGGCACCGCGAATCTATTGATGGGCTTGAGCCTGGTAAAGTTGGTCGCAGGTGACCTTGGAGCGGAATTTCGCCATGATGCGGCCGGTCTGGGCAGGAAAACTGGCAGCATGATTCGACGTTCTCCCTATCGCGCCGCAGGATCGGCCGCGGCGCTCGGTTTTTTTGCCGGCATCCTGCTCAGTCAGCACCGAAATCGATCCATATCTTAGTGCTTAATCCTTAGGACTATTCCTACACTTAGTTAGGACTTTGGGCGCTTTTGCGCCACCAGTGTTGACGTAGTGTGTCCGCAAATCAACCAGCCGGGGCGGCGATGGATTTGCATTTAAGTGTTTGCGGGGCGCTAACAGGCGACATGTTCATTGCGGCGGTTCTCGATGCCTTTCCGCGGCATGAGGAGCGCGTTGTAGCCGCCATCGATGCAGTAGATGCGGTCCACCCGGTATCTTGCGCGCTGCTCGACCACCTGGATGCAGAAGTATCCGGACGACGCTTCGAGATCGTGCCGTTTGAGCGATATTTCGGCCACATTCCCTTCGCCTTTTCGAAAGAGGGCATGACTTGGGACGCGGTGAGGGAACAACTGCGCGCCGCGCAAATCCGCCAGGCAGTTCGCACGCACGCCGCCGAGATGCTGGAGTTGCTTGTAGAGGCCGAATCCTTGAAGGCAGCACCGAACCCGGCACCTTGCTATTGCATCGCGCAGTTAGTCGGTGCGGCGGCGTCAATCGATGCGCTCGGTCCGGTGCGATGGAGGGTGGCCCCCTTGCCGGTTGGCGCATCCGTGACGCCCGCCGCTGCAACGATTCTCGATTATCTTTGTCCGCCACACATGCGCGGCCAACCGTTGCCGCGGATGCGATCGTTGGCACGCAGCGGGACAGGGTTCGGCTCGCCGCCCGCGGCCAATAGCTACCTGCGCTTGCTGTGTTTCGACGAGGTGAATGCCGAATACACCGGAGCGGACGTTTCGGCTCAGGTTGCGATGCCGGTCAGCGGCAGAACAGGCCAGCGTCCCGCGCAATAGCGGGTCGGCCGCATGTCGACGCAATCTCTCCGGATGCGCCCCGTGCGGTCCGGCCGCATCATTTGGGACATCACGCGCGACACCTTCTCCCAATGGATCGAACACAACGCATCAAGCCTGGGCGCGGCCCTTTCCTTCTACACGCTGTTTTCCCTCGCGCCGATCTTGGTCATCGCAATGGCGGTCGCCGGCACGCTATTCGGCCCCAATGTCGCTGAAACCCACGTTCTGGACCAAATGCGTGCGTTGCTGGGAGATTCCGGCGCGTCCGCGGTAAAAAGCCTCTTATCGAGCGCCCATCAAAGCGGGCTGAAAGGATTCGCCGCGGCCGTCGGCATCATCACGCTGCTCGTCGGTGCAACCAGTGTCTTCGGAGAATTGCAAAACACTCTCGACTTCATCTGGAAGTCTCCGGACAAAGACGGCGTTGCGTGGTGGCGAATCCTGCGCTCCCGCATTTTGTCGGTGGGCCTCATTCTCGGCGTGGGCTTTCTGTTGATGGTATCACTGATCATGAGTGCCGCACTCGCGGCGCTGGGCGCATGGTTGGGCGGCTTCATGGTGCAGTGGCAAGTGATATTGCCGGCATTGGATCTGGTGCTGAGCCTAGGGCTGACCACGGTGCTGTTTGCGATGATTTACAAGTACGTTCCGCGCGAAGACCTCGCCTGGGGGGACGTTTGGATCGGCGGCTTGGTGACCGCGTGTCTGTTCTCTATCGGCAAACTGTTGATCGGACTGTACTTGGGCCGCAGTTCATTGAATTCCGCCTATGGAGCTGCGGGTTCCATCATGGTGCTGCTGCTGTGGATCTATTACTCCGCAGAAATCTTTCTGCTAGGTGCAGAATTCACCCACGTGTTCACTTATGCGTTGGGATCGCGGACCGGGCAGAACCGCGAGGAGCGCGCGCGCAAGGAGGGCGGCGAGCGGCTATAATCCAACGTTGCCCCGCTAGTCGTGCAACGCGATATGAAGAGAGACGAAATCAAGGAATCGCTCAAGCAGCAAGCGCTCGACTATCACGAGTACCCGACGCCCGGGAAACTATCGATCACCGCCACCAAGCAGTTGCTAAATCAAAGCGACCTGGCACTCGCCTATTCCCCGGGAGTTGCCGCCGCCTGCGAGGCCATTGTCGAGAATCCCCTGAACGCATTTCGATTCACGGGCCGCGGCAATCTGGTCGGTGTGGTCAGCAACGGCACGGCGGTGCTCGGGCTGGGGGCTATCGGTCCCCTGGCCTCCAAGCCGGTGATGGAAGGCAAGGCGGTGTTGTTCAAGAAATTTGCCGGCATCGATGTGTTCGACATCGAGATTGAACAGCGCGATCCTCAGATGCTCATCGAAATCATTGCGGCGCTCGAGCCCACCTTCGGCGCCATCAATCTGGAAGACATCAAAGCGCCCGAGTGCTTCATCGTGGAGCGCGAGCTGCGCCGGCGCATGAAAATTCCGGTGTTCCACGACGATCAACACGGGACCGCCATCATCGTCGGCGCCGCGGTCATCAATGGGCTGCAGGTCGTGGGCAAGAGTATCGCGCACGTGAAGATGGTCGTCAGCGGCGCCGGCGCGGCGGCGTTGGCTTGCGTTGATCTATTGCTGGATCTGGGTCTCGCGCGCGAAAACGTCTGGCTGAGCGATCTTGCGGGTGTCGTCTACCAGGGACGGCAAGAGCTCATGGATCCGGAGAAGGCGCGCTTTGCACAGCCCACCGCCGCGCGCAAGCTTGCTGAAATCATCGAAGGCACGGATGTTTTTCTGGGCTTGAGCGCCGGCGGGGTCCTGACCGCCGATATGGTGCGCCGGATGGCGCCGAAGCCTTTGATCCTGGCGCTCGCAAATCCCACCCCGGAAATTTTGCCGGAGGAGGTTAGTGCGGTGCGCAATGACGCGGTGATTGCCACCGGCCGCAGCGACTATCCGAATCAGGTCAATAACGTGCTGTGTTTCCCATTCATTTTCAGAGGCGCGCTCGATGTGGGCGCGACGACGATCACGCGGCCGATGGAAATTGCCGCGGTACATGCGATTGCGGATTTGGCGCGGCAGGAGCAGAGCGATATCGTGTCGGCGGCCTATGGCGGCATCGAAGACCTGGCCTTTGGTCCCGACTACTTGATTCCAAAACCCTTTGATCCGCGCTTGATCGTCAAGATCGCCCCCGCGGTCGCCGAAGCAGCGATGCAATCGGGAGTCGCGACCCGTCCGATCCGCGATCTCACGGCTTACGGTCAGCGGCTTCTGCAATTTGTCTATCACAGCGGCACACTGATGCAGCCGATTTTTGCGGCGGCTCGCGAGGTCGCGGCGGAACGCAGCCGCATCGTGTACGCGGAGGGCGAGGACGAGCGCGTGCTGCGCGCGGTGCAAATTGTGGTGGATGAAAAGCTGGCCACGCCCATTTTGGTCGGCCGCCCCGCGGTTATCGAGCGGTCGCTCAAGCGCCACGGACTCCGTCTGCGCATCGGTGAGAATGTCACCGTGGTCAACCCGGAGCAGGATGAGCGGTTTCGGGAGTATTGGCAGGCCTACCACGCTTTGACCGAACGCGCCGGCGTCACGGCGCAGTACGCGCGGCTGGAGATGCGCCGCCGCACGACGCTGATTGCAGCCATGCTTCTGAAAAAGCGTGAAGCCGACGGCATGCTCTGCGGCACGATCAGCACCACAGGGCGGCATCTGCACTACATCGACCAAGTTATCGGGCATCGCACCGGGGCCAGCGTATACGGCACGATGACCGGCGTGATCCTGCCGGGGCGCCAGGTCTTCATGGTGGATACTCACGTGAACCTTGATCCGACCGCAGAGCAACTCACCGAACTGACTCAACTGGCGGCCCATCAGTTGTCGGCATTCGGCTTGGTGCCCAAAGTCGCGCTCCTGTCGCACTCGAATTTTGGATCGAGCAACGCGCCGTCGGCGGCGAAGATGCGCGCCGTCTTGGCGCTGCTGCGCGCGCGGATGCCGGACCTCGAAGTGGATGGAGAAATGCATGGCGATTGTGCGCTGGATGAAGCGGCGCGGCGCGCCGTATTGGGGACCAGTACGCTGCTTGGAACCGCTAACTTGCTGGTCTGCCCCAACCTGGACAGCGCCAGCATTGCCTACAATTTGCTGAAATCCGCCGCCGGCCACAACGTCGCGGTAGGGCCCATTCTGCTCGGTTGCGCGGCGGCGGCCCACATCCTGACCCCGGCTTCGACAGTGCGGCGGCTGGTCAACATGACCGCGCTCACGGTTGTCGATGCCAACAAGGCGCGAAACGCCGCACGAAACGGATAGTTTCGATCAACCGCTGCGCGGTTGGCCGATGGCCGTCGGCGCGCGCCATTTGAACCCCGCGATACCCGAAGGGTCTATTGCACTATGGCATGCAACTTGATATGCCATGGGTTTTCGATGTCCGACCGATATAGTTGAGGAAATTGCCATGCAACGCACTAAACGCTTTCTGACCGGCGCAGCCTTTGCCGCGCTTTTTTTGACGGGCAGTGGCGCGAGTTTTGCCGCGGACGCCTCCACCGCACAGCCGATCTCGGGCACGTGGGAACATCGCCAGGCTGAATTTACTTACTATGGCATTACCACGCTTTACAGTTGCGATGGGCTGGAAAGCAACATCCGCTCGCTGTTGCTGCATTTAGGCGCGCGCAAGGATGCAAAGGTCGATGCGCGGGGATGTCCGCACGGCAGCAGCGTCCCGGGGCACAATGCCATTGTCGCACTCGACTTTTACACTCTTACCCCGAGCGCTGATGCCAATGCCCCAAACACCGTTCAAGCCCGTTGGACGCCTGTGCTCGTGAGCCCGACTCATCCCTACTTCATGGGCCATGGCGATTGCGAATTGCTCGATGAGATGAAGGACATCATTTCGAAGAATTTCAGCCTGCGAGACTTGAATTACCGGACCGACTGCGTGCCTCACCAGATCAACATCGAAGACTTTACCGTCAAAGCGGAGGCTCTCAAGGCGCTGCCGGCCATGGCCAAGACTTCGACAAACTAGCGCGGGTAGGCGCGATTCTTCCAGCTCGCGCCCTTGCCTCGCCAGTAGTTCACTGCTGAGCCCGCGGTGGCGGCCATGTAGAACATCGCGATCAAGGGCAATGCCAGCGCAGCCAACTTGTTGCACCGATAGCGTATCAGCGTGGGCATGTAGCTGAAGGCGGCAAGCATGCAGGAAGCCAGACCGCAGCCGAAGCGCCACCCGTTCCCGAAGATAGCTTCCCAAGGAGGCACCAGCCAAACAATCGTGAGGCCGGCAATCGTGAGCACCAGCAGCGCACTGGAATAACGCAGCTGGGTGAAGGCGGTTCGGGAAATCATGCGCCAGATATCCGCGAATTTTGGATAAGGCCGGGCGGATGCGGCCAACCCAGAGTGCGCCAAAAAAATCGGTCCGCCGCGCTTAATTTCCTTCGCCAGTGCCACATCATCGATAAGGGCGTCCTTGATCGCCGCTATTCCACCGATGCGTTCGAGCGCCGCACGACGCGCCAGAATCGTTCCGCCGGCCGCCGCGGCAACAGCCGATCGCGGGTCGTTCACTTTCGCAAACGGATACAGCATCTGGAAGAAATACACGAACGCCGGAACGAGCAGGCGCTCCGCAATGCTGCGGCAATTGAGGCGCACCATTTCACTGACCAGGTCAAGCTGTGCGTCCTGCAGCTTCGCGAGCAACGAGGCAAGGTGCCCAGGCTGGTGCACGATGTCGGCATCGGTCAACAGCAGGATGGGCGCGCAGCTCGCTGCGACGCCCTGATGTAAAGCCCAAAGTTTTCCCGACCAACCGGACGGCTTCGATTCCAGGCGAATTACCTGCAGGTTGGGCGCGGAGCCGGCCAAGGAGGCAGTGCCGTCCGTGGAGTTGTCATCGATCAAGAGCACGCGGAATTTTCCGCAATAGTCTTGGCCGAGGAGCGAGGCAATCGCCGCCTGGATCGTCTCGGCCTCATCGCGCGCCGGAACGATGATGTCGACCTCCGGGAACTCCTGCGGGACAGCTTTCGGCAGCTGCGGGAGGGAGCGCCAAAAGAAGCCGTGCGCGAAGAATAAATAAATCCACGCGCACAGGGACAGCAGCGCAAGCATCCGCAGGCGCCGCTAGATCGGTTCTTCCAGCGATTTTGCCAGGGGCGTGAACAGCTTGGGACCGGAGGCAGTCATGTGCCAGCAGTCCTCTAGGCGAATACCGAATTCACCGGGAATATAGATGCCCGGCTCGTCGGAGAAGCACATGCCCGCCTGCAGCGGCGTCGTGTCGCCATGCACGAGGTAGGGTGCCTCATGCCCGTCCAGCCCAATTCCGTGCCCGGTCCGGTGCGGGAGGCCGGGTAATCGATATCCCGGACCCCAGCCTTCGGTTTCGTAGTACTTTCGAACCGCATCATCGATGGTGCCCACCGGAGCACCGAGCTTTGCAGTTTCCAAGGCGAGCTCCTGGCCGCGCTTGACGGTATTCCACACCTTGCGCTGGCGGGCATTTGCCTCGCCAAAAATCCAGGTGCGCGAAATATCGGATTCGTAGCCGTGCACGGCGCAGCCGCAGTCCATGAGTACCACCGACCCTTCTCGGATAACTTGCGGCTTTACCGAGCCATGCGGATACGCAGACGCCTCATTGAGAAGCACCAGCGAAAAGCCACCGGGCGAGCCTCCCAGGGCGATTGTCGTGCGGTCCATCAGCGCGCTGATATCGGACTCGCTCATGCCTTTGGCGACTTGCGAATGAACGTGGCGAAGCGCTTCAATGGTCACGGTATTCGCCGACTGCATCAGGGCCAGTTCGGCCGGAGACTTGATCAGCCGGCACGCGCGCACGATGGGATCCGCCGGGATGATTTCGTAAGCACTCGATGCCTGGCGAATGCCGGCAATGATGAAAAAGCGCATCGTCGATTCGGCAGCCAACACGCCGGATTCAATGCCGCGCGCCTTCAGACCTTCCACCACTTTTTCGAACGGATTCTCGTGCTCATTCCAAGGCGTCACATCGCCGCCTACTTGCAGCGTTTCACGGACCGAAGGCTCCTCGAAGGCGGGCGTCACTACCAGCACCGCGCCGTTCGCGGGAATGACCGCAAGCGTCGTGCGCTCAGACCGATGCCATCGGATGCCGGTGAAGTATTCCAAGCTCGTGCCTGATTCGACCAGCAAGGCGGCGACTTTGCGCTGCGCCATCAGCGCCTGCGCCTTCTCGATGCGCGAATGACGCTCCTCGGCCGAGATGGGCTTGGCATCGCCGGTCAGGGACTTCAATTTCGACCCGGCCGCAGCACGGACGAAGCCGGTGCCGGCGGCCAATATAGGCGCGGCAGCGGCGCTTTGCAGAAAGACTCGTCGAGATAACATGAGCATCCCTTTTTGAACGGAAAGGCGCTTAGGATACTGCAAATCCTGGGCGGATTTCCGACACGGCTTCACTGGACGATCCTACAGTTCGCATATCGGCTGCGCACGATGATGACCGCGAAGGACGTGTCGGCCGTATGCCGGCGAAATCGGCAGGAGAAATGGCATGGGCATCAACAAAGATCAAGTGGAAGGCCGCGTTAAGGAAGGCGCGGGCAAGGTTCAGGAAGTCGCCGGCAAGACCGTGGGCAGCACCACGCAACAAATCAAAGGCGCGGTAAACAAGGCGGCGGGAGCCGCGCAAGCCAAGTACGGCGATGTCAAAAACGACCTTGACAAGCGCGCCAAGGAAGATCAGGCAAGGAGAGAGGAACAATCAAGGCGAGATCGCTAGTCGAACAGCCATGCGCCGCGAGTTCCGCGGCGCATGACTCCTT
The DNA here is from genome assembly GCA_036493935.1 of Steroidobacteraceae bacterium. Classification (GTDB taxonomy): domain Bacteria; phylum Pseudomonadota; class Gammaproteobacteria; order Steroidobacterales; family Steroidobacteraceae; genus Bog-1198. The sequence continues at coordinate 37,367 of DASXOY010000006.1, read as the reverse complement.
TAGCGTGCCGCGGCGGTTGCCCGATTCAGAATCTCTTCCGCGCGCTTAAAAAACTCCGCCGCGACCGGATGCCCCGAGGCCGCGGCATTCTCATCGATTTGTTCGGCGTGCGAGGCGCCGATAATCGCACTGCCCACGTTCGGCTGACGCAGCACCCAAGCGAGCGCGAATTGCGGGAGCGTCAGGCCGGCTTCGGCGGCAATCGGCCGCAGCGCCTGAACCGCCTGCAGCACGCCAGGCTCAAGCCATGCCTGGTTGAGGAAGCCGTTGATGGCATCATTCGCCGCGCGGCTGTCCGGCGGCAAGGCTGCTCGGGGCTGATATTTCCCCGTGAGCACACCCTGCGCCAGCGGCGACCAGACGATCTGCGATATGCCGTTTTTCGCGCACAGGGGCAGCAGCGCTGTTTCGGGATCTCGGTGCAGGAGCGAGTACTGTGGTTGGCTGGAGACGAATTTCTCAACCCCCGGCATGGCGAGCGCGGCAGCGACCCGATCCACGGGCCATTCCGAAAATCCGATGTAGCGTGCTTTGCCTGCGCGCACCACCTCGCTTAGGGCCTCCATGGTCTCCTCGAGGGGCGTTTCCGCATCGTAGCGATGGCACTGATACAGATCGACGTAATCGAGCCGGAGGCGCTGCAGCGAGGCGTCAAGCTGCTTGTGGATTTGCGTGCGCGACAGGCCCTTGTCGGTCTTGGTCATCGGAAAGAACAGCTTGGTCGCCAGCACATAGCTATCGCGCCTGATGTCCGCCAGCGCTTCGCCGAGCACGCGTTCCGCCGCACCCCGCCCGTATATGTTGGCGGTATCGAGGAGGGTAATTCCGCAATCAAGGGCGCGATGAACGCAAGCGATCGCCTTGGCCTTAGCATCGCCTTCCGTGAGGTTTAGCCATGATCCGAGCGCGATTTCGGAAACAATGAGCTTACTGCTGCCGAGTGGGCGGTATTTCAAGCAAGATCTCCGCGGCAAGCAAAGATGCTAACACGCAGGATCGGGCCTCTAGTGCCTTTTGAAATACTGTACCTCGCGTTCGTGCCTATCGGCAGCCGCGCGTGTTTTAAACGTGCCCAAATTGCGGCGCCGTTTGGTCTTGGGATTGACTTTGCGTGAATACAACCGATATTCGCCGCTGCTGATCTTGCGGATCATCGTGGTCTCCTTACGCCAGGGGAGCAATTTCCGAATATTTCATTTCTTCGCGCGTTCCCATCGTCGACCAATCACAGCGCAAGACGTAACCGTCGCTCGCATACACCTCGGACCAGCCCTGCACGCCGCCCGCCGATTGGCCGCGGCGCACCGAACGGGAACCTGCCCCTCCGTGGCGCGCGAAGAAATCCTTGAGCCGTTCGTCGTGATCGGGGGAATCGAATTCCATAGAGCGAACGCTATGTGCGCACGACTGCCGGCGCAAGTAAGGCGCACCAGCGGCTGGGGTCAGAATCGTCCTGCATGCAAATCGGCCGACCGCCATGTTTCCCGCCGAGAAGCGCGCGCAAGCTTCCCCCAGCGACCTAACGTGAGGAAGATCATCATGCACGCTTCACTCGCTTTCGTGAACGGTGCGGGGAACAAACGCAGACCCGGCAGTCAAGCCGATCGTGAGGAACTTCGCTTGCTCAAGACGCTGCTGTCGACAGCGGCTCCTGAATCTCCGCGCAATCCTCATCCCGGTCCGGCCTTGGACAAAGGCAAGTCCAAGGATCAGCGTCAGGCTGAGGAGGAGGCCGAAGCCAAGACGGTTTCAAAGCCCGGAGGCTTCGCCAACGACCCGGATGATCCGACCAATCCGAACGAAGTGCGCGAGAGGCAGCTTAAAAAAATCAAGCGGTGAAGCGTTCCCGTGCCGCGGCGTCGAAAAGGCTGTCGATCGAAGACTATGCGCTGATCGGCGATTGCCACACGGCGGCGCTGGTCGGCTGTGATGGCTCAATCGACTGGCTGTGTTTCCCGCGCTTCGACTCGGGTGCTTGCTTTGCCGCGTTGCTGGGGAGCCCGGACAACGGACGCTGGCTGGTGGCGCCCGCTGGAAAAGTGACCAGCGTGCGGCGCCGCTATCGAAACGATTCCCTGGTTCTGGAGACTGAATTCCGCACGCGGCGCGGCAGCGTTCGGCTGGTCGATTTCATGCCGATGTCAGATGAACGTTGGGACGTCGTGCGCATGGTCGAGGGATTGAGCGGCACTGTGGCGATGCGCATGGAACTGATCGTGCGATTCGACTACGGATCCATCGTGCCGTGGGTGCGCCGTGCGCGGGACATCTTGCTGCTGACCGCCGGGCCCGACACGCTGGAATTCGCAGCCTCGGTCAAGGTGGAAGGCCAGAATATGAAGACGGTGGCGCAATTCACGGTGCGCAAGGGGCAGCGCGAATCCTTTGTCTTGAACTACCGGCCCTCGCATTATCCAATGCAGAGGAAAATCAATCCGGCGAGTGCCTTGAAGAAAACCGAGCGGCACTGGCATCGTTGGTCGGCACGCAGCCGCTACACAGGCCGTTGGAGCGGCCCGGTCTTGCGATCTTTGATCACCCTGAAGGCGCTGACCTACCGGCCGACGGGCGGTCTCGTGGCGGCACCCACGACATCATTGCCCGAACTTCCGGGGAGCGTGCGCAATTGGGATTATCGGTATTGCTGGCTGCGCGACGCTACGTTCACGTTAAATTCACTGCTGCTGGCCGGCTACAACGAGGAGGCCTCGGCATGGCGCGAATGGCTGCTGCGCGCCGTTGCCGGCTCACCGGACGACTTGCAAATCGTCTACGGAGTGACGGGCGCGCGGCGGCTCGATGAGCTTGAATTACCCTGGCTGCGCGGCTACCGGAAATCGAGTCCCGTCCGCATCGGCAACGCTGCGTCGAGGCAATTTCAATTGGACGTGTACGGGGAATTGATGGACTCCTTGCACCTGGCGAGAACCGCCGATATGAAGCCCCATCCCGAGGCGTGGAAGGTGCAGCTGGCGATACTGCGATTCCTCGAGTCTCATTGGGATCAGCCGGATCAGGGTCTCTGGGAGGTGCGTGGTCCCCGCAGGCATTTCACGCATTCGAAAATCATGGCCTGGGTCGCGTTCGACCGGGCGATCAAGGACGCCAAAATGGAAGGTCTGGAGGCACCGGTGAAACGCTGGTGCCGGATTCGCGATCGCATCCATGCACAAGTCTGCAAGCAGGGGTTCGACGCGTCGCGCAACACCTTCGTGCAATCGTACGGATCCAGCTTCCTGGACGCGAGCCTGTTGCTGATACCGCAGGTCGGATTCTTGCCTGCCGACGATCCGCGGGTGCTCGGCACCATCGCCGCCATCGAAAGAGACCTGCAGGTGGACGGGTTCGTGCTGCGTTATTCGACCGCCACCAAAGTCGATGCGCTGCCGGCGGGCGAAGGCGCTTTCTTGGCATGTTCCTTTTGGCTCGCGGATAGTTTTGTGCTCACCGGCCGCCGCCGCGAAGCCGAGACCTTGTTCGAGCATCTGCTGGCGTTGGGCAACGAGGTCGGCCTGTTCGCGGAAGAATATGATCCGCGGGCAAAACGAATGCTCGGCAATTTCCCCCAAGCTCTGACGCACATGGCATTGGTCAACACCGCGCGGCTCTTGTCCATACCCGAGGAAGAAGCGAAACGGGCCACCGCTCGGGGCGAGCGTCCCGCGGCGCACGCCAATTGATGCCACCGTTGTGGGATATGGCCGTCATGCGGTCACTTTCAGCACCTACAGATATGACGCGGCGCACCGATCAGGATTACTCCCGGAGAACTAGTAAAGCCGACAGGCTACATAAACTTTCGGAGGAAGAGATGAATAAGCACGTTATTTTATGCGGCATGATCGCGCTGGGCGTGGCATGCGCGCCGATGGCGATGGCCAACGAAGGCGCGACCGATTCGCAATCACATCATTTCGTCAAGGATTCTGCGATCACCACCAAAGTGAAGGCGAAACTGGCGGCCAAGCACCTCTCGACCTTGACCAGAATCAAAGTCGACACCGATGCAGATGGCGTTGTTTGGCTGAGCGGCCGCGCACCGACGAAGGACGCGAGCGACTTGGCGGCTATGATTGCGAAAAACACCGAAGGTGTAAGCTCGGTTCACAACGACATTACCGTCGAGCCGTAGCCGTTAGGGGAATCTGAAGGTTGACGTTCGATATTTGCGGGCACCTCGATCTCGGGGTGCCCGCGTTTGCATTTCAGCTTGCTAGCCCGAGGGGATTTCGCCGGCCAGGCGATCCGCCAACGAGCCGATGCAGGCGCTGAGCGCCGCGGCAATCTCCGCGTAGCTCTGCGGTAGCTGTGGGCTGACAAAGGTATCCCGTCCGAGCACCTCGTGGCCGGTATGCGCATCGGTAACCCGCCAGTGGGCCTCCACGGTCAAGCGAGATCCCAAGCGCGCCGTCACCTGATCGATGTCGACCGCGATTAGTACCAGCGGAATGCCTGCGTGATCGGCGGTTTTTGACAAAACCACCACGCTGTTGCGCCGCTGTTCGATATCGTGCGCCAATGTCGCGGTAACGAGATCCGCCAGGGGCGCCGCCCAGCGCTCGTGATCCATGACGGCGACGCTGTCCGCCGAACCGAGCACCATTTCGTTACGATCGACCAAGGAGGGCACTGTGATGCGCAAGGTGACCTGCCGATCGAACTGCGTTCGCGATTCCCGTGCGCCGGACGGCTGAGCGTCCAGCACATAGAAGTGGTCCTGTTGCCGGGTCACGCAGCCGGTCAACAGAAAAAGGGCGAAGAGCCCCGCGCTCAGCAATTTCATGGTGCACCTGGCGGTTTGCCGCGTAGCAGGGATTCGGGGTGACGCTCGAGATAATCGACCAGAGCGCTGATCGATTTCGCCGCACGAGATACCTGCAGCAAAGTCGACCCGAGATCATTCTCCAGAGGTGCGTCTTGGCCAAGCAATTCCCTGGCATTCTTCAGCGCGGCTTGCGCTTCGCCCAGGGTGGCCTGAACTTGCGGCGCCAGATTGCTGTCGACGTTGTGCAGCAACTGGTCAGCGCTCTTGAGCGTCTGGTCTAGAGAGTTCATCGCGCCGATCAGGCGCGCCGACAACTGGTCGAAGGGTACCTTGCTGAGCTTCTTTGCGATGACGCCGACAGAATCCTGAATGTCGTCCAGGCCGCTCGAGATCGTCGGGAATATTGCCGGCTGCTCTGCCCAGCTCACCTTTTCTTTTGGAACATCGCGATGCATGTCGAGTGAAACGAATTTCTGTCCGGTTAACAGGTTCCCGGTTTTCAATTCGGCACGCAGCCCATGCGCCACCAGACTATTGATCAGTGCGCGGCTATCGGATTCCGCCGTGAGCGGTACGGTGGCGCGCCCGGCCTGCGGCGGGTGTCCGCGCAAGCGCTGGGGATACAGTTCCACCATCACGGGAAAGGCGAGCGAGCCGGCATGTTCGTCGTATTGCACGTCGACGCTCTTGACCTCGCCCACCGAGATGCCGTGCAGCTCCACGGGCGCGCCGGGGGATAGCCCCCGCAATGTGCCGCTGAAGTACATCACGAAACTCCGGATCTCGGTCTCCAACGGGCGCATTGCCCGATCCTGGTCGCTAAACAGCGTAAACCCGGTATCCGCAGCGACTCGCGCAGCACCCGCGCCCGGCGGATTTCCGAAGGCAACGCCGCCCTCGAGAATCGACGCCAGCGATTCGGTGCGAAGCTTCACGCCATCCGCGTTTATCGACATGTCGATTCCGCTCGCCTGCCAAAAACGCGTGTCGCCCGTCACGTACATGTCGAAGGGTGAATTGATGAAGGCCTTTATGGTTACGCCGGTGCCTCCCGGGTCCAACGTATAACCCACCACTTGGCCGGCGGTGATATGCCGATAAAACACCGAAGAACCGATGTCCAAAGACCCCAAATCATCGGCGTGCAGAACGAACTCCCGCCCCGGCAGGTCGGCGGTTACGATGGGCGGCACTTCGAGGCCCACGAAATGGTCGCGCTTCGCGGCAGACTGGCCGACATCGACGCTGATGTACGCTCCTGAAACCAGCGTAGCCAATCCCGACACCCCGGCGCCGGAGATGCGGGGCCGCACAACCCAAAAGCGCGTATCTTCGACCAGGTATGCCTTCGCGTTGCCGCGAATGGCCGCCGTCACGATGACCTCCTTGCGATCATCGCCGACCCGTATTTCCCGAACCTCGCCGATATCCACATCCTTATACCGGACCTTGGTTTTGTTCGCCTCCAGGCCCTCGGCGTTCTGGAAACGAATTTCAATCGATGTTCCCTGAGCAATTTTCTCGCGGATGACAACGAAGGCGCCGGCGAGAACCACCACGATCGGAAGGATCCACACGAGGGGAAGACGCCCCCATAGGGAACGGGCAGGCACGGCGGCGGGCAGCTCCTCGATCTCCGGATGCGGTCCTTCGCTCACTGCGGGCCCTCCCATAGCAAGCGCTCATCGAAGGTGCGCGCCGCGAAGAGGGTCAAGACGACGACAGCGCCGAAAGCCAGCGCGCCCCAGCCCACGGCAACCGAGGCCAACGATCTGATTTGCACCAAGGCCACCAAAAGCGAGATGGCATAAACATCGAGCATCGACCAGCGTCCTATGAATTCAACCATCCGGAATAGCTCGCTGCGTTGTGTTCTATATCGCGGCGTGCGGCGCCAGGCTGAAAAGAGTACCACGCTCAGCGCAATGATCTTCAAAAGGGGCACCACGATGCTGGCGATGAAGACCAATACTGCGATCGGCCAGGAGCCTGAGTGCAGTAAAACCAAAACCCCGCTCATGATGGTGTCCCTTTCTTCATCGAGCAGCGTGCGGGTGTACATGACCGGCAGCAAGTTGGCGGGTATGTACAAAATGGCGGCGCAAATGAGCAGTGCGGCGGTCAGAGCCAGGCTATGTGGCTTGCGTTGATGCAAGTGCGCGTCGCATCTCGGACAGCGCGGGTACCGGACTTGCAACGCGCGCACGGTGGCGCGGCACTGCAGGCAAACGAGCAGCCCCAGGCTTCGGCCGGTTGCCGGAGCGCTCACGCGCGGCGTCCTTCCACCCAGCGCCAGAACTGCCCCGGTGTCGTGCGGCTGGTGAGTGCTGCGAGCGCGAACATGAGCAGTCCGCAGGACCAGATCGCGACACCGGGGATCACGCGCGCGAATTGCGACAACCGCACCAGTGCCACCAGGGCGCCGAGCATGAACACTTCAACGAATATCCACGGTCGGATTTGGGTGAGCAGCCGAAATACCGTGCTCTGCCCTGCGGCCTGGCGCCCGCACCGCAAAGGAACCAGCAAATATAGCAGCGTGACAATTTGCAGCAGGGGGCCGAGGACAGTGGTAATGAACACCAGGATGGCAAGTCCCGCATGTCCCTGCTGATACAAGCTGAAAGCGGCGCCGATGAGGGTAGTGTCGCGGCTGGATCCATTCGATTGGATCCCTACCAAGGGATAAGCGTTGCTCAGAAAGAATAGCACCAAGGCGCAAATTGCCAGCGCAATCGCGGCATCGATGCTGCCGTTCTCCGGCCGCTGCAACGGCGCCCGGCAGCGGGCGCACCGAGTCGCCGCGCGGGACGGCGCCATTGCGGCCCGGTGTGCCAGGTCGCACGACGGACAAACGATTACCGGCATCTAGTGCTCTCGGATTAAGTTCCGAGCATCTTGCCTTACGGCGGCCAAAGCGTCGCGCAATTCATCGATTCGATAGGGTTTCGGAATGATCTTGATTTTTTGTGCCCCAGCCTTGCGGCGCGCCGCTTCCGCATAGCCGCTGGTGAGGAGCACGGGCAGGTTCGGCCGGCGACGCCCGATTTCCTGCGCCAATTCAACGCCGTTCATGCGGCCGGGCATCATCACGTCGGAGAAGACGATATCGACTGACCGCCGGTCGGCGAGGGCGCCCAATGCGGCCTCGGCACTCGCCACCCGCGTCGTGTCATAGCCCAGTTGATTGATCATTTCCACGGTCAATGCCGCCACCTCATCATCGTCCTCGACAACGAGAACTTGGGCGGTGCCTGCCGGACTGTCATCGGCCGCATGCGGCATCAATTCCGGCCCGTGGGCCGGCGTTTTAAGCGTGCGGGGAAGAAACAGGGATACCAGAGTGCCGCGACCGGGTGTGCTGGCGATGCGAACCGCGCCGCCCGACGCCTTGGCGAAGCCATGCGCCTGCGCCAAGCCGAGCCCCGAGCCGCGGCCGACTTCCTTGGTCGTAAAAAATGGTTCAAAAGCATGCCCTAGAACATCGGGAGTCATCCCGACACCGGAGTCCGCAATGTCAAGCCGCACGAAGTCGCCCGCGAGGTCATGATCCGCCAAACTCGCGCAATTTCTGGCGCTGATCTGAATCGTTCCGCCCTTAGGCATGGCATCGCGCGAGTTGAGCGCCAAATTGAGAATGACCAGTTCGAGTTCGCCGGCATCGACTTCAACCGGCCAAAGCTGCTCGGCAAAGGAGGTTTGAATCTGAATATCGCCGCGCAGACTTCGATTCAGCAGCTCTCGCATATTGCCGATCAAACGATTGAGGCCGATGGGCTCGGGCTTTAGAGTTTGACGCCGGGAGAATGCCAGCAGTTGGCGGCAAAGGCTTGCGCCTCGGTCGACCGCCTGCCGCATGGCGTTGAACATGCTCTCACGACGCGCCGGGTCGGTCTGCCGGCCGATCAACTGCAAGCCGCCCGATATGACCTGCAGCAAGTTGTTGAAATCGTGTGCGACCCCGCCGGTCAATTGCCCCAGTGCCTCTATCTTCTGAGCTTGCCGCAAGCGATCTTCAACGGCTCGCCGTTGGGTAATATCGGCGATCACTCCCGCGACGCGGGTCGGCCGGCCATCCACATAAAATGTTCGTCCGCTAAAATGCGTCCAACGCGGCTCTCCGCGCGTAATGCGATGTATGCGCGCCTCGATATCGAGGGTACCGGTGACCTGCGCCTGTGCGAACGCTTGCCGCACGGCGACACGATCCTCCTCCACAACATGCTGCAGGGTCATGTCCAGATCCCAGAAGGGCTGCATTTCCGAGTATCCAAAAATTTGATCGTGACGCAGCGTGCGATGGATCGCGCCGGTCGACAAATACAGCTCCCAGCTGCCCATCCCGGCCGAATCGAGAGCGACCTGTAGCAGCTCCGCTGTGCTTAAACCATCCGAGGACATACTGAAATATAGCCAGTGCAGAATGGAGGGGGTGTCGCCAGCCGGCTACGCCTGGTGTCAGAATCCGCCTATACCACCTTTAGGTGTTTATGCCTGGATTCCGACCGGGGCTCTGATTAGCCGGCGAGGGCGCCGTTCAGGTTGCGAAGATTCTCGATAATGGCAGAGAGGATTTCCGCGTGCTCTTCCTCAACGGCGAGCGCCACCTTGACCAGGCGCAAAGTAGCTTTATCGTAATTCTCGCCCTGTTCAGCGATGCGTCGATAGGCGTCGATCGCAAATCGCTCTGCCACGAGATTTCTCGAAAGCGCCCGGCCGAATAGCGATTGCTCCGGATAATCTACGGACGCCGCAGTCCTTTCCCCGTCCTCCCGGCCAGCCATCTCCTTACGGTCGAGATCAAATCCCATGGCAGTCTCCTGTGGGCCTATTTTGAGGCATTTAATCGAGCCCGGGACGGCGCTTGCACCGGCACGTGGCGCATCTCTGCGTAGGCCTTTGACGGACACGGCCGCCTAAGCTCATCCGGGATCAGGCGCGTTTGCGCTCCTGCGCCGTTTTTGGGGCGGCACGCCGCATACCCTGTTTTCCCTTGAGCGTGAGGCTCTTCTTTAGTGCATCCATGATATTGACGACTTCTGCCTTGCTTCGCGCGGTTTTCTTGGGCTCCGACGCAAGCTGATGGGTCTGCTTCTTGCTGATCTTATCGCGAATGCGCCGCATCAAGTCTTCGCGGTAAGTATCGTGGAAGGCTTGCGGCTTCCACGCCCCGCTCATTTCCTCGACCAGCTTGCGTGCCATGGCGAGCTCCGCCGGCTTGGGCGCTGCGGATTTTGGGCCCTCCCGGGAGTTCTTGACGGCGGGAATCAATTCGTCTGCGAATCGCAGCGTCACCAGCATCAAGCTGTCGGCCGCGGGAGTGACGACACACAGATGCTGCCGGCCGCGCATCACGAAAGTGGCAACCGCAACCCGGCCGGTTGCCTTCAGCGCCTGGGAGAGCAGCGCGTAGACCTTCTCGCCGCCCTTGCTCGGCAATAAGTAGTAGGGCGCATGGTAGTACGCTGGCGAGATATCGGCGGCGTTGGTAAAGCTCGAGATGTCGATCGTTTCCGACGCCTTCACATTGGCGCTTTTGAAGTCGGCGTCCGACAGTGCAACGTATTGCCCTTTTTCGTATTCATAGCCTTTGACGATGTGCTGCCAGTCGACGCTTTTGCCGGTCACCTTGTTGATGCGCTCGTAGCCCACCGGCGCGAAATCGCGGCTGTCGAGAAAATGCAAATTCAACGCGTGCTCGCGTGAAGCCGAAAACATTTCTATCGGCACGTAAATGAGTCCAAACGAAATTGCGCCGCGCCATACGGATCGTTGGGCCATGAGTCACTCCTTTGGAATATTCTTGCCTTGTTCTGCCTCGCCGATCAAGGCGCTGCAGTTCGCGTCCTTTGCCAGTCCGCCGTCGACAAAGGCGAGCACGGCGGCCAGCGGAGTCAGCAGCGTGCCCAGCGCCACGGCGCCGCCTGTTTGGGCGGCGAGCTTGCCCGGTTGCACGCCGATTTTGGGCTGCAATAACGTTCCGCGCACCGTGATGGGAGTGCGTAGCCGCAGCATGCGCGCCTTTTTAGGTTTTCCCTGCAGCGATAAGTCGAGAGCTTCGTTCTTGAGATTGATATCGCCCTGGCCGGTAACCAGCACGTTGGTGGTATCGATGACCAGGGTGGAAGCTTTCAGATCCCCGTCCGTTGCCTTGAAATTCGCCACGCCGCAGCGAAGATCGGTTTTGCTTTCATTTTTTGTCAGGATGAGCCCCAGTCCGCGCGATAGGTCGATACCGGTGAGCTCCGCCAATGCGTCACTCATTTCGCCTTGTGGGATCACGAAGGTAACATCGCCGGCCGCATTTTCAGCGGCCTTATGCACCGAAGTCCCGCTGCCGTGCAACTTGATTCGGCCAAGCAGCCGGCCTTCGAGGGGTGCGGACTTGCCGGACTTCGGCTTGAACTGGGCCAGATCGACATTGCTCAGTTTCATATCGATGCTGGTTTGCGGCACCTCGCCTTGCGCATTGATTGCAATGGTGCCCGCAAATTCGCCTTGCGGCAGGGAGAATGCAAGCGGGTCGAGAGCAAGCTTCCCATCGTCGAGACTCAGGTGGAAATGCACCTTGCGCATTGGCATTTTTGCAGCAGTGATTGAGTCGGCATCGAAATTCACATCGGCATCCATTCCGCGCACGCGCTGCACTTGCAGATCGGCATCCGGCAGCAACAGTGCGCGGGACGGCGCCGCCGCCGGCGGGGGCGTTGATCCGCGCGCGATCGTATTGGATTTACGCGCGGGGGTAGCTTCAGTTCCCAACGGCGCGGCCAAATCCGCCAGATTCAGCTGCTTCGAATTCAGTGTCGCCGTCAGCTTGGGCCTCTTGGGTGCCGTGTCGATGGCCACTTTGCCGGCGATATCGCTGCTGCCGAGCTTGCCGCGAAAGTCATCGACTTTAAATCGCAGATTGTCGCGCACCAAAGTGCCCGAGACTTCGTAGGGCGGCGTATTCGGCAAGGCCAGGCCCGTCAGATAGTACACATCGGCCAGGTCGCTGCCGGTCAAGTGAAAGGTGCTTTGCAGAGCCGCCAAATCGAAAGGGTGGGAAATCGTTGCATGCGCGCTCAGCTTGATATCGGCCGCAGTCACTGAAGTTTCGAACGTATAAGGCTTGGACGGATCCACGCCGATCAGCGGTTCGCCGTCCAACACCAGCTGAAAAGGCTTTGCATTGAGCGTTCCGGAACCTCGCAGCTTGAGCGCGTGGTTGTCCGCGGCATTCTGATTCTCCTGCACCGATACCTGGCCGTTGAAGGTGAGCTTGCGCAGGCGGTCGACTGCGGTAAGAGTCCCATTCGTCACGCTCAATTCCTGTATGACCGGCAAGTGCAACGGCGCGGATGCCCCGCGGCTCGATTTGCCGGCCACATGGGAAAATTCCCAATTGGCGCGCCCGGAAGCATCGCGCTCTACATCGATGGCAGGCGCCTCAATGGAGACGCGGGGGAAGATCATGTGAAACCTAAGTAGCGATTTGAGACTCAACGTTGCGTCGAACCTTCGCACGGCCATCATGGGCTTGTCCTTAGCCCAGTCGGCATTGCCGAGGGTGAAGCCCTCGACGATCAGTTGGGGATTGGATGTGAATAAATGCACCGTTACGGGACCGTCTATGGTCACTGGACGGCCGGTCTTGCTCGCAACCTCATGGATGATGAGCCAGCGCCAAAAGGTCTGGGGCAGGAGCGCGGCAGCGGCGATAATGAGCAGTAAAAAAATTCCGAAGGCCGCGAGAATCCCTTTTATCGCACGCCGCAGCTTCTCCGACGGCGATCCTTGGCTCGGCGGCAGCGCGACTTGGGTTCTTTCGACGGTCTCGGTGGCCACGGCCGAAAGCTACCCGCCCGCGGCCGTTATAGCAGTCTCCCGCGCGCCGTCTTTCGGCGTAAGACAAAACCGAAGCTGGAACTCTAAGGCGGCTTGGCGCCGGCTTCCATCAGCAATCGAGTGAATAGATACAGCCTCGGCACCACGCTGTTGAGGTCGATCCATTCGTGATCGGTATGGAAGTCCCCGCCCACGTAACCCAAGCCATCGAGTGCCGGAGTTCCCGCTGACATGGCCAGCGCCGATTCCGATGCACCGCCATTTCCGGACAACTCGACCGTTTTGCCGAGCTCTGCATAGATGGCGCGCGCACGAGCCGCCAGCGCGTCAATCTGCACGTTCTCAGTCAAGGGCGGGAAGGCGGGATCGTGTGCGACCTTGACGATGGTGTCCGGCACTTGCGTGTGGTGCGTTCCGGCTTCGACTTTGGCGAGGACCACGTCGAACTCCTCCGCCTTGCGGTAGCGAACGTTGAGCGTGGCTTCGGCCAGATCAGGAATAATATTGTTGCGTTCGCCCGCGTTCATAAGCGTCAGGTTCACCGTGATGCCGCTGCCGGAATGCGGGAATGCGTCCTGCAGCAGGTTAAGCTGATGAATTAATTCGACGGCAGCGTTTCTTCCGTCCTGCGGCGCCATGCCGGCGTGCGCGGCGCGGCCTTTGACCTGAATGCGGATGCTTGCCGAGCCTTTTCGCCACACAGTGAGCGCATCCGGAGGATCGCCGGGCTCCATGTTGAACTCGACATCGTGTTCGTGCGCCAACCGCTTGATCAATTGCGTCGAACCCGGTGAGCCCCGCTCTTCGCTGTCATCCAAGAGCAGGGTGATGGTCGCGAAGTTCTTGAATCCCATGTCATGGAGAATCTTCAGCGCGGTAAAGGCGTTTACCACGCCGGCTTTTTCGTCGCCGACGCCGGGGCCCTGTGCGCGCGCGCCATCTATGCTGAACGGCCGCGCGGCCGCGGTGCCGGGTCCAAATACAGTATCCACATGCGCAACGATGAGAATCTTGCCTTTGCCGCTGCCGTGAAATACGGCAACCAGATTGTCGGGTAGACCCGGGGCCTCGGCGGCCTCGGTTCGCAGCTCGGCGCCTAGTTGACTCAGCCGATCTCGCAGCACCGATTCGACCTTGGCGCCGCCGGCGACATCGCCGGTTCCGGAGTCGATATTGACTATTTCCTTGAGCAGCTCCAACGCGCCGGCACGGTTTGCTTCGGCGGCCTGGTACACCTTCTCATTGCGCCGGGGCGCGGCATCGGTGTTCCCGACCAGGACCGTCATCAGAACTGCAGACACGGCAGCCCACTTTAGTTTTCTCGCCGGCACGGTTTCGCTCCCCTTTGACCCCGTATCGCAAATTAGCACACCGCCGGCGATCGCAACCCCGCAATTTTGGCGCCGAACGGTGTATTCCTGTTTACAATCCGCGGCTACCGCAATTTTTGGGAGACACGCGATGCGAGGATCCATCGGGCGCCGGCAAGTGCTGATGGGAGCGGGGGCTGCCGCGTTGCTGTGCGGACTGCCTGGCTGCGCTGCTCGCGGCGACAGGCGGGGGCCAACGGCTGCAGAGCTGAAACTCGTGCCGGTGCGTGCCAGCACGGACAGGATTACGCGTATCACGGTGTGCACCCGTCCGTTTCGCGCACAAGGTCCCCGCCTCGATACCGAGCAGGTCGGCTCAAAGCTCGTAGTCCACAACTACGGCCATGGAGGCAGCGGCTGGTCCTTGTCGTGGGGGTCAAGCAGCGTCGCGGTGCGCAAGGCGCTGGCGTCCGGTGAGCGGGATATCGCGGTCATCGGTTGCGGTGCGCTGGGGCTGACGTCGGCGTTGCTGCTTCAGCGCGCCGGGGCGCGGGTGACCATCTATGCGAAGGATCTACCCCCGAACGTGCGATCCTCGTTTGCCAGCGGCGTCTGGACACCGGATTCGCGGATTTGTCTCGAGGAGAATGCGACTCCGGCGTTCAAGCGGCTTTGGGAGCAGATGGCCCGCACCTCGTTTCAGACCTACCAAAACTTCTTGGGGCTGAGCGGCGCACCGGTGGAGTTCATCGACAGCTATTTCGTTTCCGATGAGCCGCCGTCGGCGCGACGGCGCGCACCAGCCGCCGATCGGCCCAGATTTGCGGAATTGCAGCGCGAGTTGCTGCCGGACCTGCTGACGCACGGCGAAGATTTCGCGCCCGGTTCCCATTCGCTCGGGCAGCGATACCTGCGCAAGAACTCGCTGATGATGTTCAACCTGTCGGCGTATTCCCGGCTCCTGATGAGCGACTTCAGCGCCAATGGCGGAAAGATCGAAATTGCCGAATTCCACACTCCCGCCGAATTCGCCAAGCTCCCTGAAAGGACCCTGATCAACGCTACGGGATACGGCGCCCGCGCACTTTTTGGCGATGAGTCGATCACCCCGGTGCGAGGTCAATTGGCGCGCGCGATCCCGCAGCCGGAAGTTAACTACGGAGTCTTCTATAACAATGTCTCGTTCCTGCCGCGGCGCGACGGATTGGTCTTTCAGGTGATCGGTGATGATGACTACTATGGTTTCAATGATGACACGGTCGTTCCGGATCGCGCAGAGGCGGAGCGGGCGGTGAATACCATCGGCGGCCTGTTCGGCAACGCGCCGCGCACTATTTAGGCACAACTTACCCTAGGACGAATTTCCATGGCGCTTACCATTAGCGGATTGTCGAAGACCTACCCCAACGGCGTTTGCGCGCTGAAAAACCTCTCGCTTTCTGTGGGCAACAATATGTTCGGCCTGCTGGGCCCCAATGGCGCGGGAAAGAGCTCGCTGATGCGAACCATTGCGACTCTCCAGGATCCGGATTCCGGCAGCATCGAGCTGGACGGCCTGAACGTGCTGACGCAGAAGAATGAGGTGCGCAAGATTCTCGGCTATCTGCCCCAGGAGTTCGGCGTGTATCCCAAAATGTCGGCATTCGACATGCTGCATCACCTGGCGATACTGAAAGGTGTGGTGAGCGGCGGCGAGCGCAAGGAGATGGTCGACGCGTTGCTGCAGCAGACGAACTTGTGGGACGCGCGCAAGAAGGCGCTGTCCACCTATTCCGGAGGCATGAAGCAGCGCTTCGGCATCGCGCAAGCACTGCTCGCCAATCCGCGATTGATCATCGTGGATGAACCGACCGCTGGTCTCGATCCAGCGGAGCGCAATCGCTTCCTCAATCTGTTGTCTTCGATCGGCCGCGAAGTCACCGTGATTCTCTCCACCCACATCGTGGATGATGTTCGCGAATTGTGCTCGCGCATGGCCATCATCGCCTCGGGGGAGGTGTTGCTGGAAGGCTCGCCCAACGATGCGCTCGCGGCGCTCGATGGACAGATATGGTCGCGGGTGGTTGCGACAGACGACGAATTGCGGGTGCTGGAGACCCAGCTGAACATCGTCAGCACGCACCTGGTCGGCGGTCAGCACGAAATCCGCGTATTCGCCCCGAGTTCTCCCGGAGCGGGATTCCGTGCGGCAGCCTCGGGGCTCGAGGATGTTTATTTCTTGAATCTGGCGCGCCACTCAAAGCATTGAAACGCAGAATGGCAGGGGATCGCGATATGAGCATGTTCTGGGAGTTTTTCACGTTCGAGCTGCGTTTTCGGGCAAAGAGTCTCTCGACCTACGTGTATTTCTTTCTTTGGCTGGTTTTTTCCTTCTTATGCATCGCGTCGGAAAACTTCGGCCCGGTCGCCAACAGCAACGGCAAGGTATTGCTCAACGGACCCTACGCCATCACGTTGAACGATCAATTTGCGTGCCTGTTCGGCATGATCATCATCGCCGCAATATTCGGCACATCGATCCTGCGCGACTTCCAGCGCGATACCTTCCAGATCCTCTTTACCAAGCCGGTTTCAAAATTCGCGTACTTGGGCGGCCGCTGGACCGGGTCATTCGTGATCACCGTCCTGGTCTTCACCGGCCTTCTGATCGGAACCTATTTAGGAACCTTTGCGCCCTGGGCGGATCACGCCCGCATCGGTCCCAATCATCTGCGATGGTATTTGGAGCCTTTTCTTTCGATCGTCGTGATCCAGATATTCTTCATGGGCTCATTGTTTTTCGTCGTGGCGGCACTCACGCGCAAGATTTTCATCGTCTACTTGCAGGGCGTCGCGCTGTTCATGATCTACCTCGTCGGCGTCACCGTGTTCTCGGCGACCCGTTCCTTGGAACATTTTTGGTCCGGTATTCTCGACCCGGTCGGCTTGCTGCTCAATAACGCCGTGGCGCGCTATTGGAGCGTGGTGGAGAAGAATAGCCAGCTGTTTCCCTGGGATTTTTCCGGCGATTCGCCCGGCGTGTTCCTGTTCAACCGCTTGCTGTGGATCAGTGTCGGCTTGGCCGCCATGCTTGCGGCGTGGGCTCTTTTCCCGATGTCGATCGAAGCGCTGACTGCGCGTTCCCAGGGCAGACGTGCGGCGCGCGCTCGCCAGGAGGAGGATGAGACGACCGAACAGCGCAAGCGCTCGTTTGTAGCGGTCCAGCTACCGAAGGTCCGCCAGCTTTTTGGGCCGGGTACCTCACTGCGCCAATACCTCACGCTCAGCGGGCTGAGGACTCGGCTCATTCTCAAGGAGGTCCCGTTCTGGGCGATCGTCGGCTTATTGGTTGTTTTTGCCGTGAACAATGGCCATTTTGCCGGCCGGGTGGGCGGTGTGGATGTCTGGCCGGTGACGTACTTGATGGTTCAGGCCGTCGAGGGCACTGCGACGCTGTTCTTTTTTATCATTGCCGCGCTGTATGCCGCGGAGCTGATTTGGCGTGAACGTGATACGCACTTCGACGGCATTCACGATGCGTTGCCCATCGGCGAGTCGGGAGATTGGCTGTCGAAGCTCACGGCGATTGCCTTCGTGGAGTGCATTTTGCTCATCGTGGCCATGCTCATCGGCATGGTCATGCAGAGCATTGCCGGTTATTACCACTTTGAGGTATGGCAGTACGTCAAAGAGTTTTTCTTCATCACCTTTCCGCAGATTCTCGCCTTTACGATGTGCGCGATGTTCGTCCAGACCATGGTGTCGAACAAGTTCATCGGCCACGGCATCGTAATCGGGATATTCGTGCTGCAGGCCGTCCTAACCAGCTGGGGTTGGGAAAACACCCTCTTGATCCCCGGCAACGTACCCACGTACATCTATTCCGACATGAATGGCTATGGTCACTTTGTACCGTCCATTGTGTGGGCTACTTGCTATTGGTTCGCCATTTTCGCAGTGCTGGGCATCGTCTCGATGGCATACGCGCGCCGCGGTGCGGAGGACTCGTTGCGCGCCCGCAGCCGACAGGCGAAGGCGAGGTTGCCCGGTCTCGCGGCGGGCGCGGCGGCGTTCATGCTGTTGGCGATAGGGGCCGGCACTTGGTACTACTACAACGCGCACGTGTTGAACGAATACACCACCGCGGCGGACCGGCGGCATCAGCTCGCCGATTACGAGAAGCAATTCAAGAAGTACGAGGACCAGGATCAACCGAAGGTCACGGCCGTCGATACGGCGATCGATATCTATCCGTCGCAAAGATCTTTCGCCGGCACCGGCCGCTTTACGCTGCAGAACAAGAGCAACCATCCCATTTCCCAGATCCACATCACGGATCAACATAACAGCGTAAAGCAGGTGCAGTTTGACCGTCCGTTCCGCAAGATCAGCAGTTCAGCGCGCAATCTCTATTCGATTTACGAGCTCGAGCAGCCGCTTCAGGTCGGCGAGGTCGTGATGCTCACCTTCTCCGTGGGCCACACCTCGAAGGGTTTCCGTGACGGGAATGAAGCGCCGGAATTTGCCTTCAACGGAAGTTTTTTCGGACAGGAATTCTTCCCCAACATCGGCTACGACCCCAACATCGAAATCGATGACCCGCGCCGGCGCCGCGAGGAACACCTGGCGGCGCTCGAGGACATGCCGGAACGAGGCGACCCGCGCCACTCCCGCATCAACTTGTTCACGGCCAATTCGGATTGGATTACCTACCATACGGTGGTTAGCACCTCGGAGGATCAATTGGCGATCGCGCCGGGCTATTTGGTGCGTTCCTGGCAAAAGGACGGCCGCCGCTACTACGAATACGGGATGGGTTCGGCCCATATATTGGATTTCTTTGCCTATTTGTCCGCCCGCTATGCCGTGCGCAAGGAGACCTATGCAGGCGTCAGCGGACCGATCAGCCTCGAGGTTTACTACGATCCCGCGCACACGTTCAATGTCGATGAGATGCTTGCAGCCTCGCGAGAGGGACTGGATTATTTCGAAAAGAATTTCAGTCCGTACCAATTCAAGCAGTACCGCATCCTGGAGTTTCCGCGCTATCGAACATTCGCGCAGTCCTTCCCCAATACCGTGCCTTTTTCAGAATCGATCGGCTTCATCAGCCGCGTGCTGAAGCCCACAGATGTGGACCTGACTTTGTTTGTAACGGCGCACGAGCTCGGCCATCAGTGGTGGGGGCATCAGCTGATCGGAGGACTGGTTCAGGGTTCGAACATGATGTCGGAGACATTGGCGCAGTATTCCGCCTACATGGTGATGCAGCACAAGTACGGCAAAGACTATATGCATCGGGTCATGCGTCACTATTTGGACCGGTATCTTAGAGGCCGGGCAGGGGAGGTGCGCGGCGAGCGGCCTCTCGCCTTGGTGCAGCGTGAATCTTACGTCTGGTACGAGAAGGGCGGTCAAATCATGTATACGCTGGCCGACTATGTCGGCGAGGACAAGATCGACCTGGCGCTGCATAACTTTCTCATGCAATACCGCTACGCGAATGCGCACAATCAGAGCGACGCGGTCCAACAGCAAGTCGGCACTGCGGCGGAAAATGAACCCTATCCCGACACGCGGCTGCTTGTGGCCGCGCTGCGCGAGCAGACTCCGCCGGAGCTTCAATATTTGATCGACGACGGCTTCAACCGCATCGTCCTGTATGACAATAAGGCCTTGTCTGCGACATCGAAGCGAAGGGCAGACGGTAAATATGAGGTGACGCTGAATGTCGAGGCGCGCAAGGCCCAGGCGGACGCCAATGGCGTCGAAACGCCGCTGCCCCTCGCCGATTTCATCGATATTGGGGTGTTCAGCGGAAAGAAGGACGAGGAAAAGCCTCTCTACATGAAAAAGGAAAAGATCACCAAAGAGCACGAAACCTTCACGATCGTGGTCGATCAGCAACCCACCCGCGCGGGTATCGATCCCTACAACAAGCTGATCGACCGGATCTCAGACGACAACATGATCGACGTCACGGGATTATGAAAGATTGCCTTTAAACGATTGCCAGGCTGGGTGCCTCTAACTGGCATGATTTATGCTCTGCAGAGAGTCTTATCGATGGATTCCAGTAGTGAGCCGTTGGACACGATCGCAGCGGCAGCCGCCGGCGACATGGCGGCTTTCGAGCGCTTGTATCGGCAATTTTCGCCCCGCGTGTATGGATTGTGCTTGCGTCTCACGGGGCAGCGAGAGGCGGCCGAAGATTGCACGCAGGATTCCTTCGTAGCGGCATGGCGTGCTTTGTCGCGGTTTGAGCGCCGCAGCCGTTTCTCCACATGGCTGCACAAAATTGCGGTCAATTGCGTCTTGTCGCGCCGCAAAGGACTGCGCATGGAGTTTGAAGTGGGCGAGCCCTCGAGCGGATTACCCGATCGAGCCGACCCCGGCAGCGCTGCACCCCCGCTCGACGTGGAGCGCGCCATCGCCGCGTTGCCGGACGGGGCCCGGCATGTGCTGGTGCTGGTCGGCATCTATGGGTTTAGCCACGCGGAGGCAGCCGGGGCGTTGGGCATCGCGGAGGGTACCTGCAAGGCTCAGCTTCACCGCGCGCGCCAGTTGCTTACTTCAACATTAGGATTGGAGGAATCATGAACGATCGCCAACAAGAAGCGCTTGATCGGCTGATTGCAACTCTGCCGCGGGATGTGGTTCCGCCGGCAAACTTGTGGCCGCGGGTCGCGTCCCGCTTGTCCGGCCGGCCGCGGCGCGCGCCTCCCATGGCTCTGGCTGCGGTCATCGCGATGGCCGCGGCGGGACTGGCCAGCTTCTTTACCTGGGCGGTGCTCGAGGGACGATCCGTGCCGCGTGTCATTCAGACGGTCGCCGGCAGCGGAGCGTTCGACGAACCACGCGATCCGAAATACGTTCTCGCCCGCGATTCGGTGGAAAAGACCTTTCGGGAGCGGCTGGCGCTGCTCGAACCGGCGACCCGGGCGAAAATCGAATCCAGCTTAGCGGTCATTCAGAAAGCGCATGAGGATATCCGCAAGGCGCTCGCGGCTGACCCGCAAAGTGCGGTGCTCCAACAGCTTTGGGAAAGCACCTGGCACGACGAGTTTGACCTGTATGACCGCGTCGTACAGGGCACGCAACCTACCATGACAAGGATTTGACTATGTCACACGTACCATCCGGCAACCGATTCAAAAATCCCACCCTGGCTATTGCGCTTGCAGTGCTGTGCCCATGGCCGCTTGCCTTTGCCGCTACCTCCGTCGACGAGCATCGCCCGGCAAACCCCCAGGGCGCGGTCGAAATCGACAATGTCGCGGGAAACATTGATGTGCAGGGCTGGGACAAACCTGAGGTCTTCGTGAGCGGCTCCATCGGCAAGGATGTCGAACGGGTCGACGTGACCGGCGACGGGAATCGCACCTCGATACGCGTCGTGCTGCCTAATGGCCGGCACTGGCACACGAGCGACGGCGAAGCGAATCTGGTCATTCGGGTGCCGACCAACAGCTCGGTTTCCGCCACACTCGTGAGTTCCGATTTGAAGATCAGCGCGGTGCGCGGCGCTTTGGAGTTGCGTTCCGTGAGCGGCAGCATCACCGGCGAGGGCGGCGGCGACGTGCGCGCAAATGATGTGAGCGGCGATATTCACTTCACGGCGAACGCGGCCAAGCGGATCGAGGCGAGGGCCATCAGCGGCGACATCGTCCTGACCGCGGGAAATGCCGATATCGAAGCCTCAACGGTGAGCGGCGATGCACACCTGACTTTGGGCACGGTGACCCGCGCCCGATTCAAAACCGTATCCGGCAACATTTCCGCAACGATGGCGGCTGCCGCCGATGCTCAAATTGACGGCGAGACCGTGAGCGGCGACATCAAATTGGACTTCGCGAGCGAGCCGTCTGCGGATTATGACGTGCAGACGCTCAGCGGCGATATCGACAATTGCTTTGGGCCCAAGCCGGTCGAGCCTCGGCACGGTCCGGGCAAGCGCCTGGCGTTCAAGACCGGTGAGGGCAGTGCCCGCGTGCACCTCACCAGCAACAGCGGCGAAGTGAGGTTGTGCACGCGAAAGTGATGCGAGGCTGCTATTGATCGATGTCCTACAGGTATTTCGTCAAGGACCGTCAGTGTTTGACTACGCAGCGTGCTGGCGGCGGCCGGTAGTTTGGGGATTCACCGTTCGTTAGCCTGAACGCTGCTTTCCCCGGACGCCGGCCATGCCGTAGGAGTGTTCATGAACACAGCAGCTGCTTTGTCTCAACCGATCGCGTTTCCACCATTACCTTTCGATCAAGGTGCGTTGGCGCCCGTCATCTCGGCCAATACGCTGAGTTTCCACTATGGCAAGCATCATAAGAACTATGTAGACACCTTGAACAAGCTGATCGTCGGCACCGAATTCGCCGACATGCCGCTCGAAAAAATAGTGAAGGCGACCGCGCAGCAAGCCGATCACACCACGATTTTCAATAATGCGGCGCAGGCTTGGAATCACGCATTCTATTGGAAGAGCCTCAAGCCGAAAGGCGGCGGCGAACCGCCTGCCGCCCTGAAGCGTTTGATGGAAGCGTCCTTCGGCGGCGTCGATGCTTGCAAGAAGGAATTATCCAAGGCGGCCGTGAGCCAGTTCGGCAGCGGCTGGGCATGGCTGGTCCAAGACGGTGACAAGCTCAAGATCCTCAAGACGCCCGATGCCAAAACACCATTGGCGGGTGGCCCGAACCCGTTGCTCACGATTGACGTCTGGGAGCACGCCTACTATCTCGATTACCAGAATCGGCGCGTGGACTACGTCAATGCTTTGATCGAGAAGCTAGCGAACTGGGAGTTCGCCGCACAAAACCTAGGCAAGCAGCATTAACGAAGTCACAAGGCCGATTGCAGCTTGCTACTCTCCCAGCCGCCGCCGAGCGCCTTAACGAGAAGGACACTCGCGCTCATGCGCCTCAGCTGTATGGAAACGTTGGCCAGTTGCGCCTGCAGCGACGTGTTCTCCGCCGTGGCCACCTCGAGGTAGGTGACCAGTCCCGCCTTATAGCGATATTGCGCCTGTTGCAAAGCCGTCGCGGTCGCGTGGACCGCGGCCGCTTCGCTGACGCTTTCCTGCTGTAATTGGCGAAGGGCGGCCAAGTTGTCCTCGACTTCGCGGTACGCGGTCAGCACGGTATTGCGGTAGTCCGCCACTTGTTCATCATAGGCGGCGCGCGCCTGAGCGCTTTGTGCTCGATGGCGTCCGGCATCGAACACGGTGAGCACACCCTCGGCAGGTCCTGCGGACCAGAGCCGGCTTGGGGCGGTCAGCCAATTGGAGGCACTGGTGCTGTCGAAACCCGCTGCCGCCGCCAAGCTAAAGACCGGAAAGTAAGCCGCGCGTGCGACGCCGATCTGTGCATTCGCTGCGGCGGTACGCCGCTCCGCAGCCGACACGTCGGGACGGCGCTCGAGCAGCGCGGAAGGCAGCCCGGGATCGACGCCGGGCGGGACGGTTGAATCCGGCAACGGACTGGGATCCATATGAAAGGCAGATGGATTGCGGCCCAGCAGGACGGCAATGGCATGTTCGGTTTGAGCGCGCTGCAATCGAATATCGGCGGCTTGCGTGCGCGCCGTCTCGAGCTGTGCCTGGGCCTGCGCAACATCCGCGAGGGCGGCAGCGCCGCCGTTGTACAGATTTTGCGTGAGGCCTAGCGCTTTCGAATAGTCATCCACTGTCTTGTCGAGGAGCTGCTGCTGAGCATCCTGCGAGCGCAGGGAGAAATAGTCGTTCGCCAATTCGGCATGAATGGCCAGGTCGAGCGCGGCGAGATCCGCCGCGCTCGCCTGCTGAGTTGCCTTTGCCGAAGCGACAGCGTTGCGCACCCGTCCCCAGACGTCGATCTCGTAAGATAGGTCCGCCTCCAGATCAAAATTATTCCCCGTGGGCTCGGCGCCCGGCGGGAACTTGGGCGAATTGAGCGAAGTTCGCGCGCGCGCCGCTGACGAGCCGACGGTGAGCGTCGGAAACTGAGCGGATCGCGCGATACGGGTTGCCGCCCGAGCCTGCAGCAGTCTCGCGTATGCCGCTTTCAGATCCTGGTTGGTATCGGCTATCTGCGCTTCAATTCCGTCGAGCACCGGGTCCTGAAAAATACTCCACCAAGCACCGCGGCTTTGCGCATCCGAGGGTTGTGCCGGCTTCCAGTCGGCTGCCTCCTTGAACGCCGGCGTCGGCGCCGGGCTGTCCGGGACTTGGTATTTGGGCGCAAAAGAACACGCGTTCAACGCCAAAACCGTGCACAGCGATGTAGACGGTGCCAGCCGGCCTATCATGAGGTCTTGCCCTGAGCTGCCGCGATTCGTACTTGCACGCCGTCGGTAATGGAGTCCGGCGGGTTGACCACCACGGTTTCGTGCGGTGCGAGCCCCGAAAGCACTTCAATGGAGCTGCCAAAATCGCGGCCCTGAACAATGCTTTTGAGCTTGATGCGTTGCTGACTGTCCAGGGTGGCGACTTGAAGACCCGCCGCACGGAACAAAATCGTATTGGCAGGAAGGCGCAAAGTTGCCGTATTTGGCGGGAGCTTGAAATGCACTTCGGCATAAGAGCCCGGCAATATTTCGCCCTTGGCGTTATCCAGCTCGAGTTCGACCTGCAGTGTGCGCAGCGCGGGATCGAGGGCATTCGAAGTGCGTACGGTCTTGGCCAGAAAGCTCTGATTCGGATGTTCGGTAAATCTCAATTCGGCCTCGAGTCCCGGCTTGGTCGCCGCTGCGAAGGCTTCCGGCACCCGCACATAGATGCGCAGCTTTTTAGTATCCGCGATGCGGAACAGCTCCGTTCCCGCGCTTTGACCCGCATTGATCAAAGCTCCGACATCGGTGTTGCGAGCGGTAATTACGCCGGCAAAAGGGGCCACGACGCGCTTGAATGATTCCAAGTCGCGTAGCCGCGCCACATTTGCCGCCGCGGAATCGGCTGCGGCCTTCTTGGCGGCGGCATCGCCTGATTTCTCATCAGCGTCCTGCTTGGAGACCGATTGAGTCGCAAGCAACCCCTGCCAGCGCGCGTTGGTGCTGTTGGAGAGGGCTTCATTCGCGCGAGCCGTCGCCAACTCCGCTTGCGCCTGAGTCAACTGCTGATCGATCTCCGGAGTTTCGATTTGCGCCAATTGCTGGCCCTTGGCAACCGGCGTGCCGATGTCCGTGTCCCAGGATTTCAAATACCCGCTGGTTCGGGCATAAATTGGCGCCTCCATGAAGGCCTGTACCGTTCCCGGCAGGACCAACGCCTCGTCGGCCGAGCTGGGTTCAGCCGTGACGGTTGCGACGGTGGGAATTGCCGCTTCGACGTTCTCCTTGGCGAGTTCGGAGCGCGCGACCACCCGGCTCACTTCTCCCCAGACCGCGAGCGCAATGGCCACGACGAGCCCCACGATGGCGTAGCGGCGGATTTTCTTATTTGACATCGACCGTCTCCCCTGACTGAAGCGCAGGCAGCGAGCTTCGGCCGTGAATCAACGAAAAAACCGTCGGCACGAAAAACAATGTTGCAACCGTGGCGAATATCAGCCCGCCGATCACCGCGCGGCCCAGAGGAGCATTCTGCTCGCCGCTCTCGCCCAATCCCAACGCCATCGGAATCATGCCGATGATCATGGCCAGCGCGGTCATCAGCACCGGGCGCAGGCGGGTGAATCCGGCCGCCAAAGCAGCCTCCATCGCAGTATCGCCGGCGTTCATCCGTTCGCGCGCAAAGCTCACCACGAGCACACTGTTCGCTGTCGCCACGCCCATGCACATGATGGCGCCGGTGAGCGCCGGCACGCTGACCGTGGTGTGCGTGAGAAACAGCATCCACACAATGCCGGCAAGCGCGGCCGGCAATGCGGTGATGATGATAAAGGGATCGAGCAGCGACTGAAAATTGACCACGATCAGCATGTAGACCAGCACGATGGCGCCGACCAGTCCGATCAGCAGGCCGTTGAACGATGCCTTCATGGTCTGCACTTGGCCCCGAACCACCATGCTCGAACCTTTCGGCAGGTCCTTCTTGGCGTCCTTGACGAATTTGTCGATCTGGGCGGAAACGTAACCCAGATCGGTGTGGTCGACGGAACCGAATATATCGATGACGGGGATGGCGTTGTAGTGGCTGACCACGGCGGGCGCGACGCTGCGGTGAATGCTGGAAACGTTCGAGAGAAGCTGGGAGGCGCCGGTCGCGCTGTTGCTCAAGGGCGTGTTGCCCAGATCATTGAGCGTCTGCAGACGGTGTTGGGGTGTTTGGGTGGCAACCTGGTACTGCGTGCCGGAGACCGGATCGACCCAAAAGGTCGGTGCCGTCTGGAAGCTGCCCGACAGCGATACCAGCAAATTGCTGGCCACGTTTTGCTCGGTGAGCCCGACCAACTGGGCCTTGGTACGGTCGACATCCACGTTGAACTGCGGATAATCGCCGGTTTGGTGGACGTGCATGTCGACCGCGCCAGGGATGCCGCGCAGCTTTTGCAGCAGGTTGTTGGCGAATTCATGATTGGCCTGCACATTGGGGCCCGTAATTTGCACGTCGATGGGAGCGGGCAGGCCGAAATTTAAGATCTGACTGATCATGTCGGCGGGCAAAAAGGAGAATTGCGTCGACGGATAGGTGGCCGTCAGCTTCTTGCGCAGCGCCCGCACGAACTCCACCGTCGGCGTGTGATGCTCCGCCAGATTGACATAGATGTCGGCGTCGCCGGGACCCACCGGCGCGGAAGTGCTGTAAGACATGTTGATGCCGCTGTAGGGCAGACCGATATTGTCGACCATGCTGCTGATCTGATTGGCGGGGATCAATTCCCTGACCGTCGACTCGATGTGATCGCAAAGCGCCGCAGTTTCCTCGATGCGCGTGCCGGTGCGGGCGCGGAAATGCAGCTTGATTTGTCCGCCATCGACGGACGGAAAGAAATCCTGGCCCAAGCCCGGCAGCGGCCCCAAGGGGAAGGCCAGCACGGCCGTCGCGGCCATCGCACCCAAGAAAATGATGGCAAACCGCGCGCCGCTCTGCAGTGCGCCGGTCAGCAACGAACGATACGATTCGCGAAACCGTGCGAATCCATGCTCGAAGCGCAGCTGAAACCGCGCCAGCAAGCCGGGTTGCTTGCGCTTGGCATCGTGCTTCTTGAGCCAAAACTTCGCCAGCGTCGGCACCAGGGTTCGCGACAAAATGTACGAAGCCAGCATCGCGAATACCACCGCTTCCGCCATCGGTATGAACAGGAACTTGGCGATGCCCGCCAACAGAAACATGGGAATGAACACGATGCAGATCGACAGGGTCGAAACCAGTGCCGGCAGCGCGATCTGATGTGCGCCGTCGAGAATCGCCGCTTCAACGTCTTTTCCCTGTTCGAGATGATAGTTGATGTTCTCGATGGTGACGGTCGCGTCATCGACCAGAATGCCGACCGCCAGCGCCAAGCCGCCCAACGTCATGATGTTGATCGTCTCGCCCAGCGCCGATAGACAGCAGACGGAGGCCAGAATCGACAGCGGAATGGAAATGGTGATGATCACCGTGCTGCGCCAGCTGCCGAGGAACAACAGAATCAACAATCCCGTCAGCGCTCCGGCAATCACCGCTTCGCGTATGACGCCCGAGATGGCCGCGCGCACGAATATCGACTGATCGCTGAGCGCCTCGACCTTCAGTTCCGGCGGCATGGCGGCGCGGACCTGCGGCAGCTTCTCCTTGATGCTGTTGACGATATCGATGGTGGATGCGTTGCCGGTCTTGAGCACATTCATCAAGACTGCCCGATGGCCGCCCAGCCGGACGATATTGGTTTGCGGCGAATAGCCGTCGCGCACGTGCGCCACGTCCCTGACATAGGTCACGGTGCCGTTGCGTGTGCGAATCGGCAGGTTATTCAATTCGTCCAACACCAACGGACTGGCATTGACTTTGATGAAGTATTCGAGCGCGCCGATTTTTTGCGTGCCCGCCGGCAAGATTAGATTTTGCGCTCCGATCGCCGCCACCACGTCGCTGCCGGACAAGCCGTTGGCGCTCAGCGCCTGCGGATCCAGATCCACCTGTACCTGGCGCTGTTTGCCGCCATACGGATAGGGAATGGAGGCGCCCTGCACGGTAGACAACTGAGTCCGCAACACGGTATTGGCGAGATCAAATATGTGCGCCTCGGGCAGCGTCGAGCTGCTCAATGCAAGCTGCAAAATCGGCACTGTCGAGGCGTTGTAGGAAAGTATGAACGGCGGGTTGGTGCCCGGCGGCGAGAACGCGATCTGCGATTGCGACACGGCCGTGATCTGCGCCATCGACAGATCCTTGTCGACACCCGGCTGGAAGAAATACTTGACGATCGAGGTCCCGACGACCGACTGGGATTCAGTGTGCTCGACGTCGTTGACCACCGTTTGCGCGGTGCGCTCGGAGAACAGAATGATGCGATTGGCGATCTCTTCCGGAAGAATCCCGTTGTAGCGCCAAATCACCGCTGCGATGGGTATCTTGATGGTCGGGAAGATATCCGTGGCCGTGTTGAGGATGGCATACCCGCCCAGCAACACGATCAGCACCGCAAGCATGATGAAGGTGTACGGCCGCTGTAAGGCTACTCTAACAATCCACACGCTGAAGCTCCGGCGCGATTCTAATCAAATGACTACAGCCCACGCCGCTGCGGACTCGCCCGGGAAAAGCGCATTCCATGGCGGTCAAACTCGAGCGCGGGGACCAATTCAACGCAGCGGCAGGGAATTCAACTCATCGTTCCCCGCAATATACAGCAGCACCGCGCGAAGATCCGCCGCGTGCCGCTTGCCGAAAGTCTTTTCAAATCGCCCCTCCGCGGTGCGCCACAGTCGGCGTGCGCGCCGCAAGGTTGCCTTGCCTTTCTTGGTCAGCGCGACGTGGCGCTTGCGCCGATCCGTGACAGTGAGTCTGAGGCTCAGAAGGTCATCGCGCTCCAAAGGCCGCAAATTGTGACCGAGAGTCGATCGATCCATGACCATCGCGGTAGCCAGCTCGCACATCGACAGCGGACCGTCGATGCTGCCGCGTTCGACTTCCGCCAGAATGGAAAATTGAGTGGATTTGATGCCGACCGGCGCCAGCGCCGCGTCATAGAATTGCGAGACTCGCCGCGACGCCTTGCGCAAGCTGCCGCACGTGCACGCAGTATGCCGTGCAATCTTGGTTTTCAGGGGCATATGCCCGTATCATAAACCCGCGGGCCTTTCAGTGGAACGCTGCTGTTGTATTAATCCGTTGGATTAGGCCGCTTGCGGCAGCGGCAGATCGCGCCGGTCTCGCGGGCGGTCGATGATCTGCTGCGAGACTTTCCAAAGACGAGCGGCGAGCGCCGCGTCTTCGAGCAGTGCGTTGCCCACAGAGGTTTTGCAATTGCGCCAGTGCTCGCCCGTGACCCTTGCCGCGAGCGGACTCGCGGCCAGCAGCACCTGCGTGGCTGCCGCCTGAGCGGCGGTTTTCGCGAACAGCCGAGCTGCGAAGTGCTGATTTAACTTGGTGCGCGCCGCGCCCGGATCCGCCGAGTTGGCCGCGATTCCGCGGCGAATCAGGCGGCGTGAAAGTTCCTTGGCATACAGCGCGTTCGCCAGCTTGGACTGCGCGTAGAAAGCGGCCGGCTCATAAAAGCGTCTGCCATCGAGGTTGTCGAACATGATGCCTTCCTTGCGCACCCCGTCAATGCTCGTGCGGCTGCCGACCATCACAATGCGCCCGGTGCCATCGCGCACCAGATCAACGAGACCGTTGATCAGCTGGAAGTGTCCGATGTGATTGGTGAGAAACTGCATTTCCACGCCATAGCGCGTATCCAGAGAGGCCAAATTCGCGACGCCGGCATTGGCGACTATGGCATCCAGCGGCAGCTCGAGACCGCGCACCGCTGCAACGGCGGCGGCAATGGAATCGAAATTTGCGAGATCGCAAGCAACCGGAATGCATCGGGGGCTTGCGGCCACGCAGGTGCGTGTTGCAGCGTCGAGTGTTCTCGCGAGGCCGATCACGGTTGCACCGTTGGCCGCGAAGGCATTCATGGTCTCCAAACCGAGACCGGAATTGCAGCCGGTGACCAGAAGCCGCTTGCCCGTCAGGTCGATGCCTGCGAGGACCTGATCCGCCGTGGATCGACGCCCGAAATCGGACTTATTCATGTCTTGGCCCCCTTGGGCGCACGCTGTTGATTCAAAGGCATGCAGGTCAT
Source organism: Steroidobacteraceae bacterium (assembly GCA_036493935.1). Taxonomy (GTDB): domain Bacteria; phylum Pseudomonadota; class Gammaproteobacteria; order Steroidobacterales; family Steroidobacteraceae; genus Bog-1198. The sequence continues at coordinate 7,305 of DASXOY010000006.1, read as the reverse complement.
ACGGACCGCAGCCGTCATACCCCTCACAAATTCTTCGCAGGTCTTGCAGCGCTGCTTGAGGCCACGCGCAGTCGCGTGCAGGGCACGCGCCAAATCAGCAATCTCCAAACCCGCAGCGGCGCACCGGGACGCCATGGGGGATCCTGCGAGCGCACTTGCCAGAGCCTCCTCAAATTGCCATTCGTATTCCGCCAGCATCGTTCCCGCGAGCGCCGTGCTCGCGCACATCAGGTCCGCGGCATCGGCTCCCAGGGCTCCGACGAATCGACCGGCCCAGTCGTTGCAGGCGTCAATCAGGCGCGTTTCCAAGCTAGCGTCGTTGCGTGACAGGGAAGTGATGGCGGCGCGCAGTTGTTGGCTCAAGGAATGATCCAAGGCGCGGCGAAACAATTCCTCTTTATTCGCAAAGGACAGGTACAAGCCTTGGCGGGAGACGCCGGCTGCCCGAGCGACATCGTCCATGGAAGTCTTGCGGTAGCCGAAACGTGCAAACACCCCGACGGCGGCATCGAGCAAGGCGGCTAGGCGGGATTCAGGCTTATCGGTGAAGGAGGGCGTTATGTTCACTCGGTCAGTATAGACAAATAGTGCCTAACTTGTCTAACTCGTAAAACCCAGGCGATTCCACAGCGAACGGGAAGAGGTTGTAACTCAAGTGGATACGGCATATTAGTGCTAATTGACTTCACCTGCAATCGACACACGGCGGCGATTGGCCAGCAATCGGCCTCTGGATCGGCATAATGCATCCTCATGCCGACGGTCCCGCAGCTGCAGCCACCTACGATTGCCATCGCTGGGTCGCAGCAGCGATTCCCGGTGCGCCGAATTTATTGCGTCGGGCGCAACTACGCCGATCATGTGCGCGAGATGGGCAACGACCCTGAAAGGGATTTGCCGTTCTTCTTCACCAAGCCCGCCGATGCGGTCGTTGGCAGCGGCAGCTGCTTGCCCTTTCCTCCGCGCACGGCGCATCTTCATCACGAAGTTGAGTTGGTCGTGGCCCTGCACGGGCGGGGCTCAAACATAGCCGAGGCCGAGGCCGGTTCGCTCATTTTCGGCCATGCCGTGGGGATCGATCTTACGAGGCGCGATCTGCAGGCGGAGGCCAAGAGGGCCGGCCGGCCATGGGACATGGCGAAGGGCTTTGATCGTTCAGCGCCGATCGGTCCTCTGACTCTTGGGCTTCCGCCGGCAGCCGGTCCCATTTCTCTCACCGTCGATGGCGAGGTGCGCCAGCGAGGCGATCTTCGCGAGATGCTTTGGAACGTCAGCGAAATCATCGCGGCCCTGTCAAGCTATGTTGAGCTGGCACCTGGGGACTTGATATTCACCGGAACACCCGCGGGGGTCGGTCCCATTCAGCGCGGTCAAAGGGTGCGCGGAACGATCGCGGGAACCGAGCCGATTGAAATAACCTTCGAAGAGTAATAACTATGATCATGTTGCGAGTTTTCTTTCTGTTGCTGTGCGTTCCCCTTGCCAGTTGGGCTGCTGAGGATTATCAGCATCGCGTCGAGCACGTGTTGATGCAGACGCCGCTGATCGACGGGCACAACGATTTGCCCTGGGAAATCCGCGAGCGCTACAAGAGCGACGTTGCAGCCATCAACCTTGCGGCCGATACCAGTCATCTGCCGGTGCAGCCCGGCGAGGCGGCGCTGATGACGGATATTCCGCGATTACGCGCAGGATTGGTCGGCGCGCAATTCTGGTCGGTGTGGGTCCCCGTCACGACGCAGGGTTTCGAGGCAGTCCAAACAACTTTGGAGCAGATGGATTTGGTGAAACGCATGGCCGCCCAATATCCGTCGGATTTTGCGATGGCATACACGGCCGCGGATATTCGCCGCATTCACAAAAGCCACAAGATTGCATCGCTGATCGGAATAGAAGGCGGTCATCAAATCAACGGCTCGCTGGCCGTGCTGCGGCAGATGTACGATGCCGGCGCGCGCTACATGACCTTGACGCACGCGACCAATACGGCCTGGGCCGATTCAGCGACCGACACCCCCGTACACCATGGCTTGACGCCCTTTGGCGTCGAGATCGTCAAGGAGATGAATCGATTGGGGATGTTGGTGGACTTGAGCCACGTGTCGGCGGATACCATGAAGGCGGCGCTTGCCGCGAGCCAAGCGCCCGTTATTTTTTCCCACTCCTCGGCTCGCGCCCTCGATGATCATCCGCGCAATGTATCCGATGAGGTTCTGCGCGCCGTGGCCGCCAATGGCGGCGTCGTCATGGTCAATTTCGCGCCTCCGTACGTTTCGACCACCCGCAATCATTGGGACGCCGATCGCGCCGCGGAGCATGCGCGCTACAACAGCCCGCCGTTCGGCGGTCTTTATATCGGACAACCCGAGCGTGCAAAGGCGGCGCTCGCCGATTGGGATGCGCAGCATCCGCGGCCCGTCACCACGCTCGCCCAAGTCGCCGATCACATCGAACACATTCGGCAGGTTGCGGGTGCGGATCATGTCGGGTTAGGGTCCGACTTCGACGGCATCCCCGACGCACCGGTCGGCCTCGAGGGGGTTGATCGTTATCCGGCCCTCCTTCAAGAGCTGATGCGCCGAGGCTGGAGCGACGCCGATATCGCCAAGCTGGCGGGAGAGAACCTGTTGCGCACCATGGCTGCGGCTGAGCAAGTCAGCCAGAAATTGCAAGGCGTAGCCAAGGCACATTGATCGGACGGCCGGCGAACCTCCATCTGTTGGTCGAATAAACGCCTCGGCCGGGAGAAATTTTGAAAGCCATCGCCTCGCTCGTCGCCCTCTCACTGCTTTGCGCGGGCGGTGCGCGCGCGCAGCAAAGCTCGCCAACGGAGTTCGGTCCCAACCCTGAGCTGCCCGCTCCCGAAGACAAATGGTTGCCGTCGATTCATATCGCCACGGCAAAAGGGTGGGGTGCCTACGGCACTCCAAAGGGCGCGCCGGGGACCATCGTCACGGCACTGGCGCGCGGGCTACAGCACCCGCGCTGGCTGTACGTCTTGCCGAACGGCGATGTGTTGGTGGCAGAGTCCGACGCGCCTGCAAGGCCGGACGACAGCAAGGGCGTTACCGGCAAGGTCGCGGAGTACGTCATGAAACGCGCCGGTTCAGGCGCGAAATCAAGCGCCAACCAGATTACCTTGTTGCGCGAGACGCCGGGCGATGGCGGAAGGGTCGAGCGCCATATATTTTTGCAGGGATTGAATTCGCCCATCGGGATGGCGCTCATCGGCGGCAACATGTATGTGGCCGACAGCGATGCGCTGCTGCGCTTTCCGTACAAGACCGGCGATACGGAAATACGTGCGCAGTCCATGCTGGTCGCCGCGTTGCCCGGCGGCACCATCAATCACCATTGGACTAAAAGTCTCATTGCGAGCCCCGACGGAAAAAAACTCTACGTGGGTGTCGGCGCCAACAGCAATGCCGCCGAGAATGGATTGGCGGCCGAGGCTGAGCGCGCGGCGGTATGGGAAATCAATCCGGACAACGGCGCGCATCGCATCTATGCCTCGGGCCTGCGAAACCCTGTCGGTCTGGCGTGGGAACCGCAGAGCGGAATTCTCTGGGTGTCGGTGAACGAGCGCGACGAGCTGGGCGATCACGTGCCACCGGACTATATGACCGGGTTGCGTAACGGCGGCTTCTACGGCTGGCCATTCAGCTATTACGGTCAGCACGTCGACGTGCGCGTGAAACCGCAAAATGCCGATCTGGTTGCCAAGGCGCTCATGCCTGACTATGCGCTGGGAGCGCATACCGCCTCACTGGGGTTGTGCTGGTCCGGCGGCTCGAAATTGCCGCCGCCATTTGGCGAAGGCATGTTTGTGGGACAGCACGGATCGTGGAATCGCAAGGAGCGCAGCGGCTACAAGGTCATCTTCGTTCCGTTTGCGAATGGCAAGCCCTCGGGCGCGCCCATCGATGTACTCACCGGATTCTTGAGCGTCAAGGACGACGCGTTGGGCAGGCCGGTGGGCGTTGCGATCGATAAGCGCGGCGCGCTTCTCGTCGCGGACGATGTGGGCGATGCTGTGTGGCGCGTCAGCGCGGTAAATTAGCTTTTGCTGCTGGCGCACGCTCGGTATAGGGTGATATATCAACTCCAGGGGAGCCGTCAAGAGGCCGCAACGGGCGGGAGTTTCAGTGCGCTCACGGCGTCGAGCTGACATATGGAAAACACCGCTACATGCGCGCGTGGCATTTCCGCTACGCGAGCAAAGCATTTGATCCATCGCTATTGACATTACGATATCAACTAGTCGAATAATGCGTGCGGCGATGCGGCTTTAAAAAAATTGGCGCACCGAAACGAGGCGGGGATTAGCATCTTAAAAGGCTACGGCGCTGGGGTTACACGCTTAAGGCCACGTGACCGCGAAAATGCGGAATTCACGAATGCACGGGATTGGTTTCTAAATGGAATAACGGTCTACTAACCGTTGCAGGGGGAGTAAAAATGACGACAAGAACAGTGGCACTGTTGCTTTCGAGCGCAGTGTCCGTGGCATTCTCACTAGCAGCTTTCGCGGAACCCGCACCAGCACCAGCACCCGCCGCGGCAGCGGCGGCTCCCAGCGACGATAACGCCATTGCGGAAATCGTCGTTACGGCGGAAAAGCGCAACGAGAGCCTGGAGACGGTGCCCGTCGCCATTTCCGCCTACACCGCCAAAACGCGCGACCTGATCGGCATCGAAACGATCCAAGACATGACGAATTTCACGCCCGGCCTGGCGTACTCCACCTCGCTGGACCGTGCTTTTATTCGCGGTGTCGGCCGAGAGACCAACAACCTTTCGACCAATCCCGGCGTCGCGACTTACGCCGACGGCGTCTACAACTCGAGCGTGGTGGCCGCATCGGGCGACGCGATGTTCGAAGATCGAATCGAAGTTCTGCGCGGACCGCAAGGCACATTGTACGGCCGCAACGCCATCGCCGGCACAATCAATTCGATTTCGAAGCGTCCCACGGCGGAGTGGACGGCCGAAGTGCGGGTCAAGGTCGGCAATTACCAGACCCGCGATTTCGAGGGCATGGTGTCCGGCCCGATCAACGATACGATGCGGTTCAAATTCGGCGGCTACCGCAACTATCAGGGCGACGGCTACTTCCGCAACGTCCTGAACGGAACATCCGAAGGCAGCAACTTAAGCAGCGGCAATTTCTTCTACTGGGAAGGGCAATTTGAATGGGACGTCACGCCTGATGTCCAATTTTGGTTGAAGTTCGATCAACTGGGCTACACCGACGCGTATCGGGTGCCGACAAATTTTACCGGTTCGTATGATTATTCGGCCTATCCCGCGTCGGCGCTTTCTCCCGGTGCCGCCTTCGGAGCTGCCGGCACGGTATTTGGCCCGAGCCCGCTGCTGCCGAGCGGATACTTGCCCAACAATCCGGCGTGCGCGCAGAACCCAGCCAACACCAATATTTACACGTACTGCAACGATAACGGCAATACGGCCAAGCTGAGCAGAACCTATCAGGTCACGCCGCAGCTGACCTGGCATACACCGTGGGCCGCCGACCTCAAGTACCTGGGCGCTTACACGACCTATTACTACAGCTTGTACAACGACTACGACGCCACCGGCATCGAGTCTTATGTGTACCCAGTGCTTCCGACCAGGCCCACGGAGGCGGTCTGCGGAGGATTCCAGTGCCCGCCGCTGACGGTCTTCCCGCAGGTCTTTTCGCACTACGTTGAGACCAAGAAGTACATGAGCAACGAAATCAACATCACTTCCCATAGTGATTCGCCGTTGCAATGGATCTTCGGCATGTTCCAATACAATGAACGCAACTATCAGACGCCTGGAAATCTGTACGAACCGAACCAGCCGCAGCTGGCGACGCCGTTCAACACGACCGTAACGGGACTCGCCGCGCCGAACCCGGATCGGGCGATCTATTTCCAAGAACAGTTCATGCACAATAATTCCTACGCTGCATTCGCGCAGACCGACTGGAATTTCACGCCGACCTGGAAACTCACCACGGGCTTGCGCTATACCTACGACATTCTCAAAGGCAGCGAGCAATTCCGCGAGCTGTGCTTCGGCTTGCCTGCCTGCCTGGCGCTGCCCGCGGTCAACAGCGCACCGGGCACACCGCCGAATCAGATTGTCACCGGTCCGTCGCTCCTGGGCGTCGCGACGCCGGTCAACGACATCACCTCCTCCAACCCGGCGATCGCCAATTGCTTTACCGCGGCCGGATGCAGCTATCCCGGCGTGAGGGGCCGCCCTTACTTGCTGGCGAACGGCAATTGGAAGCGAGACCTGGGCGCCGACTGGCATTCACCGACCGGCACCTTGGGGCTCGAGTGGACACCTGACCCCAATTCGCTGCTGTATTTGAAGTACAGCCGCGGCTATAAGTCCGGCGGCTTCAATGCCAGCACGATCTCAGTGAATCCCGAGTCGCAGCCGGAGCATCTCGACGCGATCGAGTTCGGCGGAAAGGAAGTATTCAACAGAAGCTTCCAAATCAACGGCGCCGTGTTCTACTACAATTACAAGGACAAGCAGATTCCGTTGACCTTACCGCCCGATTTTATCGGCGGCCCGAACATTTCGTCCATCGTCAACATTCCGAAGGTGCAGTCGTACGGCGCGGAGCTCGAGACCATCTGGCAGCCTTGGGCGAATATGCAGATTCTTTTCGATTATTCCTACCTGAGCGCGGTGATCAAGGGCCAGTCAGGTTCCTGTGCGACTCCGCCGCCCAACACGCCTAATTCCTGCTACGCCAATACTGTGAGCGGCGTATTCGAGAATACCAACGGCGACACGGTGCCGGAGTCTCCGCGCAGCAAGATCGCAGCGAATGCCAACTACACCTGGCATTTCACGCCCGGTTCGTTGAATTACTCGGTCAGCTATGTTTGGAAGGACAAAACGCACGACAGCATCTTCGCCGAGCAATACTTCACGGCACCCGAGTACTCGCAAGTCGACATGCGCCTATCCTGGAACGACAGTGCTGATCGCTTCACGATCTTCGGATACATCAAGAACCTGCAAAATAGAGTTGGGTATGACGGGGTCGGGGCAGATGCAGTGTTGACTCCCGCGCCCGGGACGAAGGCTTGCGGCTTCAATCCGAATTCCGCCGGCCAGCCAGTGCCGTACTATTGCGATCAAACCTTAGGTCTCACGCCGCCGCGTACCTATGGCATCGAAGTGCAGTATCGATTGAAGTAACAGGATCCAACAAGGGATCGCAAGAATCCCGGATGGTTCGATAACTACAAGGGCCCTTTCAGAAATGAGAGGGCCTTTTTTATTTCAGGTCTTATA
>DASXOY010000005.1:0-59160 GCA_036493935.1 Steroidobacteraceae bacterium | reverse complement strand
CCAGTGCGTACATTCCTGCGCCTCGCGTGAGGCGGACCCATCTTGCCCAGGTGGCGGAACTGGTAGACGCGCTGGTTTCAGGTACCAGTGGAGCAATTCGTGGAGGTTCGAGTCCTCTCCTGGGCACCATCCGAATTTCCCGGTGCCGTGTCAGCGCTGTCTGACTTAGAGTTGGGGCGTTGGCCGCTCCCGCCAAGCTTGTAAGACAATTACAAAGTGCACGGGTGATGCAAGCCAACGAAAATCGCCCCGAGGCCGTTTGGCAATTTTACATGAGCGAAGGGGTTGCCCTGCGGGCTCTCGCCTCAGCTGCCAAGACGGAAGAGGTGAAAGGGCAGCTGTTACGGATCGCTGATATGTACGATCAGCTTGCGAATTACCTAAGGGGATCAGAAATCATCGCGCCGGACGCGAGGCCCTCCTAATCGCGCTCCGCTCGCCGCCGCCTATTGCCGAGTGGCGCGGCGAATCCCAGAAGTGGTGAGGAACTTCTCATCGGCCATGCGCACGAGATCCCGTCCTTCGTTCTTCGCCAAATACAGCGCCGCATCTGCGCGCGCGATGAGTTCATCGAGAGAGCGTACTTGCTTTTCGCGCATCGATAGACCCGCGCTCAAGCTCACGCGTAGGCCGGAGCCCGAGGGCGGCAAATTGATGCCGAAGACCAGCGTACGCAGGCGCTCGAGCGTCGCCATCGCCACGTCGGACGTTGCGTCCGGCATGATCAGCAGAAACTCTTCGCCACCCCAGCGCCCGAGCACGTCGCATGCGCGCACCGACTCGCGCCCTAAGCGCGCGAATTCCTTCAGAACATAGTCGCCGGTGGCGTGACCGCAGCGATCGTTGATGAATTTGAAGTGGTCCATGTCGATGATCGCGATCGTCAGCGGCTTCTCCGCTGCGGTCGCCTCCGCAAGCGCTTCGGTGGCCAGTTCCGCCGTGCGGCGCCGGTTCGGCAATCCGGTCAGCCCGTCGAGGCTCGCCAGGCGCACCAGCTGCTTGCGGAAGCGCAGGTTCGTGACCAAGAAGTATATAAGCAGCGCGATCACCAATATCGCGGAAACGGCTGCGATCGCGTTCCAGCGCAATTGCTGCGCCTGGCGTTGAGACTGCTCGTGAGAGATGTCCAATTCGCGTTTCAAGAGCGCATTGCGCTCAATCTCGCGGTCGGTCTCGAATCGAGCGCGCAGCGCGACGGCCTGCTTGGTTCGGTCGGCATCGTTGGTCGCTACGTAGCGTCGCGTGTACTCGGCGAGGTCATTGTAGGCGTCCCGATAGTTATGCAGCGCGGCGTTGGTGCGCGCGCGCCACTGGTACAGGGAGGCAACCCGATACGGCAATACGTCGGTGCCGCTATGGTCGAGCACTTCGTTCAAGGTGGCGAGCGCCTTTTCAGGATGGCCTTCCGCCAAGTCGATGCGGGCGAGCAGCGCCTCGGTCTCCTTCACCTCGTCCGAAAATCTTGAAGCGATGAAGGTAAACAGCGCGTTCTCACAGGCCGCGCGCGCTTTGATGAGCTGACCCAATTCGATGCGTGATTCGCAGACCCGAACATCGGCGAAGGCGACGCCCTGCGTATCGTTGAGCATCGCACTTAGCTTGCGAGCATCGTCGAATTCTTCGATGGCCTGTGCATATTTTTGCATCAAGATCAGGATGCGGCCACGCAAGAACCGGTCGACGGACAACGCGAGCGGCGCGTGCTGCGCCGTGTCCCAGTCGATCGCTTCCTGGTTCAATGCCAGCGCCTGCGAGTAATCGCCCATACCGCGCAGCACGGTGGCGAGCACTCCCGCCGCGAGCACGTGAGGCTCTGCGTAGGCCGGCGTCGTGCTCGAACGGTAGGCCTGGGTGAGGCTGCCGATTGCCAGGTCCTCGCGGTCCTCCCGGTACTGCAGCAGGCCGCGTCCTATGAGCAGGCATATGTCTTCCAGCGAGCCGCGCTTTTGGACGGCCTGCGCCTCCTCGGTCACCTTAACGGCCGCGGCGATGCCAGCCTGGTCATACACATTCTCCGCGTAGAGCGAGAGCAGCATGATGCGCACCGGGTCGGTGTTGTCGGGGGCAAATTTCAAGCCCTTGAACACGGCGTCGCGGGCCTTTGATTCCAGCTCGAGGATGCTATAGGCCTGGGCTTGCACGCTGTAGAGGGAGGCGAGCCGTTGCGCGTTCGGGATGGTTGCGGCAAGTTCAACCTTCAGGAGCACGGCTACTTTCTTTAGGGCAGCATTGGCGTCTTGGTCCACCAGTATTTGCAATGCGCGAATCGCGGGATCCGCATTGGGCAGGCAGGCAGCCGCCGCCGGCTGGGCGGCAAGCACCCAGGACAGCAGCAGCATGGCAAAAATAGCCGCTATTCCCAAATGGGAAGCACGCCGGCCCGCACACGTGGAATTGCACATGATTGCAGGGAAATTACGGGTTTCCCCTTATTGGTTCCTTACCTAATGTCACGGTTTTCAACATCTGCGGCGCGGCGGTAGGATGTGACAGGCCGCGCCCCGGTCGAGTGTGATCCATTTCGCAGCAGCTTCGCCGTCCCGCGAACAGGAAGGGTGACAAGATCGCTAGAAATGGAGCATATTGAGAGCGAGAGCACATATATCTCGCCCCCGCAACAACCATAAAGAAGGAAAGGGCCCTTATGTCATCCTCGTTTCTTTCTCGCGAAAACACCATCGCCGGTCCCGGCTTTAACCGATTTTTGGTGCCCCCCGCTGCCTTGGCGGTGCATCTGTGCATTGGACAGGCTTACGCCTTTTCGACCTTCAATCTTCCGCTGACCCGGCTCATAGGGCTGACTGAGTCCGCGCCCGGCGATTGGAACTTGAAGGACGTGGGCTGGATTTTCTCGATTGCCATTGTGTTTCTGGGCCTGTCTTCGGCGGTTTTCGGGCGGTGGGTGGAGCGCGTCGGCCCGCGCAAATCGATGTTTGTCTCGGCGTTGTGCTTCGGCGGAGGATTCCTGGTATCGGCAGTCGGCATCCAGCTGCACGCACTGTGGCTGCTGTACCTGGGCTATGGCGTGTTGGGCGGCTGCGGACTCGGCATCGCTTATATCTCGCCGGTTTCGACGCTGATCAAGTGGTTTCCGGACCGTCCCGGCATGGCCACGGGCATGGCCATCATGGGATTCGGCGGCGGCGCCCTGATTGCGGCGCCGCTGTCGGTGCTGCTCATGAAACATTTCGCCACCGCCACCTCCAAGGGTGTGCTCGAAACCTTCGTCACGATGGGCGTCATTTATTTCATGTTCATGATGATCGGCGTCGTCACGGTGCGCGTCCCGGCGCCGGGCTGGCGCCCGAGCGGTTGGGTGCCTTCCGAGCACCCCAAGGCCTTGGTCACCACAGCGAATGTGTCCGCCGCGGTGGCATGGCGCACCCCGCAATTCTGGCTGCTATGGATGGTGCTTTGCATGAACGTCACCGCCGGCATCGGCGTGTTGGGCCAGGCTTCGCCGATGATTCAGGAAATGTTCCCGGGCCGCGTCACGGCGATTACGGCGGCGAGCTTCGTCGGACTGATGAGCTTGTTCAACATGCTCGGCAGATTTTTCTGGGCCAGCACGTCCGACTTCATCGGCCGCCGCAACACCTACATGGTGTATTTCGTGCTGGGCATCCTGATGTACTCACTCGTGCCTTACTTTGGCCACATCGGCTCGACTGCCCTGTTCGTCGGCGCGTTTTGCATCATCATCTCCATGTACGGCGGAGGCTTCTCGACGATTCCGGCTTATTTGCGCGATATCTTCGGCACCTTCCAAGTGGGGGCGATTCATGGCGCCCTGCTGACTGCGTGGTCGGCTGCGGGTGTCTTCGGTCCGGTGCTGGTCAATTACATACGCGCCTACCAGATCGATCATGGCGTGCCGAAGGCACAGGCCTATTCCATCACCATGTACATCATGTGCGCGCTGTTGCTCGTTGGCCTCATCTGCAATATCGCGATGCGCGCGGTCAATCCAAAATTCCATCATCAAGGCGCCGTGTCCGATGCGGCGCCGGCTGGGAGTAAGCAGTCATGAAAACTCGACTCGGAATCATGTGGCTCGTGGTGGGAATTCCGCTATTGTGGGGCGCTTGGAATACGCTGCAGAACGCATTGAAATTATTTCAATAATTGCCGGGCGAGCTCCCGGCCCGGAGTCCGCCATGCACATTAATTTGAGTCTCGCGCCGGTGGTTGCGCTGATCGCCGGCATTCTCATTCTCGTCATGCCGAAGTTGCTCAACTATATCGTTGCGCTGTATCTGATCTTCATCGGCCTGCTCGGACTATTCGGCACCGGCGGATCATTCCATTTCAGATGACGGTGCGCAGCGCGGCAGCGTTCGGGCTGCCCATGCCGGTGCAGGCGTCCCAGCCCGCGACCGCGGCGAAGTCGCCGTTGTTGCCGGAAGTGATGTCGCGAAATGCTTGGGGTGCTTGGTAGAGCTGGGGATTCATCAGACCAGCGCTCTTGCCCGAAAGCTGATTAAGACGGGCGATCAACGCCGCCCACAAGGGGGCCACCGCGCTGGTGCCGCCGATCACAAAGGCCGAACCGTCGACTTGCACATCGTAGCCGGTTTCCGGATCGGCGTTGCCGGCGACGTCGGGAACGCCCCGCTGCGTCAGCGCGGTTTTTTTCCCCGCAGACGTCACGGCGCTGACGCTTGACTGCCACGACGGTGCCGGAAAGAACCCGCTGATGCCGCCGCCGCTCGCGCCGCCGCTCGCGCCATCATTCCAGACCACTTCGCCGCTGATGGCACTCGAAGTAGCCTTGAGGCTGGTTCCGCCGCAACCAAGTGCGAAGGGACTCGATGCGGGAAAATCCACGTGATCGCTGCCATCGTCGACGCCGTCTCCGGAGCCGTTATCGCCCGATGCCACGCAGACCGTGACACCCATGGTCGCGGCCGCCTGGAATGCGTCATCCATTGCCGTCATAGCTTGCGTGGTCCAGCTCGATTCCGGGCCGCCCCAACTGATGGAAATCACTGAGGGCTTGTTGGTGGCATCGTGAACCGCGGTGGTGATCGCATCGAGAAATCCCGCATCCGTATTGGGCGCAAAGTAGACCGCGATCCTGGCTTGCGGCACGATCGCGCCGACCACCTCGACGTCCAGCATCACCTCGCCGTCCGGCCCGTTCGCATCGCCGGTGGGGGTGTTCTGCGCATGATCGACCGATACCGCGGTGACGGTCGGCGAGTTCAGGCCCAAGCCCTTGAAATAAGCGTCAAGATCCGCTGGCCTAAAACCCCCGCCCAATTCGATGATGGCAACGCATTGGCCGGCCCCGGTGCTCGCCGGAAATCCATACAGCGATGCAACCTGAATCGGCGTGAAGGATGCAGCAGTGCTCGCCGCCGGCCGCACTCGAAAATGCGCTGCCGCCTGCGGGCGGCTATCCAGGCCCAACACCGCTTCGACTATGCCGCCGAGAGAATTCGGCAATTCGATGCGGCCGCTACGGCCGCGATAACTGCAGCTGCCGTGGCGCATTTGATGCAATTGAACGTTGAACGCCGAGTTGAACTGCGCCACCGTCCCCGACAAAATCACCGTGCGCCGTCCCGCGTGTTCTTGCACGACCGCCAATCCGTGCGCAGCCGCAAAGGCGCGCACTGCGGCCACATCGTTGGGATCCGCGCCATACCGCGCGGCGAATTGCTCGCGGCTCAAGGGCGGCGCGGCCGATTTTCCGGAGGCCAGCGCCGCGACGCGGCCGTGAAAATCTTCCGTAGCCCGGCGGCGTACCAACACAGTCACTTCCAGCCGCTCATTGGGATCGGCGGGCGCCAGAACTTTAGCGCCCGGCATGGCAACTCGTTCGCTGCCTTCCAAGGGAATGTTTGCCACGATGGCCTCCTGCGATCAGTAGGCTTTAGTGTACTCACGGAAGGATTTATCGCCATGTCGTGACTTGGCGACCGCACCGGAACTGGCGTTAAGCTGCGCCCCGCAATGGCCGCCGGGCAAACCATCCAAACAGGAGAATGCCGCAATAACACGCTGCCGGCACGACGAGCGCGGGTTTCAGGCCCCAGAGGTCCGCCGCATTGCCCGTCACCAACGGGACAATGGCGCCCCCGACGATCGCCATGCAAATCACCCCGGATCCCTCGGCAGCCCGCTCTCCCAAACCTTCATTGGCGAGCGTAAAAATCGTAGGAAACATGATGGAATTGAACAAGCCGATGGCCAGCAAAGACCACGCAGACAGCGGACCCACTGTGTTCGCGGAAATCGTCAGCAGTGCAATCACGGTGCCTGCGACGCATGCCAGCACCTTGCCCGGCGAAAAAAGCCTGAGCACATAGGCGCCGATGAATCGCCCCACCATGGCGCCGCCCCAGTAGAACTGGATGTGCTTGCCGGCTGCTTCGGCGCCAAGCCCCAGCGTGCTCGATTGCATCAAGTAGTTGACGATGAGCGAGCCGATGGCCACTTCACCGCCGACATATAGAAAGATGCACAGCGTACCGAACGCAAATCGGGGACGGGTCAGCAGGTTGAAAGCCCGAAGAATCGGCGTGCGCGAAGCGCGAGGCTCGATCAGCGCCTTGCGGCGCCACCAAACGGCCGCCGCGATCAGTGCCAGCGCCGCCGCGAGCCCTACATAGGTGTGAACGATGACGCGCGTCTCCGCGGTCCTGAAACTATCGAGAGCCGCGCCCGACAACGCCTTCGGATCGATGCTCGCCAGCGTCCCCAAAATAAGGATCGATCCGACATAAGGAAATATGGTCGTGCCGAGCGAATTGAAGGCCTGCGCGAAGGTCAATCGACTGCTCGCCGTGGCCGGCTTTCCGAGCATGGAGATGAGCGGGTTGGCCACCACCTGCACCGTGGTGATGCCTGAGGCCAAGACGAATAGCGCCAACAGAAACAAACCAAACAAGCCTTGCGACGAGGCGGGGATGAACAGCGCACAGCCCGCCGTCATGATCAACAGCCCAGTGACGGCTGATCGCATATACCCGATACGCCGCACCAAGGCGGCGGCCGGAATTGAAATAATAAAGTACGCCGCGAAAAATGCCGATTGAACCAGCATCACTTCGCCATACGTGAGCGTAAACAGCGCTTTCAGCTTCGGAATCAGCACATCGTTCAAGCTGGTGATGCCGCCGAAAGCAAAAAACAAAACGAAGACGAAGGCTTGAAGATCCGGCGCGTAGGTCGCTTGGACGGGCTCATTCGAACTGGCGGATGCGGCGTGCATTAGGCGAAGGGATTTTTGCGGATGATGGTTTGATCGCGATCGGGGCCCGTTGAAATAATCGTGATCGGCACGCCGACCAGCGTTTGCAGCCGCTCCAAATATTTCCGCGCATGCAGCGGCAGCTCATCGTAGCTCGTCATCCCCACCGTGCTCTCTTTCCAGCCCGGCATATCCTCATAGACCGCCTCGCAGGCGCCGAAATTTTCCGATAGCAACGGCGGAGTCGAGGCGACGCCGGCGTCGGTCTTGTAACCCACGCAAACGCGGATCGTGTCCAGGCCGTCCAGCACGTCGAGCTTGGTGACGCACAACAACGAGCAACTGTTGTGCACGATCGAGCGGCGCAGCGCGACGGCATCGAACCAGCCGCAGCGCCGCCGCCGGCCGGTCACCGAGCCGAATTCATGCCCCACACGAGATAGGTACTCGCCGGTGTCGTCGAGCAATTCCGTCGGAAAGGGTCCGGCGCCGACGCGTGTTGCGTAGGCTTTGACGATCCCGAGGACTTCGTGCAGCCGTCTTGGGCCAATGCCGCTTCCCGCGGCCGCGCCGCCGGCTGTCGTCGTGGAAGAAGTCACGTACGGGTAGGTGCCCAAATCGACGTCCAGCATCGCTCCCTGCGCGCCCTCGAACAGCACATTGCAGCCCTCGACGCTCAATTGCTCGAGAATGCCGGTGACATCCGCCACGAGCGGCTTCAATCGCTCGCCCAGCGCCAGATTGGATTCGAGCACCTGCTGGAAATCGACCGGCGCGGTTTGAAAATAGCGTTGCAAGACGAAGTTGTGATAATCGAGGATCTCGCCGAGCTTGGCGGCGAAGCGTTCGCGATGAAACAGGTCCGCGACACGCAGCGCGCGGCGCGCCACCTTGTCTTCATATGCGGGCCCAATGCCGCGGCCAGTCGTGCCGATGGCATTTTCGCCTTGCGCCTTCTCGCGTGCTTTGTCGAGCGCCACATGCGAGGGCAGAATCAGGGGACAGGCGGGACTGACGCGCAGGCGGTCGAACACGGGCACGCCCTGCCCGAACAACATTTCCGCTTCTTTGAAAAACGCCTCGAGCGACAGCACCACGCCGTTGCCAATCAGGCAGCGCACATGCTCGTGCAGGATGCCGGAAGGAATCAGCGAGAGGACTGTCTTCTTCCCGCCGATTACCAGCGTATGGCCGGCGTTGTGGCCGCCCTGGAAGCGCACCACCGCCTGCACCTGATCGGTCAGAAGATCGACGACTTTGCCCTTGCCTTCGTCGCCCCACTGCAGGCCGATCACGACCAGGTTTTTACCCATTGCGCGCCATCCACAGCAATGCAAGCCCTGCCACCATGCTGATCAATCCGCCCCAGCGCAGCTGTGAGGGCTCGGTCTTCGCCAGCTTGGACATCAGGCGCTGCGCCGCCGCCGGATTCAAAAACGGCAGTATTCCCTCGAGCACCAGGTACAAGGCGAACGCTCCAGCCAAATAGCGCGCTAATTCAGTCCAACCGATGTCCATTATGACTTGACGCTATTTCGGAGGCGGCTGCGCTTGCGGCTTGTTGAAGTACTTGAAATAAGCATTGTCGGGAGCGATCACCAGCATGTCGCCCTGAGTGCCGACGGCCTCGCGGTATGACTGCATGCTGCGATAGAAACTGTAGAACTCCGGATTCTTCGAATAGGCCTTGGCATAAACCTCGCTCGCGGAAGCATCGCCCTGGCCGCGGGTCTGCGCAGCCTGGCGCGCCGCATCGGCCAAAATTTCGGTTTGCGCCTTGTTCGCCTCTGCGCGAATTTTGTCGGACGCTTCAATGCCCTCGGCGCGCAACTTCGCGGCCTGTGCCTTGAACGTCGCGCGCATGCGGTCGAACACCGAATCCTGCACCTGCTGCGGGAGGTCGATCTTGGTGATGCGCACGTCCACCAGCTCGACGCCGAGCTGCTCCGCCAGCGGGCGCG
This sequence comes from Steroidobacteraceae bacterium, assembly GCA_036493935.1. Classification (GTDB taxonomy): domain Bacteria; phylum Pseudomonadota; class Gammaproteobacteria; order Steroidobacterales; family Steroidobacteraceae; genus Bog-1198. The sequence goes on along the minus strand of DASXOY010000005.1, from coordinate 50,001 downwards.
CCGTCTTCATCATCGAATCGGTGAACTCCGCACGTTCCGCGGTAATGACTTGCTGCAAGGTGCGCTGCGTGACCACGCTTTTGATGCTGTCCTTGACGGTCTCGCCCAAGCGGGCGTTGGCGACTTCCTCAGAGCCGCTGGTGGATTCGTAGTAGCGGCGCAGGTTCAGGATGCGCCACTTGACGTAGAAATCCACGTTCAGCTGTTCCTGCTCGCGCGTCAGAAAGTGCTCGGACGGATACATCTGCGTCAATATTCGCCGATCGTAGCGCCGCACTTCATTCACCAGCGGAATCTTAAAGTGCAGCCCAGGCTGGTAATTCCAATCAACGATCTCGCCGCCGGTGGATTTGATGGCGAGCTGACCCTCATCCACGGTGAAGACGCTGGCGCGTACGATCAGAATGACCGCGACCGCCGCAAGCAGGATATAAAGCATCCGGTTTTGCATCAGCGCACCCCACGCGCCCGCGCGGGATCTTCCGCCGGCGTCACTTGGATCTCCGGAAGGCGCGAGGAAGGCGCCACCGTCATGGTGTCGTTGGGGTTTGAGATCGACTGTGGTCCCGAGGAAATCAACTTCTCCAAAGGCAGATACATCATGTTGTTATTGCCTTTGGTATCGACGATGACTTTGCGCGAGTTCTTATAGACGTTCTCCATCGCCTCGAGGTACATGCGTTCGCGCGTCACCGCGGGAGCATGTTCGTACTGGCTCAAGACCTGTTCGAATCGCGAGGTTTCGCCTTGCGCCAGAGCCAGCACCTGCAGGCGGTACGCCTCGGCGTCGAGCAAGTTCTTGGACGCCTGGCCGCGAGCGCGCGGCACGACGTCGTTGCGGTAGGTCTCCGCATCCTGCTGATAGCGCTGCCGGTCCTTGTCCGCCTTGATGGCGTCGCGCTGCGCATCTTGCACGGGATCCGGCACGATCACATCGCCCAGCTTGACGCTGATGATATTGACGCCCATGTCGTAGTTGTCGAGCGTCTTTTGCAGCAGCTTCTTGGCGCGATCCGTGATCGACGGATCGAACGCGAGCGCTTTGTCGAGCGAGGCCTGGCCGACCGCCTCGCGCATGGCGCTTTCGCTCACTTGCACCAGCGTCTCTTCCACATTGTTGACCTGGAACAAATATTTACGCGGATCCGGCTTGGTGTATTGAACCGCCGATTTGACTTCGACCAGATTCGTATCGGCGGTCAGCATTCTCGCGTCGTCCGTAACGCTGAACTGCTGCGAGACGTTGACGATGCGCTTCTGCTCGATCGGCCAGGGAAGATGCCAGTTATATCCGGGACCCGTGGTTTGCATGTACTTGCCGAAGCGCAAGATGACGGCGCGCTCCTGCGCATCCACCCGGTATAGGCCGCTGCCGACCCAGACCGCGGCGATCAAGACCAAAATACTGCTCACCCCTTTGCCGAGGCCCGGCGAATGCTGGCCGCCGCTCAGGCCCCCGCCGCCGCCGCCGCGGCCGAACAGCGCACTTAAGCGGCGCTGGAAATTTCGCAGCACATCATCGAGATCGTTTTGCGATTGCTGAGGTCGGTTCCAGGGATTGCGCTTCTCCCCGCCAGGTTCGTTCCAAGCCATGAGTTATGCCTAGTTAGATGTTGCCGAAATTCGGGATCATGGATAAGGAGCCGCGTATTCTATCAGGCGACCAGCTACCTACCTAGAAAACTCAAGCGACGCGCTGTGCAAGCGCGCGCTCAGGCGCCAAGAGAACCACTCCTTTGGCGCCGGTCAATTTGGCAACCTCGGTCATGTCGAGTTCAACTTCCATATCCCAACTGCCGTCTTCGCACTGCCGCTCGCTGCGCACGGCATTGCGCTGATACAACTCCGACCTGAGGGCGGCAGCCTGCAGCTGCAGATGAAAAGTGCGGCGCACTTGGTTCGGGCGCACAGCCCGCGTCATGGCGGCGCGCAACACATCGAGGCCCTCGCCGCCGGCCGCCGAAACCCAAACCTGTGTGGCGACGCCATCGGCACCGTCCACGCGCCGCGCCCGCTCGCCGCTCAAATCAATCTTGTTGAACACCAGCAGCTCGCGAATATCCCCGGCACCGATGCCGCGCAATACCTCGCGCACCTGGTCTATGCGCTCATCGCGCAGCGGGTCACTGGCATCGACGACGTGCAAGAGCAAATCAGCGTCGCGTGCCTCTTGCAGCGTCGAACGAAAAGCAGCCACCAGCTCGTGCGGTAGTGCGCGCACGAATCCCACCGTGTCTGCCAATACCACCTCGCCGACGTCGGCCAATTTCACGCGGCGCACGGTCGGATCGAGCGTCGCAAACAACTGGTCGGCAACGAAGCTCTCCGCGCCGGTCAGCGCGTTGAACAGAGTTGACTTGCCGGCGTTGGTATAGCCGACCAACGCGACCGTCGGCACCGGCACTTCACGGCGGACATGGCGGCCGGTATCGCGTTGCCGATCGAGCTTCTCCAGGCGGCAGCGCAAGGTGCGAATGCGTTTGGCGATCAAGCGTCGATCGGTTTCCAACTGGGTCTCGCCAGGACCGCGCAGCCCGATGCCGCCTTTTTGCCGCTCAAGGTGAGTCCATCCTCTGACGAGCCGGGTCGCCAGATGCGACAGCTGCGCCAGTTCCACTTGAAGCTTGCCCTCGAAGCTGCGGGCACGTTGCGCGAAAATGTCCAAAATCAAACCGTTACGATCCAATACTCGACGCCCGGTCAATTTCTCCAGGTTGCGCTCCTGGCTGGGACTCAAGGTTTGGTCGACGAGCACCAAATCGGCGCGCTGCGCCTCGGCGAATGCGTGAATTTCCTCCGCCTTGCCCGAACCTACGAAATATTTCGGATCCGGACGCGCGCGGGAGGCCAGCACCGTGCCGACCGAGATGGTACCGGCGGATGCCGCCAGTGCCGCAAATTCGGCGATGTCATTCGGATCGACGGGATGTCCGATGCCGACGCCGACCAAAACGGCGCGCTCGCCGCCCTGCGGGCGTTCAAATAATTGCAGAGCGCCACCCACTCATTCGACGATAGCCGGTTCCGTCACTTCGCCATCCTCTCCCGTCGGCAGACGCACGTTGCGTGCGGGCACGACAGTGGAGATAGCGTGCTTGTAAACCATCTGACTTACGCTGTTTCTCAACAAAACGACGAACTGGTCGAATGAATCGATCTGTCCTTGTAGTTTGATGCCATTCACTAGGTAAATCGAAACGGGCACCCTTTCTTTGCGCAGGGCATTTAAGAATGGATCCTGCAGAGACTGGCCACGGGCCATGAGTAAAGCTCCTTGTTTTTAGTGTCGTTTGTACTGCCGTATCACTTCCATGCGGCACGAGGCACATACCCGATTAATGCTAGCACAGCGCAACGGCCCCCGTTGAAGGTAAGACCACTACGCAAATCCGCCCTCGGATAGTGCATCAAAAATCGCGCGTGCAACGTCCGGACGCATGGAATCCAACCATCGCGCATTCGTGCGCCGACGAAGCCAGGTCATCTGCCGCTTCGCGAGTTGTCGCGTCGCCGCAATGGCCTGATTTGTGGCTTCATTCAACGCGCTATGTCCCGCCAAATATCGCCACAGTTGCCGATATCCGACCGCGCGCATGGAAGGATGTTCCGGGCTCAAATCGCCTCTTTCGTACAGGCTCCTGACTTCTTCCACGAAACCAGCGTCGAGCATTGCCCTAAATCGCAGTTCGATCTTGGTGTGTAACTCTCCGCGTTCAAGGGGGGCAAGTGCAAATTCGATGAGATTTACGTCGGCAAACACCGACAGCCGCGATTGTTGCAGCGATGTGATGGTCTGACCGGTGATGCGATAGACCTCGAGAGCCCGCTGAATGCGCTGCGGGTCATTGATGTGAATGCGCGCCGCGGCTTGCGGGTCGACCCGGGACAGTTCTTCGTGAACCGCTGCCCACCCGACCTGCGCCGCCTTGGCGTCGATTGCGGCGCGCACGCTCGAGTCCGCCTCCGGTAGATCGGCGATTCCGTCGGTGAGCGCATGAAAGTACATCATGGTCCCCCCGACCAGGAGCGGCTGGCGTCCCCGCGACCAGATGTCCTGCATCGCCCTTTGCACGTCGAGAATGTATTCGCCGACCGAATATCCCGCACTTGGATCGCGGATATCGATCAGGTGGTGCGGAATTCGGGAGCGGACGCTCAATGAGGGCTTGGCCGTGCCGATGTCCATGCCCCGATAAACCAGTGCCGAATCGACGCTGACGATCTCGAGCGGCAACCGCCCAGCAAGCTCAATCGCAGCGTCCGACTTGCCCGAACCGGTGGGACCCATCAATAACACCGCAGAGCGGCGCTTCGACACCCTAATTCACCGTCCGCGCAAGAATAGGCGGTCCAGCTCGCTCATCGACAGGCGAACCCAGGTGGGGCGGCCGTGGTTGCACTGGTCGGCGCGCTCGGTGCCCTCCATTTCGCGCAGCAGCGCATTCATTTCCGGTACGCTCAAGGTCCGTTGCGCGCGCACGGCGGCGTGGCAGGCCATGGTGGCAAGCAGGTGGTTCATGGACTCCTCAACGCGCCTGGAATGACCTGATTCCAGGAGGTCCGACAGCACGTCGCGAACGATACCGGCCGGATCCCGCCCAGCGAGCAAGGTCGGGATGGCGCGCAACGCCAGCTGATCCGGGCCCAAGCGCGTGACCCCGAATCCGAGCGCAGAGAATTCCTGAAGGTGACCCTCGGCCGCGTCCGCCTGCGCCGGGGTGACGTGCAAAATTTCCGGCATGAGCAGCTGCTGTTGCGCGGTATGTCCGGCGAGCAGCTTCTTCATCCCTTCGTACATGATGCGTTCGTGCGCCGCGTGCATGTCCACCAGCACCATGCCTTCCTCGGACTGCGAGAGGATATATACGCCGTGCAGCTGAGCGATCGCATAGCCCAAGGGCGCGGAGGTGCCGCGCGGCGCGCCCCCGTCAGCCGGGACCTGCATCGGCCCGGCATCACGCACTTCAGTGCTCATCGGACTCAAATAAGACCGGTAGGCGTCCGCGGCATGTCGCTGCGGTGCTTCCGGCAGCGCAAATCGCGCCTGCGACGGATTCGCAGCGGCGAAATTCGACGCTCCCGTCAGCCAATCCGACGGTGCGCTGCCCGCCGATTCCGCTGAGGGGCGCGTGTCCGCCAGCACCTTCTCCAAGGTGCGAAACACAAAGTCATGGATGCGCCGCGAGTCACGAAAGCGAACTTCCAGCTTCTGCGGATGCGCGTTGACGTCGACTTGCGCGGGATCCAATCCCAAATAGAGCACGTAGGCGCAGAAGCGGCCATGGAACAGCACGTCGCGATAGGCCAGCCGTGCGGCGCCGACCAGGAGCTTGTCGCGGACGAAGCGGCCGTTCAGGTAAGTGAACTGCAGGTCTGCTTGGCTACGCGAAAAAGTCGGCAAAGCCAGCCAGCCTGACAGGCGCAAACTTTCAGTCTCATGCTTGAGTTCGATGACATGCGACGCAAATTCCTCGCCGCATATCTTGGCGACACGATCCAGCCGCTCGGCACTGCTCTGCGCCGCCGGCAACATCCACGAAGTCTTGCCGTTGTGGGTCAGCTTAAAGGCAACATCGAAGCGCGACAGCGCCAGCCGTTCGAGCATGCGAACAATGTGCTGCAGCTCGGTGCTCTCGGTGCGCAAGAATTTCCGGCGGGCTGGGACGTTGAAAAACAAGTCCCGCACCTCGACGCTGGTGCCGAGGCCATGCGCTGCGGGTACCGGCGCCCCCACCTCGCCGTCGCGTGCATCGATGACCCAGGCATGGAACTCCTTTGGCGATCGCGACACCAGCGACAAGCGCGACACGGAAGCAATGCTAGGCAATGCCTCACCGCGAAAGCCTAAGGTCGCGACCTGCTCTAGGTCGTCGAGCGAAGCGATCTTGCTGGTGGCATGGCGAGCCAAGGCCAACACGATGTCGTCGACGTCGATGCCGCAGCCGTCATCGCGGACTCGCACCAGCCCGCAGCCGCCGTGTTCGAGCTCCACGTCGATCCGGTGGGCGCCGGCGTCCAGCGCGTTTTCCACCAACTCCTTCACCACGGAGGCGGGACGCTCGATCACCTCGCCGGCGGCGATCTGACTGATGAGGGAATCGGAGAGTATTTGAATTGGCAATGGCGACCTCGAGTCGCACATTTTCGCACAAGCCGGAAGAATTAAGGGCGCGCGATGCCGCCGCCGCTCAAGGATTACTCGCCCCCCGACCCGCCGGAACCCACCGAGGTTGCGAGCACAGGCCGCGCCGAGCCGCCGCTCGCGAGTTGCGCGATGCGCGTGCCCATCGGCGGATTGGCGTAGAAATAATCGTGCACGCCGCGATGGATCGCCGTTGCCAGCGTCGCCTGATGGGCGGCAGAGCGCAACCGCTGCTCTTCCTGCGGATTCGATATATAGGCCGTCTCAACCAGCATCGAGGGAATGTCGGGGGATTTCAACACGACGAAGCCCGCGCGCTGCACTTCATGCTTGCGGATTTGGCCGGCCTGCGAGAGTTCCTGCAAGACGCGTTCGGCGGCTACTTGGCTGGCGTTGATGGATGCCGATTGCGACAGATCGAGGAGCACCGAGGCCAGCACATCGTCCTTGTCGTCCAGCGACACCCCGCCGATCAGGTCCGAGGCATTTTCGCGCTCAGCCAGCCAGCGCGAGGCTTCGTTGGTGGCCCCTCGCTGCGACAAAATGTAGACCGACGAGCCGTCGATGCTGCGATCCCGAATCGAGTCGGCATGTATCGACACGAAAAGGTCCGCTTGCTGCGCGCGGGCGCGGCGCATGCGATCGACCAGCGGCACAAAATAATCACCGCCGCGAATCAGCACCGCCTTCATACCGGCTTCGGCATTGATCTTCGCAGCCAGCTCGCGTGCAATCGCCAGCACTACGTCTTTCTCACGCGTGCCGTTCTTGCCGATGGCGCCGGGATCTTCGCCGCCGTGCCCGGCATCGACGGCGATGATGAGGTCGCGCGCGTCCGAAGGCGCGTGCTTGACCTTGATGGGCTTGTCGGCGCGCGGCGTGCCGCCTCCCAAGTCGATCACCAATCGATAGCCATAGTGCGCATTAGGCGTCGTCAGAAAACTCTTGGCTTGAATGGGCCGGGAAACATCGAGCACCAAGCGAAGATTGCCGGAGGGAGCGTGGGAAATGCGCACTCGCTTCACGGCGCCAGCCGCGGCCGGCGCCGCATGAGCCGACTTGCCGAGCCGCGCGCCTGAGACATCCAGCACCACCCGCTCAGGATTGTGAAGCACCAGCAAGCTGTGACGCGCGCTGCCCGAAAGATCGACCACCACTCGCGTATTGTCGGGCCCCGCCCAAAGCCGAACACCGCGAACATCGACGGCGTGCGCGAGCTGCGGCAACAGCACGGCGGACAACAAACTTGCGGCGCACTGCATGAGCAGACGGTTCATGGGCGTTAAGTTAACGCCGATGCAAGTTCTTTTTCAAGTTAAATTAGAGACATAGGCTCTTAAGCTAGTGTCGATTCCTAGCTTCGATAGCCATGCTGCCCCCATCACGCTGCCACCGGCCAGCACGGCGGCGCGCGCTTCACCGGCATAGCTCAGCTGTATCGTCAGGTCAGCGGGCGGCACGGCGCGACCGCCCTTCTCCGGCCATTCGATCAGCATGATGCAGCCGGGACCTGAGAGATCGCGCAGCCCCAGCTCATCGACTTCGCTCAAGGCTTGTAGCCGATACAGGTCCACGTGCACGCAGGTCAGCCCGGCGACGCTGTAGGTATCCACCAAAGTGTAGGTGGGACTGCGCACAGTGGCGGTAACGCCAAGCGCATGCAGCAGGCTGCGGGCGCAGGTGGTCTTGCCGCTTCCCAACTCGCCTCGCAAGTGCACGACGGCTCCCGCAGCAGCACCCGCAAAGGTGACCGCAAGGGCGGCGCCCAACGCTTCCGTGGCGCCGGTGTCTGGCAGGTCAATCCTTAAGGGACCGGAGGGCATCGGTTTATTATACGGACGCAATGAGCACCTCCGGACAACACACCGCTCCCGACCCCGCCGCCCTCACCGCCTCCATCCGAGGCTGGGCCGAGGATCTTGGGTTTACCGGTTTGGGGATTGCCTGCATCGATCTGCCTCAAGATGAGGCACATTTTCTCGAGTGGTTGCGCCTGGGATTTAACGGCGAAATGGGCTACATGTCCCGCCACGGGAGCAAGCGCACTCGGCCTGCGGAACTGATTCCCGGAACGGTGAGCTGCATCAGCGTTCGCTTGGATTATTGGCCGCAGGCAGCCGCGGATCCGGCGCAGACGCTCAAGGATGCCAACGTGGGCTACGTTTCCCGCTATGCCTTGGGGCGCGATTACCACAAGCTGCTGCGCTCGCGTCTTCAGAAACTGTGTGATCGCATTCAAAATGCGCTCGGCCCCTTCGGTCATCGCGTATTTACCGACAGCGCACCGGTGCTTGAAAAGGCCCTGGCGCGCAATGCCGGCTTGGGTTGGATCGGCAAGCACACGAATTTGATCGATCGCCGCGCCGGCTCGTATTTCTTTCTTGGCGAGATTTACCTCGATCTCAAACTGCCTGCCGACGAGCCGAGCACGGCGCACTGCGGCTCGTGCAGCGCCTGCATGCCCGCCTGCCCAACGGGCGCCATCGTCGCACCGTATCAGCTCGATGCGCGCCGCTGTATTTCCTATCTGACGATCGAGCTCACCGGAATCATTCCGGAGGAATTTCGCCGGGCGATCGGCAATCGCGTATACGGCTGCGACGACTGTCAGCTGGTCTGTCCTTGGAACAAGTTTGCGCACGCCAGCGTGGAGAAGGACTTCGCAGTGCGCCACCGATTGGACAATTCGCGGCTCGTCGAACTGTTCGGTTGGACCGAAGCCGACTTCTTGGAAAAAACCAGCGGCAGCGCCATCCGGCGAATCGGCCACGAACGATGGTTGCGCAACATTGCTGTGGCATTGGGCAACGCGCCTACTTCAGCGGCAGTGGTTGAGGCACTCAGCGCCCGTGCGCAGCACCCCTCGGCCCTGGTGCGCGAGCACGTCGGCTGGGCCTTAGCGCAGCACCGGCGCGCATGATCCTCAAGTCGCAGGCAACAGCGAGCGTCCACCGGGGTTGAAGAAATGCCTGCCGCGACGCGCCTTGCTGATCTCGGCGAACAGCTGCGCGTAGTCGGCCTCGCTGGTCACCGGATCGATGGCAGCCGAATTGACAATCAGCAAAGGCGACGCGTCGTAGCTGTGAAAAAACCGAGCATAGGCCTGCGTTAGCTTCTCCAGATAAGCACGCTCGATGTGCTGCTCGTAACGAATACCACGCTTCCCGATGCGATCGACCAGCACGTCCACCGGTGCCTGAAGGTATACGACCAGGTCCGGCTTGGGAGCATCGACGACTACCCGCTCGTAGACGCGTTCATAGAGCGCATATTCCGCATCGTCGAGCGTGACCCGGGCAAACAGCCGATCCTTTTCCAAAAGATAGTCGGCCACGCGCACTGCCCCGAAAAGATCTTCTTGACGAACGTCTTCGAGCTGACGGGCACGCTGAAACAGGAAAAACAGTTGTGTCTGAAACGCAGCGGCGCGCGGATTTTTGTAGAAGCGCTCGAGGAATGGATTTTGATCGGCCTGCTCCAAGACGAGCTGGCCGCCCAGCGATTGGCTCAGGCGGCGAGCCAGGCTGGTCTTGCCGACACCTATCGGACCCTCGACAACGATAAAACGATGCGGTACTGCCACTGCCATTAAGGACTCTTACTCCAGAACTGAAATTCCCTCGCCGCCGACGCTGCGCTTCAGATCGAGCACCGTGCCAATCCCTGGGATATTGATCGTCGGAGCGATATCCGCCAGAGGATACAGGACGAAGTTGCGTATCGACACTCCGGGATGCGGCACAGTCAATCCGGGCTCTGCCACCTCCGCATCGACCATCCAGAGCAAATCCAAGTCAATCACTCGCGGACCCCAGCGCGCTTGCCTGTTGCGGCCCATGCGGCGTTCGATGTCGAGCAGCTGGTCGAGCAATTCTCTGGGAGTCAAGGTGGTCAGGAGCCCGACCGCGGCATTGACAAAATCCGGTTGGTCCTGAGGTCCCATCGGCTGCGACAGATAAAGGCGCGATCCCATCAGTGAGCGCGCTACACCCAAGGCCGCGATGCGTGCCATGGCTTCGAGCACGCGCTCGCGTGGAGATTCCAGATTGCTGCCGATCGCCACGTATGCCGGGCGCCAGAGCGTGCTCATTGCTAACTTCGAGCCGCTCCGCCGCGCCGCCGCCGGCGGCGGCGGCCGGGTGCCGGCGATCCATTGGCCGACGGCTCCTGCGGACGCGCCTGCACCAACGCCACGCGCTCATCTTGCGGCAGCACTTGAATGTCGGTCCACCACTTGGCGAGCTCGGGATCCGCCACGCCCGCCTGCGCACGCAGCAAGAGAAAATCATAGGCGGCTCGAAAGCGTGGGTGCTGCAACAGGCTCAAGGACTTCACGCCGCTGCGCCGGTTGAAGCGCGGCTGCAGCATGAGCAACTCGCGCATGGGAATGCCGAAGCGCCGCGGAATCGCCACGCGTGACTGCTGCGTGCGCAGCACGTTGTCGCACGCCTGCAGGAGCAGTGCGAGATCCGGCGTCGGACCCGCCTGCCGCTCGTTGAGTTCGCGCAGCACCGCGCTCCACAGCAACACCGCAAACAAAAATGTGGGAGTCACCGGCTTGTCGGCCGCGATCCGCGCATCGGTGTTAGCCAACCCCATTTCGAGCATTTCCGCCGCATACGCATAAGGCGGCAGCGCGAATGCCGCTGCGGATTGTGGAAACAGATGTTCAAACAGGTGATATTGCTGCAGCAGCCGGTATGACCTTGCACCGAATCCCGACAAGAATAATTTCAATACTTCGTCGAACAATCGCGCCGGCGGAACGCCGTCCAGCAGATAGGCGAGTTGCTTGATCGGATGTTCGGTGTGGGGTTCGATGCTGAAGTCGAGCTTGGCCGCGAAGCGCACCGCGCGCAGCATGCGCACCGGGTCTTCGCGATAACGCGTCTCCGGATCGCCGATCAGCTTAAGGCGCCGCGCCTTGACATCGCTGACGCCGTCGACAAAATCCCAGATCGAGAAATCCTCGATGTTGTAATACAGCCCATTCGCAGAGAAGTCGCGCCGCCAGACGTCTTCTTCGATGGTGCCGTAGATGTTGTCGCGCAGGATGCGGCCGCGAGGATCGAAAGCACGATGCTCAGAGTCGCTGGGCGGCGTGAAATCGCTGGACGGCGTGAACTCAGCGGCAGGCTCTTCCGCGCCTGGATCACCGTTTGACCTCTCCGCGCCCGCCTCGGATCTCCCTTCGGCATCCGAATCCTCGGCGTCTTCCCGTTCCGGCGCAGCGGCAGCACGAAAGGTCGCCACCTCGATAATTTCGTTGCCGAAGAACACATGCGCCAAGCGAAACCGGCGCCCGATCAGGCGGCAATTGCGAAACAGGCGCCGCACGTCCTCGGGTAGTGCGTCGGTCGCCACATCGAAGTCCTTGGGCCGCATACCTAACAGCAGGTCGCGCACCGCGCCGCCTACCAGGAAACCCTGATATCCCGCCTCCTTCAGCCGATACAGCACCTTCAAGGCGTTCGGCGAAATCGCCGATCGCGAGATCGAATGCTCGGACCTTGGAACAATGACGGGCGGGAGTATCGTCGGCGATGAGTTCAAAAAGAGGGGTTCCGCTTGAGTCCAAAAAATTGGGCCGTATACTACCAGCCCTCTCGGGGGCCTAACGCCCTTTAGATCCGCCAGTCCGCTCCCTTCGTCTAGAGGCCTAGGACACGGCCCTCTCAAGGCTGTAACACGGGTTCGAATCCCGTAGGGAGCGCCAATAAAATCATATGGTTAGATGAAAACCAGGTGGGCGGAAATCACATTTTATTCAACTCTTATCCAACTCCTGTTAGATCAGGTTTTTGATGGCCGTTAGGTCGGGCAGAGGAAGAACGACACAGAGCGCAAATCCATATAGCTCGAGAAGACGCTCGGCGAATCACTCATTTCGCATGATGCCGAATATCGTAAGTCACCGTTGTCGTAATCCCGGGCGCCACGGTGTAAACGTTGCTCCCGACAAAATGCGTCGGATCGTTCGGGTCGGGCATCAAGGTTGCCTGCGGCAAGGTGGTGAGCCAGAGCGCCAACTGATTTGAAATCGTGCGCGGGGCGGAATCGGAGGTGATCTCGGATCCATCGCATGAGATCTGGTCGTACACCGGCGTCCATGTCCTGGTGGGATCGGGGGGCGTGGTCGTGCTCGGTATGTTGCCGAGCGTGATGCCGCCATTGTATCCCGCCATGACATCGTACGAGAGCGTTCCGGTCAGAGAATCATGTCCCGAGGTTTCGGTGTGGCGGGTGCTGGTGCCGCAACTCTTGTTGGCCTGCAGGTCGTAGGTATCGTCGATCGCGTCGGTCGCGGTCCAGTTGAATTTCAGCTGCTCGTAGCCCGGGAAGTTTGGATCGGGCTGCGCACCCTCGATGGTCCAGATTTCCGTCGTGATCTCGTGCGATTGGGCAAACTCGATCCCTTGCTCATCTGGAGTCTCGCTGCTGGTCAGGACCTTGTATACGGTCTTGATGCTGCCGGACCACTCGCCGCAATCATTGTCCGCGGTGATCGACAGCGTGCCATTGACGCTGGGGACCACCAAGCTGTCGCCGGCCTGAGAGAACTGAGGATTGCCGAGCATCAGGATGAGCTGATCGACATTCTGTTTCGGGTCGGACAGGCAAAACTCGAGTGTCGTGTTGTTGGATGATGTGAAGCGTTGCCAAGTCGCGTCGCTCGGCGTCGCTCCCAAGACCTCGGCAACGGAATCGAGGACGAGGTCGTTGGGATCCGTATCCAGTGAGAACAGCAGATGCGAAACACCGCTGGTGCCGGCAGAGAGTTCCACGTTGATGTAGTTGGCGGCGAGATTCTGGACATGGAATTCCAGCGGCTGTTTTTGCACGGGAAAGGAGATCCCGATGTCCGGAAAATTCTCGCGCTCGGTGATGATCGAATGCGTCGCGTCTTTTGGAAACTTGCTGTCCATGTCCCAGAAGTGCGTCTTTAAAGGATCGCCGGGAAACAGATAGTTGAGGTTTCGCACCATGAAGTCGCCAAAGTTTTCTGCGAAATTCAATTGAGCGTTGATCGAATTGTTGATCCGCTCCGGACCGTTTGCGAATTCGGCTCTCGTCCAGGCGTTGGTCACGATCTCCGGACCTTTGGACTGCTGTTGCATGAAGTACGGCCAGATATACGAGGCGTACGGATGATCGCTGTCGGTTGCTTGCAGGAGCGAGACCATTCCCGGTTGATACCGATCGTCCGAATACTCAAACTCTGAATCAGCATTTGCCGGGTACCAGGGGTGCACCTCGGTAAGAGTCGATGCCGGCAGGTAGGCCCATTCGGCCCACTTGGCGCTCGCCTCAACGTACCAGCTTTGGTCGAAAGCCGTGGTGCCGTTGGCGAGGTGCACGATGCGCGTGGTCCTGGCGACATGCGCAAATTGCAGCGCATGGAAGAATTCATGGACCACGTCCGCTTCGAATGGCACGTCGTTTTTCAGCGCGCGGTCCTTGCGCAGCAATAAGTACCCGCTCACCCCACCGGGCACCCCGGCGGCCGGGGCGGCCGGTATGCACATTGCCAATCGTTTGGCCCCGACCTGCGTGCATCTGCCGTTGCGTTTCACACAGTCGCCGAGATCGAGCACGTAGACATCGATGCTGTCGTCGCCCCCGCTGCCGTCGTCGCGGCGCGGTTCGCCCATATCCAGCGTCATCTCCTCCCAGTGCCGATCGAAGATTCCGGTAACGGCAGTGAATACCGCTTGATCCTCGGCGTCCGTCGCGTGACAGGTCCATACCTTCACGAACCCCAAGGTCGCGAATGTCCAAACCCAGTTCTGGCACAGGGGAACCCCTTGGTCGTCCGCCGGCCCGACAGCCGCTTGAGTGCGGCCCACTACACTTTGTCGGTGGTTGACGATGTGCCGCGACACCGACGCAGCCGCGCTGCCGGCCGTAAAGGGGCTTGCCGGATCGGTCGGCCGCAACAAATAAGGTTGAATGGCCGCCTGCGTGTCGGCCGGCAGGGTGCTCCACACCGATTGGATTTCTTCGAACAGACCCGGGTCCTCGGCGCCCTCGCCGGGGGCGTCGTAGTCCGGCGGCAGCTGCGGATCGAGAAACAGCGCCCATACGCGATAGATGAGGGATGTCGGCATGTCGATCTGTCCGTTCATGAGCGCCGTTTGGATCCGGCTTCGCGTCGAATCGGGCGTGAAACTCGAGGGCTGCGGAGTGATTGGCGCTGCCGCCGCGCTGACGGTCAGCGATAGCTGAAAGGACACGCTGCCCGTGGCATTGGCGGCGGTGATGGTGTAGTTCGCTTGCGCGGCGGCGGCGGTGGGCGTGCCTGAGATCACGCCGGTGGTCGGATCGATGACAAGTCCCGCGGGCAACGACGGGTTCACGGCGTAACTCGTGACCGTACCGCTCACCACCGGGGTTAGCGACGTCGCCGCAACCCCGACCGTGAGCTGCGCCGGATTGGAATAGGAGAGACCGGTGGGTGCCGCGGGATTCACGCTTAGCGAGAGCGCGAAGGTGGTGCTGCCGAAAGAATTGGACGCCGTGATCGTGTAGGTCGCGGCCGCCGCGGCCGCCGTGGGTGTCCCGGAGATGGTGCCGCCGGTGGAATCGATCGACAGTCCCGTGGGAAGCGCGGGCGTCACCGAGTAATTCGTGACCGTACCGCTCACCGTGGGGGACAGAGGCGTCATTGCGGTGCCGGCCACGGCCGATACCGGGCTTGAGTATGTCAGGCCGGCGGGCGCGGTACCGCCGCTCATATCTTGACCGCCGCTATCTTGCCCGTGGTGATCGCACGCGGCGAGCATTAGAACCGCGAGACCGAGCGAAAGGCGCGCGAGCTTCGCAAAGCGCGCGAGCGTCGCGCAAAAATCGGTGGGAACCCTGACTCCTCGTCGGTTGGACATCGGCGCACCTGTGCGGTTGGTTACTCATGCTGGTGCGGCGCCGGCGTAGCCGCGCATCGTATTCCAGCGCTCTTTATTTTTAGAAGCGCAAAATGCCGGGCAAATGGCTCACTGAGTCCAAAGTCGACACAGGGATCAATGGGTTAGCCGCGCCGGACCGGCACTCCTGTAAACGAAAGTGCAACTTCTCGCCTCCAACCGGGTTATGTATTGAGCGCGTCGCGGTGCGGCCAAGAACCATTCAATGCCGGCCGCATTCCTCTATTGGCAACCCTCGGGAGAAATCGGCAATGCCCCTATTCAGTACAATCAGCATGCATCGATCGGCGATCATCGGCATGACGCTCCTCGCCGGCGCACTGTTTGCGGCCACCGTCCGCGCGGATGACTACGAGAAATCCTTTACGGTTGCGAATCGCGCCAGCGTGCATGTCGATGCAAACGACGGCAGCGTCAATATTGCGACCAGCGACACGAAGCAAGTGGAATTTCGCGTCGAATATCAGGGCTATGTGCTCAACAAGTCACTGGAAATCGAATCGAATCAGCACGGCGACGAGGTCGAACTCAACGTGCATATCCCCCATGGCTGGCATTTCTCCCTGGGGATGATTCGGAAACTGCATATCGAAGTTCGCATGCCGAAGGATGCGGATCTGCAGGTAAGAACCGGCGATGGCTCCATCAAGGCCAACAGCGTGACGGGCACCATTGACCTGCACAGCGGCGACGGCGCTCTTACCGTGAGTTCCCTGAAGGGCACGGTTCGGCTGCATACGGGCGACGGTTCGATCGAGGCCAGTGACATGGACGGCAAATGCGATGCATCCTCCGGAGACGGCCGCATCCGGCTTTCCGGACGCTTTGACGTCCTTACCGCCAAGAGCGGCGACGGCAGCGTCAGCGTCGAGGCGCGAACAGGATCCAAAATTGATTCGAGCTGGAGCATCACCTCGGGCGACGGCGGCATCGATGTGGCTGTGCCTGCGGACCTGCCCGCGAATGTTGAGGCGACCTCGGGCGACGGCCATGTTACCTCCGACATTCCGCTCACCGTTGAAGGCGTCATGAGCAAATCAAGGGTCCGCGGCAAAATGAACGGCGGAGGGTCCACCATCACCATCCATACAGGGGACGGCTCCATTCATTTGAAACAGGTGTGAGCGCAGCCTAAGGTTGATCCGCCGGCCGCGGCGCGCGACGATGGACCACTCGCGCTATTTCTCGTCCGGCGCTTTGTTCTTTTGGCAGATCTCGACGCACGCCTGCGCCGCCGCTTGTTGTTCCTTGCTGCACGTTTCCTGGTCTTTGCTCTGCCGGCACTTCCTGTATTGCACTTGCAGATCGTGAGTGCACTTTTGGCAGGCGACACCGGCGAGCGACGTCGTCGCGCCGGCAAGAAACAAGATTCCGCAAAGTGAGCTTAAAAGTACTTTCATCCCCTACTCCTTTTCCTTGAGTCTACGCCTTTGGCAAAGCCGGCATGTCTGCATCGATGCTGATGCCGCAATGCGGGCAGCGGCTCGCAACGCCATGAGTCCGCCCGAGGCTGAGCCAGAAGCCCACGCGCCTCAAGGACTTGAGACAATTGGGACACGGAATTTCCACCAAGCTCCAGAAGCCGGCCGCAAGCACGACTCCGATCAGCACCGCGAAAATGATTCTGATGGCCAGAATTCTGGGCGCACGCGACATCAAGCCGCCGATAATCAATAAAAAGACTATGGCGCACGTCACATATCGATCGCTGCGCCGGCGCAAATATTGGCGAATCGTCATGCCGCCGTAGCATCCGTCATGCGCCCGCGAAGCACAATGGGCTCCGATTGTCATCCATCGCTCCGCTGCCGCGTTTCTGGTTACGTGACCTTTATCTTTCACAAGCCGTTGATCTGCGCGATGCTCTGCCTCTGCGCCCTTGTGGCCTCGCCGGCATCGCGCTCAGATGCGATTTCTGCCATACAGCTGCTCCGCGAAGGGGGATGCGGCGGCATTCTGCCGCCCGCGCGCGCCGTGCGCAGGGTTGACGCCTTGGATCGCGCGGCCGAACAATGGGCCGGCGGGCGCACGCTCGCGGCCGCCGCCCAACTGAGCGGCTACAACGCGGAATCGACGGCTGGTTTACATATCAAAGGGCCCGAATCAGCCAGCGTTCAGCTGCTGAAACAAGCCGGTTGCCGCACTCTGATGAGTCCTGCGTTTCATGATGTCGGTGTCTTTCTCCGCGGCGCGGACACCTGGCTTGTGTTGGGTGCCGCTTATGTAGCGCCGTCCAGCGCTCATGCGCCAGCACTGGCCGATCGAGCCTTGCAGCTGGTGAACGAAGTGCGCGCCAGCGGTGCGCGCTGCGGGGAGCGAACTTTCGGTCCGGCTCCGCCCGTGAGGCTATCCAACGCGTTAGGATCGGTGGCTTTCGGACACGCCAACGACATGGCGAAGCACAATTACTTCGAGCACGAGGATCTCACCGGACACTCGCCCGCCGATCGAGTGCGTGCAGTGGGATATCGGGAAAAACTGGTGGGCGAGAATATTGCTTACGGCCCGAAGTCCGCCGACGAAGTGGTGCAAGGTTGGCTCGAGAGCCCCGGCCACTGCGAGAACATCATGGATCCGCGATTCGCCGAGATGGGTATCGCGTTCGCACCCGGCCAGTCCGCTCGACGCGGCCTCTTCTGGGTTCAGCTGCTGGTCGCGCCCAAGGCTTGATGGGGCTGCTTTCCCGTTAGTCTTGCTTGGCGACCACCGGCGGATCGCGCTCCACGGCAGCGCGCATGTACGCGGGGTCTTTCGCATCCATGCAGATGAATGTCAGGTCTTCTTGCTTCGGAGACCAAGCATGTTCGCTCGTTTCGGTCGACTGGCGGAACATCACGTGCTTGCCCATCTGGTCGCAATATTGATTGGCGGCATTGAGCGCCTTCAAATTCGTATCGGTCTGCGTTTCATAGCGGGCGCCAACCACGTTCACATGGTAGGCATCCTCGCCGGAGGGCAGCACTCCGCTGGGAGTCGACGCGCACCCCGCCATCGTCGCGCACGCAATTGCTCCGAGTATCCATGGTGATTTGCGGCTTCTCATATCGGCTCCTTAGGTCGGCCACCCACGATAGCGCGGCGTTTGCCTGAAGGTTCGTGACGTGCAGCACGATCCGCATGACGCATCTGTGAACCACTTCACGTGAGCGACGCAGCAGGCGTTTACGGCCCGAACGCGCCGCACAGTTTGCGCATGCCGTGCTCGAATCCCGGCACCCAGTGCGAGTACTTTCCCTCCCGCAGGTCTTGTCATATTCCAAGGAGAGCTCGATGCATAAATTTCTAATCTTGGTGGCGGCATTGCTGCTCGGCGTGGCCGCGCAAGCCGCGCCCGGCGATGTGTTCCTGCTGCAGATTCCGGGCATTAACGGCAGCGTCAACTTCTCGAAGTATCGCGGTTGGATCTTGGTAAATTCATTTTCCACCGGCATCACGACGGCGACTTCCAACAACACCGGCGGCGGCGGCAGCTCGGGCAAGCCGATGTGTCAGCCGCTGATGGTCATCAAGCCGCTCGATTCAACCAGTCCGGAACTGGCGCTCGCGGCCGCGACCGGCAAACGCTTCGCCACCGTCACGCTCGCGGCGTTGGGCAGCGGCGGAGGCGGCGAGCGCGAATTTCTGCGCTTCGTCCTAAAGAATGCCACGATTACTTCAGTGCTCTTCGGCGGCGACAACGTGTCCAGCTCGCGCACCGAATCGCTGACGATTTCCGCGCAGCAAATTCAAATCAGCTCGACACCGCAATCCGCGGACGGCGCAACCGGCACCACATCCACGACCGAGATCGATTGCCAGGCCGGAACGGTGCAGTGATCACGAAATAATGATAGTTGCAGGGATTCGCCGTGCGGCGCCGGAACGGGCCGCGCGGCGATTTTTTTTACGCCCACGCCGTACTCATAGACGTTCTTGCCGCCGCGATAGCCGGTATAGGCAAGAGCCGCGCTCGCGGCCAAGAGCACGACAATGAATATCCAGGAGGGCCGCGATCCCTGCGCGGTTCCGGCACCTCGCCAGACCGCCAGCAATACCAATGCCAGCGTGCTGAACATGGCCCACTTCAAATGCATGGAGATTGCCTGACGCGCAGCATCGCCGACATCGACGCTCACGACTGCCGCCAATCCGGTGCCCAACGCAAACACGGCAGCCACGGCACCCAAACACAGATTCCATGTCCCTACGGTCGCTGTCGTCGCGGCCAGGCTTGGATTGCGCAGCAATCGGGCAGCGAGCAACAAGGCCGCCGCGACCAGAACGAGCGCTAACGGAAAATGCACGACCAGCGGGTGCCAGCTCGGGGCGGGAGTCACGATTGACCTGTCCTGCCGAGCTCGCTGCGCCACCAGGCAATGGTGTCGCGGATTCCTTCTTTCAATGAAAAGCGCGGACGCCACTGCAGCTCGTCGCGCAGCCGGTGTACATCCGGCAGCAACAGCGGCGGCTCTTCCTGAGCCAAGGTGCGCGCGCCCAGGCGGACCAGATCGGGCCGCCCGATTTGCTGCGCGATGCCCTCGATCAGGTGCGACAATGCCACTCGTTCGTCCGAACCGACGTTTACCGGCCCTTGAATCTCGCTGTCCAACAGGCGTGCAAAGGCTGCGCCGACATCGGCGACATGCAGGAAACTGCGGATTTGCCGTCCGTGCGTGCACAGCGCCTCTCGATTTAGGAGCAGATGCCGAATGACCGCCGGCACCAAACGGTCCGGATGCTCATGCGGACCATATTGGAAAAAGATCCGGCCCCACGCGGCCGATAGGCCTTCCTCATCGGCGAATCGTGCCAAGGCCTTTTGCATCGCGATCTTGGCGGCGGCATAAGGCGTCGGAGGTGTTGCGGCGGCGTCTGCCAGCGGACTAGTCCGCTCGATGCATACGCCGGCCTTCGTCCAGTCGTATTCCACGCAACTACCGGCCATGACGGCACGGACACCGCCATCCCGCCGAAAGCAGCGTAATAAATGCTGGCTTGCCACCGACCAACGGGCATTGTCGGCACTGTGCCAATAGAGTCCCGGAGTCGCGATCCAAGCGAAGTGCAGCAAATGACTCGGCATCACGTGCTTGAGCAGCGCATCGACTTCCGCGTCGCGGAGCAAATCGGCGCAATGCACGGATGCACCCTGAAGCTCTTGGACGAACGGTGCGTGTGCGTTCTTGGACACAGCCGCGTGAACTTCATAGCCGCTGCTGAGCAGCGGCGCGATGCTCCATCGGCCGATAAATCCTCCGGCGCCCGTGACCAGCACGCGTTTTGATTGGCTCACCGGTTCACCGCCCGGGCGGCTCCAGCAGAGGATAGGCAGCATCCCGGGACGAAATCACGCTGGGTTTCATCGGCCATTGTATGCCGAACGCCGGGTCGCTCCAGCGATAGCCTCGTGCGTACTCCGGCGCGTGCGCGACCGAGATCATGTAGTACACCTCCGCATCATCGCTCAAGGTCACAAAGCCATGCGCATATCCCGGAGGAATGAACAGTGAGCGGCGGTTCTGCGCAGTCAACTCCGCTCCGAACCAGCGCCGATAGCTGGGAGATTGCGGCCGGATGTCGACGATGACATCGAAAATCGCGCCCGCCGTGCAGCGCACCAGCTTGTGTTCCTCGTGCGGTTCGCTCTGATAGTGCATGCCCCGCAAGGTGCCCTTGCGCGCGTTAAAGGACACGCTGCACTGCTGCAGGTCGATGGCCAATCCCCGCGCTGCGAATTCATCGCGGCAGAAGGTGCGCGCAAAGAAGCCGCGTTCGTCGCCAAGCGGCTCGAGTTCAACGAGGAAGGCGCCCGGTAATGATGACTCGGTGAAAATCATCGCGTCACGAGTAAATCCGCGTCACAGGCACCGGTGTCACAAATCGGCCGCCCCATGCCGCGATCCCCGCCAATTGGCCGCTGATCTCGTCGCGAAGATTCCACGGCAGAATCAGGACGTAGCTTGGCTTGACCCGCATCAGCTCCTCCGGCGGCACCACCGGAATGTGCGTGCCCGGCAGATATTTTCCCTGCTTGTGCGGATTTCGGTCGGCCACGAGCACAATCTCTGCCGGCGTGACGCCGCAAAAATTAAGCAGCGTGTTGCCCTTCGCAGCGGCGCCGTAGGCGGCGACGCGCTTGCCTTCCTGCCTGGCACCGGCCAGAAAAGACAGCAGCGACTCCCGGCATGCCTCGACGCGCATTGCAAATTGCGAATAGGTCGTCAGGTCCGCCAGGCCGGCGGCCGATTCTTGCGCGCGCACTTCCCGCAGCAAGAGGCTGTCCTGCAAATCCCGCCGCGCCGCATGAGATGCAAATATCCTCAATGACCCGCCATGTGTGGACAGCCGTTCAACGTCGTAGATCCTCAACCCATGGCGCTTGAATACCTGCTCGAGGGAGTGCAAGGAAAAATAGGAATAGTGCTCGTGATAAATCGTGTCGAACTCGACGTGCCGGATGAGTTCCAGCAAGTGCGGAAACTCTATGGTCGCACTGCCGCTGGGACCCAGCAGCAAGGCGATGCCGCCGACAAAGTCGTTGAGATCGGGGACGTGGGCGAGAACATTGTTGCCGATGATGAGGTCGGCTTGGCGGCCCTGAGAGACCAAATCCTTCGCCACCTTCCGGCCGAAAAACTCCACTAATGTGGGCACACCGATTTTTTCGGCGGCCGCCGCCACCGTGTCGGAAGGATCGATCCCCAGCACGGGGATCCCTATCGCCAGGAAATTTTTGAGCAGATAGCCGTCGTTGCTCGCCAGTTCGACCACGAGACTTTCTGAATCCAAGGCGAAACGCCGGCGCGCCATGTCGCAGTACGCGCTCGCATGGGCCAGCCAGTTGTCCGAGTACGAGGAGAAATAAACATAGTTGGCGAACAGTTCTTCGGGCGCAACGTCGTAGTCCAACTGCACCAGCTGGCAGCGCTCGCAGACCTTGGCGCGCAGCGGATAGCGGCGCTCGCCGTGGAATGCGCCGGGCGACTCGAGGAAAGCGTTCGATGCCGGTTGCATCCCCAGATCTGCCATCGTTACCGTGAGATGGCCGCCGCATGCTCGGCATGCCGAGACTGGTCCTGCCATCCGCCTATCCTTCCCACAGCTTCCAAGGTGCCGCGCCGCTCTCCCAAAGAGAATTCAAATGCTGCTTGTCGCGCAGCGTATCCATCGGTTGCCAGAATCCTCGATGCACCCACGCCGCCAATTGACCCTCGGCGGCTAAAATTTCCATGGGTTCCTTCTCCCAAACCGTGTCGTGACCGTCGATCAGCTCTAAAACGCTGGGATCCAGAATGAAGAATCCGCCGTTGATCAAACCGCCTTCCGCTGTCGGCTTCTCTTCGAATGAGACCACCCGGGCTTCCTGAGTCACGATGCGGCCGAAGCGCGCCGGCGGCCGCACGCAGGCGACGGTCGCCTTGCGGCCGTGGCCCGTGTGGAAGGCGACTTCTGCCTTGATATCAATATTCGACAAGCCGTCTCCGTAGGTCATGCAGAACGGCTCGCCGGCGTTCAAGTATTTGCCGACCTGCAGCAGCCGCCCGCCGGTCATGCTTTCCTCGCCCGTGTCGACCAAAGTTACCTTCCAAGGCTCGACGCGGCAATCGTGGTACTCCGCACGATTCTCCGCCATGTCAAACGTCACATCCGCCTGATGCAAGAAATAATTCGCAAAGTATTCCTTGATCATGTAGCCCTTGTAGCCCAAGCAGACGATGAACTCTCTGACGCCGAACGAGGCGTACAGCTTCATGATGTGCCAAAGGATGGGGCGCGTGCCGATCTCCACCATGGGCTTGGGCCGCGTGTTCGATTCCTCCGCGATGCGTGTTCCCTTGCCTCCCGCCAGAATCACGCACTTCATGGCTGCAGCCCCGGCAAGGAGTGATACCGCGCGATTTGCGCTTCGGAATACTTCTTCATATTTTCCCCCGCCGCGTGGGCTCGATACCAATCCGCAGTCCACGATAGCGATTCACCCACGTTGAGGCGCGGGCGCCAGCCCAAGGCGCGGTGCGCCAAATCGGACGACAGCGTCAGCGCAGCAGCCTCGTTCGGATGTACGGCGTCGTCCTGGCGCCAGCCCGGACGGCCCGAAAATCGCGCACTGAACGCCTCGACCACCTCGCGAACCGAACAAAAGGATGAGGCTTCCGGCCCGAAATTGACAGCCCGCGGGGCCGTGGCAGGCGTCCGGACCAGCGCTTGCGCGAGGGTTAGATAGCCGGCCAACGGCTCCAGCACATGCTGCCAAGGGCGGATCGCGCCGGGGTACCTCAAGGACACGGGCGCGTTCGCATCAAGCGCCCGAACGCAATCCGGTATCAGCCGGTCCTGCGACCAATCGCCGCCGCCGATGACATTGCCGGCGCGCACCGAGGCAATCGGCGCTCCCGGTGCGAAGAAGCTATCGCGAAAACTTGCCGTCAGCAGCTCCGCGCACGCCTTGCTGTTGCTGTAGGGATCATGCCCGCCAAGACGATCGTCTTCGACAAAGGGCCGGCCTGCGCCGTCATTTTCATACACCTTGTCGCTGGTCACCACGAGCACGCACTCCAGATGCTTGAGCGTTCGGCATGCCTGCAGCAGGTTGCCCGTGCCCAGCACATTGGTGGCATAGGTCGCGAGCGGATCGCGATAAGATTCTCTCACCAGCGCCTGCGCGGCCATGTGTATGACGACTTGCGGATCCGCCTGGTGCAAAGCCGCACGGATTTTGTCTGCATCGCGAATATCGGCGATGTGCGATAGGGAGTCCGCACTTATCAGGGTAAACAGATTCGGCGCGGTGTTCGGCGAGAGCGCATAGCCGGTGACCTGCGCGCCCAGCCGCTGCAGCCACAGATGCAGCCACGCACCCTTGAAGCCTGTGTGCCCGGTCAGAAAAACTCGGCGCTGCCGCCAAAACTCGCTGGTTGGATGAGTGATTGCTATCCCGCCTTCTTGTCCCAATAGGATTTCAACGCCTGCAAGTATGGAGTTGCGGCAAGGCGCAGCGCACCGCTGGCGCGAATTTGCAGGGTCCAGCTTTTCGCAAAGCGCCGCAGCAGCAGAAAAACGTCCTTGTATTGCCTGCGGCCTTGAGTCGAGTAGGCAATCTTGAGCGCATCGCAAATAATGGCGACCGGCAACTTATAAATCCGCGAGCGCGCAACGAAGGGATCGCGGACGCGCGCCGAAAAGCCGCGATCCGTTATCAATATCCAGGTCGCCACGCGCTCCATTAGGAATATTTTCATCTGCACTTCGCGCCGGCCGCGGTACTTGGTCGCAGCGCGCAGCTCGACACCTAAGGGGTCGTCCGGCTGCTCGGCGATGGCAAACATTTGCTCCGTAACCTCGAGCCATGCACGCCAAAATCTCGGTTTCGCGACGAAATAATTGGAATGCACGGTATTTCTGGAATCGGAAACCAGATCCTCGAGCGACATCAGGTGGCCGATGCGCTTGAAGAAAGCGTTGGCGACCCGCAAGAGACCTGGATGCTCGGCGTTGCCGTGCTCGAAAACATTGAGATAGAACGCGCTTTTGTGGATGCTCGGGCTGAAGAGCACCACGTCCGTCGCCGGTTCCGATTCTTGGATGAATTCGCGGACCTCGGCGGCGTTGAGATTGGTCTTCAGCTTGAACTTCGGCGAGAGGAATCCATAGAAGGCGTTCTCATCCAAAAATTCGTTGAGCAAGAATTTGCGGATTGGCCAGTACTCATACCAATCGGGACGCTCATTGGTCGAGTTATCCAGAACTTGAAAGCCAGGATCGAGATCTTGCCGAGAGGTGTAGTGATTGAGGATCTGGTATGTATGCACGGCATGCATGCCGGAAGCATACCGACTTAATCGGGTTGCGGCGAGATCATGGCGCGGCGAGCCGGCCGAGAAGTTCCAGATAGCGTGCGTGGTAGTTGCGCATCGAATAGCGCTGTTCCACATGCAGCCGCCCCGCGGCGCCGAAAGTTGCGCGCAAATTGGGCGAGACGATCAGCTTTTCCAAGTTTCGCTCCCACTCCTCGATGCCGGACGCATGAAAGCCATTGACTCCGTCCACCACCGCTTCGGTGTTGGCGCCCACCGGCGAGGCTACACAGGGCAGCGCGGCCGCCATGTACTGCAGCAGCTTGAAGGCACACTTGCCTCGCGACCACGCATCATCGGTCAACGGCATCACACCGATGTGGGCGCCCGCCAAGGAATGCGCCTCAGTGGCAGAGCTCCAGGGTACCCGCTCGATCCGCACGTCGCCCCAATCCGGAAATGATGAGCAGATCACGCGTAGCTTCAGGGCGGGGTGACGCTTGGACAGCCGCACGAGCGCCGGCCTGATCATGTCTAGGTAGATCAGATTCTCAGGACTGCCGATCCAGGCAACCGTGGGAGGATCAGCAGGTCCGGCAAAGGACGGCTGATAGGATGCGGTGTCAATCGAGGTCGGCAGCACCATGACTTCCTGGGCTGACGTCCCGGCGACTGCCGCGAGCACGTCGTTGCCGGCCGCGACGGCGTCCACCCAACGGCACGTCGCGGCGAACTTTTGCTTGCGCCACGCCGACTCGTCGGGCAGCTCGCCCAGGCGGCGCGGTTTGCGCACATAGATGGCATCGTCTACGTCGAATACGCGCCGGCGGCTGAAGGAGGCAAACAACCGCGCCTCGATCGAGCTGAGCTTGATTTGATGCAGCACCGTGACGTCCGCCCACCGCAAAAGCCCGCGCCGCTCCCAAGTGCGGATGCCATATCGCCCGCTGGGATACTGCTCCGCGCGCACCTGCCACCCGGCCGCCTGCAAAGGATCGATCAACGTGCGCATGCGGTGCCGATAGGAGGGTTGTTCCAGACCATAGCCGAGCAGCACTGCATTTGGCATCGATTCGCCCCTATGCCGTTTCGGCCAAGTGAGCGAGCGCGTTCAACGCAACTTCGATGCCGTTCGCAAGCTTGAAAGCCGAGGCGCGTCGCGCCAATGAGGCGCGCGCCGGCTCGTCGCGCAATAGCTTGGCGGCGGCCTTGACGATACCTGCCGCGGCAAGTTCTGCCGCGACGGCCAGGTCGGCATCGACGCAGCGCGCGATGCGCTGCCCTTGGTCTTTTGCGATAGGAACTGCGATGCACGCGCAACCACAGGCAATCGCCTGCAGCAGCGTTGAGCCGCCGTTCGTGACAACGAGGCGAGCTGCTCGCATCAATTCCGCAAGGTCCGCTTGCGGCAGCGAGTTGAAGCTGCGCAAGCGCGGATTCGCGGGGCCAGGCGGCCCTACGTATACGACTGTGTCGCCCTCGGCAAGCGAATTGGCCGCCGTCAAGAATTCGCCCGCGGCATCGCGAGCGCCCGGATGTCCCGTGCCGCCGCCCGGCACGACCAGCACGAATCCGCCTTGCTTCAGCGCGGCGCGCTGCAGGATGGATTCATGCTCGATCGGAGCTCGCGCCAAGATCACGTCCAGATATCGCACGGCCGGCCGCCCCAATCGCTTGAGCTTGAAGCGCTCCAACCACCCCAAGTCGCCGGCGACAAACTCAGGGTATGCAATCCAATGCTCGTCGAGCAAACGCATCCAACGCCACCTGAACGCCTTGCGCCGCTGCCGCGCGCGGGCGCTGATAAAGACGACGCGTGCCTTGTGACGGCGCGCGGCGCGCAATTGCGCGGTGCGGCCCGCATTGTCGAAAACGACGATGCTGGGCTTGAACTGCCGGATCAGGCGGGCGACCGCGGAGCTATGAAACGTGGGCGAGGAGTCGAGCAGGGTCGCCGCGAACGGCACCGTCGCGGCATACGGCGCATTGCGGCTCAAGACAAAATGGATCTCCGCCCGGGGCCAGCGCCGTCCGGCCGCCTGCGCAATGGCCAGCGAACGTGCGTACTCGCCCATGCCAAATTCGCCGGAGACCGGCACGAAGAGTATTCGCAGCGGCTCAGCCAAAGGCAGTGAACCACCGGTCCAAGACCAACAAGTACCACGCGCGCCGAAACTCGGATCCGACCGCCTGCCGTACAACGCCTCGATCCATCAGGCGGCGCATCGCATCCCGCAGCAACTCAGGGTGCTGACGCAGCCAACGATGCACCGGGAGCCCAAAGCCCGATTTCGGCCGATTCAAGTGATTGGGCGGCAGTCTTGGTTCCATCAGACGCCGGACCAGCAGCTTGCCGCGCTTGCGCCGCTCGTCCACCAACAGCTGCGGGTCCACGCTCAGCATGAACTCGACCAAGCGGTGATCGAGAAGCGGCGGGCGGACCTCCAACGAATGCGCCATGCTGGTTCTGTCGACCTTGGTGAGCAGGCCCTCGGCCAGATCGGTGTTCAGGTCGAGCCAACGCAGCTGCGACAGCGGCGATAGCTCCTCGCGCCAAAATTGGCGGTAGAACCACAGATAATCGTATTCCGGTGCCTTCCAGGAAGGCGATAGCAAAGAATCGATTTGTTGGGCGCTCATCCCGCCGAGGGCCGCGGCATAGGCCGGCAGGCCCTCGTACCCGCGCCGCTGCATCGAGACCGCCAGCCGCGACAAAGGCGGCAGATACCTCGCCAGGGATCTGTTCAAAAAATTCGATCGCGCCCCGACCCGCGACCAGTAGCGCGGATACCCGCAGAAAATCTCATCGCCGCCCTCGCCGCTCAATGCCACGGTCACTTCGCGCCGTGCGAATTGCGCGACCAAGTAATTCGACCACGCCGCGCTGTCGCCGAATGGCTCGTCGAACATCGCCGCAATGCGATCCAGCGCGCCCCCAAAATCTGTTTGCGGAGCGGTCATTTCCAAATGCTCGGTGTCCAAATGAGCGGCGACCTGGCGTGCTGCCTCTGCTTCAGAGCGGCCCGCGGCCTCGAAGTCCAACGTATAAGTGCGCGGCGCATCCAAATAGTAGGCGGTCACCGCCGAGTCGATCCCGCCGCTCAAGAAGACGCCGACCGGCACGTCCGACACCGTGTGCTGCGGGATCACTTCGCCAAGCAGCGCATCGAGCTGTGCCGCGGTATCCTCGGCGCTGCGCTCGACGATTGCGGTCGAGGGATTCCAATATCGCTCGATGCTGACCCTGCCCGCTTGCCACGTGAGGGTATGCGCCGCGGGCAACTTGCAGACACCGCGATAAATCGTCTTGGGCGCCGGAATGTAGCCGTGAAACAAGAAATCGCGCACCGCGCCGGGATCAATCTCGCATGCACCGAGCGGGACAAGTGCCTTCAGCTCCGAGGCAAAGGCGATGCCATCCGGCAACAACCGATAGTACAGCGGCTTGATTCCAAGCCGATCACGGACCAGCAGAAGGGTCTTGGAACCGCCATCCCAACTGGCGAAGGCGAACATACCGATCAAGCGCTTGAGGCAGGCGCTGCCCTCGGTGGCCAGCAGTCTCAAAACCACTTCCGTGTCGCCGCTCGATGCCCAAGGACCGGGCAGCGTAGCGCGCAAACGCTCGTGGTTGTAAAGCTCGCCGTTGTAAGTCAGCACGTGCGGGCCGAACACCATGGGTTGGCGCCCCGCCTCGGTGAGATCCTGAATGGCCAATCTCCGATGCGATAGGGCCACGCCGGCTTCGGCCCATACGCCCTCGCCGTCCGGTCCCCGATGACGCATGCGCAGCGCCATGTCGCGCGCGACTTCGGCACTGGCCCGCGGACCGACAATTCCTGCAATGCCACACATGGACGGCAGTCTAGCGCGGGCGGGCCGCGAAGTACCGCCGGTAGCGCTAGCCATCGGGCAACGGTTCGTTTAGGGTGCGCCCCTGGAGCTGCATACATGGCAACACCCGCCGACCAACGATTGCTGGAACTACTCGGGAGATGGCTCGAAAGTCTCGAGCTGCACACCCGGTATTCGTCCCTGGACGACGACAGCTATTGGAAAGTCCAGCCTTGGTCCGAGCATCAGCGACCGACGCGCTGGATAGTCGACCTGGCGAAACAAAAGACGGTTGCTTTGCGCGCCCAAGTCGAGCAGCGTGCAAAAGCGGGCGACACCCAGTTCTCGGATGCGCTGGAACTGATGGCCTTCCTCGCCAACCTCGTCGGCGCGGAACACATTGAACGCTTCATCCCGGTAGCCGAAGCGCGCAATGAGCGCGATCTTTCGTCCAAGCCGGCCGATCGTGGATCGGACAGCACCATTCAGCAGCCGATCACCGCCACCGCAACACGGGAGATGCCCAAGTTCCAGGGCGGCAAACGCGCGCCGCCGCCGCCCGGAACCACTCAGGTTGCGCGTAATGAACGCAAGACCGCGGCGGTTGTGAAGCCTGCACCGAAACCCGCACCGAAACCGTCGCTGAAAAAACCAGCCGCGCAGCCTGAGCGCACCGGCCCTTCCGAGGCGGCGAGGGACCAGGTGATCGCCGACGCCGCCCGCTTGGTACAATGGGGCAGGAAATGGTTTGAGCTGCCCGAGCTAATCGCTCGCATGGCAGACCGCCCCAGCTTGCCGGACGTCCGGCGTATTTTGAAGGAAAATAAAACGGCGATCGAAAAAAAGGCCGGCAACCCTTAGCACCCGCCCCTCACGTTGAGCACGGGCGGCTTCGCTGCATAAAATAAAATTTAGGGAACCTCCAGGCAAGTTCGACGCTCCAACGCGCGCATGATTACAATAAAAAACTTGTCCAAGCGGTATGGCGACAAGCTGGCCGTGGACGACCTGACATTTTCGGTGGCGCCCGGCGAGGTGCTGGGATTCTTGGGCGCCAACGGCGCCGGCAAGTCGACGACCATGCGGATGATCGCCGGCTTCATCTCGCCCACCACCGGGCAAGTTTCAGTCTGCGGACACGACATCGAATCGGCCCCGGTGGCGGCGAAATCCTGCATGGGGTATTTGCCCGAAGGCGCGCCCAGCTACGGCGAAATGACCGTGAACGAATTTCTAGACTTCGTCGCCGATGTGCGCGGACTGGGTGGCGAGCGGCGCCGGGAACGGCGCGGCGTGGTCGTCGACCGCCTTGGGCTCGCGCCCGTGATCGATCAGGTCGTCGAGACTCTTTCCAAGGGATTTCGCCGCCGCGTGGGCCTGGCCCAGGCGCTCATCCACGATCCGCAGGTGTTGATCCTGGACGAACCCACTGATGGACTGGATCCCAACCAAAAACATGAAGTGCGGCGCCTGATCAATGAATTGAGCAAGGACAAGCTGGTGATCGTCTCCACGCATATTTTGGAAGAGGTGCACGAGGTGTGCACCCGCGCCATCATCATCGCCAATGGCCGCATCGTTGCCGACGAAACACCCACCGCGCTCGAGTCGCGCTCGCGCTATCACCACGCCGTGAGCTTGCGGTTCGAGAGAGCAGAGGAGCTGGCGGCAGCGAGCCGCGAAATTTCGCTTCTGCCGGAAGTCGCGGCAGTCGAATCGGATGCGCGCGAGCTGCGCCTTACCGCCATCCCTAGACCCGGGGCCAACGTATTGCCGGCGGTCAGCGCTATTATTGTCAAAAATAAATGGGACGTGCCGGAGCTGCACCTGGAGTCCGGGCGTCTCGACGAGGTGTTCCGAACATTGACCGACCCCGAAGGCATCAAATCGGCCGCGGCGGCGGAGTTCGGCGCATGAACAAGGTACTCGTGGTTTTTCGGCGCGAATTGCGCAGCTATTTCGCGACGCCCCTGGCCTACGTCTTCATCGTCATCTTCCTGGTGCTCGCGGCAGTGTTCACCTTCCAAGTGGGCGGCTTCTTGGAGCGCAATCAAGCCGATCTGCAGTCGTTTTTTCGCTGGCACCCGTGGCTGTACCTGGTGCTGATCCCGGCCATTTCCATGCGGCTATGGGCGGAGGAGCGCAACAGCGGCAGCATCGAGTTGCTAATGACGTTTCCGATCACGCTATGGCAGGCAGTCGTGGGTAAATTTCTCGCGGCTTGGGTATTTGCGGGTATCGCGCTCGCGCTGACCTTTCCGGTCTGGATCACGGTGAACTACCTGGGTTCTCCCGATAACGGCGCCATCGTTGCCGCCTACATCGGCAGCTTTCTCATGGCGGGCGGCTTTTTATCCATCGGCATGTGCCTCTCCGCCGCCACCCGCAACCAGGTCGTGGCGTTCATCACCGCCGCTTTGGTCGGCTTCGTATTCTTGCTGGCAGGATTTCCGTTGGTGCTTGATTTCGTGAGCGGCGTGCTGCCACAGCCGATCGTGGATGCGATTGCGTCCTTAAGTTTTTTCACCCACTTCGACGCGATTTCCAAAGGCGTGATCGATTTGCGCGATCTCGTGTACTTCGCAGCCCTGATCGGCTTCTGGTTGGCCGCCACGGCCGTGGTGCTCGACATGAAGAAGGCGGAATAAGTGAACGGTAATCGTTGGCAAAAACTCGGAATGGGCGTCGGTGGTTTGTTTCTGCTCGCCGTGCTGTTTTTGGGCGTGGTCATGCTGTCGAATGTGGGCTTGCGCGGCATGCGCCTCGATCTTACGCAAAACAAGCTCTACACCTTGAGCAGCGGCACGAAGCAGGTGCTGCACGAGCTGAAAGAACCGGTCAACCTGTATTTCTATTTTTCACGCGATGTCGCAGCCAAACATTCGCCGTTGATTCAGCCCTATGCGACCCGCGTGCGCGAATTCCTGGAAGAGGTTGCAGCGCGCGCCGGCGGCAAGATCCGGCTGCAAGTCATCGATCCGCAGCCCTTCTCCGACGACGAAGACCGAGCCGCAGAATTCGGGTTGCAGGCCTTGCCTGCGGGCAACACGGGGGACTCTCTGTACTTCGGTTTGGCGGGCACCAACTCGACCGACGGCCGCTCCGTCATCGCGAGCTTCCAGCCCGATCGCGAGGAATTCCTCGAATACGACGTGGCGAAGCTCATACAAGAGCTGGCTACGCCAAAAAAGCCCGTGATCGGTCTCATGAGCTCAATCGGGCTTCAAGGGCAGTTCAATCCTCAGACCGGACAGATGGGCGAGCCCTGGCCGATCTATACCCAGCTCCAGCAAACGTTCACCGTTCGCACCCTGACCTCGGATGTCGACCACATCGACAAGGACGTCGACGTGCTGATGCTGGTTCATCCTAAGCAGCTCGCACCCAAAACGCTGTATGCCATCGATCAATTTGTGATGCGCGGTGGCCGCGTGCTGCTGATGCTCGATCCGGATGCGGGCGCCGACTTGAGCGGCCAGAACCCCCAGAATCCCATGGCAGCCGCGATGGCCAATCATTCCTCCGACCTTCAGCCCCTGCTGGCGAGTTGGGGCGTCGACTACGATCCGACCAAGGTCATCGGCGACTTAGGCCGCGGACTGGAAGTTCGCGCCAACGCAGGAACAGGACCGGTTCGCCACATCGGCATTCTCGGCTTGCGTCATGACGACATGAATGCGAAAGACGTGGTGACCGCGTCGCTGGAATCCATCAACCTGGCCACGGCAGGATCGCTGTCGCAGCACGCCGGCGCCAAGACCACCTTCGAACCATTGCTCATGAGCTCCACGAGCGCAGAGCCGATGCCGGCACAGCGCTTCAATGCGCTGGTCGATCCCGCCTCCTTGCGCGATGGATTTAAGTCCACCGGGATCCGCTACACCCTTGCTGCCCGCATCACCGGTCCTGTCGATTCCGCTTATCCCAACGGACCGCCCCCGGATCAAAAGCCCGCTGCCGGACCGCCGGTGCCTCACCTGACCAAGTCAACCTCGCCGGCGAATATCGTCGTGATCGCGGACACCGATCTCATGATGGACTACCTGTGGGTGCAGCAGCGGCAGTTCTTAGGTCAACGGGTTGCGCAAGCATTCGCCAACAACGGTGATTTCATCGCCAATGTCCTGGACAACTTAAGCGGCAGCAGTGCGCTGATCAGCATTCGCGGCCGCGCCTCCTTCTCACGTCCCTTTGAGCGCATCGATGCGCTCAAGCGCCAGGCCGATGAGCGCCTGCGCGCCAAGGCCACGGAGCTGCAATCGGAACTGCAACAGACGGAACGCAAGCTCACTGAGCTGCAAAAGACGCGAAACGACCAGAGCTCGTTGATGCTCACACCCGAACAGGAAGCGGAACTGCAGCGCTTTACCGCCGAGAAAACCCGCGTCCGCAAGGAACTGCGTGAAACGGAACGCGGCTTGGACGTGGACATCAACCGACTGGGTTCCCGTCTCAAGATCATCAACATCGGCATCGCCCCGCTCATCGTGGCCTTGGCAGGCTTTTTCATCCTGTCGATGCGCCGGCGCCGCCGCAACGCCCCGCCCAAGGCCGGCGGCGCGAGCTCGACATGAGCCGGCAGCGCCTTATCGTCTTGCTGATCGCCGCGCTGGTGGCCATCTCCGGCGCCTTGTACTTAAGCACGCAGCGCAACCTGCCGCGCGATGTTCACGGCAAAGCATTGTGGCCCGCGCTCGCGAGTGAATTGGATACGGTGACTTCTTTGAGCGTGCTCAAGGGCGGAACGACGCCTTCGGTGACCGTGCACAAGCAAGGTCAGGAGTGGACTGTGGCGGAGCGGGCAAACTATCCCGCCGACGTGCCAAAGCTGCGCAGATTGCTGCTGGCGCTGAGCGATGCCAAGATTCGCGAGGAGAAGACCTCGAATCCTGCCAACTACTCCATCATCGGTGTGGAAGATCCGACTAAGCCGGGCGCAACGGGCACGCAGATCGATCTGGCGGCAAAGGACGGCAAGCACGGCCTCATCGTCGGCAAATCCGTGGCCGGCGGCAACTTTGTCCGGCGAGCCGGCGAGAACACCAGCTATGTAGTTGAACCTGAAATCAGCTTTGAAGCCGAACCGCGCTACTGGATCGACACTGCGCTGCTCGATATTCCCAGCGACAAGATTCAGAGCATCGAATTCAAGCCGGCCAGCGGACCGATTTATTCCGTGCACCGCGTAGCCGAGCCGAGCGCCAAGGCAGTGGATGCGAAAGCAACGGATGCCAAAACCGTGGACGCCAAAAAAGCCGGCGCGCCGCCGACCCCGACTCCGCCGGCGACCAAATTCGTCCTCGAAGGCGCGCCGAGCGGACGACAGGCAGCTGATCCGCAGACGCTCGCGCCGGCGCCTAATTTCTTGAGCAGCTTGGCCGACGAAGATGTCTCGCAGGCGGCCGACGTCGACTTCAGCAAGCCGATGATCGTGACGGTCACGCTGGCCGACGGCAGCGTGATTACCCTGACCGGCGCCGCTGTCGGCGACAAACGCTGGGTTCAGGTCACCGCGCCTAAAGACGCCGCCTTGAGCGCGAAGGCAAAGGGCCGCGCCTTTGAGATTGCCACGTATCGCTACGACGGTATCTTCAAACCGCTGGAACAATTGCTGGTACCGAAGCCGGTGCCGGCTGCCAAGCCCCCTTCCGGCCCAAAGTCCTCGCCCGCCGTTACGCCGGCGGCCGGCAAGAAGCCCGCAACCACCCCGCGGCCGTGAATCACGGCACCAGTGCCGGGTTTGGACGCCGGATCGCGGCACTGGTCTACGATTCATTTTTACTGACTGCGCTGTTGATGATATTCACCGGCGGTGCGCTTTTTTTCACGCATGGTGCGGCCATCGAACCGGCCACGGCGGGTATTTGGGTCTACGCTTACCGGGCGGGCCTGGTGCTCGTCATCGCCGGTTACTACGTGCTCAATTGGCTGCGCAGCGGCCAGACCTTGGGAATGCGCGCGTGGCGCATCCGCGCGGTCACTGACTTAGGCAAGCCGCTGACTTGGCATCCGGCTATTTTGCGGGCGTGCTACGGACTGCTTGCGTGGCTGCCGGCCGCGTTGGGCGTGCTATGGCTGTACCTCGATCCAAATCATCTCGCCTTGCACGATCGACTCTCCAAAACACGGATCATTCATCTAGCGCGTTCTTGAAATCGCGACCAGGGTGCACAAGCCGATGACGGCCGTCGGCAGCCAGCCGATCAGTGCCGGATTGAGATTGAATAGCTGGCCGCCATTTTCCACGGTGCGCTCGATCAGGAAAAATACGACGCCGAGCATCACGCCTACCACGGTCCGGGTGCCGGCGCCGGTCGTGCGCAAAGGTCCGAATACGAACGGCAGCGCGAGCAGCGTCACGACGATCACTGCGAAGAGGCGCGCAATCCGCGACCAGTAGCCGATCTCGTACGAGGCGGTCTCGAGGCTATTTCGGCGCAGATGCTCGATGTAGGAAGCCAGCCCATGCAATGTCAACATTTGCGGGTCGGTCGCCGCCAGCCCGAGGAAGTCCGGATTCACCGTGGAGC
The DNA here is from genome assembly GCA_036493935.1 of Steroidobacteraceae bacterium. GTDB lineage: Bacteria > Pseudomonadota > Gammaproteobacteria > Steroidobacterales > Steroidobacteraceae > Bog-1198. The sequence continues at coordinate 14,801 of DASXOY010000005.1, read as the reverse complement.
GCAGCGTCAGTTCGTTGACCGTGTCGCCCTCGATTTTGTCCTTCTCAAAGCGCGACGTCGCCACGTTGTGCAAGGTCCATCGGCCAGGATCAGCCACCTCGATGCGTGCGGCGCGCTGAATCGAGCGCAAGCGGGTCGGTCCATCCAGTTCGAACACTGAAACTCCGCCGAAAGCCCGGTCCACTTCACCGGTCTGTACCCGCAAGATTCGATTGCCGTCCTTGACCCACGCGCTGCTGGTGCCGGCGAAACTGACATCGGCCAATTTGCTGGTCGTCTTTTCGCGTTTCGCGAATTGCGCCATCGAGGGTGCCGCATACTCGCCGATGCCGAACATGATCACCGCCAGCGTCACGCCCGCGAGTCCCACCGGCCACGCGATGCGCCAAACCGAGACACCGGATGCTCGCGTGATCACCAGCTCGCTGCCGGCGGCCAGATTGCCGAGCCCCATCAAGGCGCCGATCAACGCGCCGATCGGCAGCAGCTCGAACGCAGTCTGCGGCAAATTCAGGAAAGTGAATAAAAACGCGTCGCCCGTGCTGTAGCTGCCGACACCGATTTCGCTTTGCTGGCTGATGAACAAGACAAGGCCGCCCAAAGCCAGTAGCACCGCCATCGCCATCAGCGTATAGAGCAACACCGTACGGTAAAGATAGCGGTCGAGCGTATTCACGCTTTCCTCGCATCGCGCATGACCAGGTACAAGCCTAATGCCAGTGCGGCTACATGCACCCACCACACGCCGATCACCGGCGGCAAATCGCCCTTCTCCAGCCAGGTCTTAGAGGCATACAGCAAATTCGAATAGACCACGTACACGACGATCGCGAAAGGCACCCGGGCATAGCGCCCCTGCCGCGGCCGCAGCTTGGCCAGAGGCACGGCGACCAGGGCGAGCACAAGTGCCATAAGTGGTGTAGATGCCCTGAATTGCAATTGCGCGACGTCGGACGGTTCACTTGAACCCAGTAGTGCGGGGGTGGGCTTGGTATCGGGGTCCAAGGGGCCGCGGACGTCCTCCGGCGTGGCGATGGGAATACCGTGCTCGCGGAACTCAATGACTCTGAAGTCGTCCTTTCCGGGGACGCCCTCATAGCGCCGGCCGTTGTAGAGCGTGACCAGGTGCATTCCGCTCGCGCTGCCTTTTGAATAAGTCGCCGTGTCGGCCAGCGCCACCTCAATGCGTCCCTGCGACTCGCGCTGCACGAATACATTGTGTAGGACACCCTCCTGATCGACGTGTTCCGCATAGAACACGGCGTCTCCGTGACTGAAGCCGCGGAATCTGCCGGCGTCGAGCTGGCCGAACTGCGCCTCTTTTATGGCTGATTGACGCAATAACTGCACTTGGCCGTCGGCTCGCGGCACTTGGACAAATGCCAGCCAACCCAAACCTGCCGCAATCAGCACAGCGAAGCAAAACAGCGGCGCCAACAGCCGCGAGGGACCGAATCCGCAGGCCTGCAGCGCCGCCATTTCGCTGTCGTGGTACAGGCGGCCCAAAGTTAGAACCACCGCCAGCAGCAAACCCACCGGCACGATAACCGACAGATTCATGAGCGCGCCCAACGCGATCAGGTCGAAAACCACGCCCCGGCCATATTGATTCTCGGCGGCTTGGCCCAGCACGCGCGACAGCTGATTCGATACCATAATCGCGACCAAAACACCGGTCACGGCAAGCCATGTCTGCACCACTTCGCGCAAGACATATCTTTGCACTGTCCATTTCATGCTGTCAGCTTAGAGCCTTCTCAATAATCTAGTAAACTATTTGCGTAGACCTTACGTGCAACGACGAATAAAAACGGAGCTGTAGGATATGGAATTCATGGCAATAGTTGATGCCAAGGCGCGAGCGCAGGCCGGCTGCGCCGCGGTGGGCATCTATGAAAATGGCGATCTTGGCGTCGCGGGCCGCCACGTCGACAAGCAACTCGCCGGGTTGATCACCGGCTTGCAGCACAGTGGCGATTTCGCCGCCAAGCTCGGCGATACTCTGATGCTGCTTCTGCCTTCCGGATCGAGCGCCTCTCGACTGTTGCTGGTGGGGCTAGGGAGCCGTGCCGCCTTCGGCAGGAAACAATATCGCAAGGCGCTGCTGTCGTGCGCACAGGCGCTCGCAAAAACCGGCGCGAGCGACGCCGTCGTCTATCTTGCGATGGAACCGGTGCCGGAGCTGGACATGCAGTATCGCGCACGCATCGTCGCCGAGGTATTCGCATCGCATGCCTACAAGGTTCCTGACCTGAAGACCTCTCCCAAGCCGAAAGCCCGCCCGTTGACCCAAATCAGCGTGGCGGCGGCGGATGCACGCGCTGCGAAGGCGGCCGCCGCGGGCTTGGCTCAGGGCGCGGCGATCGGCAGCGGCGTCGCGTTCGCGCGCGATCTTGCCAATCTACCGCCGAATGTCTGCACGCCGACCTATATGGGCACGCGCGCGCTGCAGCTGGCGAAAGAATTCCCAAGCATCAAGTCGAAGGTCTTGGACGAGAATGGCATCAAGACCCTGAAGATGGGCGCCTTCCTGGCGGTAACTCAAGGCTCGGAGCAACCTCCGCGGCTCATCGTGTGCGAGTATCGGGGCACTCGTAAGAACACAGCGCCGATATGTCTCATCGGCAAGGGAATCACATTTGATTCCGGCGGCATCTCGCTCAAAGATCCACCCGCCATGGATGAAATGAAGTTCGACATGAGCGGCGGTGCGGCGGTGCTCGGAACCGTGCGTGCAATCGCCGCCATGAAACTGCCGATTCATGTCGTGGCCATCGTCGCGGCCGCCGAGAACATGCCGAGCGGCCGGGCCGTGAAACCGGCCGACATCGTGACCACGATGTCGGGACAGACCGTGGAAATTCTCAACACCGACGCCGAGGGGCGGCTGGTTCTGTGCGATGCCATCACTTACAGCCGACGCTATAAACCGGCGGCAGTCGTCGATGTCGCCACATTGACGGGCGCCTGCATCGTGGCGCTCGGCAACCATGTCAGCGGCTTGATGAGCAATACGCCCGCCTTGGCAGAGGAGCTGGAGAGCGCCGGCCAGCGTGCGGACGACCGCGCCTGGCGGCTGCCGATCGGCGAGGAGTATGTCGATCAGCTGAAGAGCAACTTCGCCGACATCGCCAACGTCGGCGGACGCGAGGGCGGCGCCTGCACCGCAGCCTCATTCCTGGGCAAGTTTGCCAAGGATTTGCAGTGGGCTCACTTGGACGTCGCCGGAACTGCATGGTTGAGCGGCGCACAGAAGGGCAGCACGGGCCGCCCCGTGCCCTTGCTGGTCGATTTTCTCATTCATCGCGCCAAGGCATCATGACGGAGCGCGTCGATTTCTACGTTCTCAAAAGCTCGGCCGCCAAACAGCGTTGGGCCTTTACCTGCCGGCTGACCGAAAAGGCCTACCTTAAAGATCTGAAAATCGTCATCGTCAATGACACGCTGGCGGACGCTCAAGCCTTGGATGAGTTGCTCTGGACCTTCAATGAGCGCTCCTTCATACCGCACAAGGTATGCCTGGATGAGCGCTCGGTGGACCCGGCGACGCCGGTGCATCTGACCTTGGAGCCGATAGCGGTCCCGAAAGCGGACTTGCTGGTCAACTTGGCGCAGCGACTGCCTTCGCAGCTGGAACGCTTCACCCGTATTGCCGAAGTGATCGACGCGGATGAGGAGCGCCGGCGCATGGGCAGAGAACGCTTCAAATCCTACCGCGATCTGAAGCTCGCCTTGGAGACGCACCAGATCGATGAATCCGCGGATGCTTAAGCGCCGCTATCGACATGGATAAGGCCTACTCTCCCGCGGATATCGAAGCGCGCATCTATGCCTGGTGGGAAGCCTCCGGATACTTTGCGCCTAGCGGCAAGGGTCCCGCCTTCTCCATCGTCATTCCGCCGCCCAATGTCACGGGCACGCTGCACATGGGGCATGCGTTCCAGGACACCATCATGGACTCATTGACCCGCTATCACCGGATGCGGGGTTTCGACACCTTGTGGCAGCCGGGTACGGATCATGCGGGGATCGCCACGCAGATGGTGGTCGAACGTCAATTGAACGCCGCCGGGCAAAGCCGCGTGGAATTGGGCCGCGAGGAGTTCGTCAAACGCGTCTGGCAATGGAAAGAAACTTCCGGCGGCATGATCGCAAAACAGATGCGCCGCCTGGGCGCGTCGGTCGACTGGCAGCGCGACGTCTTCACCCTGGATCCCGCCATGTCGCTCAAGGTCACCGAAGTGTTCGTGCGCCTGCACGAAGACGGTCTGATCTATCGCGGCAAGCGCTTGGTGAATTGGGATCCTGTCTTGAAGACCGCCCTGTCCGACTTGGAAGTCGTGGCGGACGAGGAACAGGGAAGTCTTTGGCACTTGCGGTATCCCTTGGTCGGGGGCTCCGGATATCTGGTCGTTGCCACGACGAGACCGGAAACCATGCTGGGCGATGCGGCCGTCGCCGTGCATCCGGATGATGAGCGCTACCGGCACCTGATCGGCCGCAAAGTGCGCCTGCCCTTGGCGGATCGAGAGCTGCCCATCATTGTCGACGCCTACGTGGACCCCACCTTCGGCAGCGGCTGCGTGAAAATCACGCCGGCGCACGATTTCAACGACTATGAGCTCGGACAGCGGCACAACTTGCCGATGATCACCATCATGACCTTGGACGCATTGCTCAATGACAGCGTGCCGCCCGCCTACCGAGGATTGGAGCGCTTTGCAGCGAGAGAGAAAATTCTCGCCGATCTCGATGCCCTCGGCCTCATTGAGCGCATTGAACCGCACAAACTCACGGTGCCGCGCGGCGATCGCAGCAACGCCATTCTCGAGCCGCTGCTGACCGATCAGTGGTTCGTGGACATCAAGCCTCTGGCGGCGCCCGCCATTCGCGCGGTCGAGAAAGGCCGGGTGCGTTTCGTCCCCGAGACCTGGACCGGCGTTTACTACGACTGGATGCACAAGATCAGGGACTGGTGCATCAGCCGCCAGCTGTGGTGGGGCCATCGCATCCCAGCCTGGTATGACGCCGAGGGACGCTGCTATGTCGCGCGCAGCGAAGCGGAGGCGCGCCACGTGCACGGCATCGATGCGTCCGTGGCGTTGCGCCAGGACGAGGACGTGCTCGATACCTGGTTTTCCGCCGCGCTGTGGCCGTTCTCGACGCTGGGCTGGCCGGAAGAAACCCCGGCACTGAAGACTTACTATCCGACCTCCGTACTGGTCACCGGCTTCGACATCATCTTCTTCTGGGTCGCCCGCATGGTCATGATGGGCTTGAAATTCTTGGATGATGTGCCTTTCCGCAAGGTTTACATCCACGGCCTGATCCGCGATCAGGACGGCCAGAAGATGTCCAAGTCCAAGGGCAACGTGATCGATCCGCTCGACATCGTCGACGGAATTTCCTTGCAAGCGCTGCTCGAGAAGCGCACCACGGGCCTCATGCAGCCGCAAATGAAGTCCGCGATCGAGCGAGCGACGCGCAAGCAATTTCCCGAAGGCATGGCCGCCTACGGCACCGATGCGCTGCGCCTATGCTTTGCGCGGCTTGCGACGCAAAGCCGGGATCTGCGCTTCGACATGGCCAAGGTCGAGGAGTACCGAAACTTCTGCAACAAGCTTTGGAACGCGGCGCGGTTTGTGCTGATGAACACGGAAGGCCACGACCTCGCTGCAGCCGGTGCAGAATTTAGCTTGGCCGATCGCTGGATACGCTCGCGCCTCGCCGGCATGCTGTCGCGCATCGAGTCCGGGTTCGCCGACTATCGGCTCGATGTGGTCGCCAACGCCCTGTACGAATTCACTTGGCATGAGTTCTGCGACTGGTACCTGGAGCTTTGCAAAGCCGTGCTGCAATCCGATTCCGCTGCGGCGGCCGCCAAACGCGGCACGCGTTTCACGCTCATCAGCACGCTGGAAATATTGTTGCGCGCCTTGCATCCGCTCGCCCCATTCATTTCGGAGGAGATCTGGCAACGCGTGCGGGTAAGCGCGGGAGCCGCCGGCGATACCATCATGCGCAGCGAGTTTCCGCACGGCACCGCTGTGCCCACCGATGTGCAAGCCGAGCCGGAGATGCGCTGGGTCATGGATTTCATCCTGGGGGTGCGCCAAATCCGCGGCGAGATGGACATCGCACCGAGCCGCAAGCTCGAGGTGCTGCTGCAAAATTCGGGGCCGCGAGATCTGGACTATCTGGGGCGCAATTTGCACTACCTGGTGCGCCTCGCCGGAATCGAACCGCCGCGCGCGCTCGCCCCGGCGGAGACCGCCCCGATTTCCGCCGTCGCCCTGCTCGGCAACCTTGAGATTTTAGTGCCCATGAAGGGACTGATCGATCCGACGGCGGAACTCGACCGCCTGGCCAAAAGACTCCGAAAGGCGGAGAGTGACCTGAGCAAATTGGACGCCAAGTTGAGCAATAGCCAGTTTGCCAAGAACGCCCCGGCCGACATTGTGGCCAAGGACCAGCAACGCCTTGAGGAATTGCGCACGGAAATAGGCCAACTATCAGCCCAAACTGCCCGGGTGACCAAGCTAAAAAACCAATGAACCCGCTGCATTCGCAGATCGAAGCGGTGCTCGCCCAGCTGAATCGGGTGATTCTGGGCAAGGATGCACAGATCCGGCTATGCGTAGCCTGCCTGTTGGCGCGCGGCCATCTGCTCATCGAGGACATTCCGGGCGTGGGGAAGACCACCTTGGCCCACGGCATCGCCCAAACCCTGGGACTGTCATTCCAGCGCATACAGTTCACCAGTGATCTTCTGCCGGCGGATGTGCTCGGGGTGTCGATTTTCGATCGCGAGACCGGCAAGTTCCGCTTTCAGCGCGGACCGATTTTCGCCCAGCTGGTGCTGGCCGATGAGATCAATCGAGCTTCGCCGAAGGCGCAGAGCGCTCTGCTGGAAGCGATGGAGGAACATCAGGTGACGCTCGACGGTCAATGCATGGCGTTGCCCGAACCCTTCTTCGTGATCGCCACGCAAAACCCGCAGGATCAAGTGGGAACATTTCCGTTGCCTGAATCGCAGCTCGATCGGTTTTTGATGCGCGTGCATCTGGGCTACCCCGCAGCCGCGGCAGAGCGTGAACTATTGAGCGGCGTCGATCGCCGTGATCTGGTGAAGACGCTGCAGACCATCACCACGCCGGACAGCCTGCGTCAGCTACAGCAAAGCGTGCTCGAGGTTCATGTTTCTCCGGCTCTGCTCGACTACGTGCAGGCGCTGGTGGCGCACACGCGCCGCGCACCGGGATTGAATGCCGGGCTGTCGCCCCGGGCAGCCATCGGACTGTTGCGGGCCGCGCGCGCCTGGGCCTTGCTCTGCGGACGCAGCGCGGTCATTCCAGAGCACGTGCAGGCGATATTTCCCTCCGTGGTGGAACATCGCGTTCGCCAGCGCAGCAGCGACGCGATTGCCGTTACCCGGCTGCTCGAGGCCGTGCCGGTCCCTTAACGCTCTAAGGATCCAAATCCTTGGTTACCTTGCGCGAAGCGGCGATCAATCAACTACGGGCACGCGTGATCCGCCGCCACGGCCGCGACACACTGCCGATCAGCATCAACCGCCGGCGCATCTACATACTGCCGACGCGCTTCGGGTTCATGCTGGGGACGATTCTGGCAGCGATGCTGATCGCGGGCCTGAACTACAACAGCAATCTCGCCTTGGCTTTTGCATTCCTCATGGCCAGCATGGCTCTGGTGACTATGCATCATTGCAACCGCAACCTGCTGCGCCTATCGGTCGATGTCACCACGGAGGCCGATGCCTTCGCCGGCCGCGAGGCGGTGTTCGAATTCGCGCTGCGCAACGACTCGACCATGGATCGCCGCGACATCGAGATTCGCTGTTTGTCCGGCAGCGGCATGGGCAGCGTTCCGGCACATGAAAATGCCTCGATACAAGTCGCGGTACCGGTGAAAGGCCGCGGCATCATGCGCATCGGTCAAATCGAGCTGCGCACGCGCTACCCCTTCGGCTGGTTCTACTCCTGGACCTACGTACAGGGATCGCTGACCATTTATACCGCCCCCGCCCCCGGCGGAAGCCGCATTCTTCCCTCGGTGGGCGAGCAGGGAAATGCGTCGCACTCCGAGGCGCGCGGCGATGAAGATTTCTCGGGCCTGCGCGCCTACGAGCCGGGCATGCCTCTGAAGCACATGGCTTGGAAAGTTTTGGCGCGCGGCGGCGAAGCTGCCGTGCGCAGCTATTCAAGCCTGGCGGCGCAACCCGAATGGCTCGACTGGTCTTTGCTCGTGGGTCTCGATGTCGAGGCGCGCCTGTCGCAACTATGCCTGTGGGTGCTGGAAAGCGATGCCGCGCATCGGCCCTACGGGCTGCGGCTGCCCGGCAAGGAAATCGCGCCCTCGGGGGGAGCAGCACATCGTTTTGCCTGTCTAAGAGCGCTCGCTTCCTTCGGCCTGGATGAGCCGTGAGATGGGCACCGAACGCGTAACGTACGAACAATTGCTGGGCATCTCTGCGTGCGTGGCCTTGGCGCTGATAGCGCACATCGGCTCGCTGCCCCTTTGGATCCCCGTGGTCATCGCCGCCTGCGCTCTGATCCGCCTGAGCTTGGCGCGCAAAGGCCGCGGCGCACCGCCTCGAAGCGTGGTTCTGACCGTGGCCGGCCTCGCGATCGCACTGCTTTTCCTGCGCTTTCGCACCTTCAACGGCATCGCGGCCGGCACGGCGCTGCTCTCGCTGATGGCGGGCCTCAAGCTTTTGGAGACGCAAACCAAGCGCGACATTTACATCATCACGCTCATCATCTACTTCGTGAGCATGTCGGCGCTCCTGGAGGGCGAATCGTTCTTCATGCTCGCCTATCTCATTGGCGTCTGCTGGATCACGACCGCCACCCTGCTGCGGCTCACCAGCGCCGTGCCGCCCCCCGATTGGCGGCGCAGCGCGCGCTATGGCGGGCGGGTGCTGCTCCAGGCGCTGCCCCTCGCATTGGTGCTCTGGCTGCTGTTCCCGCGCTTCGCGGCGCCCCTATGGCAGGTGCCCAGCGACTCGGCCACCGCCGCCTCGGGATTGAGCGACACCATGAGCCCTGGCGACATCAACCATCTGGCGCTCTCCGACGAAGTGGCGTTTCGGGTGCGCTATGCAGCCGCCGTCCCGCCGCCGCAGGAGCGCTACTGGCGCGGGCCGGTGCTGGACGACTTTGACGGTCACACCTGGCGGCGAGGCTATTCCGGCTACTACAAGCCCACGGCACTCACGCCGGAAGGCCCCGCCTATAAATACACGGTGATGATGGAGCCGCACCAGCACAATTGGATTTTCACGCTGGACTGGCCCGCAAGCTGGGACCTGCAGCGAGGCGTGCTTTCAAGCGACTACACCTTGATGCAGCCTTACGCGCTCTCACGGCCCATCGACGTAACCGCCACTTCGTACACGCACGTGCAGAGCGGCGATGCCTTGAGCGTGGACATGCGCCGCCGAAACACGCGGCCGCCGCCGCACAATCCGCGCACACTGCAGCTGGCGCAGGAGATGCGCGCTGCCCATCCCGACGACATGGACTATGTGCGCGCGGTGCTCGATATGTTTGCGCAGCAGCCGTTCTACTACACTCTGAACCCGCCGAAGCTCGCCGATGATTCGGTCGATGAATTTTTATTCGACACCAAGCGCGGCTTCTGCGGACATTACGCCTCGGCGTTCGCGGCGTTGCTGCGCGCCGCCCATATCCCAGCACGCGTCGTCACCGGCTATCAAGGGGGGACGCATAACCCTTACTCCGACTATTGGATCTTGCGGCAAAGCGAAGCGCACGCCTGGAATGAAGTCTGGTTCGAGGGGCGTGGCTGGGTCCGTTTCGACCCCACTTCAGTGATCGCTCCGCAACGCGTGGAACTCGGTCTGGCGGATGCCGTGAACGCCGATGAGCCCTTGGTCAGCCGTTGGAGCCGAAATCGGCCGTGGTTTCTGAGCGCCCGGCTGCGCCTCGATGCGCTACGCGAAATATGGCGGGAACGCATCTTGGACTTCAACCAGGGCTCGCAGCGCGATTTGCTGGAGATGCTGAAAATTCCGGAGCCGGACGGCCAAAAACTCGTCCTGCTGCTGGCGATTGCCATCGCGCTGGTATTTTTCTGGCTGACCTGGCAGGTGCGGCGCGAGTTGAATCCGCCCCTGAAGGATCTGGCGGCGCGGGCTTACGCCCGGCTGTGCGCGAAACTCGCCTCAGCCGGCATTGCGCGCCTGCCGCATGAGGGTGCGGAGGCCTTCGCATCGCGCGTGGCGCGGCTGCGTCCGGATCTCGGCGAGCGCGTCACCGCGCTGTGCCGGCAGTACTCTTATCTGCGCTACGCGGCGCCATCGCCAAGCCTCAGCGTGGGCCAGTTCCAGGCGGGGGTACGCGCCTTCAGGCCCAAGCCGATTGCATAGCTCCATCGCGCGCAGGACTACGCCGCGAGATTCTCGCGCGTCTTGAGGAACTTGATTTCAGGCCAGCGCTCCTCGGTCAATCCGAGATTTACGCGAGTCGGCGCCAGGTACACCAGCTCGCCCGCGTGATCGACCGCCAGGTTGTCATAGGCTTTGGTTCGGAACTCCGCCAGGCGCTTTTCGTCCTGGGTGTTCACCCAGCGCGCCACGGCTACGTTGATCGGTTCGAACACGCATTGCACGCTGTATTCGTCCTGCAATCGGAATGCCACCACCTCGAATTGCAGCGGGCCGATGGCGCCGAGAATCAAGTCGTTGTTGCGCAGCGGCTTGAACAGCTGCGTCGCGCCCTCTTCGCAGAGCTGCGACAGACCCTTCTGCAGCGCTTTCATGCGCAGGGGATCCTTGAGCACGGCACGCCTGAAGATTTCGGGCGCAAAGTTCGGCACACCCGTGAAGGTGAGGTTCTCGCCTTCGCTGAAGGTATCGCCGATATTGATGGTGCCGTGATTGTGCAGTCCGATGATGTCGCCCGCGTAGGCCTCCTCGGCCTGGCTGCGATCGGCGGCAAGAAAGGTCAGCGCGTCCGCAATGCGCACGTCTTTATCGAGGCGCACATGATGCAAGCGCATGCCGCGCGCGTAGCGTCCGGAACATAGGCGCATGAACGCGATCCGGTCGCGATGCCCCGGATCCATGTTGGCTTGGATCTTGAACACGAAGCCGGTGAGCTTCGGCTCATCCGCGCTTACCGGACGCTGCAAGGTCGGACGCGGCAACGGCCCGGGCGAGTGCGTGACGAAGGAAGAAAGCAGCTCCCGGACCCCGAAGTTGTTGACCGCCGAGCCGAAAAATACCGGAGTCTGCTTTGCCGCGAGATAGCGTTGCAAATCGAACTGCGGACTCGCGCCTCGAACCAGCTCGACTTCTTCGAGAAAGCGCGCATAGCGGTCGCCGAGAAACTCGCGGGCGGCGTCGCTTTCGATGCCGTCGATCGTCTCATGCGTTCCGACGCGGCCCTTCTCCACGGGTACATACACGTAGATCCTATCTTCGATCAAATGATAGACGCCGAGCAGATCGCGGCCCATGCCGATCGGCCAGGTGATTGGTGCGCACTGGATTTTCAAAACGCTTTCGATCTCATCCAGCAGTTCGATCGGCGCCCGGCCGTCCCGGTCCAGCTTGTTCACGAAGGTCATGATGGGCGTGTCGCGCAGCCGGCATACGTCCATGAGCTTGATGGTGCGCTCCTCGACGCCCTTGGCGCAGTCGATCACCATCAACGCAGAGTCTACGGCCGTCAGCGTGCGATAAGTATCTTCCGAGAAATCCTCGTGACCCGGCGTGTCCAGCAAATTGACGATGTGATCGTTGAAAGGAAATTGCATCACGGAAGACGTGACGGAGATGCCGCGCTGCTGCTCCAGGCGCATCCAATCGGAAGTGGCGTGGCGGGTCGCCTTGCGTCCCTTGACGGTGCCGGCCATCTGAATGGCGCCGCCGAACAGCAGCAACTTCTCCGTGAGCGTGGTCTTGCCCGCATCGGGGTGAGAGATGATGGCAAAAGTTCTTCTTCTGCTAATTTCCTCGGCTAATGAGCCACTCGACATGATTCTTGAACATTCCTCTCTAAAGCGCCGATCGCCAGCGCGTGCGCATTGTAGAGGAAACTCGCGCATGTTTATTTAGATTAATAAATACGTGTATCTAATTGATTTTATTATTTAAAATATCGCGCGGTGCCTCCTCTGGTGCTGCCGCGCGTCGTGCATCCCTTTAGCCTGCGATCAATTGCCCGTGTTCGGCCAAGCGGCTTCTGGGCCACTCTGCGCCGGCGGCTGACTGAGCACGATCAAGCCCGCTTCCGTCAGCAAGAATGTGGTGCCGGTGGGTAATCGAAGCGTCGTTGGGGACGCCTTTCCGTATTCGTTGCACTGTTGCGCCGTTTGAAGCAGCGAGGCGGATAGCGGCGCGGCAAAATCGGCAGCGGCGTCGGCATGGGCAGTTGCTGCCACGACGACTCCAAGGATGCTCAGCAGCGCCGCGCCCAAGCGGGTGGAAAATAAAACGTAACTCTTTACGCGCATCGAAATGTCTCCTGGTTGGCAGCCTCTCAAGTAGTGATTGGCCATGCCGGTATAGACTGCCGGCCAGAAGTTTTTATTCCGCCCTATTTGGCGTCAGTGGTCAGCAAGCGGCGCAGCACCGCCGCGTCTTCACGGCCAACCGCGGCCTGGTAGTAGCCGCGCCGGATGCCGACCTGCTCGAAGCCCAGCGAATGATACAAACGCGCGGCTGCCACATTGGAGGGCCTGACCTCGAGAAACGCCTCGCTCATTCCTGCGCCGCGCGCACGTTCCAGAAGATACAGCATCATCTTGCGCGCGAATCCCCGCGATCGATACTCATCGCGCACGCACACGTTCAAGATATGCGCCTCGCCGGCACCGACGGACATGATGCCGTAGCCTCCGACATCGCCCGCGACATCGACGATTCGGCACACATAGCCGACCCGCAGACAGTCGCGAAAAATTCCCTCGCTCCAGGGGAACTGATATGCCGCCTTTTCGATTGCGGCGACCACGGGAATGTCAAGCTCATGCATGGCGCGCACGTCGACGCGCGCGAAGGCCACGTCTATCTTTACGCTAGACACGGGAGCACACGTCGCGCGCGAATTTCAAATCCTCCCAAGCCTTGCGCTTGTCTCCCGGCGTGCGCAACAGGTAGGCCGGATGATAGGTCACCACCAGGGGCAACTGGGCGATGCCGAAGCGATGCACCTGTTGGCGCAAGGCACCCAGGGTCTTGTCGGTGCGCAACAGGTTCTGCGCTGCGATGCGTCCGACAGCGAGCATGATCTTGGGCTTCAACAATGCAATCTGCCGTTCCAAATAAGGCAAGCACTCTGCGGCTTCGATCGGTCCGGGGTCGCGGTTGCCGGGGGGCCGGCACTTCAAAACATTGGCAATGTATACCTGTTCGCGCGGCAAGCCTATCGCTTGCAGCATGGAATTGAGCAGCTGTCCTGCCCGCCCCACGAAGGGTTCACCCCTGCGATCCTCCTCTGCGCCGGGAGCCTCGCCGACGACGAGCCAGTCGGCGTGCAGATTGCCGACGCCGAATACCGTTTGCGTCCGCGTTGCGCTTAACGGGCAGCGCGTGCATGCGGCCACTCGTGACCGTAGCTCGCCCCAGTCCGCGCCCGCCTCCCTCAAAGCCACCGTATCGCTCGCTCTCGGCGCCGGGACATCGGCGCTTGGCGCCGGCGCGACGGCTTCGGTCAGCATGCCCGCTTCGACCTTGGTGCGCAGCGTCCAACCCTTGAGGCCCAAAGCAGCGAGATATTCTTGCCGGAGCCCGCTATTCATGCGTGGCTGCGGGTGGGCGGCTGCGCCGCCGCAGCTTGCGATAGACCCAGACGGACGGAGCCGACAGCGCATACAGACCGAATATGGCCAGAAGGCTGGTCGGCAAATGCAAAAAAATGAGAATAAACGCCAGAGGCACCAGCACGATGTAGGTGAAGCGCACTTTCGCGCCCGCGTTCACGTACTTGAAACTGTTAAACGCGAATCGGCTGATCATCAGTGCGCCGGCAGTTGCAGTCACAAAAAACGCCAGAATCAATCCCGGCAACCCAATATTGGTTTGATCGCTTGCAAGCCATACCAGGGCCGCAACGATCGCGGCCGCCGATGGACTCGGCAGTCCCTCGAAATAGTGTTTGTCTTGGACAGCGGCACGCGAATTAAATCGTGCCAGACGCAAGGCCGCGGCCGCGGCGTAGAAAAAACATACCAGCCACCCTACTCGTCGCCACAAAGATCCGTACTCGGCGATGCGCGCCACACCCCATTGGTAGGTGACGATGGCAGGCGCCACGCCGAAGGACACCATGTCCGACAGACTGTCGTACTCTTTGCCGAATGCGCTCGCGGTTTGCGTCCATCGGGCCACTCGTCCGTCCAGGCCATCGAAAATCATCGCGACAAATACCGCGATGCCGGCATACTCGAAGCGCAGATCGATGGCAGCCACGATGGCATAGAATCCGGCGAACATTGCGCCGGTGGTGAGCAGGTTGGGGAGCCAATAAACTCCGCGCGGCCTTGCCGGTGAATCGTCGTCGTCGCTCATTGGCCGCCATAATACCAGGGGGGCTCATGTAAGATATGTGCCCATGCGTTGGTCCCAATATCCCATTTCCAGCCTCAAAGAGGTGCCCGGCGACGCGGAGGTCGTGAGCCATCAGCTGATGCTGCGCGCCGGACTGATCCGCCGTCTGGCCGCCGGGCTGTACGTTTGGCTGCCCATGGGGCTGCGCACCTTGAAGAAGGTGGAGCAAATCGTCCGCGAGGAAATGAACCGCGCAGGCGCTCTG
>DASXOY010000004.1:0-142703 GCA_036493935.1 Steroidobacteraceae bacterium | reverse complement strand
TTTCGATCTGTCGCGCAACGATCAGGACCGCGCGAAATTGTTGAGCCAGGCGGGCTGGAGCATCGCCTATGAGCGGTATATGCCGGTGGCCGGCGACCTCTTGCCCGCGCGGTTGGTCTTGACCACGGGCGACGTACGCGTGCGCATCGTGATCGATCACTGGGATTGGTCTAAATGAATTCCCCACGGCCGGTATGGCCGGCGCCGGCGAAACTGAATCTCTTTCTGCATATCCTGGGCCGCCGGCCGGACGGCTACCACGAACTGCAAACCTGTTTTCAGTTTGTGGATCTTTGCGACGAAATTAGTTTCGAGGTGCGCACCGACGGGCTGATTCGCCGCGCCGTGGAGATCGCGGGACTGCCCGCGGAGGCAGACCTGTGCGTTCGCGCGGCCAAGGCGCTGCAAGAAGCAAGCGGATCGACCCTGGGCGCCGACATCAGTCTGGCAAAAAAAATCCCGGTCGGCGGCGGCTTGGGCGGGGGAAGTTCCGATGCCGCCACCTGCTTGCTCGCCCTTAACGCCCTATGGGGCATCCATTGGCCGAAACAGAAATTGGCGGCGTTGGGACTGAAGTTAGGAGCGGATGTACCGGTCTTTGTGCATGGCCGGGCCGCTTGGGCGGAAGGAGTGGGGGAACGCCTGACGCCACTCTACCCGCCGCTGGCGCCAGAGGAAGCTAACTATCTGATTTTAAAGCCGAATGTCTTCGTCAGCACCGCCACCGTGTTTCAAGATCCTGAATTGACAAGGAATTCTGCGCCCATCACAATTCACGGTTTCCTGGCGTCTGGTGGAAGGAACGATTGCTTGGGCGTGGTGCGACGCCGATATCCTGAGGTTGCACATGCGCTCGATTGGCTGTCGCTCTTTGGTTCTGCGCGCCTGACTGGCACTGGGGCCTGCGTTTTTTTGGCCTGTGAGACGTTAAATCGGGGGCAAGAAATATTGAGCAAGTTGCCGCCGGAGTTTGAAGGCTTTCTGGCTCGCGGACTGAATGACTCGCCCTTGCTTGAGGGATTGCAGACCGGCTAAGGCCGATGTCGGTTTTTTTCCAAGTTGGGGTGTCGCCAAGCGGTAAGGCAGCGGGTTTTGATCCCGCCATACGGAGGTTCGAATCCTTCCACCCCAGCCAAGTTTTGCGGCGTCTGAGGTACGGCGGTCGCAATGGTTCAAGAGGCATGAGTTGGGTAGGGAAGGATAACGCCCGAAGGGCGGCCCCGGAGGGGTGAGGCCCGCAGGGCCGAATAATCCTTCCACCCCAGCCATTTTGAGCAAGGTCGATGTCGCAAAATAATGAATTTGATTCGTTGTCGATCGCGGTGTTCACGGGCAACGCCAATGCGCCGCTCGCGCAGGAGATCACCCGGCACTTGCACGTGCCGCTGGGACGCGCCGACGTGGATCGATTCAGCGATGGCGAGGTCAGCGTTGAGCTAAGGGAGAATGTGCGCGGCCGCGACGTGTTCATTCTGCAGCCGACGCATCCGCCGGCCGAGCATTTGATGGAACTGTTGATGATGGCGGATGCCTGCAGGCGGGCCTCCGCGAAGCGGGTGACCGCGGTGGTGCCGTACTTCGGCTACGCACGCCAAGACCGCCGGCCGCGCGCGACGCGAGTCGCCATCACCGCCAAATTGGTGGCGAACATGATGACGCGTGCCGGTGTGGATCGATTGCTGACGGTGGATTTGCACGCGGATCAGATTCAGGGTTTTTTCGACATTCCGGTGGACAATGTGTACGCATCGCCGGTGCTGCTCGGCGAGGTTTGGAAACAGAAGTACCAGAACATGATCGTGGTATCGCCGGATGTGGGCGGCGTGGTGCGCGCTCGAGCGCTGGCAAAGCGCTTGGATGATGCGGATTTGGCCATCATCGACAAACGCCGGCCGAGGCCGAATGAGTCGAAGGTGATGAACATCATCGGCGAGGTCGAGGGGAAGACCTGCGTGCTCGTCGATGACATGGTGGATACGGCGGGCACGCTGTGCCAGGCCGCGCAGGCGCTCAAGGACGAAGGGGCGCTCAAAGTGGTGGCCTACATCACCCATCCGGTGCTGTCGGGAAAGGCCATCGAGAAGATTTCGGGTTCGGTGCTGGATGAATTGGTGGTCACCGACACGATACCGCTGTCGGAGGCCGGAATGAAGTGCAAGCGGATCCGGCAACTGAGCGTGGCCGGATTGTTGGCGGAAACGATCCGCCGCATCAGCGACGAGGAGTCGGTGAGCTCGCTGTATATCGATTAGATTTTTTAGGTCGGTGCCTTTGCAATTGGTCGCGATGCAAGGGTGCTTTAGTTTGTGATTTAACTGGAGAAGATTATGAAAACCTCTTTCGAACTCGTTGCCGAGTTCCGCGAGACGCAAGGCAAAGGTGCGAGCCGCCGCCTGCGTCACGACGGAAAAGTACCGGCAATTCTGTATGGCGGTCACCTGACCGCACGCACGCTCACTTTGAGCCATCAGAAGCTTCTGATCATGCTGGAGAATGAGCGCTTCTATTCCACCATCCTCAACCTGAAGGTGGGCGATCAGTCGCAGGCGGCAATCTTGAAGGACGTGCAGCGGCATCCTTACAAGAATGCGATTGTGCACGTCGACTTCCAACGGGTCGAAGAGAACGAGAAGATTCGCATCAGCATTCCGTTGCACTTCAGCGGTGCCGCGGTTTCACCGGGCGTCAAATCTCAAGGCGGCATCGTCTCGCATATGCGCACCGAAGTGGAGATCTCGTGCTTGCCGAAGGACTTGCCGGAATTTATCGAAGTCGATATTTCCGCACTCTCCCTCAATGAGAGCGTGCATTTGTCGCAGCTGAAGGTCCCGCAGGGCGTAGTGCTGGTTGAGTTGGCGAAGGAAGATGCGGCAGTGGTCGCGATTCATAGCCCACGCGCTGAAGAGCCTGAGCCCACGGCAGTTGCGGCGGCGGCGCCGGGCGCCGAAGGTGCGGCGGCAGCTGCGGCGCCGGCGGCAGCCGGGGCGGCAGGAGCGGCTCCAGCGGGCGCGGATGCTGCGAAGAAGGCTGAACCTGCGAAGAAAGAGGAAGCCAAAAAGGAACCGGCAAAGAAAGACGCCAAGAAGTAATTTTCTTAAAGCGTTGTCTCATGGGGGCCGTCGGTTTGACGGCCCTTGTCTTTTAAAGGCTTTGTTCAATGGCTGGTCTACCGTTGCGAATTATTGTTGGTCTGGGCAATCCAGGGCCTGAACATCAGGTGACCCGTCACAATGCGGGTTTCTGGTTCGTGGACCTGCTGGCGCGCCGCCATGGCGGTGAATTTCGCGACTACCGAAAATATTCGGGCGAAACCGCGAAGATCAGCATCGAGGGACATGAGGTGGTGCTGCTCAAGCCGACGACCTACATGAATCGCAGCGGCCTGTCGATCCGTCAATTGAGCGAGTTCTACAAGATCCAACCCCCGGAAATACTGGTGGCGCACGACGAGCTCGACCTGCCTGTCGGTACGGTGCGCCTCAAGCAAGGCGGCGGTCACGGCGGTCACAATGGCTTGCGCGACACGATCGCGCATATCGGCGAGACCTTCTGGCGCATGCGTCTGGGGATTGGGCATCCCGGCAACAAAGCCGAAGTCATCGACTACGTCCTCACCCGCGCACCACGCGTCGAAGAGGATTTGATTTTGGACGCCGTCGGCACCGCGGTGGATTGCATCCCGTTGCTGCTGGAACAAGGCGCGGAACGCGCCATGACCCGCTTGCACAGCCGCGCAGGAAAAGTGTAATGCCCATCCGTTGCGGTATCGTCGGACTCCCTAATGTAGGCAAGTCCACGCTGTTCAATGCGCTCACGCGAGCGCAGATCGCCGCCGAGAACTACCCATTTTGCACCATCGATCCCAATGTGGGCGTGGTGCCGGTGCCGGACCCGCGCCTCGAGAACTTGGCGGCGATCGTGCACCCGGAGAAGATCCTGCCGACCACGGTGGAATTCGTGGATATCGCCGGATTGGTAGCCGGTGCATCGAAAGGCGAGGGCTTGGGCAACAAGTTCCTCGCGCATATTCGCGAAGTCGATGCCATCGCGCATGTGGTGCGCTGCTTCGAGAACGACGACATCATCCATGTGGCCGGCAAGATCGACCCTGCCGGCGACATTGAAGTCATCAATACGGAATTGGCGCTGGCGGATCTCGACAGCGTCGAGCGGGCCTACCAGAAAGCGCTCAAAGCGGCGAAGGCCGCGGACAAGGACGCCGTGAGATTGCGCGACCTGCTCGAAAAAGTGCGCGTGCAATTGAACCAAGCCAAGGCCGTGCGGCTGCTCAAGCTCGATCCCAACGATCATGCGCTGTTGCGCGATTTGCACCTGCTCACCGACAAGCCCGTGATGTATGTCGCCAATGTGGATGAGGCCGGCTTCGTCGACAATTCGCGTCTTGACCGGGTGCGAGAGATTGCGAAATCCGAGGGCGCGATCGTGGTGCCTGTTTGCGCAGCGATCGAAGCTGAGATTGCCCAGCTCGATGAGGCCGATCGCGCCGAATTCCTCGCGGAACTGAAGCTCGATGAGCCGGGGTTGAATCGCGTGATCCGGGGCGGCTACTCGTTGCTCGGACTGCAGACTTATTTCACGGCGGGCCCCAAGGAGGTGCGCGCCTGGACGGTGCACGCCGGGGCGACAGCGCCGCAGGCCGCCGGCGTCATTCACACCGATTTCGAGCGCGGCTTCATTCGCGCCGAGGTGATCGCCTACGATGACTACATCAAATTCAAAGGCGAGGCGGGCGCCAAGGAAGCGGGCAAGCTACGGCTCGAAGGCAAGGAGTACATCGTCAAGGAAGGCGATGTCATGCACTTCCGGTTCAACGTCTAGTAGTGAGTCGTAAATCCGATCAGGTGCGTCACGAGACAAACCCATAGGACCACGAGACAGCTTACCAACACGGTCGCAGACCAGAACTTCGCAAACCGGCCGCGCTGACTTGTCCAGATGAGCCACGCATTCCAACCCGCGGCGAGCGTTGCGGCGATCACCGACAGCGTTATAGCTGCCTGGAAGAACAGCATCACACCGTCGGTCGATGACGAGAAGTTGCGAAGATCGCCCGACATCGAAAGCAGGGTGAGCGGAAAGGCGATAAAGACGATGAACAGAACCAAACTCGAGGCCCGCAGCAACCGATAAGCCGTGGCTGGGCGGCCGGACAGCTTGAATGGGACGCCGTACCTTCGCCGCGCGAAGGCGGCCACGGGCCAGGATATTGCCGTCAGCAGCAACGCGGCCAGCGCGGCGATGAGGGCGGGAAGCAGCCACGCGGGTGATCGATACGCGGGAATTCTCAGCAGGGCGGCGGGCGGCGCGACATCGAGACCGATCATGACCGGCTGCCCATTGGCGACAATGGCCTGGATCCTGTTCTGGCCATCCGCTTCGCGCCAGACAAAGGGTGCAATCTCGCGCCAGGTTTTGACTTTGGGGGAGCCGACGCGCAGGTTGAGCGTCCCGTCGTCCTTGGCGACGATTTTCAAAGGACTGAGCAGGGACGCGAAAGCCATGAAATTCGAGTAGACGCGGCGCGAGCTCTCCCAGTTTCCCGCCATGAGTCGGGCGTGCTCTTTCGCCGTTGCGGCGTCGACGGCCTCGGCAGCGACCGCCGCGGAGCCGGGAAAATATCGATCGGCAAAGCCATGGAACAAGTCGTCGTGCAGTTCGGACGCTGCGCCCTCGCGGCCGGGGCTGTTCAGGGAAATAAAGATTCCCACGCCGTCATCGATGAACAGATGCAGGTCGCTGTGAAAGTATTGCGTGCCGCCATTGTGGGCTATGACACGGTGACCATTGCGGCTATGTTCGTAGAAATTCAACGCCATGCCGTTCAACGCCGGATAGATCTTGGACTGCGCCGCATGCATCGCAAGCGCGGTTTCCGGCTTGAGAATCTGCGCGCCGTTGTAGGTGCCGTTTTGCAGGTGGGCAATCATGAATTTGCCCATGTCGGCTCCGGTCGCCGCGAGGGCGCCGGCAGGCGCGACTCCCACCATCTCATAGTAGGAAGGCGGGCCCGATCCGGTCACATAGCCCTGGCTCATCTGCGGCTGCAATGCCGAAGGCAGCGGCTGCTGAAAGCTGGAATGCGCCATGCCCAAGGGCGTGAGAATGTGATTCTGAGCGTAGTCGGCAAACGCCTCGCCCGACACGCGTTGCACGATGTAGCCCGCCAACGCCGACGCATAGTTCGAATAGGCCGGAATTTTCCCGGGCGGGAAGACTCGCTCCGGGATCCATCCCTTGAGATAGTCGCCCAACGGCACGGGAACGTCCGAGCCCATGAGACCCTTCAATGTTTCTTCAAACCCGGCCGTGTGAGTCATGATATTGCGCAGCGTGATCGGTTGATCATCGCGTGCCGGGATCTTGAAATCGAGGTATTGGTTGACGTCGGTGTCCAAGTTCAGCTTGCCCTGTTCAACCAACTGCATGACGGCGGTGGCGGTGAACAGCTTGGAAATCGAGCCGGGCCTAAATAGGGTTTGTTCTGGGTCGACGGGCGTTTTTTTCGCGACGTCTGAATAGCCGTAGCCCTTCTCCGCGAGAACCTGCCCGTCCTTGACCACGACCACGACGCCGCCGGCGATGTCGCCGCGATCGATCGAAGAAGGAATCAGGCCGTCCAACCAGCTTTCGACGTCGGCTTTGGTCAGCGGCACGGCAGGGGCGACGGGTTGTGCAGCCGCCTGCAGCGCGCATAAGGCAAGCGTAGTCAATGCGCCGATTCGCCAGGTCTTCATCGCCTCTCCCATCTCTATTGTAGAAAAATGATAAGGGAATTTTTCTATTGAGGATATATCAATCCTCATGGGACATGTGGTTCACGCGGACTTCGAGCGCGATCATTCGCATAACTGGCGAAATACGTGCCTTTAGCTCCTTGACTCAAGCTGGGCGCGCGGGCCAGATTATAGCTGGTCGGTCCTGCTCTTACTCACGACAATTAAGAGCGAGTCCCGAATGAATCGAAGTCTTAGTCTGCTTTGCAGACAAAGTTCGCGGCATCAGTGACCGCGCCGGATCCCTTGTACTTCGCGACTTGGGGAAATACGCACAAGGGCCGCGTCATCGCCACGCCTTTGGCCTTGTCATCGGCGACGTACTTTGTCGCCACGATGCGGGTCGGCGGTACCTCCTTTTCTACCCAGTGCTCGAGCGCGACCACCATGTCGTGCTCCGCGTCTCCGGCGCCGCCCGACTGACCGAACTGATTGGGGCCTGGACCGCCGCCGCAGTGGCCGACGCCCGGCGCCAGGAAGAGCCGATAAGATTCTTGCGTGCGATCGAGCGCTGCCGCGTCGGATTTCTGCCCGCTTGCCGCCACCGCGGATCGATAGAACTGCACCGCGCTCAGTGGCGTGACGATGGAATCCACCATGCCGGCGTATTGAATCAACTTGCCGTGGTGCGCCTTGAACTTTGCCAAGTGCACATCCTCAGCGTTCATGACAGCGCCGACTTTCGATTCGGCATCGGCGCGCGCCTTGTCGAGGTCAAATCCGTGGAACGACCACTTCTTGTCCTGGTAAATGAAATTCCTGTAGAAATTGGTGCCGTACATGCTCATCTGCGCTTGCGTCTCTGCCGCTTCAAAATTGTCAGCGCTGATGGTGTCGCCCCACCCAGGATTCTCGCTGCCGTAGGCTTGGCCAGTGTATGTCGCTTTCCCGGAGTGATCTTTCGGTCCTTGATGGATGGATTCAAATGTTCGCAGCTTTGCGGACGTGAGCCCGATCGAGGCGGGCGCCACTTCACATCGCAGCGGATCACTTACGAACCCGGATTTGCCGCCACCCGAATCGCAGGCCGAGGAGACGGCGGCGCCGATTTTCGCCAAGTCCTCCGGCGCCAGGTAATTCTCTCGATCGGCCAAGTTGAGGTTTTCGGTCCACATGAAGCTTGAGAAAAGATCTGTCCATTGATTCGCGGCGGCGCCGCTGACGATGCCGTCAAAATCCTCGGGGTATCGCTGCGCTTCCATGAACCCTTCCTGGCCGCCTTTGGAGCAGCCCACGAAATAGGCATGCGCCGCCGGGCGGCCATAGAAGGCGGCGGTAACCGCCTTGGCTGCAACGGCGGTGAGATGGACCGCGCGATAGCCATAGTCGATGATCTTTTCCGGGTGGCCGAAGGCCCAGTCGGCGCTCGTCGGGCCGATCGCGGGAGCATCGTGGCCATCATCGGTCGACGCAACTGCGGAGCCGCCCAGCAAAGGATTGCGCATGGAGTCGTAGCGAATCGAACCGGCGAAGCCGCCGTTACCGACGGATTCGTAGCGGCCGGTCCAGCCCGTGAGCGGAAGCCATACCTCGAAATTAATGTCCGAATCTTTTGTCGGGCGGATGTGCCCACCGACGCGGCAAAAGGCGACCGGAACCGGTGTCGGCCGCATGAACGCGCGGGCCCAGGCGGGAACGGGCGGAGTGAAAGCACCGGCGGCGACGGATTGGGCCAGAGTGATTGTGGTGTTCGGTACTGCGACTCGCGTCAGGTCTTCGCAAGTTGCAGCAGCGGCGGGCAATGTCGCGCTAGCCAGCAACGCAATCGGAATGAATGGCGGCAGAAACCTCAGATGAGAGCCGGTCATTTTAATTTTCCCCATTTCAAAACGAGTTAGCCGCAACTTTAGTCTACAAGAACGCGCGACGATGCCGCAGCGCCGTAGCTTCGCAATTCGGCGCCCGGGTGTTTTAGCCGCGGCGCGAGATGGTTCTTTCTAACTCATTGATTTAGCTAGAATCGATTGCATTTAAACCTTGACAGAAACGCGGTTGATCCACAGAATCCGCGGCTCTCCGTGGTGAGGTAGCTCAGCTGGTTAGAGCGTGGCACTCATAATGCCGAGGTCGAGGGTTCGAGTCCCTCTCTCACCACCAATTAATCAATCACTTAGCGCAGGCACGGCACGCATAATCGCCAATGCGTGACCTTTGCTTGACTGCAGTGCAGACACGTTCTCCGAAACCTCGATCAGTGCCGATGTCGGGAGCGGAATAGAACGGACCGAAATCCGTCTGGGCACGATTTCCCTGTCTCTCGATCACGGATCTCGCGATTCGATTCAAGGCCACGTAACGGGATTCACCCAACGGTCATTTCCAACCTCCGCCGAGCGATTGCAGCAGCGCCACGGAATCAGAATCTCGATTGGCTTGCGCGCGGCTGCGTTCAAGCGTCGACTGCAGCTTCTGCCGCTCCGCATCGAGCAGCGCAATTTGGCTAATGCCGCCGGAATCATAACGGGCAAGTGCGATCCGATAGTTGTCCTCGGCTTGCTGCGCGGCGTCTGCTTGTGCTTGAAGAGCTTGCGCGTCTGCTTCTAACGCGCGCAGGCTATCCGCCACTTGTTGGAGTGCCTGCAGCACGGTCTGCTCATAGGCCGCGGCAGCAGCCGTGTAAGCTGCCTCGGCACTGCGCTTCAGAGCGCGCAATTCGCCGCCGTGGAAAATCGGCTGCATGAGTTTCGCGCCGATGCTCCACACATTGATGCCATCGACAAGATCGGCACCATGTGTGCGTTCCGTGCCGGCGTTGCCCGCAATATTAAGTTGCGGGAATAGGTTTGCCGTGGCAACACCCACTTCGGCGCTTGCTTGATGCCACAGTTCCTCTGAGGCGCGCACGTCAGGGCGTCGTTGTACGAGCACTGAAGGGAGCGTCAGAGGGAGCTCCGTGGGCAGTTGCAATTCCTCGAGCCTAAATTGCGGGATCGATGCTTCGGCCGGCGCTTTCCCCGTATAGACGGCAAGCTCGTAATCGATCTGTTGTCGCTGCATCCGCAGTGGCGGGAGCGTAGCTTTGGTCTGCGCGAGCAGGGATCGTTGATTGTGCAGCTCCTGAAGCGAAAGCCCGCCCACTTTGTATCGCGCTTCGGCGATCTCGAGTTGTCGTATCTGGGCTTCTAGCATGCGTTCGGATATTTCAATCTGAGCTTGCAGGGCAGCTTGACGAATAGCGGCGGAGACCACATTCGCGGCAAGGGTGAGCTGTGCCGCAGATGCTTCGTGGCTCTGATAATTCGTCTGGGCTCGCAATGCCTCCAGCGCACGGCGGTTGGCGCCGAAAAGGTCCAAGCTGTAAGAAACACTGACCTGTGCGTTATATAGAGTGAACGGCGGGACGCCGGACACGTTGGGAATGCCGAATACCGCCGGATCCACTTTTTCGCGAGTGACCCCGAGTTGTGCATCAACGGAGGGATACCGGGTCGCGCCGGTTTGCGCACTCAAATTTTCCTGCGCCTGCAGCAACCGCTGGCGCGCCTGTGTGATCGTAGGGCTATGAGCAAGCGCATCTTGCACCAACCGGTTAAGCGCCTCGCATTTAAACAGTGTCCACCATTGAGCAGGCACCTCAGCTCCCTCCTGGAAATGCTGGGCGGCGCCTCCCGGTCCGACCGCTTCGGCCGTAATCGAAGGTTGTGCACCCGGCGTGAAATGATTCGTGCTCGGCGGGGCCGGGCGCTGAAAATCTGGTCCGGCCGCGCACCCACCGAGAAGCATGGCGATGATACCTACCGCTGAGCGCCGTAAGGCTTGCATGGGCATCTCCTTCAATCCAACGTGCTCCGATAAAATCGCACGGCCAATACCATTACAAGGACCGTGAATATCAACAGCGGCCATAGGCTCGGCCACAGATCCGTCCAGCCATTGCCTTTCAGTAAGATGCCGCGCACCAACCGATTAAAATGTGTCAGCGGCAGGACCTCGCCGACTCCTCGTGCCCATGCCGGCATGCCTTGGAAAGGAAACATGAAGCCGGATAAGAGAATGTTGGGCAAAAAATAGAACATGGTCAGCTGCATCGCCTGCAGCTGGTTTTGCGCAAGCGATGAAAGCGTAATGCCCACCGCAAGATTGGCGGCGATAAAAAGTAGGGCGGCAAGGTAGATTGTCAGCACGCTGCCTTCGAAGGGCACGTGAAATACATAGTGCGCCGCCAGCAAAATGATGCTGGCTTGAATCAAACCGATCAGAATGTAGGGCACCATCTTTCCGGCCATTACCTCTAGCGGCCGCACCGGCGTTGCCAGCAAGTTTTCCATGGTGCCCCGCTCGCGTTCACGCGTAATGGCGAGGCCAGTCATCATCACCAGCGTCATGGACAGAATTATTCCCATGAGACCTGGGACAATGTTGTATTGGGTGATTCCTTCCGGGTTGTAGAGCCGATGCAGCTGCACTTCGAACGGTGGTTGTCCGCCCATCAGGCTCGCCAGGGGTCCGCGCAAGTCCTTCTGGCTTACCGATTGCGGCAGCTGCAGGACCGCGGCCAGGGCGTTGCCGGTCGCTGCAGGGTCAGTCGCATCAGCTTCGATCAAGAGCGCCGGGCGTTCGCCGCGCAGTAGCCGGCGGGTGAAATCCGGTGGAATATTGAGGACGAATTGCACCTGCCCACTCGCCAGGGCGGCGCGGGCGGTTGCCTCATCGGGAAGCTCCCCGATGACATTGAAATATTCGGACGCTTTCATGCCCTCGACAAAGGTTCGCGTAAATTCGCTGTGATCGTTGATGATCATGGCTGTCGGCAGATGCTTTGGATCGGAGTTGATGGCGAATCCGAACAGTGTCAATTGAACGATCGGAATCATCACAATCATGGCAAAGGTGATGCGGTCGCGCCGAAGCTGGAGAAACTCCTTACGCACGATGCTCCACCAGCGCTCGGGCGAGAAACGGGGCGAGGCGTTCATGACCGTTTGTCCGCCGCGGAATCGCCAGAGCGATTCATAAGATAAATGAACACATCCTCGAGGCTGGTGTCGATCGGCTCAAAACGTAGATTTGCACGGTGCGCCGCGGCAGCCACGGTTTGTTGGAGCGCCTGCCCATCGGTACCTGTGACATGTAGAGCGGTGCCAAAGGCAACAATCTGATCCACCCCAGGCTGTCCGCGAAGCCGTTGCGAAAGTTCTGCCAAATGATCGCCGTGAATTGCGAAGCTGGTTAACCCCTGTTTTGCGATGACTTCTGTCGCGGTACCGAGCGCGAGCAGCTTGCCATTGGCAATGTACGCCAGCTTCTGGCAGCGCTCCGCCTCGTCCATGTAATGCGTGCTGACCAGCACGGAGATTCCCTGCGCCGCGAGCCGGTGCAGTTCATCCCAAAAATCCCGCCGTGCAGCCGGATCCACGCCCGCCGTAGGTTCGTCGAGCAGCAATAATTGCGGCCGATGCAGCATGCAGGCGGCCAGCGCCAGGCGTTGCTTCCATCCACCGGACAACGTGCCCGCCAATTGATCGGCGCGCTCCTTGAGACCCAGACCCACGAGCGCTTTGTCGACGGCCTCCCTCGGGTTGGACATCTGATAGAGATGTGCCACGAAGTCCAGGTTCTCGCGGATCGAAAGATCTTCCCAATAGGAAAATCTCTGTGTCATGTAACCGACGTTGCGTTTGATCTCATCCCGCTGGCGGAGAATGTCGAACCCTAGGCAGGTTCCGCTGCCGGAATCAGGTGTCAGTAATCCGCACATCAGACGAATGGAAGTCGTCTTGCCGCTGCCGTTGGGCCCCAGAAACCCGAAGATCTCGCCTCGCTGGACCTGCATGGTGAGATCCCTGACTGCCGGCTTGCCTTTGAAGCTCTTGTTCAATCCGTGCACATCGATGGCGGGGGAACTGTCACCGCTCACCGCAAATGCACCGTTAGCGGCTGGCCAGGATGCAGCTTCAGCGCATCATCGGGCGAAGGCCGCGCCTCGAGCATGTAGGTCAACTTGACGCGGGTCTCGTTGCTGTAGATCACCGGTGGGGTGTACTCAGAGTCCGCGGAGATATAACTGATCTTGGCGGGCACGTCCGAACCACAGCCATCGCATTGCAAACCCACGGTGCGCCCGAGCGCGAGACTGCCGAGCACCGTTTCCGGTACGAAGAAGCGTACCTTGATGTTCTGTGGCGGCAGCATCCGCACCACTGGATTGCCGGCATTGATCCATTCGCCTTCACGGTACATCGTGTCGTACACCATCCCGGCCTGGGGCGCCGCCACGGTTTTTTGATCCAGCTTCCAAGTAGCCTCGGCGAGCGCTGCGCGTGCGGCCTCCATCTGCTCAGTCTGAGCACGTAGCTGCTCGGTACGGTGCGGCAACTTCGCGACTTCGATCTGATTCTCAAGCTCTTTGACCTTCGCCGCGTCCGAATCGGCTTGCGCGCGCGTCGTATCGAGCTGCTCCTGCGAAATTCCGCCGGCGCGGTATTGCGCTTCATCACGTTGGCGCTGAGCCGTCGACCTGCGAGCTTGAACATCGGCGGCAGCGAGCTGCGCACTGAGCACCGCCAATTCGGGCGGGCGCTGGCCGGTACTCATGTCTTTGAGCTGCGCCTGTGCTACTTCGAGCTGATGTTGCGCTTGATGCTGGGCGGCCTGCTCTTGCACTGATTCCAAGGCGAATAACGGCGCCCCCGCAGAGACCTGTTCGCCACGTGCGACATTGATGCGATCGAGGCGACCCGGCTGCGAGGAAGCGAGATAAACAAAATCGCCTTCAACATAGCCTTGAAAAGCATCGTTCGGCTTTCTGGAGCAAGCCGCGACCAGGATCAAGCCGGCAAATGCAATGCCGAGATTAATGCGCATGGTGTCCTCCAACAAGTTACCTGTGCCGCCCGGGCTTGGATGTCCGCGGAAAAAGACCGTGAAGCAGCAACGCTTCCGCGTGGCGCGCGAGCTCCTGCCGAGTGATGCTCTTGAGCGGCGGAACGCTGCGCCATATATTCATCGTTGCCAGCGGCAACAAAGTAAGCCCGATGAGCGAGATCATCACCAGCCGAGGTTCCACCTCGGGATTTAATTCACCTCGATGCTGTGCTTCACCGAGACTGGAAATTAATTTATGTACGTGAGCCAGGGGCAGGCGGCTCAGCAATCGCCCGCGCAGCTGCCCGCCGTCGCTGACCACTTCGCGCAGCCAGAGTGTCGGCAGCCAGGGTTGGGTTTGCGCTGCGTGCATTATTCGCCGCACCAGTCCGCGCACTAGGTCGACCGCTCGGGTCTCGCCTTCGGCCACCGGCGTCCATACCGATTCAACGTTAGTGAGCAATCGTTCCTCGGCGACGGCGTCGAGCAAGCTCTCGCGATTCTTGAAGTAGTAGTGAACCATGGCAGCCGTAACGCCGGCGTCACTGGCAATCTTTGCCGTCGAAGTTGCCGCAATACCTTCTGCAGCGAAGCGCACCACCGCGGCATCGAGCAAGTTCTCGCGCATATCGCTGCCGGCTACAAAACGAGGGCGGCCCAGCCGGGTGAGTTTTTGTTGAAATCGCACGGAAACAGATTAATTAAACATTTAATTAATTGCAATGCGGGAATGCGGCGGCGCGGAATGCAGCAGGTGCGTGAACTTTCGAGCCGCGCGATTGGCCGAAGCATAGAACGCTCGAAGCCGCTACGTTTGAGTGACGGCTGGTACGAGGCGTCCGATATTCGGATAGATGACCGAGGAGAAATCATCATGAAGGCGATTGTGGTGACGGATCAAGCGGCGGGAACGGCCGGGATGAAGCTGGCAGAACGGCCCGAACCGCGGGCAGCGATAAACGACGTCGTCGTTCAGATTGATGCGTCGGGATTCGTCCCTACTGAGCTAACGTGGCCCTCAACGTGGACCGATCGCCTCGACGGTAATCGAACACCGTCGATCCCGGGGCACGAACTGGCCGGAGTGGTCACCGCTCTCGGCTACGGCACGACAGGACTGTCGGTCGGACAGCGAGTGTTCGGTCTTGCCGACTGGTATCGCGACGGGACCCTGGCCGAGTACATTGCCATCGAGGCACGCAACCTCGCGCCGCTGCCGGGCGACGTCGACTTCACGGCGGGCGCGAGCCTACCGATCTCGGGTCTGACTGCGTGGCAGGGATTATTCGCGCATGGCCGCCTGCAGGCGGGGCAGAGCGTCCTCGTTCACGGCGCGGCCGGCGCAGTCGGGTCGATGGTGGCGCAACTCGCACGCGAGGCCGGCGCCTACGTCATCGGCACAGGACGCGCCGCCGACCGTGAGACGGTGCTCGACTTCGGCGCGAAAGAGTTCGTCGACCTCGGCAACGACGCCCTGGAAGACGTCGGCAAAGTTGATCTGGTGTTCGATGTCATCGGCGGCGACATCGGGAAACGGTCCGCAAGGCTGATTCGAGCAGGCGGAACGCTGGTGTCCATCGTCGGGCCGGCGGAAGCGCGGCCCGCGGATGGCCGGGCGGTCGACTTCGTCGTCGAGGCTGATCGTGCTCAATTGAGCGAGATCGTGCAGCGGGTGCGGGACGGGCGGCTGCGGACGAACATCGGCAATGTCTCGACCCTCGACGATGCCGTCCGCGCCTTCAACCCAACCGAACGGATCAAGGGGAAGACGATCATCCGCGCTCAATGAGGTGCTGGGGCGCCGGAGGGAAGGGTTTGATCGCACGATGGCAGTGAGCGCGCGAGAGATCGCCCTATACTTGAGATAATCGTGGCACGGGAGATTCGGGATGGGCAAAAGAACGCTCGGGATATGGTTTGCTGCAATTGCCGCCTTCACGAGTACGGTGTGGGCCGATTCGCCGGCGAGCGATGCGGAACATGAAAGCGAATTTCGGTTCCGTTTCGTGGGACCGAAGGTCGGCAATCGCATCGCTGCTGTGGCGGGAATCCCGGGCGATCCGAGCGTGTACTACGCCGGCGCAGCCTCGGGCGGAGTCTGGAAGTCGGTGGATGGCGGCAATCGCTGGACACCGATCTCCGACAAGCAGCCCGTCGCCGCAATCGGCGCGCTCGCGGTGGCGCCCTCCGAGCCGAACACGGTGTGGGCGGGCAGCGGCGAGGCTTGGGCCATTCGCGATAGCGATGTGATGGGCAACGGGATCTACAAATCGACCGATGCCGGCAACACCTGGACCAACATGGGACTGCCGGAATCGGGCCGCATCGGCAGGATCGTGATCCACCCGTCAAATCCGGATATCGTCTTTGCCTGTGTGCTGGGACGAGCGACCGGCCCACAACAGGAGCGGGGCGTCTACCGCACCGGCGACGGCGGCCGGCATTGGGAGCGTGTGCTGTTCGTTGGGGAGAACGTCGGCTGTTCGGGTCTGTCGATGGATGCACACGACCCGCACACCTTGATCGCCGGGATGTGGCAGGTGGAGATGCACATCTGGGGCGAGTTCAGCGGCGGCCCCGGCAGCGGAATTTACATTTCGCACGACGGCGGAATGAAGTGGACGCGTGTCGATGACAAGCAAGGTCTGCCGCACGCCCCCGTGGGCAAGATCGACGTTGCAATCGCACCGACCAATTCGAATCGCATCTACGCTCTGATGCAAACCAAAGATCAGGGGTCTGTGTGGCGTTCCGATGATGCGGGAGAGCACTGGAGAACGGTCAATTCGCAGCGAGCATTGATTGGCCGCGCCGGCTACTACATCCGCTTGGCCGTGTCGAGCGGCCAGGATAGTGAGGTCTATGTCGCCAATAGTTCTTTCCATCAGTCGTTGGATTCGGGCGAGAATTTTCACGAAGTTCGCTGGGGCGGCGATACTCACGACATTTGGGTGGATCCTAGGAATCCCGATCGATTCGTGATCACCGACGATGCCGGGATGCTGATCACGACGGTGCATGGACGCGGTTTCCATCGCGTTACGCTGCCCATCGGCCAGATGTACCACGTTGCCGTGGACGATCAAATTCCCTACTACTTCTACAGCAACATGCAGGACGACGGGAATATGCGCGGTCCGAGCGTGCCATTCGATTCTCAAGAAACCGGATGGGACCGCCATATGGGGGGTTGCGAATCCGGATTTACGGTTCCAGACACAGCCGATCCCAATATCGTGTGGGCCACCTGCTACGGCGATACGGTGACCCGCTGGGACGCGCGGTACAAGGAGCCGCACTCGGTCAGTCCCTGGAAGCATACTCTCGACTCGCCACCAAATGGACTCAAGTATCGCTGCCACTGGACTCCGCCGCTGGCGATCGATCCCTTCGATCACAATACGGTGTACTACGGCTGCCAGGTAATTTTTAAGACCACGAACGCGGGTCAGACCTGGGCCGTCGTCAGTCCTGACCTGTCCGAGCAAAATCCCGCGCGTATCGTCCCTTCAGGGGGCATCGTCGGCGACAATCTCGGCCAATTCTATGGTGATGTCGTATTTGCGATCGCCCCCTCCAAGATTCAAAAGGGCCTCATCTGGGCCGGCACGAACGACGGTCAAATCTGGTATACCGCGGACTCCGCGGCACACTGGACAAATGTCGCCGGCCATCTGACGGGAATGCCGGCGCATGGCGAAATCACCAGCATCGCGCCATCGAGCTTCGATCCCGGGACCGCGTACGTCAGCGTGGATCTGCATCTGGAGGGCAACCTCGAACCCTACATTTATAAGACCACCAACTTCGGCAAGTCGTGGAAGCGCATCAGCGGCAATTTGCCGAAACACCCGCTCTCCTACGTACGCAGCGTCACGGATGATCCCAACTGCGACGGGCTGCTGTTTGCCGGAACGGGCAATGGTCTGTATTACTCGCTCGACGATGGTGGGCACTGGACGGCAATGCAGTCTGGACTGCCGGCTGCGCCGGTAAGCTGGATCGTGGTGCAGCCTAGGTTCCACGATCTCGTGCTGTCCACCTACGGCCGCGGACTTTTCATTCTCGACGACATCACGCCGCTCGAGCAAATGGTCAAGCATCCTTCGGATGCGCCGGTGATCTTGTTCGAACCACGCGCGTCGTATCGATTCCTGCGCGGCGCGGAAGCCATGCTCAATTTTTCGCTTAAAGCCGTCCCCAAGGATGCGGTGGAATTCGAGATTCTCGACTCCCATGGAAATGTGGTCCGCAAACTCAAGAAGAAGGAATCGAAGGACGTTGTCGTGGGCATCAACCGTGTGAAGTGGGACATGCGCTATGACTCGCCGCGGGTCATCGCGCTGCGCACCGTCGCTCCCGATAATTCACACATCTGGGAGGAACCGCGCTTCCGCGATTCCGACTCGCGGCCCATCACTCACTGGGGCTCCAAACCGGGCGAAGCGGGGCCGGTCGCCGCGCCGGGGGTCTACTCGGTGCGAATGAAGATCGATGCGCAAACATACACGCAGCCCCTGACCGTACTGAGCGACCCGCATGCGCCGGGATCAGGCGCCGACATCGAGCTTTCCGTCAAAACTCTGCTTCAGATACGCGACGACATCAGCCGCGTATCCGACACGGTCAATCAAATTGAGTGGCAGCGCAAGCAGATTGAGGTCCTGGAGACAATGCTTCGGCCTGCCAAGAAAAAGGACAAGCCAAAGGCGCCGATCGCTGAGGAAGGCGATGAGGACGAATCGGAACCTGCTGAAGCGCCTCCCCTGGTGTTGAGCGATGAGCAAGAACAACGCAAAAAGCAGTTGCTGACGGCGGCGGAAAATATCGACAAGAAATTGGAGGCGGTCGAATCGCGCCTGGTCTCGGAGGCTTTGCGCAACAGCGATGACAAGTATTTCGTTGAACCTTATGGTGTTTATCTCGATCTCATCTGGCTGAACGCAGAAGTTGGAACCGGCGGAGGCGACGTCGCGGGCAGCGCGGATTTCGCACCCACGGAAACGCAATTGAATTTGCTGCACACCTACGAAGCCGAATATGCGAACGCAGATTCTGATTACCAGAGTATCTTGCAGAACGATTTCCCGCCGTTTGACCAGGCTCTGGAGAGGGCAAACTTGGCGCCGTTGGTGGGACGTGCGGCTAACTGAAGGGGCAGGCATGAAAAGGTCATTTCTTACTTGGCGATTGCCGCTATTTTTCTGCCTCGCACTCACGGCGGGAGTCGCGGTGAAGGCGGAAAACAGAGCCGATTGGTCCTCGCTCGATCGATACATCACTTCTTCGATGAAAGATTGGAAAGTGCCGGGCGCATCGGTTGCGATCGTGCGCGACGGCGCCGTCGTTTACATGAAGGGATTCGGCGTGCGCGATGTCCATACCAACCAGCCGGTCACGGCGGACACGCTCTTTGACATCGGGTCTTGCACGAAGGCCTTCACATCGGCGGCAGCTGCCATGTTGGTGGACGAAGGAAAAATGCAATGGGACGGAAAGGTCAATGCCTACATCCCGTTTTTCCATTTACGCGATCCTCTCGCCGATGAGAACGTCACCATTCGGGATCTGCTGACGCACCGCACGGGCGTGCCGGGAATAGATCTGCTTTGGTACGTCAATCCGCGCGCCTCGCGCGAAGAATTGATCCGCAAGCTGGCTTACGTTCAGCCAAACGCGGGGTTTCGCGCAAAATTCGAATACCAGAACTTGATGTACGTCGCAGCGGGGTACGCCGTGGGGCAGGTGGCGCATAGCACCTGGGATGAGTTCACTCAAACGCGTTTGTTTGCGCCGCTCGGCATGACTGAGTCGGACACCAGCGCCGGAGAAGCGCAAAAGGCGCCCGACCATGCGACGCCGCACGAACAGAACGAAGACGGTTCGGCGAAGGCGATTCCCTGGCGCGATATCGACAGCGTCGGGCCGGCGGGTTCGATCAATTCGAGCGCGCGCGACATGGCGAAGTGGATCGCGTTTCAGCTCGGCGACGGGAGCTATCAGGGCAAGCGGCTGATCTCCGCACAAAACATGCGCGAGATGCACGCTCCTCAAATGCTGCTCTCGCTCGACGGTGAAATTCCAAAAGTATTTTTCCCTGACTCGATGCAGCTGAGTTACGGGCTCGGCTGGTTCGTGCAGGACTATCGAGGGCACCAATTGATCCTTCACGCCGGGGATATCGATGGGTTTGCGACCATGGTGGTGCTGATACCGGAAATTCACGCCGGCTATTTCGCGGTGATCAATGAGGGCAGCCTTTACCGGCAGGTCTTAAGTTATCAGATCGCCGACCAATTGCTGCATTTGCCGGACGCCGGGTGGAGCGAGCGTTTCAAAAAAATGCAGGTCGAATTGCGCACGGAAGAAAAAGCCGGGGCTGGATGGCTGTCGAAGCGCGCACCCGGCACTCACCCTTCGCGCGATCTTTCAGCTTATGCCGGGCAGTATCAAAACCCCATCTATGGCGAAGCTGAAATCGGATCTCAGAATGGGAAGCTTACGCTCCATCTCCAGGCCATCGAGTCCGACCTCGACCACTTTCAGTACGACACATTTGTCGCGAAATTCCGACGTCAGATGCGCTTGACCTTCAACCTGGATGCAGACGGGAACGTATCCGAATTCACGCTGGCCGGGATCGCATTCAAGCGTTCGGCGCCGGCGCCCGCTGAATGATTCGCAGCCGCAGCGCCGCAAGGTAAGCTCGGCTTGCTTACGGCTTTGGCATCCGGGAGACTGCGGATATTGCAGCGGGGAAACCCGATATGGCGGAGGTTGAGAGCGCAGTGAAGTTCTCGGCGGCTGATGGTCAGGGGCCGGGTCTGGGCGCGCCGGTTTTCGTCAGCTATGCGCCGCAAGATGCCGCGGTCGCCAATGCTGTCGTCGAGAATATTGAGCAGCACGGCATCAAATGCTGGATTGCGCCTCGCGACGCAACACCCGGCTCGCGGTACGCTGATGAGACCGCGGGGGCGATTGATGACACCAAAGTTCTTGTGTTAGTGCTTTCTGAACATGCGGTTGCCTCGCCGAATGTGGGACGAGAGATTGAGCGGGTCGCCCTAAAGCGGCGGCGAGTTATCGGGCTGCGGACCGATGCGGCACCCCTGACCCGGTCTTTTGAGTATTTCCTGAACGAGTCGCAATGGATTCATGTGGCAGCTTTGGGGATGCCTGCAGCGTTGACGAAGCTCACCCAATCAGTGGAGCAACGTCTTGCGCCCTCGTCGTGGGTTAGTCCGGGTTTGGGGACCGACGTCAGGAATCTGGCCGACCGACAACGCAAGCTTACCTATCTGACTGTCAAGCGCGTGGTTACTGCGGCCATGTTCCTCGCGGCCGCCAGTCTTGTCGTCGCCGTGATGATTCGCTACTGGCCATCGAAGTAGCGAGGCCCGCGGTCGCGAGCCTCGCGCAGGCGCGCTATGCGTTCGAGCGCCGGAGGGTGCGAGTCGTAGAACGCCGAATAGATGCGATCGGGTGTGAGAGTGGACGCGTTGTCGCGAAACAGCTTGACCAGCGCAGCAACCAAGCTGTCTGCGTCGGCGTGATGGGCGGCAAATTCATCGGCCTGGACTTCTTGCCGGCGAGACCACCATGAGGCCAGTGGCGTGGTGAAATAAGCAAACACGGGTACCACGAGAGCGAACAGAATCAGCGCCGATTCAGATGAGGGGGAAGTTACTCCGAGGGCGGTATAGAAATCCGGCCGGCGCGCGGCCCATGCCAATGCCGCGAAACCCAGGAGAGAAATGCCTATCGAGGCGGCCAGTCGCTGCTTCACGTGATGCAAGCGAAAATGACCTAGCTCGTGAGCGAGCACCGCCTCGAGTTCGACCGGCTCGACGCGAGCCAGCAAGGTGTCGAAGAAAACGATGCGCTTATTGCGCCCGATCCCCGTGAAATACGCATTGCCATGGGCGGATCGCAGTGATCCGTCCATGACGTAAACACCGCCGCCAGCGGTAAACCCGCAGCGTTCGAGCAGAATTTCCACGCGTTTCTTCAAGGCGTCGTCGGGCAGGGGTGAAAATCGATTGAACAGAGGCGCGATGAACCGCGGCGCGGCCCAGGTCAACGCCAGAGTCCAAATCAGCCACAGGCCCCAGGCCCAAAGCCACCACCACACACCAACCCGTTGCATCAGCGTCAGCGCCGCGAGCAGCAAAGGACCCCCGAGCATGGCCGCAAGCAGCAGGCTCTTTGCGAAATCGGCTGCGAACACCTTGCCTGTCGTTCGGTTGAACCCGAATCGTGCCTCGATGCTAAACGTGCGCCAGAGCCTAAACGGCAGTCCAAGCGCCTGTAAAACTAGAAACAGCGTAACGACGATCAGCAGTCCCAGCCACGGCTCGCCTATATCGGTGTTCCGCCACAGGGCGTCGATGGCGGCAATACCGCCCCCCAAGGTAAGCAGCAGCTTAAAGACTGCATCGAAAACTGTTGCCCAACGCCCAAAACGAACGCGTTCCACAGTGTAGTCGGCAGCTTTCTGCTGATCCGCGAGCGTGATTTGCGCATGAAATAATTCGGGCACGCTGTCACGGCGAGCGCGCACGGCCGCGATCTGCCGCGCCGCCAACCAGAGCCGCAGGGCCGTTTCCAGCGCAATCGCGACGACGAAAATGATCGTCAGCGGATGAATTCCCGAGAGCATGAATTTTGGTTTCAGTTCGACTTGAGGAACAGCCTAGACGAATTGCGGTCGCCGCGAAACACCAGAGGTTTCTCCTCGGCACGGGGCGTCCTTGCTCTATCGACGGCTGCGGTCACCAGGTGATGGTGGGGCGACAGGTCGCATACTGGATCGGCATTTGCGGCGTCGCCGGTGAGCAGGTAAGCCTGGCAGCGGCAGCCGCCAAAATCCCGGGTCTTCTCCGGGCAGCTGCGGCAAGGTTCTTTCATCCAGTCATCACCGCGGAAGTGGGTAAAGCCCGTGGACTTAAACCAGACATCGTGGATGCTCGTCTCGCGAACATTGGGGAAATTCAATCCCGGCAGCATTCGCGCCGCGTGGCACGGCAGCGCGGTTCCGTCAGGCGCAACCGTGAGAAATATCGAGCCTAAACCATTCATGCAAGGTTTGGGACGACGCTCGAAGTAGTCCGGAACGACGAAAAATATTTTCATCTGCGCACCGACGCGCTCGCGGAAGCGCTGCAGCGCTTGTTCGGCGCATTGTATCTGTTCTCGGGTCGGCAGCAGCTGGTCGCGATTGTGAAAAGCCCAGCCGTAATATTGCGTATTGGCGAGCTCGACATACTCGGCGCCAAGCCTCAGCGCCATGTCCAGGATGGCCTCGACATGGTCGATGTTGAGCCGATGCAGTACGACGTTCAGCACCATCGGAAATTCATGTTGCTTGATCAGCGCGGCGACTTTCGATTTCAAATCGAAGGTGCGCGTGCTGCTCAAGAAGTCATTCACCTGCCGCGAGCTATCCTGAAACGACAGTTGGATGTGGTCCAGGCCCGCCGCCTTCAGCGCGGCGATGCGGGTATCGGTTAGCCCGACTCCCGAGGTGATGAGGTTGGTATAGAACCCGAGACGCCGCGCCTCCGCCACGATTTCCTCGAGGTCGTCGCGCGTCAGGGGTTCGCCGCCCGACAATCCCAGCTGTACCGCGCCGAGCGCCCTAGCCTCGCGCAGCACGCGAATCCAGTCCGCGGTGTCGAGCTCAGTCACGGTCTTCGCATAATCGGTGGGGTTGTAACAAAAAGCGCAATGCAAAGGACAGCGATAGGTCAGCTCCAACAACAGCCACAACGGAGGCCCGGGAGCAGCGGACGGCGAGGTCACGCCCGCAACGTCAGCCATGTTTTCTCCACGGCCATGTGCACGAACTGCAGGACATCTGCTGATAACCCGGCGGTTGAAAAGGCACGTTCCAGGTCCGCGGTGATATCGGCAATCGTGGTTTTGCCGTCGCAACGTTTCATGATTTCTGCGGCGCTGGTGTTGAGCTTGACCAAGCCTTCCGGATAGAGCAGCACGTGCGTCTGCTGCGCGGGCTCCCATTGCAGGCGAAAGCCGCGTCCGACGGCGGGCGTTGAAGTAGTCTCGATCGCGGGCCGGTTCACAGAGCGACCTTGTAGCGCACGGCCATGGCATCGCTCATTTGCCACAAGATATCCAATTTGAACTTCAGGATTTCGAGAGCGCGCAGCTGCAAGTCTCTTGTATTGAAATAGTCCAGCGTCACCCGAAGCCCGATTTCGACGTCCCGCCGCGCCAAGCTGATGCGGCTCCTGAAATAATGCAGGCCCTGTGTGTCGATCCAGGGGTAGTGTTGCGGCCAGCTCGCCAAGCGCTGCTTGTGGATTTCCGGTGCGAATAATTCCGTCAGGGAGGAGCACACGGCTTCCGGCCATGGCGCCCGTCGCGCGAAATTGACGTAGGCGTCGACGGCGAAACGCACGCCGGGAAGCACTTCCTGCAGACTCTCGGTCGTAGCACGGGACAGCCCTACGGCCTCGGCGAGCCGCAGCCAGGATTCGATGCCGCCAGGATCCTCGCCATAGCCATCGTGATCCAGAATGCGCTGCACCCATGCGCGCCGCACTGCGCGGTCGGGGCAGTTCGCAAGAATGGCGGCATCCTTGATCGGAATGTTGATCTGGTAATAAAAGCGATTCGCAACCCAGCCGCGAATCTGATCGGGGGTTGCAGCGCCGCAATTCAGCAGCACATTGAATGGATGATGAATGTGGTAGGCGCGCCCCTGCGCCCGCAGTTGTGCTTCGAACTCTTCGCGATCCCAAGCGACGCCACTCATGGCCGGATTTCCATGCCGTCCCAAGCGATTTCCACGCCGCGCCGCGCGAGCTCCGCTGCGGGCGCCGAAGACTCGTCAAGGATGGGGTTGGTGTTGTTGATGTGGATCAATATTTTTCTCGTCGAGGCGGGCAGACGATCCAGCCACTCGATCATGCCGCCCGAGCCGGATTGCGATAGATGGCCGATGTCGCGTGCCCGCTTTTGCGACACGCCCAAGCGGATCATTTCATCGTCGGTCCAAAAGGTGCCATCCACGATGACGCAGTCCGCGCTTTGCATGGCGTGCCAAATGGACTCGTCGATGGCGCCCAAGCCCGGTGCATAGAACGCAGTCCGGCCGCTGGCTTCATCCTCGATCAGGAGCGCGATATTGTCGCCCGGCACGGGCGATTTCCTATTCGGCGAATAGGGCGCCGGCTTGCCGGCCACCGGCAGCGCGCGCCAGCGCACACCGCGCACGACATCGATCGCGAAGCTCTCCTCGCTGCCCAAGCCGATACGATGATGCTCGACTCCGCAGTAGTGAGAGAGGACCCCGAGAATCGGATTGCCGCGGGTGAGATCGGCATAGGCACTCTCGGTGCACCAAATCGGCCAGGGCCGATCCGATTCGCGCAGCATGTACAGGCCGGCCGTGTGATCGACTTGGCCGTCGACGAGAACCACTGCGCGCAGAGCGGTGTCGCGCATGGTGCGGCCCGGTTGCAGGTCAGGATTGGCGGACAGCTGCGCCAGCACGTCCGGGGAGGCGTTGACCAGCGCCCAGGAGGCACCTTCGCCCACCGCAATGGACGACTGGGTGCGCGAGCGGCCGCGAAATCTGCCGGCGCGAAACGCGCCGCAGTTCGGGCAATTGCAATTCCATTGAGGAAAACCGCCGCCGGCGGCCGATCCCAGAACTCGGATCTGCACTTAAAGATGGGCGCTCAGCCCAAGAGAGCGATGAGCGCCCCGTGGTTTCAACGATTGGAAACGTACATGGTGATTTCCATGCCGAAACGAATTTCACAGGCTTGCGGGGTTTCCCAGGTCATGAATATTCTCCTCTAGGGTACCTGTTCATGCTGCTCGAACCGGTTCGTGATGCGAATCGGCAACATCATGAATCTGCTCTCATGATTTTCATGAGTGAGCATTGGAGCCGCTCGCCAAGGCGGCCCTGCTACCATGCGTACAAATGAGATTGCGCACCCGCCTTAATCTCGTGGTAACCGGCTTGAGCGCCGCGTTCGTGATTGTGCTGATCGCTGCGGAGATACAGAGCATGCGGGGGTCGGTGCGTGAAGAAACAGAAGCGGCTAATCGCGTCGCGGCGCTATTTTTGGGGCGCATGACGGCGTTGTACTCGAACGTAGGAGGTCCGGACGCCGCCCTGCAATTCATGCGGCAGCTCGGACGCGTGCGCGCGAACGAAGTTTATCTGCAGTCGCCGTCGGGCGAAGTGTTGTACCGGTCTCCGCCGGCAACGTACAAGGCGGGCCGTGAAGCTCCGGCATGGTTTGCGCGCCTGCTTGCCCCGCCGGCGTCGCGCTATTCGTTCACGCTTCGCGGCGGTATCGTCCTTGTGGTAGAGGCGCAGGCGTCGCGCGCGCTGCTCGACGCCTGGGACGACATTACGCGACTCGCGACCATCGCAGCCATCATGCTGCTCATCGTCAACGGCGTCGCGTTCTGGTTGGTGGCCCGCGTGCTTAGGCCCTTTCCCGTGATCGCGGATGGACTGGAACACCTGCAACAGGGCAACCTTGCGTTCCGGCTGCCGCCGCTTGCCGGCTTCGAAGCCAACGCCATTGGCGTCGCGTTCAACCGCATGGCTCAAGCGGTGGAGGATAAGGTGAGCGCTGAGCGGAAAGCGCGGGAAGCGGAACAGCGTCTCGAGGAACGGCGCGAAATGGCCTCATTGGCAGACCAGCGGGTCGAAGAGGAGCGGCGCCTCATTGCGCACGAGTTGCATGACGAATTTGGCCAATCGGTGACGGCGATCCGCAGCCTGGCGCTCGCGATCGCGAGCCGGGCGGGCGAAAATGATGCTGAGACAGAAAACGTGGCGCGCCTCATCTCCGATGAGGCGGCGCGCCTTTACGATGCCATGCACGGCCTGATTCCTCGATTGACGCCCATGTCCTTGGACACGCTGGGACTGGCCGATACCTTGGAAAACTTGGTTCGCGATTGGCAGCGACGGCATCCGGCGACGGCCCTCATCCTGAAGCAGCAACTCACTCAAGAGCTGGGTCCAACCGTGGCGCTCGCGGTGTACCGCGTGGTACAGGAAGGGTTGATCAATGCCCTGCGTCATTCACGGGCATCGCGGATCGAAATCACGGTCCAGTGTGACGAGCGACGGATCCTGGCGACGGTGACGGACGACGGATGCGGATTACCCGATGATTGGTCTCAGCCGGGACATTTCGGATTGCGCGGATTGAAGGATCGCGTGCAGCAACTGAACGGCCTATTCCATGTCGGCAGCGCAGAGGGTCATGGCGTTTATCTGAGTGCCGAAATTCCTCTAGGATCGCAGACATGATCCGGGTTCTATTGGTCGACGATCATGCCGTCGTGCGCATGGGATTTCGTCTGCTGCTGCAATCCGTTGCGGACATCGATGTCGTGGCTGAGGCGGAATCTGGCGAGACGGCTTGCCGCCTTTATCCGGATCTCAACCCGGACGTGGTGGTGATGGATCTGGCGATGCCCGGAATGGGTGGCCTCGAAGCATTGCGCCGGATTTGCACCCGGCATCCGCAGGCCCGCGTGCTGACGTTGTCGGCGCACGATGACGCGATGCATGCGCGTCGCGCGCTTCAAGAGGGGGCGCTCGGCTTTCTTTCGAAGCGCAGCGCGCCCGAGGCACTCGTCGAGGCGGTGAATGCCGTTGCTGCCGGACGCCGCTATTTGGACGCCGAGATGGCGCAAAAGCTCGCCTTGTCGGAATTCGATGGCGCGAGCAAGTCGCCGGTGGAGCGGCTGACAGAGCGGGAATTCGAAGTGTTCGTGCGATTGGCGGGCGGCGCCAGCGTCCAGCGGATCGCGCGGGATTTG
Organism: Steroidobacteraceae bacterium; assembly: GCA_036493935.1. Taxonomy (GTDB): domain Bacteria; phylum Pseudomonadota; class Gammaproteobacteria; order Steroidobacterales; family Steroidobacteraceae; genus Bog-1198. The sequence goes on along the minus strand of DASXOY010000004.1, from coordinate 115,281 downwards.
AGCCTTGCGGCATCAACGGTGGGGACTCATCTCTATAACATCAAGCAGAAACTGGGCGTCTGCAATCAAGCTGAACTCACTCTGGTCGCAGTCCGCCACGGCTTGATCGATGCTTAGAGATGCGGCTGGTCGTCACGGCGCTTCACTAACGGCGCAATCGCGCCTGCCCACTGTAACGGGTCTGACACAGTGCCCCGACTATCCCTCGGGGGTTTTCAGAGGCCTGAAATTGTAAACACTTGATTTTCAAAGTGTTGTGCACTGAGCCAAATTTCTTTCCCGAATTGCCGCGGATGGCATAGGCATTGCTAACTCATAGTGCGGCCCGAGGTGTGCTTTGCACGTGCTGGGTTTGCGCCAGTAGAACGACTTATTGGCAGAAATTGGAAACGGAGGGAGTCTTGAAACCAATGATTCATACAAAGACCCACGCACGCACCCACGCAGCAGGAGAATTTAGATGATATGGCTCACAGCAAATCGTCGCGTTAAATTAATTTACGCCGTCGCAGCGCTCGTTACGACCTGTGGTGCCGCAATGGCCGCTACGGATTCCGAGCAAATGCAGCGCTTCAAAGACCCAAATCAATGGGGCGCGCCCGCGGGCAATCTCAATCTGACCCGCTACAGCACGTTGAAGGAAATCAACACCAACAACGTTAAAAACCTGAACATGATTTGGTCGCAATCGAGCGGCACCTTGCGAGGACACGAAGGCCAGCCTCTGGTCATCGAAAACGTCGCCGGCAAACCGATGATGTTCATGGAAAGCGGCTGGCCGAACATCGTTCAAGCGCTGGATCTTACCGATCCCGATCACCCGGTGCAGGCATGGCATTACACCAAGACCAGCGGCCGGGATGAGTCGGCGGTTCCACGCGCCTGTTGCGACACCGTCAATCGCGGCCTGTCGTATGCCGAGGGGAAGCTGGTGTTCGGCACCCTGGACGGGTACGTCATCGCGCTGGATGCGGCCACCGGCAAGGAAGACTGGGTGGTCAAGCACGCCCACCCGGACAAGGGTGAGACCATCACCCCGGCGCCGATTATCGCGAATGACAAGGTGATCATTGGATTTGGCGGCGACGAATTCGCAGCCCGGGGCCGTGTCACAGCCTACGCCTTGGCCGATGGCAAGAAGGTCTGGGAATGCCAGTCCACCGGCAGCGACGCCGACGTGTGCATGACCAAGAACACCAACAAGAAACATCCCGAATACGGCCAGTTCGGCAAAGACCTAGGTCTGCATAGTTTCCCCGGCGATGAGTGGAAACGCGGCGGCGGCGCGGCTTGGGGCTGGTATGCCTACGACCCGGAGCTGCACATGGTGTACTACGGCACGGGCAATCCGGGTCTGTGGTCTCCGCAGTACCGATGCGCAGAGCCGATAACCCAGGAGAATTGCAACAGCGGCAAGTTCGACAATAAATGGTCGATGAGCATATTCGCCCGGAACGTCGATACCGGCGAAGCCGAATGGATCTATCAGATGACTCCATTCGATCAGTGGGACTATGACGGCGTCAACGAAGTCGTGTTGGTGGACATGAATGTGGATGGCCGGATGAGGAAGACCCTGGTGCATTTCGATCGCAACGGCTTTGCCTACGTTCTAGACCGTACCGACGGCACGCTGCTGCGCGCCCACAAGTACGTGACCGTGAATTGGGCCGAAAAGATCGACATGAAGACCGGTCGTCCGGTCAAGGTACCCGAGCATTCGCCGCTCAAAGCGGGCGCGAACACGCAGGCGTGCCCTTCAGCGATGGGCGGAAAGGACCAGCAACCGGTAGCGGTTGACCCCACTGATCCGACCAATTTCTATGTGCCCACCAACAATTGGTGCATGGAAGACGAACCCCAAGAACGTTCACATACGCAACAGGGAACGGTTTACGTGTTCGCGAACGTGTACATGTATCCTGAAAAGCCGGGCGTGACCGGTAAGTTCAAGAAATTCAATGTGGTGACCGGCAAAACAGAATGGGAAATTCCCGACCAATATCCGAATTGGGGCGGGGCTCTGGTAACGGCCGGCGGACTGGCCTTCTACGGCAGCTTGGGCGGCGACTTCCGTGCCGTAGACCGCACGAGCGGCAAGGTAATCTGGTCGCGCAAACTGGGCTCGGGCATCATCGGCAATCCAATCACCTATTCGGTGAAAGGCAAGCAGTATGTGTCGGTGTGGTCAGGCATCGGCGGTTGGATCGGTCTACCGGTGACGGCGGGCCTCGATCTCAACGATAAATTCGGCGCAATCGGTGCGACCGCAATGACCAAGGCGGCCAACCTCAGCTCGATCCCGCAAGGGGGCATGCTGTATACGTTTAGAGTGGGCGAATAGGTAATTGCCTTTCTCCAAGGAGAAGCCCGGTGGCGACAGCCGCCGGGCTTTACTTGCGCTGCCGAGAATGCGCCTCGCCAAATTATTTGGCGCAGAAGAACCTTTTCAACAAATAGCCCTCCAACGAATTAACCAGGGTGCCGGCTCTGTGAGAGCATGCTTTCGGAGAATTGCGCGATGACAAATCAGGTAGCGGGCTTGCTTCGTTTCTCCGCAGTGCTGTCCTGCTGCCTTGCGGCGTGCAGCTTGGCACGCGGCGCGGATCTCAAGTCGCTCACCGTTTGCGCCGATCCGGGCAACATGCCGTTGACCAATGAGAAAGGCGAAGGATTTGAAAACAAGATTGCGCAGCTGATCGGTCAATCTCTCGGGACCGGGGTTCAATATTACTGGCGGCCTTCGATCGAACGCGGCTTGATGCGCACGACCTTGAGCGCGGGCAATTGCGATCTGTGGATGGACATGGCCTCGGACACCGAAGGCGCTGCCGTTCTCAAGCCGTTGTATCGTTCCACCTTTGTGTTGGCGTATCGAAGCGACAAGAACATCCATATCAAGACGCTGGATGATGCGCCGCTCAAGGCGCTTCGCGTCGGCGTATTTCAAGTGTCGGCCATGCGCACCGCTCTGGCCGAACATCATGTCGTCGGCAATACGGTGATCCATTACCTGAGCCACAACGGCGATTTGGTCGAGAGCAATCAACCTTCTTATCAAGTGCAACAGGTCATTGATGGAACGCTCGATATCGCGGCGGCTTGGGGCCCCATGGCTGGATACTACAAAGAGGTCGTGCATGCGCCGCTCATCATCCAGCCCGTCAATATGATGGAAGATGAAGTGCCGCTGGAATTCGACATGACCCTCGCGGTGCCGAGGGGCAGGCCGGACATCAAAGCGGCGGTCGAAGGGGCCATCGCGCAGCATGCCGCCGACATCAAGAAAATATTGATGGATTTCGGCGTGCCCCTGGTCAAGTGCGACCACTGCACCGTCTCGGGCAACCTGCCATCGCACGGCCCCTACAAGCCGGCGAAACCGGAAGTCCAGTCGGCGGCCGTTACCAAAAAACTTCGCGCGGCCCGCATGGCGGACCTGAAGAAATGGCTCGCCGAGGGCGCCAATCCCGACGATGAGTTGAACGATGCCATCGTGGCCAATGACATTGATCGCGTGAGCTATCTCATGGGCCACGGAGCGCACGTCAATTCCCAGGACGGCGAGGGATTTACGCCTTTGATTTCCGCCATTCGCTTTGGCTTCGTACCGGTGGCCACGAGATTGATGGAGCAAGGTGGGGACGCAAATTTTGCGGACCGCAACGGCTGGACGCCGCTGATGTGGGCGGCATGGGGCGACAATCCCGCGCTGATCAATTTGTTGATCAAGCACAGGGCGAAATTGGACGCGGAGGACGCGGATGGCTTGACCTCGCTGGCCATTGCGGCACAGAACGGCAAGGCCAATGCAGCCAAGGCGATTCTCGAAGCAGGAGCCGACGTCAACGCGCCGGTTGCCAAAGGCGGCTACACCCCCTTGATGCTTGCCTCCGTTGCGGGATCAAACGAATTGGCCGCGTCGCTGATTGCACACGGAGCCAAAGTCAATGCGTCGAACCCCGGGGGAGTGACTGCGCTCATGATTGCGGCCGCCGGCAATCACGCCGCCCTTGCCGTATTGCTGCTCAAATCCGGAGCAGACGTGAATGCGCGCAGCGCAGACGGCCGCACGGCCTTAAGCATCGCCGAGGCAAGCGATAGCGAGGCTGTCGCCAAGATGCTGCGGGAAGCCGCGGACAGCGGTTCCAAATCAGGCTAAGCCGACACTGCGAGGAGAGAGTTGTGAGCAGAGGCGTACTGGTGCTTGGAGTTGTGGCAATTTTGGCGGGCAGCGCGGGCTTGTGCGCACTGAACAGGGTTTGGGCGCAAACGCCGGCCGCCGCTGCCGGCTCCATGGACTACACCAAAATCTCGCCTGTCGACTTGGTAAACAAGTCGCCGAAAGGATCGCTAAAGAATCCTTATAAGGACACCCAAGAGGACATTACGGCTGAGGGCGGCAAGTTGCTGCTTCAATATTCTTGCAGCGGATGTCATGGGGGCGGCGGGGGCGGCGGCATTTGTCCCCCGTTGACCAACGACACCTGGATCTACGGCGGCGACGACGACACCCTGTTCCGGTTGGTCACGCTAGGGAGCGACGAACTGCAAAAAGCGGGCTATTCGCGCAAGGGCCGTGAAAATGTGGTGGGCCCGATGCCCCCTTTCGGCACCATCATCAAAAGCTCGGACGACCTTTGGAAAATCCTGGCGTTTGTCAGGTCCAAATACAGCGGCGACCCTGCCTACAAATTCGGCGCCCCTCCCGACCAAGAATAATTGCTGCTTCGCAGCGACGGAGTGCATGGGGGATGCGGATTGCAGCATAATGCAAAAAGAGTCAGCCTCCAGGTTTGCTAACAGGGTAAAACAAGGCACGCTAACGGTAGGCTAAGGATAGGGCCGCGCGAAGCCGTGTCGAGCTGCGTAGGGCGTTAACGCGAGGGGAAGCTCATGACGAATATGAATCTCGCAACGAGGCATGCGTCGCGCGTGCTTCATGTCGTGCAAAACGGGTTGCAGCCCGCCGGTATCGAGCCGCACGTGACCCGATCTTGGTACCGCTGCTTGCAGGAATATCACATCGAACCTTCCGCCCCGCGACAGAGTGCGGTGTTGAGTTCGCATGCCCTCAAGGAATTGCAGCAGCGAATGGGCGAGTTGCTGCCGGTGGCGCGGGCCGAGATGGAAAGCCTGTACGAGCAAATCGCGGGATCGGGATTCGCAGTCATACTATCCGACACGCAAGGCGTGGTTCTGACCACGATCAGCGATCCTACCTTGCAACGGGAGTTTCGCCACGCCGGGCTGTCCTTGGGCTCCCTGTGGGACGAGCGGCATGAGGGCACCAATGGCATCGGCACCTGTCTTGCCGAAGGCGGTCCCGTGACCGTGCACCGAGAAGAACATTTTCTCGGCTGCAACGTTTCCTTGTCCTGCTCGGGCGCGCCGATCCTGGATTCTCACGGCAACATTCTTGCGGTGCTCGATGCGTCGACTGCGAACTCCAGCGACAGCCGGCTCATTCAGCGGCACACGATGGCGCTGGTGATGATGTCCACCCACTTGATCTCGCGCTGGAATTTTCTCAACGAATACAGTCAATCGTGGATCCTGCGTTTCCACAGCCGCCCTGAATTCGTTGGTCTCCTGCACGAAGCGCTGGTGGCGATGGATGGAGACGGGAAAATCCTGGCGGTGAACGAAAGCGCGATGCTGCAGCTTGGCTGCTCAACGCGCAAATTGCTGGTCGGGGAGCCCATCGGGAGGTTCTTCCAATTCGACTTCGGCACGCTCGAGCGCCGTGCTCAATTCGAGCCCAGCACGATATGGCCGGTGCGCGATCTTGCGCACGGAAGGCGTTTCTTCGCGATTGCACGAGCGCCGCTGCAGCCAACTTCGCGCATGTTCAGATTGGGCGCGTCAAGTGCAAGCGCGGAGCCAGAACACAAGGAGCACGGCAGCCGCGCCCAACATCATGTCGGCGAGGATCCGCAGATGCGCAAGAACCTGACGGTGGGCCGTCAGCTGTTCGCGAAGCAGGTGCCGATCCTGCTCAAGGGTGCGACCGGGACCGGTAAGGAGGCCTTTGCAAAAGCCCTGCATCACAGCGGGCTTTGGTTCGACAAGCCCATGGTAACGGTCAATTGTGCGGCGATACCGGAAAGTCTGATCGAGAGCGAATTGTTCGGCTACACGCGGGGTGCGTTCACCGGCGCCGTCAAGGAGGGGCGCGTCGGAAAGATTCTTCAATCCAACGGCGGAACGCTTTTTCTCGATGAAATCGGCGACATGCCGTTGATGCTGCAAACCCGCCTGTTGCGCGTTATCGAGGAACGCGAGATCGTGCCGCTCGGAAGCGACCAACCCATTCCTGTAAACCTGCACGTGATCAGCGCCACGCACAGGGATATCTGCAAGATGATCGAGAGCGGCGAGTTTCGCGAAGACCTTTACTATCGCTTGAACGGCATCACCCTGCACCTACCCCTGTTGCGCGACCGCGCCGACAAAGCAGATCTGATCCGCACGCTGCTGCGGGAAGAAAACGCCGAGCAGGAATCGATCGAAATCGCTGAGGACGCCTTTCAGAAACTTCTCGAGTACGGCTGGCCCGGCAATATCCGTCAATTGCGCAACACGCTGCGCACCGCTTCGGCGCTGTGCCGCGACGGTACGATCCGTCTTTCGAATCTGCCGCAGGAAATTTTGCATACAGACTTCAGGCTGCCGGCGCTCGGGCCGCCGGTGCGGGGAACTTCCGAATCGGCACAGAGGGGTGCAATACCGCCGGCCGCGTTGCCGTCAGCCGCGCTGCGCGACGCGGAGTGCGCGGCACTATTGCGCGAACTCGAGAGAATGCATTGGAACATCAGCAGAACCGCGCAGTCGCTGGGAATCAGCCGCAACACGCTCTATCGCAAGATCCACAAGCACAATATCGTTCTCGAACAGTAGCTGCAGCGCCAATGAACAGCGCCGGCACCTGCGCCGGCGCGGTTCGACAGCCAGTGCGCGCCCTAAGCTTTCAACGCACCGGATAGCTTCGCAGCGTGGGTCGCGAGCGCATCCATCAGCGGCGGATTAAGGCAATCATAGGGCTCCAGGCCGAGTTCCTTCAGCCGGCTGCGTACGGCGGCCATATTCGCCGGGTTGTAGCCCGACTCAATGATGGAGGAAACGAAAGCAGCAAAGCCCGGAGCGGACCAACCCGGTTCGTTCGACAATTCAGAATGCACGAAATCAAGTCCGTAAAACGCGTGCTTGGCATTCTCGATGCGGCCAAACATGTGCACGCCGCACACCTTGCAGGCGTGACGCTGAATGGTGGCGGCGGGATCGACGACCGCGAGCTTGTCGCCATTCTGCGTGACTTTGACCTTGTCCTTCGAGACGACCGCGACCACGGAGAACGTTGCACCCTTCGGCTTCCAGCACTTGGTGCAACCACAGGCATGGTTGTGTGCCGTTTGCGCACCGATCGAAACCTTCACGGGTCTGTCCGTGCACTTGCACGTCAAGGTTCCCCCCGAAAAGTCCTTCGATCCCTGCTTGATACCGTTGTCGACCGACGGATGAATTGAAACTGCCATGACTCTTCCTCCCACTGGTGTTCGCCGCTAGGGCGGCATCTCTAGCTATCAATACTTGATCACCGAACGGATCACCTTGCCTTCGTGCATCAGCTCGAAGGCCTCGTTAATCTTCTCCAGAGGCAATACTTCGCTGATCATCTCGTCAATTTTGATTTCGCCGGCGAGAAATCGATCTACATAGCCCGGCAATTGCGAGCGGCCTTTGACGCCTCCGAAGGCCGAGCCTCGCCACACGCGTCCCGTGACCAATTGGAACGGACGGGTCGATATTTCCTGACCGGCGCCCGCCACACCGATGATGATCGACTCCCCCCAACCCTTGTGGCAACACTCGAGCGCCGAACGCATGACATGAACATTGCCGATGCACTCGAACGAGTAATCGACGCCGCCGTTGGTCATGTCAATGATGACTTGCTGCAGGAGCTTGTCATGGTCCTTGGGATTGACGTAGTCGGTCGCGCCCAGCGCTTTGGCCATCGCCCATTTGCTCGGATTCAAGTCCACCGCAATGATGCGCGAGGCTTTGGCCATGACGGCGCCCTGCACGACGGATAGACCTATGCCGCCGAGACCAAACACAGCCACGGTCGACCCCGGCGTAACCTTGGCCGTGTTCAGCACCGCGCCGATGCCGGTGGTGATGCCGCAGCCGAGTAGACAGACCTTTTCCAGAGGCGCGGCGCGATTGATCTTGGCGACCGCAATCTCCGGCAGCACGGTGTACTCGGAAAACGTGCTGGTGCCCATGTAGTGCAGAATCGGTTTGCCCTTGAAGGAGAAACGCGATGTGCCGTCCGGCATGACGCCTTTGCCCTGAGTCACACGGATGCGTTGGCAGAGATTCGTTTTTCCGGACAGACAGAACTCGCAGGTTCCGCATTCCGGGGTGTACAGCGGGATGACGTGATCGCCGGATTTGACGCTGCTGACCCCGGCGCCGACTTCCTCGACGATTCCGCCGCCTTCGTGCCCCATGATCACCGGGAAGAGTCCCTCAGGGTCCGCGCCGGACAAGGTAAATGCGTCGGTATGGCACACGCCGGTCGCCACGATCCGGACCCTGACTTCGCCGGCTTTCGGGGCGGCGAGATCGACTTCCTCAATGCTTAAGGGTTTGCTCGCTTCCCACGCAACGGCCGCTCGCGTCTTCATTCAGCCTCCTCGTGTAATGCGCTAGCCAATCCAATACTCACAAGCAGCTAGCGTGCCAGCGGCCTTGAAAGACGTTGAAGCGCGCCCGATCAGCCACTTGCGGGCCGCTTTCACACCCATCAGAGCCTCCGCTGAGGCGTGTGTTACCGATCCGCCACAGTTTGTGCCTCAAAAATGAAGCAGGTCGATCGAAGCGGCGTTTGCGCCGGGCGGCCGGAGGCGGGTGCCGTTCGCGATGCCTGTATCTAAACCAATACAGAGTGCGACAAATTTGATCATCCAGCGTGACAGCACAAGATCATTCTTCGGGGCAAACGGCTGTTTCCTCGGGGTTGCTTCATTGGTACGCCTCTTGCACAAAGAAATCCAGGGTAAAGCCGACGCCATGGCGCGGTCGCATCTGCGGAAAAAACCCGACGAAGAACTGCAAATGGAGGGAGTTGTTCATGAAGAAGCGCACCAAACTTGCAATCGCAGTCGGCGCCGCGGTTTGCATGATTCCAATTACACAAGCGGCCGCGGGAATCGACGTCACTGCTGGAGATTGGAAGATAGATTTTTCCGGGAATGTGAATGCGTTCTATGTCGGGACTCAGTGCGATAACGCTGTTGCCAGCACGGCAGTGACGGGTGGTCTGGCATGCACCGGCGACCATTCGGCCGCGGTGCGAAACGGCTTGTTGCCCGCTGCGCTGGTGTTCAGCGCGACGACGCGCCAAGCCGACCTCGATATTGACGTTACGATCGGCTTTTATCCCGGCATAAACAGTTCGGCGGCAGCGGGCGTGAACGGTCCGGGTCAACCTTCCGCCTTGGCCAGTCCCGGCATCGATGCACGCCAGGCTTATTTTACCTTCGGCGATGCCAGCTGGGGCACCGTCAAGATGGGCCGCGACATCGGACTGTTCGGAAAGGACGCCATTCTCGACGACATGACCCTGCTCGGAGTCGGGACGTCGCTCAATACGGTGGCTCCAAGCAACACCAGCCTGGGCCGCATCGGCATCGGCTATATCTACACCGATTGGGAACCGCAAATTACCTACACCACGCCGACGTACAACGGATTCAGCGGGTCCATCGGCGTATTTCAGCCTCTCGATACGACGGGATATACGTCGCACAACTCACCCCAAATTCAGGTGGGTGGGAGCTTTGCGTGGGGAGATCCGAAAGGCGATGGGCTTAGCGGAAAATTCTTCGTCGATGTCGTAACGCAGAAACTGCGCGAAGACTCAGCGACGGCAGCCGCAAATGCGGCTGCAGGCATCGATGTCGCCACCAGCTTCAATGGCACCGCTGTCGATGGCGGCGTGAAGCTGGACATCGCTGGATTCGAGGGCGTGCTCTACGGCTACACCGGCAAAGGCGTGGGAACCACCGGTCTTTATATTCTGCCAACATCGGCCTCCGGCGACACGCGCAAGTCCGACGGCGGCTACATCCAGGGAACCTACAAATTTGGCAAGTTGAAACTGGGCCTGAGCTATGGGCTGTCGGAGCTTAAGTTGGCGGACGATGAAAAGGCCACCGCACCGTTCAACAACCTGTTGAAGCGTAACTCCTCCGGCGTCTTCGGCGCGTATTACAGCCTCACCAAGAGCGTCACGCTGGTGGGGGAAATTATCGATACCAAGGCAGAGGCCTGGAACGGAAATTCGGCGACAGAGAAGGACATCGCGCTCGGCGGCATATTGTTCTTCTGACGGCCAGGCCCGATGCAGCCGCTACACGCGCGGTGGCGTTCCGTGAGACGGTTGCCCGGATGGCGTTGGGCCGCTGCATGTTCTTTGGCGGCGGCGGGCTGTGCGCACTATCAATCGGCGCCGCTGCAACCTGAGCGCAGTGCCGAGCGATTTGCCGCCCGTACACTCGAGCCTGCACGGCGCTGGAATCGCGCGGAATTGCTCGCGCTGGCGTTGAAGCAAAATCCGGAACTGGCCGTGGCTCGAGCCGAAATCAGCGTGGCCATGTCGCGGGAGATCAGCGCGGCCGAAGCGCCGAACCCGGAACTCACGCTGCAATCGGAATACGCGCGCCATGATTCGCATCCCTGGCTGTACGGCATAGGCCTGAATTGGCTGCTGCGCTCCGGCGAGCGGCGCCGGTTGGAGACGCAGATCGCGGGCCTCGATACCAGCAACGCGCGATTACAGCTCATGGACAAAGCCTGGTCGATTCGTCGAGCGCTGGCCGCGGCACTGTCGGATTGGGAGAATGCGCGGCTGCGCGCCGGTCTTCTCGGGCGGCTCGGGAGTGCGCAGGATCGATTGATCGACATTGAACAGCGGCGGGTCAAGGCGGGCGAGGATGCGCCAGGCGATTTGCTCATAAGCCAACAGGCGCGCGTTCAAATCGAACAGCAAAGCGCTGAACTGCGCAGCGCATCGGATGCGGCTCAGGCGGCGATTGCAAAGGCATTGGGCCTTCCGCCTGGGGCGCTCGACGGCGTGGATTTCGAATGGCCCGATTGGGGTGAGCCGCCGCCCGTTGACGAGGCTGCGCGGCGCCAGATTCGCGAGCAGGCGCTTTTGTCCCGCGCCGATCTCGGTGTGGCGATGGGCAGCTACGCTGCCGCTGAAGCCAAATTGCAACTCGCCATCGCTCATCAGTATCCGGAGTTCACTCTCTCGCCGGGCTACTATTGGGATCATGGCATCGCAAAATTTCCGCTCGACGTGGGCTTTTTGCTGCCGCTCAACGGCAATCGCGGAGAGATCGCGCAGGCACGCGCCGGCCGCGAATTGGCCGGACAGAACATGCTCGCGCTGCAGGCAGACATTTACGGCGAAATCGAAGCGGCGGAACGCGCGGAGAACGTTGCACGCCTGAGCGTGACGGCGGCTGAACGACGATTGGCCGGCGTTCGACGCCAAGAGCAGCAGGCCGATATGGCGTTGCGCTTGGGCGCATCCGATCAGCAGGAACAGGTCGGCGCACAGATACTTGCGGCACAGACCGAACTCGAGGTGTTGCAGATGCGCGCGCAGCTGCAAGCCGCGCGCAACAATCTCGAGGATGTGTTGCGCGCGCCCTTGTCCGGTCCGGAACTTGCCTTGGCGGGGTCATGAAGTCCTGGATCAGGTTCGCCTTGCTCGGAGTTGGTGTTGCGGCCCTGACATTTTCGCTGGCTTCAGCGGGCGATGATGATGAGAAGTCTCCTGACTCGACCGCGGGTGCCCTGGCGCTGCTGAGCGACCGGCAACAACAAGCGGTGGGTATCGTCGTGGGGCGGCCCGTGGCCGCGTTGGCGCCTGATCACATTGATGCGCTGGGCGTGGTGCTGGATGCGACATTATTGCAATCCGATTTGGGTGAATCGGCCGCCGCGGCGGCCGCGGAGCATTCCGCCTCCGCGGAAATGCTGAGGCTGCGTGCGTTGTTCGACGGCGGCGCGGGTGCGTCGCGTAAAATGCTCGAGGCCGCTCAGGCCGAGCACGCCAAGACTCAAGCTGAGGCGGAATTGACGGCGGCGCGCTTGTCTTTGCACTGGGCACCGCTGCTTGCGCTCGCGCCGGAATCGCGTCAGCAAATCATTGCAACGGTCATGAGTGGTCGTGGTCTCTTGGTGCGTGCGGATTTGCCGGGTCGCCACAGCATCGGGTCACTGCCGGCCAAGGCCCTATTGGACGTGGACGGTGTGCAGGTTGCCGGACGCGTCTTAGGCATGCTGCGGCAAACCAATGAATCGCAAAGCGTCGCGCTGCTGATTGAGATTCAGCGCGGACCCACGGGATTAGCGGCGGGCGCGCGGGTCCCTATATCACTGCTCACGGCGCAAAGGCCGGGCATGCTGTTGCCGCGCGACGCCGTGCTATACGACGAGAACGGCGCCTATGTGTACAAGCAACGGGCCGGCCAAGCCGACGGAAAATTGCTCTATGCGCCGGTAAGGGTGAAATTGCTGATGTCTTACGGCCAGGGGTGGCTGGTCGACGGCGTCGACGCTGACGACGACATTGTGATACGCGGGGCAGGGGTCCTTTGGTCGCTTCAGGGCGTGGGCACACCCGCACCGGACGACGACTAGGTCGCGCCAAGAATGCTCGCCGCCATTGTCCGCGCTTCGCTGCGCAGCCCGCGTATTATCACTGCGTTGGCTTGCTTGATTGCCGTGTTCGGCATCGCGGCGGTGACCTCGGCGCATTTCGATGTGTTCCCCGATTTCGCGCCGCCGCATGTGCTGGTTCAAACCGAGGCGCCCGGCTTCGATGCAATTCAGGTGGAAGCGCTGGTCACGCGGCCGCTGGAAGGCCTGCTCGCAGGAACGGAAAACGTCAAAACGGTCAGATCGACATCCAGCCAAGGCCTGTCGGCGATCCAGGTGGTGTTCGATCGCGGCGGCGATCCCTATCGACAGCGCCAAGTCGTGACTGAACGCCTGGCGGAGTTCGGCGGCCAACTTCCTCAAGGAGTTGGGGCGCCGTTGCTGTCGCCCTTAAGTTCTTCGATGGAGTATCTGGTGCACTTCGGCTATACCGCCGATCGACTCTCGCCGCTGGAACTGCGCGATCTTGTGCAGTGGATCATCAAACCGCAGATTCTCGCTGTTCCCGGCGTGGCGCAAGCGCAGATATTCGGCGGCGAGGTGCGAGAGCGGCAAATCCAGGTGGATCCGGCGAAATTGGCCGCGAGCGCCTTCACCCTGGATGATGTGCTGGCGACTGCGAAGCGTGCGACCGCATTGATCGGCGGGGGTTATCTGGAAACACCCGCACAACGCATCGTGATTCAGGCCCAGGCCTCCGGAGCGAGCGTCGATGCATTGGCGGGGGCGGTCGTGGGCACGCGCGGCGGCTTACCGGTTCGGCTGGGTGATCTTGCGCGCGTGCAGGACGGCTCGGAGCCGAGATTTGGCGACGCGCTGATCGCCGGCAAGCCCGGCATCCTCATCGAGACTTCGACACAGTTCGGGGCGAATACGCTTGACGTGACGCGCGCTCTGGAGCAACGGCTCGATGCGCTGGCGCCGGGTCTTGCAAAGCTGGGGGTGCAATATCATCCAGCCCTGCTGCGTCCGGCCAGCTTCATTGAGAGTGCAATCGAGAAGCTGCGCAACTCGCTGCTCATCGGCGCAGCACTGGTCATTGCTCTGTTGCTGATTACGCTGCGTGATTGGCGCGGTGCCTTGGTATCCTTCAGCGCGATCCCGCTCGCGCTGCTGACGACGGTGTGGATTCTCGAGGCCTTGGGACTGAGCCTGAACACCATGACGCTGGGCGGCCTCGTCGTGGCACTGGGCGTTGTGGTCGATGACGCGGTGATTGATGTGGAGAACATCTTGCGCAGACGGCGCCTTTCAGCGGCCGGCGTGGACATCGGTGAATTGTTCATCGGGGCTTCATTGGAAGTGAGGCGGCCGGTGTTCTACGCAACCGCCGCCGTGGCGGTGGCATTTCTCCCCATATTGCTCATGTCCGGATTGCAAGGCGCCTTTTTCCGGCCGCTATCGATCTCCTTCCTCATCGCCGTCGGGTTGTCGTTGCTGGTGGCAATGAGCGCGACGCCGGCATTGTGCGTGCTCGTGATGGCGCGGCAGCCTCCCAAGCCGGAAGCCACGTTTCTGCGGCACCTAAAGCGCTGGCAGGTGCGCGTCATTGCCGGATTGAACCGGCGTCCGCGCGCGGTTGTCGCCGTCGTCCTCATCAGCGGAGTCGCCGGCATTTTGTGTCTGCCTCTGCTTGGAGCTCGTTTGCTGCCTGACTTCCGCGAAAACTACCTCATTGCCCATGCCTCTTTGCGTCCCGGCATATCTCTTATCGAGACGGCGCGCATCGGCGAGAGAATTTCAAAGAGCCTCATGGCCATCTCGGGCGTCAAAAGCGTTGCCGAGCAGATTGGGCGAGCCGAGAACGGACAAGATCCGGACGCGCCCAACAAAAGCGAGTTCGAAGTGCAAATCGACCCCGGGCAAGCACACCGCGCATCGGAGATCGATGCCGCCATCCGTGCGGCCTTCAGTGATTTCCCCAATCAGCTGGTGGAAATTTATTCCGTGCTGGCGGAGCGAATCGGCGAAACGCTGTCGGGCGAGTCGGCACCGTTTTCCATCAGCGTCATTGGTTCTGACCTGGATGCGGACGATCGTGTCGGCGCGCAGATCGTTGAGATTCTGCAGCACCTGCGCGGCACGGCCGGCGCGCGTCTGGCTTTTCCGCCCCGCGAGGTCGAATTGCACCTGGAGCTCATTCCAGAGCAGCTGGCGATTCGCGGTCTACAGGCTGCCGATGTGCTGCAGACCGTCAATGCCGCCTTCCATGGCACGGTTGCGGCGGAACTCAATCAAGCCGATCGCAGCGTGCCCGTGGCGGTGCGCATGGCGCACAAGAGCTCGGACCCCGAAGCCATCGGCGCGCTGCTATTGCGTGGTCAGGATGGGGCCTTGACGCCGCTGTCCTCGGTCGCCCGCATCACCATGCCGCTGATGCGCAGCTTGGTGGATCACGAGGATGGGTTGCGCCGACAGGTCGTGCTCGCTTCCTCCATGGGCAGCGACCAAGCAGGCTACGCGCAGGCTGCGCGCAGAGCGATCGCGGCGAAAATCCAACTGCCGCCGGGAGTATTTCTACGGTACGGCGGAGCGGCCGAGGCGCAGAGAGCGGCCAGAACCGAGCTTCTGTTGCACTCAGGGGCGGCGTTGGTGCTCATCATTCTGTTGTTGGCATGGGCGTTCGGGCATGCCCGGCACGTCATGCTCGTGCTTTTATCGCTGCCGAGCACGCTGATCGGCGGGGTTGCCGCAGTTGCCCTGACCGGGGGCACGTTGAGCATTGGAGCGATGGTGGGATTTGTCGCGCTGTTCGGAATGGCCGCGCGCAACACCATTCTGTTGGTGTCGCACTATGACCACTTGGTGCACAGCGAAGGGCAGCCCTGGAATGTGCAGACAGCTTCGCGCGGTGCAGAGGAACGATTGACGCCGGTACTGCTTACCGCAATGCTCACCGGCTTGGCGCTTTTGCCCGTCGCATTGCAGCTGCACCAGCCCGGTCACGAAATCGAAGGGCCAATGGCAGTGGTAATTCTCGGCGGCTTGGTGTCTTCTACATTGGTGAGCTTGTTGCTGATACCGCCTTTGGCGGCGCGATGGCTGAAGACCTGACAATCATAAATGCGGTGGGGTAACTCTCTATAAGGAGTGGATGAACATGAAAATCAAGAATGCGATTCTGATTGGGACATTGGTTTTTGGCTCAAGTGCAACTTGGGCTGCGGCTCCGGTTCTTCACGCCAGCAATACCGTCACGATTGATGCATCCGCGTACAAGGTTTGGCATACCGCCAGGGACTTCAATGCCTTGAACACATGGCACCCCGGCGTGGCCTCGGATGAAATCGTGGAGGGCTCGAACAACATGGTCGGCGCCGTACGCGTCCTGACTTTGAAGGGCGGCGGCACGGTCAAGGAAAAACTGCTCGCTTTCGATGACAAGGGTCACTCGTTCAAGTACGCGATCGTGGAAAGCGTCCTTCCATTGAGCAACTACACGTCGACCTTCGTCGTGAAATCGCTCGGCAAGGGGAAATCATCGGTCACCTGGTCCGGACGGTTCACGCGCAAGAACACCGGCGACAATCCCGGCGAAAAGGAAAACGACAAGGCTGCGCTGGACACCGCCAAGGCTATTTATGGCGGGGGTCTCGATAACCTGAAGAAGGTTGTGGAAGCAAAATAGGCCGAAGCCGTCCGGCAATCCTCGTTAGGGGCTTGCGCTGCCTTGCTTGCGCTCTGACGCCAATTTTGATTATATATATTTGATCATAAACCAAGGGGCGGCCATGACCGACGATTCCCAATTGGGTTTGAGGCGAATCGAGCGTGAGACGGTCCAAGAACGCGTTTACGCCATCCTGCGCGACAAACTGATGCGGGGAGGATTTGCGCCCGGGCAAAAGTTGAAGATCGCCGAGCTCGCCGCCGCGCTCGGGACCAGCGCAATGCCCGTTCGCGACGCGCTCAATCGGCTGGCAGCTGAGCGCGCGGTGGAGTCACTGCCGAACCGCGGTGTTCGCGTTCCGGCGCTGTCGAAAGACTCTTTGCAGGACCTACGCGAGACGCGCTTCGCGGTCGAGGGACTTGCAGTCGAGCGTGCTGCCGCGAACATGAGCAGCGAGACTCTCGCAAACTTGCGGCGCTTGATCGAGGCGCAGAGTGCCACCGACGCCAAGCACGTCTCGGAGAGCAGCGCTGAACAAAACCGCGCCTTTCATTTCACGATTTACCGCCAGTCAAACTCATCCGTGCTGTTGCCGATCATCGAGAGCTTGTGGTTGCAGTGCGGTCCTTACTTGCGGATCGCGTCGGAAATGTTCGATGGCCGCGACGGCCGGGGAATTGACTTTCATGTCGAAATTGTCGACGCACTGGCTCGCGGCGATGCCAAGGCAGCGCGTCTCGCTTTGCAGTCAGACATCGGCCGATCTTTCGAGCTGGTGATGAATGAACACGCGATCTGGCAACGCCGGGGAGGAATCGCGTGACCGCGGCGCAGGATGCGCGCGGTGCGGACAGTGAGGCAGGATTCGAACTCTATGATTTGCGCGTTGAAGTCGTTGGTCCTCCGGGCCGTCCGATCTATTGCGGCGCCCGCCTCGGCGACTACTTCGAATTGCATGGCGAGATGCTGAAGCTGCCCCCGGGGCAGGGCTTTTCCATCTATTCGCTCGCCGCAGTTCTGCCGCTGCTGCCCGCCAAGCAGCGTGTTGGCGATCCCTACGATTGGATGTCGACGGATGCCGAGGTCGCCTGCCCCGACCCGAACTGCCCGACGCGACTGCGCATCACCCGCCTGGGAAAACGGCATTTCCGCCGGTCGGACGTGACGGCCGTTGCGCTACCGGAGGGCGGCGCCAAATGATCCCGCGCATTGCGCTGGAGGATGGCTACACGATCTCGCGGATCATCAAGGGAGGCTGGCATCTTGCGGGAGACCATGGCGCCATTGATCCGGAGCAGGCTCGAAAGGATATGGCGAGCTTTGTCGAGAAGGGAATCACGACCTTCGATTGCGCCGACATCTACACCGGTGTCGAGGAACTGATCGGCGCCTTTAGGCGCGCGTATCCGACGCTCGCGAAAGGCGTCCAGGTGCACACGAAGTTCGTTCCCGACCTGCCGGATCTTGCAACTTTGGATCGCCGCTATGTCGAAGGAATCATCGACCGATCGCTGCGTCGGCTCGGCGTGGAGCGCCTCGACTTGGTGCAATTTCACTGGTGGGATTTCGAGGTGCATCGGTACGTCGAGACGGCGCTCGAGCTCGATCGGCTGCGGCGCGCCGGCAAAATCGCACGCGTCGGCGTTACAAATTTTGATGAGGCGCACCTCAAGGAACTTTTGGAGGCGGGCGTCCCGATCGCGGCACATCAGCTGCAGTATTCGCTGATCGACGATCGTCCAAGCGCCGCGATGCTCGGCTACTGCCGTGCTCATGGCATTGCGCTGCTCTGTTACGGCACCGTTTGCGGCGGGTTTTTGTCGGAACGCTGGCTTGGGCTGCCCGATCCCGGCGGGTCGTTTTCGAATCGCTCGCTGGTCAAATACAAGCTGGTCATCGATGACTTCGGCGGATGGGGACTGTTTCAGGAACTGCTCGCGGCGCTTGCCGGCGTCGCAAGGCGGCACGCAACCGATATTGCCTCCGTGGCTACCACGATGATGCTTGATCGGCCGGGGATCGCCGCGGCCATCGTCGGTGCCACCAACGCTGAGCATCTTCAAGCGCACGCGATGATCGGCGCCTTACAGCTGGACGCCAACGATCTTGCAGCGATTGCATCCGTGACGACACGGCGATGCGGTCCCAAGGGTGATGTCTATGTGCTCGAGCGGGACCGAAGCGGCAGGCACGGCCAAATCATGAAGTACAAACTGAATGCGACAGCCGATCAACGGCACGCAATGAGATAGAGACCGACACACAAGGGGGATGCCAGCATGTTTACAACGAAGGTGCGATTCCGGCGGTGGGCGATGGGTGCCGCTGCGGCGGGGTCATGGACACTGTGTGCGATGGCGTGGGGCGCTCCGGCGGGTGCCGGCCCGGCGGTTGCGGCTGCGCAGGATCAAGAATTGGTAGAGATCGTGGTGACGGCGGAAAAGCGCGAATCCACGGTGCAAAAGACCCCGATCAGCATGACTGCGATCAGCGGGTCGGAGCTTCAGGCGCAGGGCTTGTCGGACTTCCAATCGGTTGCGCAACAAGTTCCGGGCATCTCCTTCAAGACCTCGGGGCCGGGGCAGACCGAATATGAGATGCGCGGGCTCACCTCCACCGGCGGCGAGTCGCCGACGGTCGGCTTCTATCTTGACGATGCGGTTTTGACGCCTGCCGCAATGGCGCAGAACGGCAAGACCGTGATTGATCCCAGTCTTTTCGATCTCAACCGGGTCGAGGTGTTGCGCGGGCCGCAAGGCACCTTGTACGGCGCGGGTTCCATGGGCGGCACCATCAAACTCGTGACCAACCAGCCGGATCCCAAGGCCTTTGCCATCAATGCTGAAGTCATTGGTTCGGACACGGCCAACGGCGGGGGCTTCAACCATACCGAGAACGTGATGTTGAACATTCCGCTCATGCAGGATGTCATCGCACTGCGCATTGTCGGCACGGACAAGTACATCGACGGATGGATCGACCGCAAAGTGGTGAGCCCGTTTCCCGTCGAGGTCAATAACAGCACGGCGCGCGGCGATGTCGCCGGCGCGCCGGTGATTGCGGACCATAGTCATTCCAACACTGAACGGCTGCAGGCGGGACGGGCACTGCTATTGGTTCAACCCAGCGATCGCTTCAGCGTCACGCTCGGCGCCATGCATCAGAACCTGACTCAGGATGCCCTGAACATCATCGATAGCCCGCCGTTGAACGAAGCACACTACCAGCCGTTCGACGTGTCCGAGCCGTTCAAGGACACCTTCGACCTGTATACCTTGACGGCAAAATTCAATTTCGATCCTTTCCAGGTAACATCCGCGACCGCCTATTGGGATCGCCAGCAAAACCAGACTCAAGATATCTCTGAGGCGATGCAAGACTACATCGGCGGCTTTTTTGGTCCGCCCGCTGCCTTTCCATTCTTGCCCAACCAAACGGTGACGGAGGGCGGCGGTACCTTCTTCGGACTCGGCGCCGGATCGATCAGCGAGGATGACTACACCCGTCAATTCAGCGAAGAGTTGCGCGTGGCGTCGACCGGCGATGGTCCGCTGCAGTGGCTG
The DNA here is from genome assembly GCA_036493935.1 of Steroidobacteraceae bacterium. Taxonomy (GTDB): domain Bacteria; phylum Pseudomonadota; class Gammaproteobacteria; order Steroidobacterales; family Steroidobacteraceae; genus Bog-1198. The sequence continues at coordinate 95,367 of DASXOY010000004.1, read as the reverse complement.
GCCGGCGGTTACTACAGCAGCTTTGGCGCAACCTCACATGTATTCTCGTTCTATCCGGTCACCGCCGATGGTTTCAATGGGAATTTCGGCACCAACAATCTCGCCGACAACCATCGCAAAGTCGACATCGATCAGTACGCATTATTCGGCAATGCGTCCTACCAGTTGCCGAACAAGTTCAAAGTGACTGCCGGCGCGCGGTACTACCTGTACCACAGCAATTCGGTCACGAGCGTCAGCGGAGTTTCCGCCAACGGCACCAGCAACCCGCTGTTCGGCCTTGCGCAGAACTCGGGGGTGACTCCGAAGATAGATCTTGCCTACATTCCGGACGACAACACGACGATCTACGCGGCCGTCTCCAAAGGCTTCCGGCCCGGCGGCCCGAATTCCCCGATTCCGGTGCCTCCGTGCGCGGCGCAGGCTCCAACGCAGTTCGGCCCGGACAGCGTGTGGAATTACGAACTCGGCGAGAAACTGCGATTCTTTGACGCGCGCGTATCGGTCAACGGCGCCGTTTATTACGAGGACTGGACCAACGTGCAGCAGCAAGTCGCGCCGACCTGCGGCTTCAAGTTCACCGCCAACGCGGGCAAAGCGACCGTTTACGGCGCAGAGCTCGAAGTCACGGTGTTGCTTGCGCCCGGTTTCGTCTTCTCGCAGAACATGGACTACACCAATGCGAAGAACTCGACCACGTTGCCCGCCGCCGGCATCGTCTCGGGCGAGCGTCTCTTGGATGTTCCGCAATTCACCGCCAACACGAGCTTGAGCTACAAACAGCCCATCGATGACCGCATGAGCTTGGTGGCGCGCGTGACCAACAGCTATGTCGATTCCATTCAGGACATCACCTTCACGCGCAATTCGCTGCCGCCCTACGATTTGGTGGGATTGCGGGCCGGTGTGGATGCCGGCCGCTGGTCGGCATTCTTGTTCGCCGACAATCTCACCAACAAGATGGCATTGTTGAGCGACACGGGCGCGTTGTCGGCGAACATTTCGATCCTGAATCGGATTGCAACGAATCAACCGCGCACGATTGGCGTGGATCTGTCGGTGAAATTCTGATTCGGAATGCGAAGCGCCGCGCCCGACGATGATGACTCGGGCTATCCGAGACGCTCCTACGCATGGGGCGTCTTGGCCATCCTGGTCGCGACGGCCATCGTGTCGTATACGGATCGGCAGGTGCTCAGCCTGCTGGTCGATCCGGTGCGCCACGATCTCGGCATCAGCGATACCCAGATCAGCTTGCTGCTTGGCACGGCGTTCGCCGTTATCTACGGAATCGCCGGCATCCCGTTCGGGATGCTGGCCGACCGAACCTCGCGGCGTAACCTGATCTTCTTCGCAGTAGTGGTGTGGAGCGCCGGCACCGTGGCCTGCGGCTACGCACAAAGCTTCGGGCAATTGTTTGCGGCCCGGATCGTGGTCGGCCTGGGCGAGTCGGTGCTGTCGCCGGCGGCCATCTCTTTGATCAGCGACTATTTTCCGCCGTCGCGCCGTGGCATGGCGGTCGGTTGCTTTTTGAGCGGCATCGCGATCGGCATCGGCGCGTCGATCCTGATCGGCGGCGGCGTGCTGCATCTCGTCGAAGTGGGCGCGATGGCCGGCACGCCGTTGGCGAGTCTGACGGCATGGCGCCTGGTGTTGCTATTGATCGGAGCTCCCGGGATCGCCTGGAGCTTCGTGATCCTGTTGATTCGCGAGCCGGTGCGCCGGGTCGCGCAAGCGAGCGCCACGCCCGAGGCTGGGACTCCCATGCGGCGAACGGCGCTGTATGTAGTGGCACCGATCTATCTCGTCGTAGCCATGGCATCGCTGGTCGACAATGCGGTCGGCGCATGGGCGCCGAGTTTGCTGATACGCAACTTCGGCCGTGATCCGGCGCAGGTCGGGGTGCAGCTCGGCGTCTTGCTCACCATTGCATTTGGCGGTGGCGTGCTGCTCGGCGGGTGGCTATCGGACCTGGTGGGCGGTCACGGTCATTGGATGCGCAAGCTCGGCGTGTGCATGGTCGCGAGTGTCTTGATCATGTTGGTGTCCTTGGGGCTTACCTCATCGCACCTGGCCGTCGTCATGGCTGCCATACCGGGCTACTTTGCGTTGTCCGGCGTCGTTACCGCCTGTGGGTTCTCATCGATTTTGGACGCGATACCGAATTCGAAACGCGGCTTTGCCATGGCGGTCAGTTTCTTCTTGAATGTGGCGGTGGGTGCGGGGCTTGGTCCAACGTCGGTGGCGCTCGCCGGTACGCATATTTTTGGCACAGCCGCGGGATTGGGACCGGCGATCGCTTTTATCGCAGGATTCGGCTACCTGCTCGCGGCCGCGGCCATCATTCTGGCGTTCACTGCCTCCAATTTCGCACAACGAAGACGGAGCAGAGAAGCAACCTAATCCTTGCGAGTAGGCGTAGCGGCGCCCGTACGCCGCTACTTCGGCAGCGGCATGGAATTGGCGCGATCACCCGCCAACTCGTTATACCAAAGCGTACCGCCGGCGGGCTCGACCGACGTCGGCGCAGCAAGCCCCGATTTCAGCACGCTGACCGCCGCTGTATCACCCGTCACCGTTACCATGTCGATGTTGCCTGCGGCATTTTCAGCAAGAAACAGTTTGCCGTTGGCAGCCCGCATGCCATCCGGCCCCTTGACCGGCTTATCCAGCCAGATGTCCACCGGCCTGCCGGCCTTGCCGCCGGCGTCCATCGGTACTCGATACAGCTTGTTGAATATGACGTTATTCTCGTACAGCGTGTCGCCGACAAAGGTGATGCCGTCGATGCCGTACAGGGTGCGATCTTCGCTCAACACTTCCGGTTCCTTTGCACCCGGCTTGAGACGCCAGATCTTCGCGCCGAATGTGTCGCTGATGTACAGCGCCTTGTCGGGTCCGACGACGAAGTCATTGCACAAATTTCTTGCGCCCGGCAGCTCCCAGCGAAACTTAGCGGCGCCGGTTTTCAGATCGAAGGCACGCAAGGCGCTGTGCTCTTTACCCTCGGTCGGCGACGGATAAATTTGGCAGGCCCACAACGTGTTGGTCGGGGCGTCGGCCAGCATGCCGAGGAAGTAGACAGCGCCCTCGGCGCTTGCATCCACAAATACCAGAGCCTGATCGGAACCTTTCTTCGAGCGGTAGATCTTCGCGCTTCCGGTGCTGCCGAGAATCAAATCACCGTTGGGCGCTATCGTAATGCTTTCAGGCCCCGATTTTGCCGGTAACGCGATGCCGTCAGCAGCCGCCGCCGGGAGGAATGCCGACAGGCACGCCACGATAACGAAAGTGCGGATCATTTATGTTCCCCATGCGGTGTTTTTCGACTGCGCGACTTTAACCCCTAACATCAGCGGAAACCATATTTCAGTGCGGCGCCGCCGCCAACTGCCGCAACGCTCTTTCAAATACCTCGGCGGGCTGACCGCCTTGGATCAGGTGCTGATCGTTGATGATCACGGAGGGGACCGCTCGGATGCCCCGGTCCGTGTAAAACTTTTCGCGCTCGCGCACTTCGGCCGCGAATTCCTCCGACGCCAGAATCTCGGCCGCGCGCTTTGAATCCAGCCCGACCCTTTGCGCAACGTCGAGCAATACCGCGTGGTCGCTGGGGTTTCGGCCCTCGGTAAAATAGGCTGTGAAAAGGGCGTTCTTGAGCGCCTCCTGCTTACCTTCGGTTTCCGCCCAGTGCAGCAGTCGATGCGCGTCAAAAGTGTTATAAATTCTGCCCCGCTTTTGCATGTTGAATTCGAATCCCACTTCAGCGCCGCGAGCCCTGATGTTCTCGCGGTTGCGCTCCATTTCCGCAGGCGTGGAGCCGTATTTTTGGGCGATGTGCTCGGTGACGTCTTCCCCTTGCGCGCCCATCTGGGGATTGAGCTCGAAGGGCTGAAAGTGCAGGTCTGCCGCAACCTCGCCCTTGAGTGCTGCCAGCGCGGTTTCCAAAGACTTAAGCCCGATCACGCACCAAGGACAGGACACGTCCGATACAAAATCGATCTTGAGTTGCTTTGCCATAGAACCTCCGCGCATTCACAAACCCGCATGAGCAATCATGGGGGTCGTTTACGGCATTACAACGCAGGGGAGGGCCGCGGGGAGTCGGGCCGTCCCTAGGCCGCAGTACGTTTGCGCGATGCGGCGACCAAGTCGAATGTCACCTGCAGGTTCATCCACAGCCTTGCCGAGGTTCCCAGCGCATCGGCCAGGTCGAGAGCAGCCTCAGCGGTCACGCCGCGCTTGCCCTTGATCAGTTCATTGAGCCGCGCCTTCGTCCAGCCGATCTTGCGGGCGAACGCAGCCTGGGAAATGTTGCCGGGTATTAGGAATTCCTCGAGCAGGACCTCGCCAGGGTGGAATGGATTAGTCGGCAGCCTGTTGTCTTTCTTATTCATATATCAAATACACTCGCACTATCGAAAATCAATCACCGCAACCTCGTGTGCGCCATCCTGGTCCCAGCGGAATGTGATCCTCCATTGATTGTTTTTGAGTGCCTCCGTACGGTAGCCGCGCGGAATACGGAGGTCGGATAGCACCGGCACGTCGTGCAAATATAGCATTTTGCGGCGCGCGGATCGTCGAAGTTGCGGCGGCAAGAGCTTCGTCTCCGTCGATTGGCGATCGAAGAACAGGTCCTCCGCGAGCTTGTTGCCAAAGCTTTCAATCACGTCATCATGTTATCGGAACTTGATAATGCGTCAAGAGGTTTTTGCGGTGCCTCGTGTGCCGCAAAGCGCATTTTTAGCGGATAATTCGAGAGTGCTTTCACAGATCGGTAATTGCACAGAGAATGTCGGTTTCTTGAGCGATTTGCTGCCGTAGACTAGTCAGCATGGAAAAACATGCCAGTGAGGCAGCCGCGGTGAGATGCTCACCGAATCACGCCGGGCGTATCGGCGTCGGCCGCGCGCGCGGCTTTACCATGATCGAAATGCTGATGACGATCGCCATTGCGGCGATACTCACCACAATTGCGATTCCCTCATTTCGCTACATCACGAATTCCAATCGCATCGCCAGCGAACTGAACGGTCTGCTCGGCGACTTGCAGCTCGCACGCGCCGAGGCAATCAAGGAGGGCCGCACCGTCACGGTGTGCCAATCCAACGACGGCGCCAACTGCTCTAACTCGACCAGCTGGCAGGGAGGATGGATCGTTTTTTCGGACCCTACCAACGTCGGCGTCTGGGATGCAGGCGAAACCTACATTCGCAAGCAAATACAGTTCTCCGGCACCGACACCTTAGTCGCCTCAAACAACGTCTCGGTGATTACTTTCAATCGCGAAGGCTATGCAGTTGGCATGCCCAACGGGACTTTGATCACTCTTCACGATGCGACCAGCACCGCTGCCTGGACCCGCTGCCTCGTGATCAACTTAAGCGGACAGATGACGAGCGAGCGCGCCAACGATCCCGCCAACCTCGTCCCATGCGTATGAAAACACCCTGCCATCAATTGAAGCCCGCACGAGCACGGGGCTTCACGCTGCTCGAAGTGATGGTGGCGCTGATGATCACATCGATCGGCTTGCTCGGCATTGCCAAGATACACGCGCTCGCGTACTCGAGCACGGCCACGGCAGGCATCAGATCGCTCGTTGCGCTGCAGGCAGCTGGACTGGCCGCGAGCATGCATGCCGATCGCACCTATTGGTCGGCTATTCCTACTCCGACGACGATCACCATCACCGGGACCGTGATCAACGATCCCACCTTGGCCGCCACGGCGGCGACCCCGGGTTACTGCGTGTCCGGTATCGGTCCCGCTCCATGCACCGTCGACGTGATGGCCGCTTACGACCTGCACACGTATGCGGTTGCGCTGAACACGGCGCTCGCCAATTCGAACCCGATCACGACCATTAATTGTCCGGCCCCGGTCGGCATCATCCCGATTAATTGCACCATTCAAGTCACTTGGAACGAAAAAGCGGTATCAGTGAACAAGCAAAGCGCCGCCAACACCGGTCCCGCGACATTCGCTCCGACCTACACCTTGTACGTGGAGCCGTAGAAGATGGGCACGCAGTTTCGAACCAGTCGCGCCTTTCTGCGCCAACAGGGCTTCACACTTCTTGAGATTCTCATCGCTCTGACGATCGGCCTCTTCCTGTTGGGCGCGTTGCTCATCATCGTGCAGACCAACAAAACGGTCTTCGGCAACCAAAGCAAGCTGTCGCAGCTGCAGGACGGCGAGCGCATGGCGCTGATGATGATGTCGGATGTGATCCAGTCTGCGGGATATTTCCCGGATCCAACGGTGAACACATTGACCTCGACGCTGACCAACATCGCGCCCTTCGGCAGCGGCGAAGCGATTTCCGGGACTTATTCCGTGGCGCCTCCCGGCGATCAGATCTCCGTCCGGTACATGACCGCCGGCGGCGACAACATTTTGAACTGTAGCGGGAAATCGAATCCGATCGGCGGCCCGAACACGCTCTACGTGAATTCGTTCCAGGTTCTGAACGGGCAGTTGATTTGCACGATGAACGCAACGCAGTACAACCTTGTCAGCGGCGTCACCAACTTGAGCATTCTCTATGGCGTCAAGAGCAATGCAGCCGCCGCCGGCAACAACGTCGATACGTATATGAACGCGACGCAGGTTGGCGCGGCCGGACTGTGGGGCAGCGTCATCGCCGTCATGGTCCAACTCACGTTCACCAATCCGCTGTATGTCGCCGCCAACCAAGGCCAGCCGGCGACCATCAGTGTCCAACGCGTCGTCGGCGTGATGAGCCAAACGGGTCCCATGCTATGAAAAAGCCTCGTCACCCACACGCGCAGCGCGGCATGGTGTTGATTTCCAGCCTGTTACTGCTGGTGGTGGTCACCATCATTGCACTCGCTCTGTTCCGCAGTTTCGGCATTCAAGAAAAGATCGGCGGCAACATGCGCGAAAAACAACGCGCACTGCAGGCCGCGGTGTCCGCCCAGCAATTTGCGGAAGGTTGGCTGAGTGCCAACGCCACCGCCGCGCCCGTCCCATGCAGCAGCCTGCTCAACGGCAACACCGGTCAGGGCCAGATTTGTTCCAACAAATTGTCGGCCGCGGTGCCCGATGTCACAAATGTACCCTGGAAGATCGGCGCGAATTCGGTTGGGGTGACTTATCTGCCCCCCGGCATGTCGATCAGCGCCACAACTTCGGTGAGCGCCGCAAGCCTCGCGAACCCCAGCTACTTCGGGACTCCGAGCTTCTATATCTCAGACTTGGGTCCGTCGGCTGACCCGAATATTCCCGGTGAAATCTACCAGATCGATGCGTACGCCTTCGGCGGATCGTCCGGCACCGCGGCGGTGGTCGAAAGCACCTACGCGGTGTACACGAGCTCGAGCAACAGGACTCTTTAGATGAAAACCCAATATTTTTCGGCCGTACTGGTCCTTTTACTCGGAGCGCTCGCGGCTAACCCGAGCCGCGCGCAAACGATCCAGTTCAGCGAAGATTTCACCGGCGCCGCAAGCGCGAATGACTGGTTCTATTTCGGCGGAGCGTGCCTGACCGCCGGCACCACTTCAGTCATCGCCAGCCCCGGCTCGGTCGCAGCCAAGATCCCGGGCTGCACCAATGTGCTGCTGAGCTACTACAACTTGGCCGCAAACGCGGATCCGTATCTCGTGGGCGGCAACAGCGGCTTCTTGGGTTCATCGACGGCGCCCGGGTCTCCGTCGGGACAGCAGGCCGACCCCGCGGGCACCAGTACGGTGCCGGGCAGCGGCGCGCTGCGCTTCACCAATGGTTCACAGAACATTGGCGGAAGCATGAAATACGGCCACAACGAACGCGGCGCCATTCTCTCTAGCAGCACCTTCCCCACCGGCGCCGGCATCCAGGTGACTTTTAAAACCGTCACCTATCACGGCGACTCGGGCGGCGCCGGATCCGACGGTGCAGACGGCATCAGTTTCTTTCTGCAGGACGGCACTCAAGCGCCCGGACTTGGGGCATTCGGCGGCAGTCTTGCTTACTCTTGCGCGAACAACAACGTTCCCTACGACGGGTTGACCGGCGCGTATCTCGGTTTGGGTATCGATGAGTACGGCAATTTCTTGAACGGCACCAATCTTGTCGTCGGCTACGGCGGCACCAATACCGCCACCGGCGACAATTCGGCTTACGGCTACGGCTACAAGCCCGGTCGAATCGGCCTGCGCGGTGCGGGCAACGTCTCGATGGCGGGTCTTACCACGGCTTACGGGAATGATCCGTCGGATTCCACCAAGCCGTTCTATCCGGTATCGCTTCTCACCTCGTGCTCGATCACGGGGGGCACCTATAGCTCGTCGGGCAGCAACTGTATCAATGTCTGCTCCGGAGGCTCGAGCTACTACGCGCCGGGCAACGTGTGCAACAAAGCCTGCACGGGCGGCGGCGTTTATGACTCCGGCACGAATACCTGTCAATCCTGCGCGACCGTGAATGGCACCTACAGCGGCGGGCAGTGCACGAACACGAACTCTTGTGCTGTGGGAACCTATTTCAGCGGCACCGCGACCTGCGATACTTGCCCGGCCACCGGTTACGCGACCGGGACCTATAGCTCGGGCACCTGCATCAGAAGTTGTCCGACCGGTTACACCTACAATGCCACCTCGCCGGGATATTGCGTTCCGACCGGCGGCAGCTTCAGCAATGGAAATTATTGTCCGAGCGGCTGGACCATCACGGGAACGCTCTGCTACCCCACCGGCGCATCCCAGACCGGCGGCAACTACTGTCCCACCGGCTACACCATCACGGGGACGCTGTGTTATCCGACGGGTGATTCCCAGACCGGGGGCAACTACTGTCCTTCGGGCCAAACCATCAGCGGTACGTCCTGCTATCCGAACGGCCTGTCGCATTCAGGCACCAACTACTGTCCTACCGGACAAACGATTAACGGAACATTTTGCTATCCCACGGGAGCGGTGTTCGGCAGCGGTCACTACTGCCCGACGGGCGAAACGATCAGCGCTTCACCGGGCACGCATTGTTGTCCCTCCGGATACACCTGGAGCACCAGCGGCAACATTTGCAAGAACGGCGGCTTGACCAATCCGGGTACCGCATCCACCGTCGCGTCTACCGCGACCGCGATGACGGCAGCAACCCCCGACGTGGCGGCCACCGCCGAGGTCGCGGCCACACCGGCTCCCGGCGCGCAAATCGTTGCCGCGAATCAATCGCCCACTCTGATCACCACGCCGGTGGCGAGTGCGCCGGCTACGTTGCCTCCGACGACCGGCTTGGTGGATGCTCAGTACGCGGTGCGCAAGACCTGTCAAACGGGCAACCTGTACAACTACGGTGTCGTGGCTGCTCCCACCAGCGCGGGAACAGCGACGCTGGACAATCCGGCGAACACCAAGGGCGTGTTGGATTACGCACCGATCTTGAATGCCTACAAGGAAGTCACCAGCTTCCAGATCGCCAACGAAGGCGCGATGACGCGCGGCGCGGCGACGCCGATTTTTTATAATCTCAAGATCACTCAGGACGGTTTGTTGAGCTTCGCATACAGCGTGAGCGGCGGTGCCTACACCTACCTGATCAAGAATCAATCCATCACCGCCTCGAACGGTCCGCTGCCGACGAGTTTCCGAGTCGGTTTTGCGGCCTCCGACGGCGGCGCCAGCAATGTGCACGAAATCATGTGCTTCAAGGCGGCCCCGTCCACTCAGTCCGGTAGCTCCGCGACCGTCAACGAAAAGGAAGCGGCCAAGGTCGAGGCGGGCACGCAGGCTTATTTTGCGTTCTACAATCCCGATAACTGGACCGGCACGGTGACGGCAAACACCTTGATCGACAATGGCGGCGTGGTGAGCGTTGCCACCACGGCCAACTGGGATGCAGGTTGCTTGCTGAGCGGCGCACCTGCCGGAACACCGCCCAATGGCGGATGCCTCTCAACCAATACCGCCGGACCCACCACCGGTAGTCCCGCTTCCGCAAGCCGCATCATGCTCACCTGGGACACGGTCGGCGGCACCGGTATTCCATTCGAGTGGACGAATCTGAATCCCGTGCAGCAAGCCGCGCTCACGTTCAATGACGGCAATTTCACCAGCAACCGGCTGGACTATCTGCGCGGCAACCGCAGCAACGAGATCAACTCGAGCGGTGTGGGCCTGTTCCGCGCGCGCGACAGCATTCTCGGCGACATCGTGGACTCGAGCCCGAACTGGGTGGGTCCGCCGGCCTCGCCCTACACGGCTGCCTGGAAGGATCGCCTCATCGGCGGCAGCATGCCGGAGAATTCCGGAACCCAGACCTATCTGCAATTCACCGCCGCCGAACAGACGCGCCTCAATGTGGTCTATGTCGGCTCGAACGATGGCTTCCTGCATGGGTTTCGCGCCGGCAGCTTCGACAACAGCGGCGCTTTTGTTGCCAACACAACGACCCCCAACGACGGCGCGGAAGTGCTGGCCTATATGCCGGGGTCTACGTTGGTGAGCGCCGCGTTGCCGTCCGCCGCCGGCGGTTGCTCGGGAGAGGTCTCGAGCGAAACCGTCGTGCAGAACATCCATGGCGTGACGCCGGCCGTCGGTTTGAACCCGGCTTGCAACGATCCCGTGATCGACTATTCGAATTCGCAGTATGGTCATAACTTCTTCGTCGATGCGACGCCAGGTTCCGGCGATCTGTTCTACGGCGGCCAGTGGCACACCTGGCTGGTTGGCGGCCTCGGCGTCGGCGGCAACGCCATCTATGCGCTGGACGTCACGGATCCGGGCAGCCAGTTCAGCGAGGGCAACGCCTCGAACATCGTCATCGGCGAGTGGACCGCAAGCTCGATCATCTGCGCGAACGTTCCCACTTGCGGCAACAACATGGGCAACACGTTCGGCACGCCGCAGATTCGCCGCTTGCACAACGGCAATTGGGCAGTGATTTTCGGCAATGGCTTCGGCAGCGTCACGGGCGATGCCGGCATCTATGTCATGTCGATAGACAATTCGTCCGGCGCCCGGACTTTCTATTATCTCAGCACCAATAGCGCCGGCGGCAACGGCATTGCCTACACGACACCTGCGGATCTGGATGGCGATCACATCACCGACTTTGTCTATGCCGGCGACTTGAACGGCCATGTTTGGCGCTTTGACCTGACCAGCAATGATCCTGCAAATTGGGCGGCCTCGACCACACCCATGTTCACCACTCAGTCCGGGCAGCCCATCACAAGCCAGTTGTTGGTCATCTCGGTCAACACGGTGGGCAGCCCGCCACGCCTCTTGATTGAGTTCGGCACCGGCGAACGCACCCAGATTACCAATCTGGCACCGGCGCAATTTGTCTCCGGCACCCAGTCGCTGTACGGTGTTTGGGACTGGAACTTATCCGCCTGGAACACCATGGAGCCGGGCGCCGCGTACGCGGCTCTCGACCCTGCGGCGACCGGCATCGCTTCGCCCTACACCTTGAGCAATTCCAACTTGGCAGCTCAGACGCTGACTGCCGTGACGGACCCCACATCGGGCGCGGGGACAGGCGTTGTTGAGGGGACCAACGTCCCGGTCTGCTGGCAGGGCGGCACGCAGCCATGCACCGGCAACCAGTTTGGCTGGTATGCGAACCTTCCCAACAGTTCGGAGCAGGTGATTTTCAACCCCGTATTCTTCCAGGGTGGATTCGTGGTCAACACCATCATCCCGGCGAACAACGTGGCGACTTCCTGCAGCAGCAACTTGGATACCGGTTTCACCTACGCGTTGGCAGTCGCCAACGGCGGCGTGTTCACCAACACCTTCCCGACGTTCAGCCCCAACGGCACGCTGATCAGCGATCCCATCGAGGCCGGGATTCAGACCAATGCTGCGGGCAGCGTGTACGTGGTCCAAACGCCGGAAGGCGCCGCCAACATCGTTTATCAGACGATTTCGGGCACGCCCGGTGCGCAGCGAATCAACATTCCCTCCAACGTCAAGGCAAAGCGATTGACCTGGATCGAGCAGCGATGAACACTCGGAGCCCATCAATGCCAACGCAATCCCATCAGCGAACGGTGATGCGCGGATTTACGCTCGTCGAACTCATGGTCACCGTGGGGATCGTCGCGATCCTGGGAACGATCGCGATGTCGACGTATCACAGCCAAGTTCAAAAGTCGCGGCGCACGGATGCACGCAGTGCCGTTTTGGACTTGGCAGGACGCGAAGAAAAGCTTTTCAGCACCACCAACGCATACAGTGCCACGCCCTCCGACCTGGGTTACGGGGCCGTCGGCGACACGTTCCCAATCACGGTGGGCAGCGGTTACTATCAAGTGACCGTGACCGTGCCGAATCCGCCGATTTCATATTCAGTCACGGCCACCACCTTCGGCACCCAGGTCGACGATACGAAATGCATTACCCTTAGCGTGGATCAGTTGGGGTCGCAAACCTCCACAGGATCGGAAACCGCGGCCAATTGCTGGGGAAACTAAACGGCGCTGCTATTTTGCCTGCGACCGCTTCAACTGAGGACTTGCGTTGTGCAATCAGGCGCTCGAATTCCGAAACGGTCTCCTCGTCGACCGCGAGCTGATCCACCAGCTGAGCGATGCCGCAGTCCCGAAGTTACGCTTGAGCGAACGCACGACGGTGGAAACGACTTGAGCGTCGAACGTTTCGCGCGAAGCGGCCGCCGTAAAGAGGGTGATCTTGCCTTCGCGAGACTTTTTGAGCAGCCTCTTTCCAGACCACTTCCATGATCTTGGCCTCCAGGGGGCCGAGCACCGCGCCGGCACCCGAGCGGGACGGCATCAAAACATCAACCATATTCAGTCCATTGGGCGACGTTCTATCGCTAATCAGCTCGGCAGATCACGCCGGCGCCGCCAACTGACTTCATCGATTCGGCTCGATAGTTCTATAATTCGGGTTCGTGACCTACCCGACCCTTTATCGCACCACGCAGATTGATGGGCTCTCGATTTTCTATCGAGAGGCAGGTCCCGAGAGCGCCCCGGTGCTGCTGCTCCTGCACGGGCTGCCTTCCTCATCACGGATGTTCGAGCCTCTCTTTGCACGGCTCTCCGATCGCTTTCATCTCGTCGCGCCCGATTACCCGGGGTTCGGGCACAGCGATTGGCCGGATCCGAAACAGTTTGCCTATACGTTCGATCACTACGCGCAGATCATGCAGCGCTTCACCGAGGCGCTGGGACTGCGCCGCTACGTGCTGTACATGCAGGATTACGGCGGCCCGGTTGGATTTCGCATGGCCTTGGCGCATCCGGAGCGCATCGAGGCGCTCATCGTGCAAGACGCGGTGGCGCACAACGAAGGTCTCGGCGAGAATTGGAAAGCTAGGCGCGCTTTTTGGGCAGATCGCGCTGCCAACGAAAACACCTTGCGCACGAATTTGCTGTCGCTGGCCACGACGCGCACGCGGCATGTCGGTAATGATCCCAACGTCGAGCGCTATGACCCCGATCTCTGGACGGACGAGTTTGCCTTCCTCAGCCAGCCCGGCCAGGCGCAGATTCAAAGCGATCTCTTTTACGACTACCGCACGAATGTCGATGCGTACCCAAAGTGGCAGGCATGGATGCGCGAGAATCAGCCGCGCCTGCTGGTGATCTGGGGCCGGTATGACCTCTCGTTCGATTTATCCGAGCCGGAAGCCTATCGGCGGGAGGTGCCCAGCGCCGAGGTTCACGTGCTCGAGGCCGGCCATTTCGCACTCGATACCGCCGCGGACGAGATCGCCGCATGGGTGCGCCAATTCGTTGCCACAATCTGCCCGGATTCCTCCACGCCAATACCCGAATGAGCTCGCACACTCGGTGTAGGCAATCAGGAGGGCGGGGGAATGGGACCCGGGGAACTCGAGGTATGGTTGAATCACTTCGAACATCACGCCCGGCGCCGGCGGCGTGTTCAGCGCGGCCATTCCGATGTTCTGCGGCCGGATGAACGGCAATGCATCGCTAGCTCGATCGCGACATTCCAGCTCGGCGAACAGTCGGAAGGGCGGACATTGCTGCGGGCGGCGGAACAATTCGGGCGCCGGAACAACGAGCCTCACCTCGCCAGAATATTTGAGTTGCTCATCCGAGAAGAGCAGCGCCATGCATGGCTATTGAGGGGATTCATGCAGGATCATCGGATCCGGCTGAAAAGAACCGACTGGACCGATCGGGTTTTTCGACTGATGCGCCGGCCGGCCGGACTGCACCTGTACTTGAGCGTGCTCATCTGCGCCGAACTGATTGGGCAGGTGTATTACCGCGCGCTCGAATCGGCGACCGGCTGCAAGCGCTTGCAGCTTCTGTGTCGATCCATCGTTTCCGATGAACTTGCCCATGTCGGATTCGAGTCGCAGCTGCTGTTCGCACTGCGTGCCGGTCGTGCCGCTCCGCTGCGCGCCTTGACGCGTCCGGCTCATCGGACCTTCTTCGCCGTTACCGCGGCGGTGGTGTGGTTGACGCACCGCTCGGTATTGCGCCAAGCGGGACATGGCGCGCGTAGTTTTCTGCGCTCCTGCCTGGCTCAATACTCATTCTACTTGGAGCCGGCTGGCGTGCGGCTGGCAGTCACCTCATAATGCGAAGACCGAGGGCTTAGGTCCCTCTCTTATAATCAACACTGAGCGGTCTCGGGGTTTATTCCGTAGGGAGTCTTTATGAATTGCGATATTCGCAGTGTGGTGTTATCAGCCGTTGCGATTCTTGCCTTGGCTGCGCCGCCGGCGCGCGCCAGCGAGGCGATTTCAAGTGCCAATCAAGTCGCGAGCGTTCCGGATGCGGCCAACGTGGACTTTCACTGGAACCAGAAAATCACTTTGCGCGACGGCGTCAACCTGAGCGCGACGGTGTACACGCCGCGCGGCCAGAAGGCTCCCGCACCCTGCATTTTCACGCTCACGCCGTACATTGCGCAGAGCTACCACGACCGCGGAATTTATTTCGCGGCGCATGGGTTGCCGTTCCTGACCGTGGATGTACGTGGCCGCGGCAATTCGGAAGGCCAATACGATCCGTTGCTGCAGGAAGCACACGATGCCTACGATGTTGTGGAGTGGTTGGCCAAACAGCCGTATTGCAACGGCAAGGTCTCCATGTGGGGCGGCTCCTACGCAGGATACGACCAGTGGGCTGCGGCCAAGGAATTTCCACCGCATCTTGCGACCATCGTGCCGGTCGCGGCGCCGTACGCAGGCGTCGATTTCCCTATGGGCAGCAATATCTTTGGCCCCTATGATGTGCAGTGGTTGTTCTTTACCAGCGGGCACACCTCACAAGACAAGATATTCGGCGACGGCGCCTTTTGGAGCACCAAGTATCGGCAGTGGCTCGAGTCGGGCACGCCGTTCAAGGACATCGATTCGCAAATCGGCGCCCCGTCTGCCATATTTCAGCGTTGGATAAAGCACCCGCATCCTGACGCATTCTGGGATGCGTACAATCCGACTGCCGAACAATATGCACGCCTGAGCATTCCCATATTGACGATCACCGGCTCTTATGACGGCGATCAACCCGGCGCACTCACACACTATCGCGAGTACATGAAGAATGCGTCGGCGGAGGGTCGTGGGCGGCATTACCTCATCATCGGCCCTTGGGATCATGCAGCGACGCGCACACCCAGGGCTGAGATCGGCGGCCTGAAGTTCGAGCCCGCGAGTCTCGTGGATCTGCCGAAGCTCCATCTGGAATGGTATGCCTGGACCATGCAAGGCGGTCCGAAGCCGAAATTCTTGGAAAAAGCCGTCGCCTATTACGTCATGGGTGCGGAGCGATGGCGCTATGCCGACACGCTGGAAGGGGTGACCAGCCAATCGCAACCGTACTTTCTGGACTCGAGCAGCAACGCCACCGACGTGCTGGGCTCTGGCGCCCTTGGTTCCCAAACGGCTTCGGGTAAGCCGGATCACTATGTCTATGACCCGCATGACGTGAGTCTCGCGGCCGGCGAGGCGGCCTCAGAGCCCGGGGATCTCACGGACCAGCGCGCGGACTTCGTTCGCCGCGGAAAATTTCTCGTCTATCACACCGCGCCGTTTGAGAAGGACACCGAGATCAGCGGCTTCTTCAAGCTCTCGGCGTGGATCGGCATCGATCAACCGGACACCGATTTCAGCGTGGCGATATCCGAGATTCGTCCTGACGGCCGAAGCATCGCTTTGACTGGCGACTCGATGCGGGCCCGCTACCGCGAAAACAATCGAGAGCCCAAGCTGGTCGCGACGCACGCCGCGCAGCGCTATGACTTCGATCACTTTACTTTCGTTTCGCGGCAGGTCGGCAAAGGCGGCCGCTTACGTCTGACGATCTCCCCGATCAACTCGATATATTCGGAGAAAAACTACAACGCTCCCGGCCCAGTCGCCGAGCAGACCATCAAGGACGCCCGTGCGGTCACGGTGACCCTGTTTCACGACCGCGCGCATCCGAGCGCACTGTACGTGCCCCTCGGACAGCCTCAGGCGAAATGATCGTCGGACCGCGCTACCTACGGTGTTCTTCATTCCACTTGTCAGCCTCGGCGAGTTCTTGCTGGGCAAGCCTCAGCGCATCGACCGCTTTTTCGGCATGCCCGCCAAACCCGACCCGCTTGTTGGTCGCCTGGGCTGCTTGAACATGATGAATCGCGTTCTCGGCGGCCGCATGGGCGTCTCGTAAATTGGGATGACGGATTTCATAGGCCATGGCGAGAGTGGTCACAAGTAAAGATAACGACGCGATGGCAACCTTGTTCATTTGTCCTCTCCTTTGCGGTGTAAAGCTTGGAAGTGACTCAATACACCCTCTCGATGGTCGCAGTCCAGTCGCTGAAACCCACTCAACATGTCGGCGAATGATTCCTTTCGCAGTCTGGTGATCGTCAATCCTGCGTCGGCCGCAGGCGCCACGGGCCGGCGGTGGGATAGAATCTCAAAACTGCTGCGCTCCTCTCTGGGCGATTTCGAACACGTACTCACGCGGGCGCCGGGCGAAGCCACGGCCTTGGCGCGGGCGGCGCTCCGCGACGGCTTTGAGATGATCGTTGCCGTCGGCGGCGACGGCACACTCAATGAGGTCTTGGGCGGCTTTTTCGATGGCAGCGAACCCATTGCGCCTGAGGCAGTGCTCGGTGTCGTGGCGCTAGGCACCGGGTGCGATTTCGCGAGGACGATCGGCCAGGAAAATCTTGAGTCGGCTTGCGCCAGGCTTGCTGGACGCAAGACGCGATCGATAGACGTCGGGCTCGCGCGCTTTACCGCGCACGACGGCACCCCGGCTTCGCGGATTTTCATGAATGTGCTGTCGTTCGGGGTTGGCGGACTGGTCGCACATCTCGTGAGTCCGCGCCTGAAGGCCATCAAGGGACAGTGGGCGTTCACGCTCGCGACCTTGCGGGCGCTGGCGGTTTATCGCGACAAGACCGTGACTCTCGAATTCGGCGATATGCCGCCGCGCACGGTGTCGATCACCAATTGCGCGTTCTGCAACGGCCGATTTTTCGGGGCGGGAATGCAGGTGGCGCCGGCGGCGCAGCTGGATGATGGCGAATTCGACGTGACGATCTGGTCCGGATTCGGATTGATGGATTTTATCGGCAAGCGATCCACGCTCTATGACGGCAGCCACCTGCGGCTGCGGGGTGCGCAGGTGCTGCGCACCCGGCGCGCCGCGGCGACCAGCGATTCAACGGTTTTGCTGGAGATTGATGGCGAAAGCCTAGGAAGACTCCCGGCTCAATTGGAGATCCTGCCGGGTGCGCTTCGGCTCAAGGAATGAGTCACCGGCCTTTTTGCTCGGTTACCACCGGGCGAGGAATCACCACCGACAACCGTGTGCCGCCTGAAATGGCGGCTGTCATTTGCAACGCACCCCCGATCGTCAGCATGCGTTCCTCCAGGCCAATCAGTCCGAGCGACGCAGGTTTGGCGCGGTCCGCATCGGTCATCCCACGTCCATCGTCGGTGACGGAAATCTGAATCCGGTTGTCCGCTGCCTCTATGATTTCGATCTCGACAATCGTCGCGTGAGCGTGCTTCGCGACATTGGTGAGGGCCTCTTGGATGACGCGGAACGCGCAATTCGCGCCTTCGGGCGACAATGCTGCAAGCAACTCCTCACCGCGCAGTCCGGTCCCGATACCGGTCTGCCTTCGGAACCATTCGATGTGCGCGCGCGTTGCGTTCGGCGCCTCCTTTTCGTCCACGCTTCTTCTGCGCAAGTTGACCGCCAAACGGCGAACCGCGTCATGAGAAGCCGAAACGCGCTCCCTCAATCGCGTCGCTGCGGCCTCCACGCGCTTCGCATCATCGGACCCTTCCCGGATTTCATCCAGTTCCCACCCCACGACAGTCAGCTCTTGCCCGATACCCTCGTGCAACTGGCGGGAAATTTCGTCGCAAACATGCGCCTCGGCCTTCTCGGCTCGCTCGCGCAGCCCTCGAACTTGCGAGATCAGTGTCGCGACTTCGCGCTCATGCCGATTGCGTAGTCCTACCATCCATGTCACGGACCAAACCAGCACGATGGCAACGATAGTGTTGGTCAGCGAAATCCACGCCGGAACGCCGATATCGGTGTCGGATAGATACGTGATGACAACCAACACGGAAGTGATCAGCGCCATCCGGCTCGACATCACCGCGTGCGGTACCCACAGGCAAGCGGCCGGAACCAGCACGTACAGCGCGGAGGCTGCCAATCCGCGCGGGGTAAAAAGATCGACCAGAAACACCGTGACAGCGATGGCCGCCGGCATCCAGTTCAGCAGACGCTTCGTATCCGGGGGTCCGAACACGAGACTGAGTTGGGTCCGTTGTGTCCAGCATGTGGTGGTCATGAGTTGCCCCTATTACATGAGAGCAGGTCCAAGGCGAACCATGAAGTTGCTCTCTCGTGATCATAAAATCAAGCACTTAGCGCCCGCATGCGGTACATTGAGATCAAATCCAATAACGTTGTGCTCGGACGAGAACCCTTAGCTCGCGCATGGACGGCGAAATCGACTTCACGACTTTTGATGATTCCGAGTTGCTCGAAAGGCTCGGCCGCATCGATCCGCAACGCGCACCGGTTAACTACGCCCGACTGAAGGGATTGCTCATCGAGCGAGGTTTTGTTGTCCGCGATGCCCTCATGGGGCCGGCGTCTGCCGCGCCATCTCCCGACAAGCTACAGACTTTGATTGGATCGCCCAGCCCCATTCGGTGCCGAATTGCGTTTGGGCAAACCACCGGGTTATTCAGTTGGCTCGAGCCTGCGCACAATGATTTCGAGGTTGGCGGGTCCGGGATGCTTCAGGCCGACGGAATTAATCTGCAATTTTCCGGCCGCCACACCGGCGCTGTGCGCGGTCTGTTCGGTCCTCTATTTCAAAAGCAGATTTCGCTGAGCTGGCCTCGAATTGTCGACGTCGAATCCGAGGGAAATGAGATCCACTTGGCGTACCTCGTTCCCGAGGCGGCCAAGTCTGCGATCACTCTCTGGTTTCCCAATCAGCCGGCTGCAGAGCGGCTCGCATCGGTGTTGCCAAAAAAGCGAACGCCGGAATTTCGGCCGCAGCTCAGAGCAACTGTGCAATTCGAACGAGGCCTGGTTGCGCAGTCGCCTCGTACGCCCGTGACGATCGGTCTGATTGCGGTAAATGCGTTGATTTTTCTGGCAACTGCGGCCGCCGCCGCAGTCTTTGGCCGGTTTAACAGCGCATTTTACATCCCTTGGGGATCCAATTACGGGCCCTATACGAGCGACGGAGATTGGTGGCGGCTGTTTGCCGGATTGTTCTTGCATCTCGGCGTGCTTCATCTGGTGTTCAACATGTGGGCGCTCGCATCGTTCGGGCCGCTGGTGGAGCGCCTCTATGGGAGCGTGAACTATTTGGCGCTTTACCTCCTGGCCGGAATGGGTGCAAGTCTCGCTAGCATAATCTGGCAGCCTAGCGTGAACAGCCTTGGCGCTTCCGGCGCGATACTGGGCGTTCTGGGCGCGTTGCTTGCCGCACAATTGCGTGCCGGCGACACCTTTCCTCAAAACATAGTACGCCCGCTGCGCAATTCAACTCTGATATTTACGGCTTATTGCTTGATTAACGGATTCACTTCCACCGGAGTAGACAATGCAGCGCATTTGGGCGGCCTCGCCACCGGATTCTTCCTTGGGTTGGTCATGGTCCGTCCGATAACCGGATCTCGCACTTACACTCGCAGCGATCTGCGGCGGCTCATGCAAACGCTTCCGCTCGCCGCTCTGATTGCCATTGGGGGAGTGTGGATTGCAAAACGGATGGCGGAGTCGCTGACCGGACAGCCTCAGTTCGCGCGCACCATGCATTGGTTTCGGCGTGGTGAAGAGCGCTCGATCGACAAGCTGCATGCGGCGCAAGCAAAGATAGACGACGACCACTGGAATTCTGCGGAATTTGCCGCTGCCTTGGATCGAGATGTATTGTCCTTTTGGCGTGAGGCGGTCGATCGCCTTGCAGCGATTCGACTTGCCCCCAATTCAGACAGCATTTCCAAGCTCGAATTCATGCAGAAAATCTCCGCGAGCCGGCTGCATGCGTACGAGCGCTTCAAGGCGGCAGCGATAACTGAAAATGCTGAAGAAATGCGTGCTTCCGACGCCGAATTGAAGCAGGGAGACAAGCTTCTCTCGGAGTGGCAAACGGCTCATCAATAGCGGGCGCTTACTGTGATCGCAAATGCCGCATGCGCGCATCGGTCGCCGGATGGGTCGATAGATATCCGGCAGCGGCGGTCTCTTTGTGCGATTTGGCGAGCTTGTCGAGGGCATCGGCCAGCATTCCCGGCGACATGCCGTTGAGCCGCAGGACCGCGGCCGCATAATCGTCTGCCTGCGCTTCAAAATCGCGCGAATAGCGCGCCTGCATCAGGGTAGCGGGCGCAATGGCCAGAAGACTGCTGATATCGCCGACGTAAAAAGCCAAAAAAGCACCCACGAGGGAATTCTGCAGCAGCATCCGCATGCCGTGATTTCCGTGTCCGTGGCCTGCCTCATGCGCCAGCGTCGCGAGGATTTGCCGGTCGTCGCCGATGATGGTGATGAGATCATCCAGCACGATGATGCGTCCGTCCGGCAACGTAAACGCGTTGGCTCCCAATTGCGGCGAGCGGCGAAACAATAGCTCTGCTTTCGCGGTGCCGCCCTCGGGAAGGCGCAAGGCATGAAATTTGGCGCTGAGCGTCCGTCGGCGATCCTCGGCGATGCCCGTGGGCAGCAGAATCTTGCCGTCTAAGATTTCGAGCGCCTGATCGGATATTTTGACGCTGATGCCGGGAGGCAGGTGCGCCGCGCCGATGCCCGCGGCCCAGGGCAGGCCCCATTGATATGCGGCAACCGCCAGCACTGCACATGCGGCCAACGACATCAGGACAAAACGGGCACGGCGCTGGATGCGGTCGACCAAGCCGTCTCGATGAGCCATGGAGGTCAGCATGGTGTCGAGGGCGTTCAAATCGCTGACCACGCAGAACGCGCCGTCGGCGAAGCGCAGCCTGCGCGGCGCGCGTCCAAGCCGCTCATCGACCTTCACTTCGGAAAAGGGCACGCGCCGATCGACATCCTCGCCGGTGATCTGCAGGGTATCGCCGGAGGCTTCCAACCGGACCGCTCGAACGCGCGTCGAGCGGCCGTCGAAGTAGTCAGCGCTCAGCATCGAGGCCCCGGCGCTACAAGGAAATATCGAAGTCGAATGCCGATGCTGCTTCCTCTCCGACTGCGCCGACCTGATCAGGTTCGGCGTCGACAAATTGCTGCAGGTCCCCCGCCGGTACCACTCGAACCGCTTCGAGCTGGAATCTTGCCATGCGCACACTGGCCCAGGGAATGAACAAGCCCAGTGTGAGTGCGACGAGCACCAGGTTGCTGAAGGTGATCCAGATCAAGCCGAGCGGCGACATATTGCATTCGATGCGATGTGCGCCGACGCGCGTGTTGCTCCAAATCAAGTTGGTCATGAGCGCGCGAAACAGCGGTCCAATCGAAACCCCGACGACCAACAGCCCGCCATACAAGATCACCAAGGCTTTGAGCGCGGCAAAGGGGTTGATGCGTCCGCCGTGTTTCTGAGCTTCCTGTGCCGCGATAAATACTTCGAAGATACCGCTGAATCCCAGCACAACTGCAAATGCCAGCAGGCCACCCAGCAACAGCAGGTATATTTTATAGAACTGCCCGGCTCCTGCATGAAACGAACACTGGGTTTGCCCGAACCACGAATTGTTGTGCTGATAGGCCTTGACCCGCTGATGCATGAAGGGGGCCAGAATGTACAGCGTAAAGAGGGTGGCGACTCCATAAAGCAAAAAGACTCGATAGGCCCGCGCCACCGATCCGCGAAAATGGAAGCGCACACCGCGCCAACTCGTGTTGTACAGCCGAAAGCGCAGAGAATTGCGCAGCATCCAGGGCATGAGGACGGCAATTGCGCCGACGACCGCCAGTGTCCACACGGATTGAATTCGTAGGGTGTAGTCGTAGGCGATGATCATCACCAATGCGACCACACGCCCGATCAAGATCTTGATGGGACTACCGTGGAAGTCGAAGCTGGAGCCGGCCAATTCGGTATGCCGATAGAAATATTTTAGCCGGCGTACCTTGGCCCAAGCCGAATAAATGCCGATGGTGACGATCGTCAAAAGGAGATTGACTATCCAGATGCCGAAATATTCGGCTCCGCTGCCGGTGAAGCGTACCGGTTCAGGCGCAACTGTCGACGGACTGCCTCCGTGCGTTTCGCCTTCCGTGCCCTGATCCATGTTCACTCCCTTTTCCTGCCGTGTGCAAAGAGCCTATGCCCTTATGACAACGTTGCAAATAGCAGCGCTTTAAACTGTGAACCCCCGCAAGTGTACCGTTTTTACGGGACAAAGCATTGCCATGACCCGGGCGGCGCAGCCTAATCGGCGGCAAAGCAACTCAAAGAGCATGGGATCTCACATGAGCAGAACAACAACCCGGCGTGGACTTCAAGGGCTCGGATTGGCTTGCGCAGCGCTGTTGGCCGGCTGCAGCGGCGAGGAGAGGGTCACGGGTTTGTTTAGTTTTAAGGACATGGCCGCCGCCTCGGCAAGAACGAGGGCGGCGACGCCGTCACGGTAACCCGCCAGCGGCGTTTTACCGTCGCGCAAGATATCCGCGAAATGCCGCATCTCGCGCCGATAGGCTTCCGCGTAGCGCTCGAGAAAAAAGTTTTGCAGGGCATCGCTCGCCGTCCCGCGTTCAGTGCAGGTCGACACGGTGCTCTCCAGCACGTTGTCGGCGCGTGCTGTGCCGGCGGAGCCGTAAGCTTCGATGCGCTGATCATAGCCATAACCCGAGCGGCGGGTGTTGCTGATGACGCACAGCCGGCCGGTTCCGGTGCGCAGCAATATTCTCGCGGTGTCGACATCGCCCGCCGCACCGATTGCGGGATCCACCAAGCAACTGGCGCTTGCGAACACCTCGGTAGGTTCTTCGCTCAAGAGCCAGCGCGCCATATCAAAGTCGTGAATGGTCATGTCTTTGAATAAACCGCCGGATACGCGGATATACGCCACCGGAGGCGGGGCGGGGTCGTGGCTCGTAATGTTCACGCTCTCGAGCTTGCCGATCGCGTTTGACTCAATGCGTGCCTTCAAGGCGTTGAAATGAGGGTCGAAGCGCCGATTGAATCCCACCAGCATTTTTGCGGCCGTCAATTGCGGGCCTGCTTGGCGCGCGCGCGCCAGATCGAGGTCCAGCGGCTTCTCGCAGAATATTGCTTTGCCGGCCGAAGCGGCGGCCAACGCTTGGTCCAGGTGAACGTTGGTCGCGCTGGCGATGATGACGCCATGGATGGAGCTGTCGCCCAAGACCGCATCCATGTCCGCAACGACCGCACCGGTTTTTGACGCGAGCGCTTCCGCCGCCTCGCGGTTGGGATCGACGACAAATTTGAGCCTCAATTCGGCTGAGTTGGCGGCATTGCGGGCATGTATCTGTCCGATCCGACCCGCGCCAAATATCGCGACGTTAAACATGCGCTTGCACCACCGTAAACCACTGCGGCGCCCGGTTCGAGCGGCCGTCGAAGCGCGGAGTATAATGAATCACCCCGCTTTTCGTTGCGAGAGATCGTGCCGGCCACGGATAACAGCATTGATTTGATTGCCATAGGCCGCTCGAGCGTGGACTTGTACGGCGAGCAGATCGGCGGCCGCTTGGAAGACATGGGTTCCTTCGCGAAGTATGTCGGCGGCAGCCCGGCGAACGCGGCGATTGCCGCGTCAAGGCTTGGTTTGCGGTCGGCTTTGCTCACGCGGGTGGGCGCCGATCACATGGGCCGTTTCATCCGCGAGGAGCTGATTCGAGAAGGCGTGGACGTGCGCTGCGTGCGCACGGATCCCAACCGGCTGACCGCTCTGGTGGTGCTGGGGATCCGCAATCGCGAAACCTTCCCGCTCATTTTTTATCGGGAGAACTGCGCCGACATGGCGCTGTGCGAACAAGATCTCGACGCTGAGCTGCTGGCCGCCGCACGAGCGGTGCTGATCACCGGCACGCACCTTTCCACGCCGGGAGTATTTGCCGCCAGCATGGCGGCCGCACGGCAGGTCAAGGCCAACGGCGGACGGGTGGTGTTCGACGTGGACTATCGTCCGGTGTTGTGGGGACTGACCGCCAAAGACCTCGGTGAGAACCGCTTCGTATCCAATGCGAGCGTGACCGAGTGCCTGCAGACGGTGCTGCCGCTGTGCGACCTGGTGATCGGCACTGAGGAAGAGTTCTGCATACTCGGCGGCTCCGTGGATACCATTGCCGCAATCCGCAGCGTGAGAACGCGAACGCCGGCAACGCTGGTGTGCAAGCTCGGCGGGCGAGGTTGCGCAGCTTTCGACGGCGAGATCTCCGACACCTTCGAGCAAGGCTTGTTCGTCGCCGGATTCAAGGTCGACGTCTTGAATGTGCTCGGCGCAGGGGACGCGTTCATGGGCGGTTTTCTACGCGGCTGGCTGCGCGATGAGTCGCTTGCGGAATGTTGCCGGTTCGGCAATGCCTGCGGTGCCATGGTGGTTACGCGTCATGGTTGCGCGCCCGCCATGCCGACTTGGGCGGAATTGCAGCTGTTCCTATCGGTCGGCGATCACCGCGCCGACACCTTTACCCGTCGATTGGATCATGTGCACTGGGCCTCCACGCGACGGCAGCCGTATCCGCAGTTGATGGCACTCGCCATCGATCATCGCAGCCAGTTCGAAGAACTCGCAGGGCCGAACATCGCCGCGCGCAAACGCATCTCCCAATTCAAGAGCCTCGGTTTGCGCGCGCTGGATGCGGCCGCCGGCCGAGACGCGCGCTTCGGTGTGCTTCTCGATGGGCGCTACGGTGCCGATGCGCTTGCCGAAGCCGCGGACATGCCGTATTGGATCGGCCGGCCCATCGAAGTGCCGCAGTCGCGTCCGGTGGAATTCGAGGGCTCCGCCGATGTCGCAGCCGAAATCGCGGCGTGGCCGCTCAATCACGTGGTCAAGACTCTGGTGATTTATCATCCGGACGATGCGGATCCTTTGCGCGAGCGGCAAGAGCGACAGCTCAAACGCCTGTTCGACGCCTGCCGCAAGACGCGCCACGAATTGCTGCTGGAAATCATTCTGCCCAAAGAGATGCCTGCCGATGCCCATACGACCGCGCGTGCCTTGCAGCGCATCTACGCGCTAAACGTGCGTCCCGATTGGTGGAAGCTAGCGCCCAGCGCCGGCGCAGACCATTGGCGCGCGATTCAAGCTACGATTGCTCGGGAGGACCCGCTGTGCCGAGGGGTCTTGCTGTTGGGGCAGGCGGCCTCCGAGGCAGACCTGGTTGAATGCTTCGAAGCGGCGGCGCCCTTTGACATCGTGAAGGGTTTCGCCATCGGTCGCACTATTTTTCACGACGTTGCGCGCGCATGGTTTGCGGCTTCGATGGGCGATGCCGAAGCCTGCGAAGCGATGACGCGCAGATTCTCGGCCTTGGTAAGCGCGTGGCGTAGCGCACGCGCAGTGGTTACTGCATGAAAACGGTTCGATGCTCCGCCGCGCAAGCGGCGATTCGATATCTGGCGGCCCAACACGTCGCCGCCGGTCCGGTAAACGCTGCGGCGGCTTCCGCGGAAGCGCGGTATTTTGCCGGCGTGTGGGCCATTTTTGGTCATGGCAACGTCGCGGGACTGGGCGAAGCCTTGCATGCAGTGCAGGATCAACTACCTACCTATCGCGCCCACAACGAACAGGCCATGGCGCACGCCGCCGTCGCCTTTGCGAAACAGGCGCGACGGCAACACGCCATGATTTGCACCAGTTCCATCGGACCCGGCGCCACCAACATGGTGACGGCGGCGGCACTGGCGCATGCCAACCGGCTGCCCGTGCTGTTTCTCCCCGGCGATGTCTTTGCGTCGCGCGGCCCGGACCCGGTGCTGCAGCAAATCGAGAGTTTCGCCGACGCTACGGTTTCAGCCAACGATTGCTTCAGGCCCGTTTCCCGCTATTTCGACCGCATCACGCGCCCCGAGCAACTGATCGATTCATTGCCGCACGCAATGAACACGCTGCTCGATCCTGCTTCATGCGGGCCGGTCACACTGGCTTTTTGCCAGGACGTGCAGGCAGAAGCCTTCGAGTATCCGGAAGCGTGGTTTCGCCGCCGGGTATGGGACATTCGCCGGCCGCGCGCCGATCGCAAGGAAATGGATCAGCTGGTGACGCTGCTGAAAGCGGCGCGCACTCCGCTGATCGTGGCGGGCGGCGGCGTTCACTACAGCGGCGCCGAAGCGCTGCTCGCAAAATTCGCGGCCGACTCTCATATCCCGGTGGCTGAAACCCAGGCAGGGAAGGGCTCCTTGCCGTGGGATCACCCTTTCAATCTGGGCGCGGTCGGCGTCACGGGAAGCAGCGCTGCCAACGCGGCGGCGGCTCGAGCGGATCTCGTCATCGGGATCGGCACCCGGCTTCAGGACTTTACGACCGGTTCGCGAGCGCTGTTCACCGCGGCAAATCGGCGCCTGGTACAAATCAATGTTGCGGCCTACGACGCCGGTAAGCACGAAGCTGCCGCCGTGGTGGGCGATGCCGGTGAGGTTCTCGCCGATCTCATGGAGCGTCTGGGTTCCTGGCACAGCGGCAATGATGGGGTCATCACCAGGCGCGAGACGGCCGGCTGGAACACCGTGTGGCAGCAGGTCACTGCGGCGCCTGCCGCAGGTTTGCCGTCCGACGCACAGGTGATCGGTGCGGTGTGGCGCAGTACCTCGGCAAACGCGGTGGTAGTTTGCGCCGCCGGCGGACTTCCGGGCGAGCTGCACAAGCTCTGGCGCTCACGCAGCCCGGATGACTATCACGTTGAGTATGGCTACTCCTGCATGGGATATGAAATTGCGGGCGGCCTGGGCGTAAAAATGCTGCAGCCGAAACGCGACGTGCATGTCTTGGTCGGCGACGGCAGCTATCTGATGCTCAATTCCGAGCTGGCAACCTCCGTTGCTCTCGGGCGCAAGCTCGTGGTTGTGGTGCTCAACAATCGAGGCTTCGGCTGCATCAATCGCTTGCAAAGAAGCACCGGTGCCGCCGCATTCAAGACCCTGTGGTCCGATGCGCAATCTGCGCCCGCGCCGGACATTGACTTCGTGGCACACGCACGCAGCCTCGGCGCCATCGCGGAAAAGGCCGACTCGATTCAAGCGTTGGAGCAGGCGCTGAAGAGCGCCGCGCAATCGGAGCGCACACACGTGATCGTGATCGATACCGATCCGGCCGTTGCAACCGAGCAGGGCGGTGCTTGGTGGGATGTCGCCATACCCGACGTTTCTTCGCGGGGCGAGGTCGATGCCGCAAGGACTGCCTCCCTGGCTCAACGCAAACATCGGCGGCTGGGAGACTAGCCTAAAATGAGCATCCGCTTCGGGGTCAGTCCGATCGCGTGGATCAACGATGATCTGCCGGCGCTCGGCGGCAACACGCCGCTCAAGTCCGTGCTCAGCGACGCGAGCGAGTTGGGATTCTCAGGCATAGAGCTCGGCGGCAAGTTTCCGCGCGAGCCGGCTGTGCTGGGCGCCCTGTTGGGAAGGCATCACCTTGCCTTGGTCGGCGGTTGGTACAGCGCCAGTCTGCTGACTCGTTCGGCCGAGGCTGAGATCCAGGCTTTGCAATCTCATTTGAATTTGCTCAAAGCAATGCACAGCGGCGTGTTCGTTCTCGCGGAGACCAGCAACGCCATCCACGGCCGGCAGTCATGCCCGCTCTCCAAGACGCCGCGGCTGGCCGATTCGGACTGGAGCGATTTTGGCCGGAAACTAACCGATGTTGCGGACTATCTTGCTCGCGCAGGAATTCGCATGGCCTACCACCATCACTTGGGCACTGTGGTCGAAACACAGCGCGACCTGGAGTGTTTTTTGAAATCCACGGGCCCATCCGTCGGCTTGACCGTGGACACCGGACATGCCGCGCTCGGCGGCGTGGACACCTTGTCGCTCATTCACGAGAATCCAGAGCGCGTCGCGCACGTGCACTGCAAGGACATTCGCGCTTCTATATATGGGCAGTTGCGCTCCGAAGACGGCAGTTTCCTCAGCGGAGTCTTAAGAGGTATGTTTACCGTGCCGGGCGATGGAAACCTTGATTTTGCCGCGGTAATGCAGGCGCTTGCGCGCGTGCGCTACAGCGGATGGATCATCGTCGAAGCAGAACAGGATCCCGCGCTGGCAAACCCGCGGGTCTACGCGGCACTCGGCCTGAAAACACTGCGCCGCGAGGCGTCGGCGGCAAATCTGTGGAAGGAACGCGCATGAGCAAACTTTTGGTTCGGCCGAGCGCACCCGACAAGGCGGGCTGCGTGCTCAACGTCACGCCGCAGAGCGCGGGTTGGCGGCATATCGGATTCCAGATCCATCATCTGAAGCCTCAGCAGGTGGTGAATGGGGCTTCGAGCGACCGCGAGACCTGTCTCGTGGTGCTGGCGGGAATTGCGGACATCTCCGTCGGCGGCAAGCGCTTTGATAACGTCGGCGGCCGTGCCTCGGTGTTCGAGGACGCCGCGCCGGGCGCTGTGTACGCGCCGGCCGGTTCTGCTTATTCGGTGACTGCGCAGGGCGATGCGGAGTTGGCGGTGTGCTCGGCTCCCGGCAAACCCGGACGTTCACCGCGCGCCATTGCGGCGGCCGACATGAGCCGCGAAGTGCGCGGCAGCGGCACAAATACCCGGTACGTCAGAAATATTCTTCCGCAAACCAGGGACGCGGACAGTCTTCTGGTGGTGGAAGTGATCACTCCGGGTGGTAATTGGTCGAGCTACCCGCCCCACAAGCACGACACGGCAGCGGCCGGCAAGGAAACCGTATTGGAGGAGACCTACTATCATCGCCTGAAGCCTTCGCAGGGTTTTGCATTCCAGCGGGTGTATACCGATGCCCGCGATATCGACGAGACGATGTGCGTGCATGACGGCGACTTGGTGCTCGTGCCGCGCGGCTACCATCCGGTGGGCGCCGCGCACGGCTACGATCTCTACTACTTGAATGTGATGGCGGGCCCTGAGCGCAACTGGGTTTATCGCAATGACCCCCAGCACGAATGGCTCGCTTCAAAGTCCTACGTGGCGCCGCAGTGATGCGCTCATTGCTGTGCGTTTCGATGGCGATATTGGCTTTGAGCTCATGCTCCGGGAAATCCGGCGGCAACTCAGTGCAGATCGTCGCGAGTCTCCATGACATGACCGAGCCGTTCTTCGTCGCGGTAAAGCGCGCGCTCGATAACGAAGCCCACGATCTCAACGTAACCGTTTCGGTCGAGGACGGTCAGTCCAATTCGGCCAAGCAGACCGCCGATATCGAGGCGGCCATTGCCGGGGGCACTCAAGGCATCATTCTTGCCCCCAACGATGTGAATGCGCTCGCCCCGGGTGTAGAGGAAGTGATCAAGGCGGGGATTCCCATCGTGACCTTGGATCGGCGCGTGGATAACACCAGCGTCAAAGTCCCGCATGTCGGTGCGGACAATGTCCAAGGCGGCCGCATCATGGCGAAGTGGGTGATCGATTCCTTCCCCAACGGTGCGCGGATTTTGCTGATCACCGGGCAGCTGGGATCGAGTCCCTCCATCGATCGCACGCGCGGCATCAAGGAAAGCTTGGGCGCAGCCGGCGAGAAATACAAAATCGTCGCGGAGCAGACCGGCACTTGGAAGCGGGAACAGGGCCTCACGGTGACGCAAAATGTATTGACGTCGCTCGGCGGCCAATCCTTGCAGGCGATCGTGGCGGAAAGCGACGAGATGGCCTTGGGTGCCTTGGAGGCATTGCGCTCGAGCGGCGTCGCCGGCGTGAAGGTCATCGGGTTTGACGCGACTCCGGAGGCGCTGAAGGCGGTGCGCAGCGGCGAGCTCGCGGCCACGGTGGAACAGTCGCCGATCAACCAGGCGCGAACCGCGTTGCGGGAACTCGTTGCGCGTATCCGGCAGAAAACGCCCATGACGGGCGCCAGCATTGCGCCGGTGTTGATCACGCAGTCGAACCTCAATCAAGCCGAGCGGATTGGCGAAGCTCGGTAACCCGATGTCCGCCGCGCCCCTTCTGGACGTTCGCAGCATCTGCAAGCAGTTTCCGGGCGTCAGAGCCTTGGACAGCGTCGACCTGCAAGTGCAGGCGGGGGAAGTGCACGCATTGCTCGGCGAAAACGGCGCCGGAAAGTCCACGCTGTTGAAGATTCTCTCCGGCGCTTTGCGCGCGGATCGCGGCGACGCACTTCTGCAGGGAGCGGTGCTCGACCCCGCGCACACGCCGCGCGAACGGCAGCGCCTCGGGCTCATCACCATTTACCAAGAATTCAATTTGCTGCCCTTCATGTCGATTGCCGAGAATTTATACCTGGGGCGGGAACCCAAGCGCTACGGGTTCATCGATTGGGCGGCGATGCATGAGAGTTCGCGCGCTCTGCTTGCAAGCCTCGGTTTGCAGGCCGATCCTCGCACGGAAGTGCGTCACTTGAGCGTCGCTCACCAGCAAATGGTGGAGATCGGCCGCGCGGTCGCGCAGCAGGCGAAGCTCATTATCATGGACGAACCCACGGCTGCCTTGAGCGGACGGGAAGTGGAAATCCTGCACGCGGTGATTCGCGGCCTCAAGGCGCGGGGGGTGAGCTTTATCTATGTCACGCACCGCTTGGACGAGGTAAAGCAGATCTGCGACAGCTTCACGGTGCTGCGCGACGGCCGATTCGTTGCCAGCGGCGATGTCAGCAACGTACAGATCCGAGATCTCATCCGGCTCATGGTCGGGCGCGAGGTGGAATTCGCCAGACTTCCGCGCAGTGCGCCGCCGGGAGTTCCGGTGCTTGGCGTGAAGGGAATCTCGCGAGCGCCGGGCGCCGCGCATCGGCACGCCATGGCGCTCGTAGAGCTATCGATCGAAGTGAAGGCCGGCGAAATCGTGGGCTTCGCGGGACTGGTCGGCGCGGGGCGCACCGAGCTTGCCCGCATCATTTTCGGCGCCGATCGCTGCGATCAAGGCGTCGTGTACTTGAACGGGCAGGAAATGCGCCCGTTGCGGTCGCCGCATGAAGCCCTCCGCGCCGGCGTGGCGTTGCTACCCGAAGATCGAAAGCAGCAGGGGTGCTTTCTGGAGCAATCGATCACCCAAAACATGACGCTCCCCAGCTTGCCGCGCCTGGCGCGTTGGGGAATTTTCGTCGATGAGGCCGAAGAGCGCCGGTTGATTGACAAGTACCAAACGGCATTGCGCATCAAGATGCCGAATCCGTCCACGGCAATCGGCACGCTGTCGGGAGGCAACCAACAAAAGGTGCTGTTGGCGCGCTGCATGGCGCTCGAGCCGAAAGTGCTCATCGTGGATGAACCGACTCGCGGCATTGATATCGGTGCAAAAGCCGAAGTTCACCAGCTGCTGGTCGACATGGCGCAGAGCGGCATCGCGCTCATCGTCATTTCCTCGGAAATGCCGGAGGTGCTGGCGTTATGCGACCGCATCATCGTGTTTCGGGAGGGGCGCATCAGCGGAACTCTGGATTCCGCCGAGGCGACGGAGCACAAGCTGATGCAGCTCATGGCCATTTCCACAACTGCCGACGCGCCGCGCACCGCCGCTCTATGACCGACGCCGATTCAGCTGCGCAACCTCGACGCCGAATCGACATCGTCGGCTGGCTGCGCCGCTATGGGACCTCGCTTTTCCTGGTGGTGCTGATCGTGTTCTTCGCCGCAGAAAATCCGCGCTTTCTGTCGATGCGCAACATCACCAACATTCTCACCGAGGTTTCAATCTACGGCATCATCGCGGTGGGCATGACCTTCGTCATTTTGACCGCGGGCGTGGACTTGGCGGTCGGTTCGCTTCTCGCATTCGCGGGCATGGCGGGAGCCTATGTCATGAAGGCGATCGGTGCGGATTATTCCTTGAGTTGGTTGGTGGCCCTGTCGACCGCCGCGGCGGTGGGTGCGTTGGTGGGCTACGTGCAGGGAAAGGCGGTGACAGTATTCAGCATCCCGCCCTTCATTGTGACCTTGGGCGGATTGACGGTTTGGCGCGGCGCCACCTTGATCTTGAACGATGGTTCTCCGATCGCGGGCTTCGACGCAAATTATCGGTGGTGGGGCACCGGATCGATCATCGGCGTGCCGGTGCCGGTGGTGTTCTTTGCCGTCATCGCCATCGCCGGATACATAACGCAACGCTACACGCGCTATGGACGTTACGTTTATGCAGTCGGCGGAAATCCGGAGGCGGCCCGCCTCAATGGTCTCGACGTTGCGGCCATCATCACCAGCGTGTATCTGATCGTCGGCGCCTTGTCGGGACTGGCCGGATTTTTGCTGTCGGCCAGGCTGGGCGCGGCCGAGGCAGTCGGCGGAGTAGGGTATGAGCTGCGCGTGATTGCCTCGGTGGTCATCGGCGGCGCGAGTCTTGCGGGCGGCCGCGGCGGCATCGGCGGCAGCGTCGTTGGCGCGCTATTGATCGGCGTGCTGACCAATGGCCTCGTGATCATGCATGTATCGTCTTACTGGCAGCAGGTGGTAATCGGCCTGATCATCGTGGCTGCCGTCGCGTTCGACAGCTACGCCAAGTCTCGCCGACCGTAAGCGATTGATTTTCCTAAAATAGATGTTCTACGAAGATTTTCGTTGATTCTACGAATAGGTTCGTAGTAGTCTGGCTTCCATGGAAAAATCAACGACCCCGAAACCTACCGTCATGGAATTGGCGATCTTGCGTGTGCTTTGGGAACGCGGGCCTGCCACGGTCCGTGAAGTCCACGAAGTGCTCGATAGCAGCAAAGCCACGGGCTACACCACCGTGCTCAAGCTCCTGCAAATCATGACGGCGAAGGGCATGGTGATCCGCAATGAAGATGAGCGGGCCCACGTGTACGAAGCACGCCTGCCGGCGGAAAACACCAAGCGGCAATTGGTCAGCGATCTGGTGCAGCGCGCCTTCTCGGGTTCTGCGAGCCAATTGATGATGCACGCCTTATCGGGAAAGAAAACATCGCCTGCGGAAATCGAAGAAATCCGCCGCATGCTGGATGAACACGAGAGGAAAACCAAGTGACGAATCCTGAAACGGTACGGGTCTTGGGGTGGTGCCTGCTCCATTTTGTCTGGCAGGGAGCGGTGCTGGCGTTGGTTCTGTGCGCGCTGCTGGCGCGCTTGCGCAGTCCGCGTGCGCGCTATGCCAGTGCGGTCTGGGTACTGACCGCAATGATGGTTGCGCCGGTCATCACTTTTGCTTTGCTGCAGCAGTCGCCCGAGTCCATCCGGCAAGTGTCGGTGGGCGGAATCGCGCAGATCAGAGGCGGTCTCGATGCCATGCAGGCGATGGTCGCGGCACCCGACGCGCGGCAGTTTTCTTCCGTTTCCCCGGCAGCTTCGGTTGACTGGATGAGCTACGCCGTCATTGCGTGGCTCGCGGGCGTCTATATGTTCACGCTTCGCACCCTTGGCGCGTGGATGCTGTTGATACGGCTGCGGCGGCAGCGAGCCGAGTCGATCGCGGGCGATCTCTTGAAGACATGCCTTGCGTTGCAGAAGCGGCTCGGCGTCTCGCGCGCCGTGCGCTTCGTCTGCTCGAAGGCCGCGGAGTCGCCGGCGGTATTGGGCTGGTGGCGGCCGGTGGTGGTGCTGCCTTTGTCCGCGCTCGCCGGCCTGTCGCCTTGGCAGGTCGAAGCCATCATTGCGCACGAGCTCGCGCACATCAAACGGTGGGATGGATTGGTAAATCTATTCCAGATCGCCACCGAGACACTGCTCTTTTATCACCCCGCGGTCTGGTGGGTGAATCGCGTGATTCGCAACGAGCGCGAACATTGTTGCGACGATGTGGCGGTGAATGCCTGCGGCAACGCGCCGGGTTACGCGCGCGCGCTGGCCCTGCTCGAGGAGTCGCGGTCGACAACGGTATGGGCGCTGGCGGCCAACGGCGGCGTGTTGACGTCACGCATCGGCCGGCTGCTCGGCGTGCGAGGCACGGCGCGGAGCATTTCCGCCAGCGGTTTGGCCCTCATCGGCAGCCTGTGTGTGGCAGGACTGCTCATGGCGGGAACCGCGTCCACGCGAGTATCGAGCGACGAGGCCGAGCGCGTGCTGGATGCGTTTGTCGCACCGGCGGCGCCGCCTGAGCCCGCGGCGCCGGCTGCGCCACGGGAACTGACTGCCGCCGCAGCACCAGAGGCGCCTGAAGCGCCGCCAGCGATGGATGCGCCCTCGGCTCCGTTGGCGCCATCGCCGTCCTCCGTTCCTCATGTTCATATGGCGCGGGCAGTCGCATCTTTCCCCGATCTTCCAACTTTTCCGGCGCTCCCGGCTTTCGCGGCGTTGTCCGCGCCCAATCCAGCTCCGGCGCCAAGGCTTTCACCTACGCCAAAGACGCCGGCAACACCCAAGTCTCCGGAGGAGGGCGGCTCCTACATCGGCGGACTGCAAGCCGCGGGCTTGAAGGACCTGACCGTCGACGAGATCATTGCGCTCAAAATCCATGGCGTCACGCCTGAGTACATACGCGAGATGCGCGCCGCGGGTCTCGATGCCAACAGCCGCGAATTGGTGTCGTTGAAGATTCAGGACGTCTCCCCGGAGTTCGTGCGCGCGCTCGCGGCCGCGGGCCTGACCAACTTGCGCATCGGAGAATATCTGTCTGCCAAGGTTCAGGGCA
Source organism: Steroidobacteraceae bacterium (assembly GCA_036493935.1). Taxonomy (GTDB): domain Bacteria; phylum Pseudomonadota; class Gammaproteobacteria; order Steroidobacterales; family Steroidobacteraceae; genus Bog-1198. The sequence goes on along the minus strand of DASXOY010000004.1, from coordinate 60,263 downwards.
TTACGCCGGAATTTGTGGAAAAAATCCGCAGTCACGGATTTAAGGACCTGACCATCCGTCAATTGATCTCGCTGAAACTCGCCGGGATCTCATAAGAGGTATTGATTCATGCGCATATCCCACATGCTTGCGGCGCTGCTGCTGCTTCCTCTGGCGGCCGCTGCCGCAATCGACAAAGGAACATGGGCATTGGACACGGCCGACGAGCCCGGCAGAGTCCAGTTCTCGCTCCAGGGCTCGAGCGGCGGCGATCATTTCAATACTTCCTCGCCATGGTTGCTCTCGGATTTGCACGGCCTCGATTGGGCGGCCGCCGCCAAGCACGATGTGCATTTCACGATTCAACGCGACGCCGGCAGCATCGACTGCGACGGCTTCGTACAAGACAAACGCGGCAGCGGACTGTTCTCGTTCAAACCCAATCCGCAATACGCCGCAGAAATGGCGAAGCTCGGGTTTCCGCTCCAGGATAAGAGCTTGCTGTCGGCTACTCTCTTTGACGTCAGTTACGATTTCGCCCGCGCGATGAAGGGTGCGGCGGTGCGCGGCCTCGACGCCGACAAGCTGTTTGCATTCAGGATTCACGGCGTCACGCTGGAATTCGTTCGCGGTCTGCGCGCTGCGGGAGTCGAAGCGGCGGATGCCGACAAGCTGATCGCGTTTCGCATTCACGGCGTGACGCCAGAGTTCATCAAGGACTTGCGCGCCGCCGGTATCAGCACGACGGATGAGGATAAGCTGGTTGCTTTCCGCATCCATGGCGTGTCGCCCGATTTCATTCGCGGCTTGCGTTCCGCGGGCCTGGATACGGCCGATCCCGATGAGCTCATCGCGTTTCGCATTCACGGCGTGACACCGGAGTTCGCCGGCGAAATCAGCCACTTGGGATTCCCGCACACACCCGCTGACAAATTGGTCGCATTGCGCATCCATCAGGTCACGCCCGAATACATCGAGGGGCTGCGAGCCAAGGGCCTGCAAAATCTGACGCTGGATCAACTGATTAGCATGCGCATTCACGGCATCGACTAGGCCGGCCACGGAAGTTAGCCCGGTATTTCAACGCTGACGGGCCGCCCCTTGCATTCCTTCACCACCCTATGTAGACTTTCTACCATGGGTAAGCCGGAACGCGACGTGCGGATGTCTCTTCAGACCCTGAAGGTGCTGGAGAGCTTTCTCGAGAACCCCACCGATCAGCTCTCGGGCGCCGACGTGCATCAGCGGTGCAAGCTCGCGTCGGGGACCCTGTATCCCATTCTGCTGCGGCTCGAAGCGGCGGGCTGGTTCGTCAGCCGCTGGGAGTCCATAGACCCGTCGAGCGCCGGCCGGCCGCGCCGCCGGCTTTATCGTCTCACGCCAACCGGACTCAAACGAGCCGGCGAAGTATTCGCGAGCTTCAACCGCGGTGTATTTGCATGAAGCGGTGTATTTGCATGAACCGGTAGGGCCGGTGCCAGGAGGGAGTCATGACTTCCGAGCGAACGCAGGATTGGGTGGATACGCTGACGCAGGGATTGATTCATCACGCCGCCCAGCGTGCCCCGGGACCTCTGTCCGAGCGCCTCGAAGAAGAATGGTTGGCGGACCTCGCGGAGCGGCACGGAAAGTTGTCCCGGCTGCGTTTGAGCCTGGGATGTTGCTGGGCGGTCTACTTCATCGCGCGTGAGCAGCGCATTGCAACGGTTCACGCCGCGAGCGCCACCGTTGCGCATGCCGGGTTTGTCGGCTATCCGCGCGAAGATTCATCGCGCCTCTCGAGCCGCTCCGCAACGTTTTTCGTAGTGGTTGCTTTGCACGTGGCCGTATTGTGCGGCCTCGCGGTGGGACTGAGCGGCCATTTCACCAAGCCGACGGCCGCTCCATTCGTGACTCGCGTGATCGAGCGCGTGCCTCCCCCGATCGACTTACCGCGGCCGCCTACACCGAATTTCTCGACGACCACGATTACTTTGCCGCCCGACGTGGAGGTACCTCCTATCCAGGCGCCTTTGCCGCTAGTTGACGCAAAGGCAGATGTTTCACCGGCGCCGCCCGTCACCGACTCGGCGCCTGTGCCGCCGATGCAGCCGGCCGTTCTCAGGCTGAACGGCAGTCCGGGAAAGGGGTTTCCCAATACCGATGACTTTTATCCCGATATCGAGATTCGTGCCGGGGCGCAGGGCCTTGCCACGGTGATGGCCTGCGTGGACGCCAAAGGGCGTCTCACTTCCAATCCAACCATCGTTCAGTCTTCGGGGCGCCCGCGTCTCGACGAGGCGGCGCTCAAGCTGGCGAAGGCAGGCTCCGGACACTATGTTGCTTCGACGGAAGACGGCCGGCCGGTGTCCGCTTGTTATCCATTCGGCATCCGCTTTTACCTGAGAAAGTGAAAGCGGCAAGGTGCCCGCGATTAAAAGTCAGCGATTCGCCTTGAACACGCGCTGAAAGTTGGCGCCCATGACTTTGGCGACCTCGCCGTCGCGCAAGCCGCGCGCCAGCAGCGCTGCGGGGATCAGGCCCCAATCGCGATAGCTACGCAGCACCGGCTTGAAGTTCGCATCCATGTCCGTGCCGATCGCGACATGATCGATCTGCACCACATCGATCAAGCGCAGAATCGAATCGACGTAGTCCGCGAAGGTTGCTTGGCCGATGCCTGAGGGCCATGAGCCGATGATGCCGCCCCCGGCCGCCACGAGCTTGGCGTGCTCGCGGCTGATCAGGCGCGGATGACTCGCCGCGTGAGTGATCAAGTTGGTATGCGAAACCATGACCGGTTTGGCCGACACCTCGATCACGTCTTTGGCGACGTCAAACGTTGCATGTGCCAAGTCGATCAGGATGCCGGCTTTGTTCATTTCCGCGACGATGGATTTGCCGAGCGCCGTCAAGCCGTTGTGAATGGGCGCTTCGGTTTGGATGTCGCCGATCTGATTGACGTGGTAGTGCACCAGCGTGATGGCGCGCACGCCGTCATGAAAGGCTTCGTGCACGCGATCAAGATCCGCTTCGAGGAAGTCGCCGCCTTCCACCGCGAAGACCGCGGCGCTCTTGTGCTGCGCGTGCGCGGTGCTGATGTCGGCGGGTGTTAGGCCTTGGGTCAGGCCCGGACTCGCGGCCAGGGCTTTGAGCTCACCCAGCTGCCGGCGGTAGTCCGCATACGCTTCACCGGGCTGGAAGTCCCGGGCCGCATGCAATCCTTGGGACGGTGTCATTTCGAGCAAGCGCATGTCCGCAACCGCGGAAAACAGGGCCGCGCTCACGTTGCCTGCGTTGAGGTCGGCGATCGCCGCGGCTTCGAAGGGTTCGCCGAAGGCGCGCGTCGTGGGGGTCGGATCGAGCACGCCCTTGAGAAAGAACCGGCCCGGGTGGGCGTGGATGTCGACGCTGGCATGGCGCTTGAGGAACGACACGCCCGCGGCGCGCTGCTGCTCGCTCAGCTTCATCCCGAGCTCGCGCAGCTGCGCGCCGTCTCCGACCGGTGCGCTGACGCCTTGCGCATCGCTCGATCGAATGCCGAACGCCGCCGCGCCGGCGACGCCCAGCATGCGCGCCAGAGTTTCGCGCCGCGTCAAGCCTTCCATAAGCATGACAACTCGATGCCGTTGCCCACGGGCAGCAGCATGCTTTGCAAATTGCCCTTGGCCTTGACGGCGGCGCGGTAGGCCTCGGCATCGGCACGCACCGTCTCGGGATACAGCATGTTGTCCGCCGCGATCACGGCATTATTCGCAAGCTTGCCGTAAAACAGATTCAGGCAGGGCACATACATGTTCTTCCACAGGTCGACGAGCACGAAATCAAACGGCCCATCCAATGTCTTGAGCATGTCGGTGGCGTCCCCCAGCATCCACTCCACCTGAGCGCCCAGTCCCACTTCCTCGATTTGCGTGCGTGCGTAGCGTTGCTTATGGGCCGCCAAATCCATGGTGTAAACCTTGCCGCCGGTGCGCCGCGCCGCATCGGCCAGAAATGCGGTGGAGTAACCGTACGAGGTTCCCAATTCCAGAATGCGCTTCGCTCCAAGCCCGACGATCATCGCATGCAACAGCCAGCCAACCTCAGGTCCAATGGGCAAAAGAAAATCGTCGAGCCGATTGACGAAGCCCACGGGGTCCTTCTTCATCAGCGCGTCTTCGTCGGCCATGCGCGCGTGGTAACGCGCCAGCAGCGCCTGGAACTTCGGATCCACCGAAAGCTCGGCGTTATTCTTTGGCAGCATTGGCTGAGTCGCTCAATTCCCGCACCCAAATGTTGCGGAAGCTGATGGGCGCGGACGGATCACCATGCGCTTGCAGCTTGATCGGCGCACGTTGATAGGGGCGGTAGGAGGGCTCTCCGATGTAGCGTGTCTCGCCGGTCAGGCTGAAGTGATTCTGCACCAGCACGCCGTTGTGAAATACCGTCACATAGGCCGGAGACTTGACGATCCCGTCAGGCGCAAAGACCGGCGCCGTCCAGACTATGTCGTAGGTCTGCCATTCGCCCGGCGGGCGCATGGCGTTGACCAAGGGGGGCGACTGCTTGTAGATGCTCGCCGCCTGGCCATTGACGTAGGTGGTGTTCTTCCAGGAATCGAGGATCTGAACCTCGTAACCGCCGTCGCCTGGACCCGTGGATGCCAGAAAAACCCCGCTGTTGCCGCGCAATTGTCCCTCGCCGGTGATGCCTTTCGGCACGCGCCACTCCAAGTGCAGCTGGTAATTCTTAAATTGCTTTTTGGTTTCGATGTTTCCGGCCTTTTTGTCGACCGTCAAAACGCCTTGGCCTACCTTCCAGCGTGCCGGCGAATGATCATCGGTGGTCACCCATTGATCGAGATTTCGGCCGTTGAACAAAACGATGGCATCCGAAGGCGGCGCTCCGGCGCTCGCACCGGGAGTCACCACGGGTGGAACCGGTTCCCATTGCTCGGTGGCCTTCGGGTCGCCTTGCGGAGCTTGCGCGAGAGCCGACGCGCAGGTTACGCAGGCGATGCAGCCAACAGCGAACCTTAAACCGCGCATAGCTGAAACGCCTCCGTGAGCGACTCAAACGGATCGCTGCGGGTCGGAATGAACTCATGCGCGACATAGCCTGGGTAGTTGAGGTCGGCGATGCTTTCGGCGATGGCGTGGTAATTGAGTTCCTGGCTGGCGTTGATTTCATGGCGTCCGGGAACGCCGCCGGTATGGAAATGCCCGATCCAGCTGATGTTGTCGCGGATGGTTCTGATCACGTCGCCCTCCATAATCTGCATATGATAGATGTCGTACAAGAGCTTCACCCGCGGCGAATTGACTCCCTTCGCGACCGCGACCCCAAATGCTGTGTGATCTCCCTGATAGCCCGCGTGGTCCACCTTGCTGTTGAGAAGCTCGACGCAAACTGTCACGCCATGTTTCTCCGCCAGCGGTGCAATCTTGGCAAGGCCCGCGGTGCAGTTGGCGATCGCCGCCGCATCGTCGATGCCGGCAACCCGATTGCCGAACATGGCGACTACATTCGGCACTCGGGCATCCGCGGCGAGCGGAATGGCCGTCTCGAGTTCCCCGAGCAGCAGGGGATGATTCGCTGGATCGTTGAACCCGGTCGCGATGAACTTCTCGCGCCGGCTGGCATAGCCCATGGAAACGGCGAGACCGGCATCGCGCGCAACCGGCCACTCTTCCGGATACAACAGGTCGATGGCCGCGAAGCCAATCTGCTTCGCGCGGCGGCACACCTCCGGCAGCGGCGTGCGGGCATAGGGCCAACGGCAGAAGGATTGCTTGAGACGCCCGTGGGCGAGGCTGCCGCTGGACGTCGTCTTCGGCTCAGCGGCCGCGCGCCCGTGCACAGCGATCGCACCGGCGGCACTCGCGAGCGCCGTGAGTGCAGTGCGGCGGCTGACGCGGCGGATTTGGCGGGGCATGCGGCTCACCTGATTAGCGATAGTACATTTGGCGATAAGCGATAGAATAGTCCGAAAACATCATGCACCAAGCTTATTAGGAAAAATGATGCCATCAGATCACTATGACGCGATTGTAGTCGGCTCAGGCATCTCAGGCGGTTGGGCCGCAAAAGAACTGACGGAGAAGGGGCTTCGGGTCCTGCTGCTCGAGCGCGGCCGCAACGTCGAGCACATCAAGGACTACGTCAACGCAACCAAGGCGCCCTGGCAATATTCGCATCGCGGGGGCCGTACTTACGCGATGGAAGAGGCCTACCCGGTGCTGAAGCGGGATTATCCGCTCAACGAGAAAAATCTGGCGTTCTGGGTCAACGAGAAGGAATCGCCCTACACGGAGGTTAAACGCTTCGACTGGTATCGAGGTTACCAGGTGGGAGGCCGTTCCTTGACGTGGGGACGCCAGAGTTACCGCTGGAGTGATTTTGACTTCGAAGGCAACGCCAAGGATGGGATTGCCGTGGACTGGCCGATCCGCTACGCCGATCTCGCACCCTGGTATGACCACGTGGAAAAACACGCGGGGATATCCGGCTCGCACGAAGGATTGGCGCAGTTGCCCGATGGGCAATTCCAGCCGGCGATGCCGCTCAACTGTGGTGAAGAATTGGTGGCCGGGCGCCTCAAGGGTGCCTTCGGCGGTAAGCGCCGCGTGATCATCGGACGCGTCGCGAATGCAACGCAAGGCCTTCCGGAGCGTGCGCCGTGCCAATACCGCAACGCCTGCTGGCTTGGATGTCCGTACGGCGCCTACTTCAGCACGCAGTCCTCGACCCTGCCCGCCGCGGCGAAAACCGGAAAGCTCACGTTGAAGCCTTGGTCCATCGTCACCGAGGTGCTGTACGACAAGGATCAAAAGCGCGCCGGTGGGGTGCGTGTGCTGGACGCCATCACCGAAAAGACCACCGAGTACACGGCAAAGGTTATTTTCCTCTGCGCCTCCACGCTCAACTCGACTTGGCTGCTCATGCGCTCGGCCACCGACATCTGGCCTGCAGGTCTTGGCAGCAGCTCGGGCGAACTGGGCCACAACCTCATGGATCATCACTTTCGCGCCGGCGCGGAAGGTGAATTGGAGGGCCTGAACGATAAGTATTATTTTGGCCGCCGGCCCAACGGCATCTATATTCCGCGCTACCGCAACCTGTTCGGCGAGAAGCGTGAGTACCTGCGCGGCTTCGGCTACCAGGGCTCGGCGAGCCGCGACGGCTGGTCGCGGGCGGTCAAGGAATTGGGCATCGGCGCGCAATTCAAGGATGACATGACGACGCCGGGCCCGTGGAAATTCGGCGCCACGGCATTCGGAGAAATGCTCCCCAATCACGCCAATGTCGTCGGGCTCGACACCGCCAAGAAGGACAAGTGGGGCTTGTCGGTGCTGAAGATCGATTGCGCCACGGGTGAGAATGAACGCCTGATGCGCAAGGACATGATCAACGACATGGCCGAGATGCTGGAACAGGCCGGCGCGAAACGGGTCAAGACCTTCGACTACGGATCCTTTCCCGGCATGGGAATTCACGAGATGGGCACGGCTCGCATGGGGCGCGATCCGAAGACCTCGGTGCTCAATTCGCACAACCAAGTGTGGGATGCGCCCAACGTGTTCGTGACCGACGGCTCGTGCATGGTGTCGAGCGCCTGCCAAAATCCGTCGCTTACCTACATGGCGCTCACCGCTCGCGCGGTGGACTTTGCCGTGAATGAGCTCAATCGGCGCAATCTGTGAGACGAGCATGAAGACCATCGAAACGAATTTGATCAATCGCCGCGAGGCCATTCGCCGCGTCACCGCCTTGCTGGGCGGGGTCGCGTTCGCCGGCGGAAGCGGTTTACTGGCTGCGGCCGAGAAGGCGCGCCCTGCTGCCGCGAGGACGGGCGAGTTCACGGAGCAAGACATTGCATTTCTCGACGAGATTGCCGAGACGATTCTTCCGGCAACCAAAACTCCGGGGGCGAAGGCGGCCAAGACCGGCGCGTTCATGGCGCATATGGTGACGGACTGCTACAGCCCAGCCGAGCAAAAAGTGTTCCGCGAGGGGATGCACAAGATGGACGAGGCGATGAGCAAGGCCAATGGCGTGTCCTTCATGGCTGCGACGCCGCAGCAGCGGGTCGCCGTGCTCACCGCGCTCGACCATGAGCAGAAGCATGTCATGGACGCGCGCGAAGCGGCGGATCGCAAGCGCAAGGGACTTGCGCCGCTTCCCGTCGACAGCGCGGCAGACAAGGCGGAGAAATTTCTGCCCGACGAACGCAAGCAGGAGGCTGCCAACGCCGCGGGCGAGGGCGGTACGGTGAAACAGCCGGCACATTATTTCCGCATGATGAAGGAGCTCGCGCTGCTGGGCTTCTTCACCTCCGAGATCGGCTACACCAAGGTGCTGCGCTACACGGAGGTGCCGGGCCGCTTCGATCCCTGCCTGCCGTACAAGCAAGGCGAGCCGGCGTGGGCTGCGCACGCCTAAGGTCAAGACAACAATTTGGAGAGTTCCACATGAAGCGAGTCACCGGCATCGGAGGCATCTTCTTCAAGGCGAAAGATGCGCCCGCGCTGCAAGCTTGGTACAAGAAGCACCTCGGAATCGATGTCCAGGACTGGGGCGGCACGGCATTCACGTGGACCGACGCCCAGGGCGCGCCCGCCGGCGGCAGCACGATCTGGTCCATCGGCAAGATCGAGAGCGATCACTACGCGCCGAGCAAGGCTTCCTTCATGATCAATTACCGGGTTGAAGACCTTCGTGGCCTCGTCAAGGTGCTCAAAGAGGAAGGCTGCAATGTGCTCGATAAGATTGATGATTCCGAATACGGCAAGTTCGCCTGGGTGATGGATCCCGAGGGCAACAAGGTAGAGCTCTGGCAACCGCCCGCTGGGCAGTGATTGAGCCAGGGTAGTTATTACGGCAGCGCGTAGGCGATGTAGGCGCTGCCCTGCGGCGCCTTGTAATGGCGTGCATTGCTGGCGCAGATCACCACGTACTGTTTTCCGTCGACCATATAGGTGGCGGGCGTCGCCGTTCCGGCATACGGCATCACCGTTTCCCAGAGCAGCTCTCCGTTGCTGCTATCGAAGGCGCGCAACTTGTGGTCGAAAATCGTCGCGCCGATGAACAGCACTCCGGATGCGGTCAAGATCGGGCCGCCATAGTTCTCGCTGCCGGTATTCTTGAGTCCGACTGCGGCGAGCTCCGGATATTCTCCCAAGGGGATCTTCCACAGATACTTGCCGGTGTTGAGGTCGATCGCGTTCAACGTGCCCCACGGCGGCACGACGGCGGGATAACCGTCGGGATCCTGGAATTTGTCATAGCCGGTGAAGCGGTATCGCGCTTCCGCATCGTTCACGTTCAAGGCCGCCGTCATTTCCTCCTTGGCGTTGGAGCCCGGAACCTTGGTCACGTCCGCAGGACCCAAGAGGTTGTCGCCGGTCTTGACGTAGTACAGCAAGGCCGTCAGCGTCGCTGCGGGAATGTCCGGGAACGGCGGCATCCGGCCCTTGCCCACCCTAATCGTCTCTTTGATTTGCGCATCGCTTGAGCGCTGATCGACGTCGATCAGCGACGGGAATGCAGGCGGCGAGCCGGTGCGATGATCGCCATGGCAGCTAGAGCACTGATGTTGATAGAACGCCGGACCGCTGCCTTCAACGGGTAAGTTTTCCGCGAGCGTTCCCGTCCATGGAATGTCATTCGAGTTGATGTAGATGATTCCGCGCTTCGCATCGACCGCTTCGCCGCCCCATTCGGCACCGCCGTCAAACCCGGGAAAGAGCACTGTGGGCTTGCCGACGGTGAACGGCACAAACTGGCCGCCGCTCTTCAAGGTGCGAAACCGCTGCAAGGCCCACTGATGCGCTGCGGGCGTGCGATTCGTGATCATGTCTTCGGTGAGTATCTGCCGCGCGTAGGGCGCCGGCGCCAGCGGCAGCGGTTGGGTGGGCGCGGCGACTTCTCCCGGAACATCGCTGGGCGGGTACGGACGTTCTTCGATCGGGAATAACGGCGCGCCGGTGACGCGGTCGAACACGTACACGTAGCCCTGCTTGGTTGCCTGCGCTATCGCGTCGACGCGCTTGCCGTCGCGGGTGAGGGTGAGCAAGGAGGGCGGCGCCGGGAAGTCGCGGTCCCACATGTCGTGATGCACGCCTTGAAAATGCCACAGGCGCTTGCCGTTGTTTGCATCGAGCGCGAGCAGGGTATCGGCATACAGGTCGTTGCCCAGCCGATCGGCGCCGTACATGTCGCTGACCGCCGAACCGGTGGGCGCATAGACGATGCCGCGCTTCTCGTCCAACGCAAAGCCGGTCCAGTTATTGGCAGCGCCCGCGCTCTTCCAGGCATCCTTGGGCCAAGTCTCGATGCCCGCTTCACCGGGACGCGGGATGGTGTGGAATGCCCAGCGCAGCTTGCCGCTGCGAACATCATAGGCACGAATGTCGCCGGGCGGCGCCGGCGCCGATTCGGTGGTCCTGAAACCGACGATGATCAGGTCCTTATAGAGAGTGCCGGGCGTCGTCAGCGACACGAAATACTTCTTGCCGTCGCCGCGCAGATCCTTGCGCAGATCGATGCTGCCGCCATCGCCGAAGGACGGGATGGGCTTGCCGGTCTTTGGATCGAGCGCATAGAGCAGGTTCATGACGCCTGCGAGCAGCCGCACCTCGCTGCCATGGCGCCAGTAGGCGAGGCCGCGCTGCGGACCTGAGCCGCGGACGCCCGGATCGAATTTCCACAGCTGCTTGCCCGTGGCCGCATCGAGTGCGATGACGTTGATGCTGGGAGTATAGGCGTACAGGGTGCGCCCGATGATCAAGGGATTGGTTTGCGGACTCTCGCCGCTGTCCAAGTCAAAGCGCCACGCGAGTGTGAGGCGGCGAACATTGGTCTTGGTGATTTGCGTGAGCGGCGAATAGCGATCGCCGTTTACATGTCCGCCGTAGGTTTCCCAGCCGACGTTTGCATCGCCGGCGCGCGAGTCGGCCGCGTGGGCGCCGGCGACACCTACGAGCATCGTCAGCAGAGCAGCGGTCCGGACCCCATGAGTCATTTCGGCTCTCCCGTTCGGGATACGATAGCATGCGCCAACCGGCCAACACGGGTTGTGAGGAGCCATGGATCGCAGATCATTTATCAAGGCGTCGAGTGCAGGCCTCGCCTGCGTCGGCCTCGATGGCTTGAGTTCCGCGGCCGCGCGCCGCCCCAATTTCATCGTCGTGCTCTGCGATGACTTGGGGTACGGCGACATCAGAACCACCGGCGGGCGGGTCATCAAAACGCCGCACCTGGATCGCATGGCTCAAGAAGGCACCGTGCTCACGGATTTTTACGCGGCGGCAAACCTGTGCACGCCATCGCGGGCGGCGCTCCTCACCGGCCGGTATGCGGTGCGCACCGGACTGGGGTACGGGGTGATCATGCCTGGCGAGACGCGAGGGCTGGCGCAATCGGAAATCACCATCGCCGAAGCACTGAAGCCGGAATATGCCACCGCGTTGATCGGCAAATGGCACTTAGGTCAAGTGCCGCCGGGTTGGCCGCCGACGGCGCACGGGTTTGATCTCTTCTACGGCATTCCCTACAGCCACGACATGCTGCCGCTCGCGCTTTATGACATTCACGGATCGGACCCGCCGGTGAAAGAGAATGTCGACCTGCCCAAGCTGCAACAACAGCTTTATGCGCGCGCGGAACGCTTCATTGAGGACAATCGCGCACGTCCATTTTATTTGGAGCTGGCGCTGACCGCGCCGCATCTGCCGAACTACCCGCACGCGCCATTCGAAGGCGAATCCGCGGCGGGCGCCTATGGCGATGTGGTGGAAGAGATCGATTCCATCATGGGACGGTTGCTGGCCAAGGTGAAGGCCTTAGGGCTCGAGCACGATACGTTGGTGCTGTTTACCTCGGATAATGGTCCCTGGTACGAGGGTTCGAGCGGCGCATTGCGTGACCGCAAGGGCGGCGCGGGTTACGACGGCGGATACCGCGTTCCCTTCGTGGCGTGGCAGCCGGGCACCATTCCCGCGGGCCATCGCGTGAACTCGATCGCCATGGGCATCGACTTTTTGCCGACCTTGAGCCATATGGCCGGCAAGCCGCTGCCGGCCGGCGTGGTGCTCGATGGCGTCGACATCACTCCCGTATTGACGCAAGGCGCGGCCTCGCCGCACGATGAATTGGTGCTGTTCGACAATGAGGACGTGGTGGCCATTCGCACGCAGCGATGGAAGTACGTTGCCGAAGACTATTACCGCGGAAAGCGCTACAACATCGAAGAGCGCGGCTATCCGCAGCTCTACGACATGCAGGCCGATGTTTCCGAGAACTACAGCACGGCCGCGCGCCATCCGGACGTGCTGGCCGAGATGAAAGCGCGCCTGAACAAAGCCCGGCAGGCATTCGCGGGCCTGAAATCAAAGGACATTCCGGAGATCTTCAAGAAGCTGGGATACACCGCGCCCCGTCAGGATTGAGCGCTCGACGCCGCAGCGTGCTCGCGAACGATGCAGCGAAAGCCGAGATGACTCGCGGACGTATCGGCCGCCTGCGGCGAACGGGCCGCGGGCCGATAGCGCTGACAATAACTCGCCGCGCAAAGATGCGAGCCACCCTTGACCACGAGGCTCGCGAGCCGCTTGGGTGAGGCATCGGCGCCGCAGCACGGCGCTGAAGCGCGCCGCGCGGACGGCAGAGCGTACTCATCGCAGGTCCATTCCCAGACGTTGCCGATCATGTCGTACAGGCCGTAGCCGTTCGGCGGGAAGCTGCGCACCGGGGAGGTGCGATTCCATCGATGCGGCTGTTGCCTAGCCCAAGGAAACTCGCCGCGCCAATAATTCGCCAGTACCTCGCCTTGCGGCTCGAACTCATCGCCCCAGGCAAATTCTGCGCCCGCAAGGCCGCCGCGCGCCGCGTACTCCCATTCCGTTTCGGTGGGCAAGCTCTTGCCCGCCCAGGCCGCATAGGCCAGCGCGTCCGCGTAGGACACGTGCACGACGGGATGATCAGCGAGCTCGGCAAGAGAGCTGCCGTCGCCGGACGGTCTTCGCCACTGCGCGCCCAACCTGAATTCCCACCACCGACGGAAATCTCGCAGATCGACCGGCCCTGAGGTTTCCACGAATACCAATGAGCCCGGCTTGGCGAGACTTAAGTCCATGCCGGGATAATCGGCAGGATTCGGGGCGACTTCCGCGCAGGTCCGGTAGCCCGTGGCCTCGACGAACGCCGCGAATTGACGGTTGGTGACCGGCGTCTCGTCGATCCAGAAAGAATCGACCGCCGCGCGCCGGCAGGGACGCTCTTCCGGGTAGAAGCGTTCGGAGCCCATGCCAAAGACGCCGCCCGGCAGAAGCTTCATGCCCTGCATCGTTTAGGGCCTTTAAGCCTCGTACTGCGTTTGGCCGCCCACGACCGTGCGCACGATCTTAATGTCCTTGATCTTGGCGGCGTCCACCGTGTGCGGGTCGTCCGCCAGCATCACGTAGTCGGCGAGCTTGCCGGCCGTGATCGATCCTTTGATTGATTCCTCGCGCGTCGCATAGGCGCCGTTCAAGGTGTTGACGCGCAGCGCCTCATCCACGGTGATGCGTTGATTGGCGCCCCAGACCTCGCCGTTCCATCCGGTGCGCATCACCATGCCCTGGATTCCCATCAACGGGGAGAAGGGGCCGGGATCGAAATCCGAACCGGCCGCGGCAGGCACGCCGGCATCGAGCAATGTGCGATACGCCATGCAGCGCTTCATCAATTCTTCGCCGTAGAAATGAAACTTGTCCGGGTTGTAGTAGGCGTAGGAGGTAAAGAGCGCCGGCACCGCGCCGATGGCTTTGATCCGGCGCACGAGGTCCGGCGTGACCAAGGTGCAATGCGTGATCTTGGGGCGCGCATCAGCCGCGGGCTTGAGCGCCAAGGCGCGTTCATAGGCGGTTAGCACATGGTCGATCGCCACATCACCGTTGGCATGACAATTCATTTGAATGCCGGCGCGATGCACGCGCTCGCACCAAGTATTGAGAACTTCCTGAGTCTCGGTGACATTGCCCTTGTATCCATTGGTGCCGGCATACGGCACGCTGATCGCCATGGTGCGCTCGGAGAAGGATCCGTCCGCGACGTGTTCGCAAGTGGCGCCGAGGCGAATCCACTCGTCGCCGAAGCCGGTGTCCAGACCGCCGCTCAGCATGGCCTCGAGCTCGGGTCCCTGTGCCTCGTAGCTGACCCGGTGCTTCAAGTCGCCGTGGGCGCGCACCTGCTGCAGCGCCTGTAGATTGCCGGCTTCATGGCAGACGCTTGTGAGCCCATAGCGCACGAATTGCTTGGAGATGAAGGCCAAGCCGTCGCGGTCTCGGCTCATGGCCTCCTCGCCCGCATAGGTTTTGTGCTTGCCCACTTTGTCGAAGACGTCGCGTGCCCGATCGGTGACGCGGCCGGTGAGTTCGCCCTTGGCGTCGCGATCGAAGGTACCGCCGGGCGGGTTCGGCGTGTCGCGCCGGATGCCGGCCATCTCGAGCGCCTTGCTGTTATAGAACGCCGTGTGTCCGCCGCGGTGCTCCACCATCACCGGCAAGTCTCTCGACACCTTGTCCAGGTCTTGCCGGGTCAATGAGCGCTTGTCTTTGAGCTTGGTGTCATCGAAAAAATAGCCTTCGACCCAGGTGTCGGCGGGCGTCTTCAGCGCCTTGGCGCGCAGCTTGTCGACAATGCTTTCGATGCTGACGAATTCGACGTCGTAGGGATTGCCGACCAGCACTTCGTACAACAAGGTGTTGCCGGAGGCATGATTGTGACTGTCGTTGAAGCCGGGCACGACGGTCAACTGCTCTGCATCCATGACCTGGGTGGATTTTCCGGCCAGCGCTTTGATGTCGGCACTTCCGCCCACGGCGACGAAGCGCCCGCCGCGCACGGCAAAGCCTTGGGTCTGCGGCAGCCGCGTATCCATGGTAAAGACCTTGGCATTGACGACGATGAGATCGGGCGCCGCCCAATCGGCCAGCGCCGGAGCGGCCCGCGCGCCGCGGGCGGCAAGCATGCCGAAACTTGCGCAGCCTAAGCCGACGATCTGCCGGCGGGTCAAACGTTCGTGTGCCATGAAACTCTGCCTTGTGAGTGCCGTTAGCGGTGCATATTGCATTGTTTAGAGTTGACCGTCATTGTCTTGGCCCATGCGAACCTCAGTCCGGCTGGTTTTGATCCTGGCGACCTGCTGGCCGGCGCTCGTCCTCGCGCAAACGGCGCCGCACGCGTTCTCCGAGGCCGATCACTTGCGCGGCGGCTACGGTCCCTATCGCGCCAACAACGACCTGCTGTACTACCACCTGGACGTGCGGGTCGACCCTGCCGCGCAATTCATCAGCGGCAAGAATTCGATCCGCTTCAAGATGCTCAAAGACGGTTCGCGCATCCAGTTCGACCTGGTGCCCGAGCTCAACATCGACAAGATTCTTCTGGACGCGGAAAAGGGCGCGCCCTTGATGCTGCGTTTCGAGCGGGCGGCGGGGCGGACCGTGTACGTCGATTTTCCGAAGGCGCTCCTGAAAGGGCGCACCTACACCATCGAATTCTATTATTCGGGTCATCCGGTGGAGATGGGCCGCTTCGGCGGATTCGTGTTCCGCAAAGACCCCATGGGCCGGCCGCTGGTCAACACGGCCTGCGAGGAGGAGGGCGCCAGTGTCTGGTGGCCCAACAAGGATCAGTGGCGCGATGAAGTGCAGAGCATGGACATCAGCGTCGAGGCGCCCAGCGACTTGGTGGAAATTTCCGGCGGCCGCTTCCAGGGCAAGCAAGACCTAGCCGACGGCTACACACGGTGGAATTGGCACGTCAGCTATCCTATCAACAACTACGACGTGTCCTTGAACATCGGCAAGTACGTGCACTTCGACGATCGCTACGGCGACTTGACGCTCGACTACTACGTATTTCCGGAGGATCTGGACAAGGCCAAGCGGCAATTCGTGCAGGTGAAAGACATGCTCAATGCCTTCACGTACGAATTCGGGGACTACCCCTTCCCCAGGGATGGCTACAAGCTGGTCGAGGCGCTCTATTCCGGCGTCGAAAATCAGACCGCCATCACCTACGGCAACAAGTTCGAAAATGGCTACGTGGGCCACCCCGCCGAGGGCATCGCGAAGCGCTTCGACTTCATCATCGTGCACGAAAGCGCGCATGAATGGTTCGGCAACAGCATCACCGCCAGGGATCGCTCGGACATGTGGATCCATGAGGGCTGGGCGAACTACAGCGAGGTGATGTTCGTCGAGTACATGTGGGGCAAGCGCGATGCCCTGATTTATATGAATACCGGCAAGGAAAGAGTCAAAAACGAAATGCCGGTCATTTCGGAGGAGGGCGTGTTCAGCACGCCGCCGCCCGATCAGTACAAGAAAGGCGCGTTGTTCTTGAATACCTTGCGCAGCGTGATCAACGACGATAAGAAATGGTTCTCCATGCTGCGCAGCTATTATCAGCACTTTAAGTATCAAACCATCATGACCACGGACATGATCGCGTTTTTCAATCGGTACACCGGCATGCAGCTGCAGCCGATGTTCGACGAATACCTACGTCACGCCGCCATTCCGACCTTGGAGCTGCGATTCGACGAGAATGCGCACTCGGTCTCGTACCGGTGGGCCGCGCAGGAGAAGAACTTTGCCATGCCGGTCCGTGCGGGGCTCAAAAGCGCATGGCAGGTCCTTCATCCCACCACATCCTGGCAGCACATGGCTACGAGCCTAAACAGGGACACGTTCGAGGTGGCAACCGATCTTTATTACATCAACGTCAACAAGCAGTAGGCGAAATCATGGGAATTTCTGAGACTCGATCCGCTGTCGCAGCCACCGCCATGCTGCTCACCGCGATACCGGGACATGGCGCGGAGGCCAATCGCACGGCGGCGTCTCCAGGTTATGCCGGCTTGGTGAAGCTCTTCGAGCAGTGGCGCGACTTCGAGCATCCCGCCCTGCGAGACAATGTGCCCGACTATGGCGCCCCCGCCATGGCAGCCAAGGCTGCGGCATTGCCGGAGTGGCGCAAGAAGCTCGAGGCCATCGATACCAAAGACTGGCAGCAGGAGCAATTGAGCGACTACGAGCAGGTTGTGGCCGAAATGAACGGCCTCGATTTCAACTTGAGGATCTTGCGGCCCTGGGCGCGCGATCCGGCCTTCTACGTCAGCATCTGGGCAGCCCGCACCGACGTGCCGCTGCGCGAAGCGCCGAACGTCTATCCGGAGATCGAGCTCTACAACTATCGATTCCCGTTGTCTCCAGAGGCGGAGCGCGATCTGACGGGCAAGATCGCGGCGATTCCTGCGTTGCTCGCCCAAGCGAAACAGAATCTCAAAGACAGCAACGCGCGCGATTTGTGGGTGTTCGGCATGCAAGAGCTGCGCAATCAATCCGGCACGCTCAGCGCCTTCGCCGCCGGCACCCTCACCGTGAGCACGCTGGAGGGCAGTCAGCATGCCGACATCAGCAAGGCCACGCCTGGCTTGAAGTCCGCGATAGTCCATGCGAAGAGCGCCACCGACGATTTCATCGCATGGCTCGACAAGGAGGCGCCCGGCAAGACCGGCCCCTCAGGAATTGGCAAGGACAACTACACCTGGTATCAGCAGAACGTGCACTTCGTGCCGCTGACCTGGGACGAAGAAGTGGTGCTGCTGAGCCGCGAGCTGGAGCGTGCGCAGGCGGCGCTCAAGCTGGAAGAGCACAACAACCGCAAATTGCCGCAGCTCGAGCCGGTGCGCGATGCTGCCGCGTATGATCGGCTGAAACTGGCGCGGCTCGACAAGTTCGTCGATTTTCTGGTCAAGCAGGAGATCATCCCCGACAAGCCCTATCTGAGGGCTGCGCTGATACCTCAGCTCGGGCACTTCGTTCCGGAAGAGCAGCGGGTATTCTTCACGCGGGTGACGCACCGAGAGCCGATGTTGCTCTTGTCGCATGATTACCATTGGTTCGACCTATCGCGCATGCGCGATGAGCCGCATTCAAGTCCGATCCGGCGCCGCGCATCGCTGTCGAACATCTGGGACAACCGCGCGGAAGGTTTCGCCACGGCGTTCGAAGAAATTCTGATGCACGCCGGACTGTATGACGACAACCCGCGCGCCAAGGAACTGGTGTGGATCATGCTCGCCAACCGCGCCGCCCGTGGCCTGGCATCCTTGTATGTGCAGGCCAATGAATTCGATCTGCAGAAGGCGGGTAAATTTCACGCCGAGTGGACGCCGCGAGGCTGGGCCAATCCTAAGGACTCTTTGACCGGCTTCGAACAGCTCTTGTATCTGCGGCAGCCGGGATACGGCACCAGCTACATCGTCGGCAAATTGATGGTGGACCGGTTGATGGCCGAAGATGCGCATCAGCAGGAACTTGCCGGCAAGACGTTCGTGTTGCGGGATTTTCTGGATCGCTTCAACGCCGCGGGCATGATTCCGCTGGCGCTGATCGAGAACGAGATGATTTCAAGCAACGCCCGTCTGCCGTGACGCCGGCTCCTCCGAGCGGCTCGTCCGCAAGCTTCGAGCTGGCGGTGCTCCTGCCCTTGGGCGTGCTGGCCAATCAGCTCATGAAGGTGGAATCGGAGCTCCGCTTCTTGAATGCCAAGATATCGCGCTTCGGGCAGGAGCGCGGCACCGCCCGCGGCGAGGCCGCAGCCAAGCTTGAGGCCATGAAAGAGGCGATCGATGCGATTCGCCGGCTCATCGCGAATATTCAGGCGGACATTCAGCTGGACAATCAGCCGGACAATCAGACGCGTACCGCGGAGCCGGCGCGTCATTCCCGCACCGACCGCGAGGACTAACTCTGCGTCAAAGAGCGGCTCACCAGAGCGCGGTCTCTCGCCTGCGCTCCGCGGCCGCCAGATCGAATTTAGCCTGCAACAGCATCCACAGCTTAGGCGAAGTCCCCAAGGCGTCTGCCAAATCCAGCGCCGCCTCGGCGGTCACGCCGCAGCGCGCCTTGATCAGCTTGTTCAGCCTCTCCTTCCGCCAACCCATTTTCCGGGCGAACTCGGCCTGGGAAATCTTGCTCGGCGCCAAGAACCGGTCGAGCAGAAACTCGCCGGGGTGGAAGGGATTGGGGATTCGCTTTAACTTCTTGCTCATTTCAATGCCTCGATTTACCAAATCACGCAGCGTTTCTCCGCCGGCCGCACCATCGCGGCACCCGCCGGGCAAGAGAACGCCTTTTTAAATTCCGGAGTATTTGAGAAGGGACCAATCACCCGGAACTTTGGCACCGGATGCGGATCGCTCTTGATCAGCTGCCGTTGCGCCTCCAAACGCATGGCGTGGCCGCTCACTTGACCCCAGGAGATGAAGAATTGCTGCTCGGGCGTAAAGCCATCCAGCGTCGGCACCGGCTGGGTCTGCATCGATCGTTGCAGCGCCTGGTAGGCGATGCGCACGCCGCGCAGATCGGCAACGGTCTCGTCCCTGATGCGCTTGCCGTCGTGGTGGACGCCGGGCTCGATGAAGTAGCCGTCGAATTGATCGACCAGACATTGGCTGCGGCTCTCGAATTCCTTGCGGTCCTTTTCAGTCCACCAATTCTTGGGCCGGCCCTGAATGTCGACCGCGGCGCCGGTGGCATCAATGGCGTGCGTCAGGTCATGCGCAATCGCAATGCCCATGGCGCCATAGTTCACCGCGTCCGTTGCGTCCGGATCGAAGAAAGGCGGCTGCAAGGTGCCCGCCGTCAGCACCATGCTGTTGATCTCGAGAATGATGTAGCTGTCGGGCGACGAGGGCGACAGGCGCCAGAAGGCGCGGTCCGTGGGCTTGCCGATCTGGCGGCGATTTTCCTCGACGCCGAATTTGCGTCCCGCGGCGACGTTGGCCCAGAAGGCATCTTTGCGGATGTCGAGGCCGGAATAGTCTTTCCAGTGATCCGGGTAGCCGATCTGTATATCGGTGGCAGACAATTTCTCCAATGCTTTGGCCTTGGTGACAGGCTCCATCCACGTGACAGCCGCGATTTGATCCTTCAGCACGGTCTGCAGATTGCGGACGATCTGCGTCGCTTTGGCCTTGGAATCAGGCGGGAAGTAGGCCTGCACGTATTTTTGCCCCAAGCCATCGCCGAACAGCGCCTCAGTGGATTCGACGCAGCGCTGCGCGCGCGATTTCATTTCGGCCGCCTTCCCCAAGTACTCGTCGCGGAAGCTGAAGGATTCCTCGGCGAAAGCCCGTGATAGATAAGGCGAGGCCGAGTCGAGCAATTGCCACTTCAGGTAAGCCTTCCAGGTCTCAACCGGCGCATGCGTGAGCTCCTGGTCCAATTGCTCCATGAACTTCGGCTCAGCGACGCTGACATTGCCTCGCGGCAGCTTGGCCTCTTCGAAGTACCGCTCCCAATCGATGTGCGGAGTCAATTTCTGCAATTGCGCGAAGCTCATGGTGTGATCCGTCGCCGCGGGGTCGGCAGCGGTCGCGCTGTCCAACGCCGATTCGGCCAGCCGCTTCTCGAGCGCGACGATGTCGCTTGCCGCTTGTTCCGCCTGTGACAGGCCGACGCCCGACAAAGCGAGAATCTTTGCCACGTGGGTGCGGTAGCGCGTACGGGCATCGATGAAACGAGCGTCGTCCTTCAAATAATAGTCGCGGTCCGGGAGGCCTAAGCCGCCGGCGACGATGTGCGCGACAAACTTGCGGGAATCTTGGTAGTCGATGTCGCCGGTCACACCGAAGGGCGCGGCCACGGCCAACTCATGCAGCCTGCGGATGATGCGTTGTACGGCGGCGGGATTTCGGACGGCGTCGATTTCGAACACCAAGGCAGCCAGCGGCGTCACGCCGGCGGCATCGACAGCCGCCTCGTTCACGCACGATCCATAGTGATCTCCGAGGACTTGTTCGACGCTTCCCTTGGGCCAATCACCCTTGCGCGAAATCTCATCGAGCACGCTCTCTTGCCGATGCCAGTTCGCCTCGTGCGCAGCGACGCGCCGACTCCACCTCGGCAGTGCGGCGGGAATGGGATTTTCGGCCCGCCAGGTGCCGTTCGCGAATTCATAGAAGTCAGTGCAGGCCTGCACCTGTCTGTTCATATCCTCTGGATGCACGCCTCGAAGCGAGGCCGGCGGCGGCGCAGCGGCGCGCGACGATCCCCCGGCAGCGCCGAGCATGGCGGCGGCAATCAACAGAATTTTAATTTTCGAGTTCGCGGTGGACATAAGGGTAAGCACGATTGAAGCGACGGTGGGCACTCTGCGGTGGACGTGGCCGATAGGAAATACTGCCGCGAGACAATCACCGGACAAAACCTGCCACAGCCGCGCGCACGTACGAATCCAGGCTTCCGATACGCGGATGCGGATGCGAAGAATGTCCCTTTTCGTCCGACGCTTGTCTCGCTGCAGTATTTCGAAGCTGTTGCGGGTGACGCACTCTTGCGCCATGACGAAGCGCGATGGGCTGACGCACGTCCGCGCGCGATAAACATTAAGGGAGAACTCGATGCGCAATGAAAACCTAGGTAATCCTCGACTACGGCTGGCGGTGCGTCTCGCACTCACCGGCGGCTCATTGGCCACGACAATGGGTGTTGCTAATGCGCAAACGGCGCCGGCCGCTGCCGCCGCAGACACTTCGCTGCAGGAAGTGGTGGTCACGGGTTCACGCATTTCGGTGCCGAACCAAGTTTCGATCAGCCCCGTCACATTCGTTTCCGCGCTCGATGTGGCGCAAACCGGCGTGACGCGGGTGGAAGATCTTCTCAACGAATTGCCGCAGATTTTCGCTTCGCAAGGCGCCAACATCTCAAACGGCGCGACCGGCACGGCCACCGTCGATTTGCGCGGCTTGGGCGCCAAGCGAACCTTGGTGCTGGTCAACGGCCTGCGTCTGGGACCCGGCGATCCGCGCACCGGTGGATCCTCGGACATCAATATGGTTCCGGCGGAAATGATCGACAGCATCGAGGTGCTGACCGGCGGTGCCTCCTCGACCTACGGCGCCGATGCCGTCGGCGGCGTCGTGAATTTCAAGCTCAACGATCACTTCGAGGGCGTGAAGATCGTTGCAGATGCCGGCATTTACAACCACTCGAACAAGAACACCGATGGCGTCGAAGATGCCGTTGCCGCCTCCGGATTTCAGCAAGCGCCCTCCACGGTCAACGAGGGTGCGCAGAAATCCGTCGCGTTCATCGCAGGCTTGAATTCCGGCGACGGCAAGGGCAATGCGACCTTCTTCGCAACCTACCGGAATGTGGCTGCCGTTCTTCAGGGCAAGTATTCGTACAGCGATTGCACGTTGAATTCGGGATTTGCCACCTCCAACTCGGGCAAGTTCTCCTGCGGAGGTTCATCTACCTCGTTCCCGGGCCGCTTCAGAACCGTAGGAGCGGGGGCGCCGCCCAGCGATAACACTATTGGGCCGAATGGCACCTTGATTCCATGGAACAACTCATTCCTCTACAACTTCGGCGCCCTCAATTTTTTCCAGCGTCCGGATGAACGCTACACCGCCGGCGCGTTCCTGCACTACGAATTCAATGAGCACGCCACGGTGTACGCGAACACCATGTTCATGGACGATAAGTCCCTAGCGCAGATCGCTGCGTCCGGCGCTTTTTTCGCGACTTTCGCGGTCAATTGCGCCAATCCGTTCCTGTCGGGTCAGGAACTTGCGGCCTGGTGCGGCGGCTCAACCGCCGGCGAGACCACGAACTTGTTCATCGGCCGGCGCAACGTCGAAGGCGGCGGACGCATCGATGATCTCGAACACACTGATTGGCGTGTGGTGGTGGGCGTGAAGGGCAAGATCGTCGATGGTTGGGACTACGATGCGAGCTGGCAACACAGCATCGTCAACTTAAGCGAAACGCAGGAGAATTTCTTCTCGACCAAGAAAATCGACAATGCGCTGAACGTGGTACAGACCGCCACCGGCCCGCAGTGCATCGTGACAGTCAATAACACCGACAAGAATTGCGTGCCCTACAATATCTTCTCGTTGGGCCAGGTGACGCCGGCGGCGCTTGCCTACCTGCAAGTGCCCGGCATTCAAACGGGCAACATCGATTCGACCACGGTGGACATCAACGTGACCGGTGACTTGGGCAAGTACGGCGTGCAGCTGCCGACAGCGGGATCCGGACTGAAGGTGAACATCGGTGCGGAGTGGCGCGATGTCACGGAGGTCACGACCCCGGACGAAGAGTTTCAGACCGGAGATCTGGCGGGCATCGGCGGAGATATTCTGCCGACGTCCGGCGGCATCATCTCGCGCGAAATATTCGCCGAGGGACGCATGCCCCTGATCGAGGATCATTTCCTGGCGGAATCCCTCGGCGTCGAGGCCGGCTACCGCTACTCGGACTACAACTTGGGCTTCAAGACCAATACCTACAAGTTCGGTGTCGAATACTCGCCGATCAGAGATGTCCGCTTGCGTGCAAGCTTTCAGCGCGCCGTTCGCGCTCCCAACGTCACGGAACTGTTCACGCCCCTGTCGGTGATCCTCGATGGCAACACTGATCCTTGCGCGGGCACGGCGGCGCAACTCGCGGCCAAGGGCATCACCGTGGCGCAGTGCGTCGCTGCAGGTGTTCCGGCGGCCGCCTTCGGCACGGTCATTCCCAACAACGCCAATCAATATCAAGGCAAGGTGGGGGGCAATCCGGCGCTGCAGCCGGAGACTGCGCTGACCTCCTCGTTTGGGATCGGCTGGACGCCCTCGTTCGTTCCGGGCCTGCGGCTGCAGGTCGACTACTTCGATATCAAGATCGAGAATGTGATCACGACCATCGGCGGCTCCGGGATCCTCACGCAGTGCGTGCAAAGTGGTCAGTTCTGCGACCTGATTCACCGCGACGCCAACAACTCGGTATGGCTGTCCCAGGACGGCTACGTCAATGACCCGCTGCTCAACATCGGACAATTCGAGACCCGCGGCATCGACCTCGATCTTTCGTATGGATTCGATGTCGGCGCGGCGGGAAAGATCCGCACCAACCTGGTGGGCACGTATGTGGACGAATACATTGTCACTCCGCAGGCCAGCAAGCCGAGCACGGCGTTCAACTGCGCCGGTCTGTTCGGCGACATCTGTAGTTCCTCCGCGGCGACGGGAAATCCGATCTTCCGCTGGCGCCACACGTTGCGCACAACCTGGTCGACGCCCTGGCAAGGACTCGATGTCACGGCGTCCTGGCGCTACTTCTC
Organism: Steroidobacteraceae bacterium; assembly: GCA_036493935.1. Taxonomy (GTDB): domain Bacteria; phylum Pseudomonadota; class Gammaproteobacteria; order Steroidobacterales; family Steroidobacteraceae; genus Bog-1198. The sequence continues at coordinate 36,155 of DASXOY010000004.1, read as the reverse complement.
CGCCATGAAGCTCGATGCATTGAGCCCTCAAGCGAACCTGTCGCAGGCGCCCGCCACGGTCGCCAACGGCGGCATCGCGAGCACCGATGCGGCGATCAAGGCCTACAACTACTTGGATTTGAGCGCCGCGGTGAGGCTCGCCGACAAGATCACCTTCCGCGTCGGCGTCAACAACGTGTTCGACAAGGATCCGCCGATCATCGGTGGATCGAATCTGCCCGGCGTGGTCGGCAACGGCAATACCTTTCCGCAGGTGTATGACGCGTTGGGCCGATTCATCTTCGGCCAGCTGACGGTGCAGTTCTAGAGGCACTATCAAGAGGTCAAACGGCGGGCATCGGCCCGCCGTTTACTTATGGCGTTTTATGTCCGGTAGGTGTCCGATTCCCGTATTTCCCAGCGCGGAAAACAGGTGCAGAATGCCGGACATCACTCACCTCCGCGAGGCTGTTTATGTCCCATTCCCGCACGGCGTTACTGGTCATCGATGCGCAGCAGTCTTTTGAGCATCGCCCCTATTGGGCTGATTCCGACGCACCGGCCTTCATCGACCGCCTGCAGGCGTTGGTAGACGGTGCGAAAGCGAGGCACATCCCGGTGGTGCAGATCTTCCACGTCGAGGAGTCCGGTGCCTTTTCACTGGCCTCCGGATACATCAAGACGCTCGCCGGCTTGTCGATTTCCCCGGAGGTGATTTTTCACAAGCATCGCCATAGCGCTTTGGCGGGCAGCGGGTTGCCGACTTGGCTGACCGAGCAGGGGATTCAGCGCCTGATCGTGTCCGGAATTCGCACCGAACAGTGCTGCGAGACCACGACCCGGCACGCATCGGATTGCGGCTACAGCGTCGATTTCGTCAGCGAAGCCACGCTGACATTTGCGATGACCGACCGCACCGGCCGTCAGTGGAGCGCAAGCGAGATCAAGGCCCGCACCGAGCTGGTTCTCGAAGGGCGTTTCGCGCACGTTCTCACCGTGGCGCAGGCGCTCGCTGCGGCTGACGAAGCGGCGCTGGGCGCGGGGCGGCAAGCGGCATGATGAATTCGGAGCCGCGCAATCTCGACGTCTGGGTCGTCTTGCCGGCGCGAGTGTTGCTCCTGGATATCGCCGGTCCGATGGAGGTGCTGCGCCGCGCGAACGTGGAGCAGACCGCGATCAAGTTCCACGTTCATTATGTCGGCGTCAGTTCGCGCGCCCTGTCGTCGGTGGGGATTCCGCTGGCGGATATCGAACCGCTGCCCGGTTCGTTGCCTGACGGCGCGATGATCATCATTCCCGGGGCCGCCGACAAAATCGCTTTCGCGCAAGATGCCGGCGAGGGCGAGGTGCGCCAGGAAGAACGTGCCATCGTCGAGTGGCTCAAGGGCTGTGTCCGGCCGGGCCATATTCTCATGACGATTTGCTCCGGTGCGTTGCTGGCGGCCAGAGCCGGCCTGCTGAACGGATACTCCTGCACGACGCACCATGCGGAATGCGGCGAGCTCGCGGCCTTGGCGCCGCAGGCAAAAGTGTTGGACAACCGTTTGTTCGTCATCGATGGAGAGCGCTATACCAGCGCGGGCGTCACCGCGGGATTGGATCTCATGCTCAACGTGGTGAGTTCCCTGACTGGGCATGCCTGTGCGCTCGCCATCGCGCGGCATCTGGTGCTGTACTTGCGCCGCGAGGGCGCCGATCCGCAGATCTCGCCCTGGCTCGCCGGGCGCAATCACTTGCATCCGGCGGTGCATCGCGTGCAGGACGCCATCATCGCGAATCCCACAGAAGACTGGACGCTCAATCGCCTCGCCAAAATTGCCAATACCAGCTCGCGTCACCTGTCGCGCTTGTTCAACGAGCACGCCGGCATGAGCATCACGGCGTACATCAATAGTTTGCGGGTGGCGCTCGCGCACCAACTGCTCACGAGCAGCCGCCTCGACATGGAACGAGTCGCCGAGCGCACCGGCTTCGCCTCGTCACGGCAGCTGCGCCGCGCCTGGAAAAGATCCTACGACACGCCGCCGGTTGCGCTGCGCAGCTCTTGATTAACGGGCTGCGGCGCGCAGCGCGGCCAGGTACTTCTTTCTCACCGCATCGATGTCCTGCGACCACGCGGCCGGCCAGGCCGAATTGATGACCACGATCAAGTGGTCCTCCGGAAACACGGACAGGGTTTGTCCGAAGATCCCCTCCGCTTCGTAGCCGCCGGGAATGATCCACCAGAAGTAGCCGTATGGCGGATCGGCGACGTGACGCGCGGTCGCATCTTCGGTCCAGCCGGCCGGCACCACCTCGTGTCCGGCGGCAACGCCGTGCTCCAGCATGAATTGTCCCATGCGGCCGTAGTCTCTCAAGGTCATGCTGATGCAGCATCCGCCTCGCTCGTGTCCGGCGACATCTTCGACCCAGATGCCGTCCTGCTCCATGCCGTACGGCCGCCACACTTTGTCGGAGAGATATTGCGCCAGGGGTTCGCCGACGGCATTCGAAACCAAGATCCCCGCCAGATCCGTCTCGCCGGTCTTGTAGACGAACTTCGCGCCCGGCGCGGCCTCGCGCGGCAGCCGCCGCATATAGCTCACGACCGGGTTAACGCCGGGCTCGATAACGCTCAAGCCCACTTTGGCGACGTCTGAATTGGGATCGGTATAGCTCTCGTTCCACTTCACGCCCGAGGTCATGGTGATCAATTGCCGCACCGTCACCTCATCGTAAGCGCTGCCCTTGAGCTCCGGGATGTAAAGAGTGACGCGGTCATCGAGACTCTTGATCTTGCCATCCTTGATGGCGGCACCAATGAGCGTGGAGGTCACGGACTTTGCGACGGAGAACGAGGTCCAGCGATCTTTCGCGCTGCGGCCCAATCCATAGCGCTCCAGCACGATCTTGCCGTTCTTGATCACCAGAACACCGGACGCGCGGAACTCGCTCATGTAGCTTTCCGTGTTGTACGACTTATCGCCGGCGGTGAAAGTGGGATCGATCTGTTCGCTCGCCAGCGGCAAAGGATGCACGGTTTTGCCGCGCTTGATCACGCGGACCGGCGCGAGCTTTTCCATGTTCTTGTAGCCGAATGCCTGTTGTTCCGGCGTCCACATCAGAATAGCCGCACCGCCGGGGGGCAACGGCGGATCTGCCGGGGCCGCAGCCAGCAGGCTGCCGCTGAGCAGGCCGGCAAGAGCAACGTTGACCGCTGATTTCTTTATCATTGTTTTCGCTCGCCAGTGACTGATGATCGCGCGCAACCATAGCGCAAAAATCGGCCTGTTCCTACGCCATTTGCATCCCTCCGCCGATAGCGCTTCGCTTAACAGCGCGCAAAACTAAACATCATGCTGCATCACGATAGCGTCGACGGGGCCCATCATCCGCACGCCAGCTGGAAGGCAGAGCGGGTGGCGGAATTCAGCGGTTGGCCGTCCGGCGTCGCGGTTACCTCGCACGGACGCATTTATGTCGGCTTCCCGCGCGGTGCCGGACAGCTCTCGCCCGCAACCCTGTGCGAGATCGTGGATGGGAATGCGGTGCCGTTTCCCTTCGACAGCTTGCGCGGCGATCCGCCTTCGCAGCCGTTCACCTCAATCCAGGGTCTGCGTTGCGCGAACGATCGGATCTATGCGCTGGACTCGGGTTCCACGGATCTGACGCATTGTGATCCCAGCCGTGCGGCGCTGTGGGTACTCGATGCCCACTCAGGCTCGGTGCTGAAGCGCTATACGTTTCGCCCCGACGTGGTGTATCCGTCGACCTATCTGGTCGATCTCGCTCTCGACCTGCGCCATGGCGGCCTGGCTTACCTGCTCGACTCGAGCGGCGAGCCGCCCAATGCCATTGTCGTGCTCGACCTGCTGACAGGTTCGGCGCGGCGTGTCCTGAACGATCATCCCAGCCTGCGTGCCAGCGGCTCGCTCGGAAAGCGCGGCGTGCTGGCGAACGGCAAGCCGCTGTTGGTTCGCGATCGGCACGGCCACCCGCAGCCGGTGCAGGTGGGGGCAATCGGGCTCACCCTGCGAACCGACGACGGCACGCTGTATTGGTCGAAACCCGACACGCTGTACTCGGTGCCCACCGCGCTGCTGCTCAATCCCGAGGCGACGGAGCAGGAACTCGATGCGGCCATCACGACGTGGCCGATCCGTCCTTTTTCCTCCGACGGCCTAGTTCGCGACAGGGCAGGACACATTTTATTTACGGACGTCACGCACAACGGCGTGCAGCGGCTCTCGCCGCTGCGAGGACACTACGAATTGCTGGTTTCCGATCCGCGCATCAGTTGGCCCGACGGCATTGCCGAGGGACCCGACGGCGCTATTTATGTCACCTCGAGCCAATTCCATCGCAGCGCTGCGTTCAACGGCGGCCGAGATAAACGCCGTCCGCCGTTCGGGCTCTATCGCCTCCTCTCGCGCCCTCATCGCCCCTCCTGAGCTCGGTTTTCTTACGGGAGATTCGTTGTTTTTGCGCACGCCGAGGTTTTTGCGGCGGGCATAATCTTGAACGAGTGTTAAGCGAGCGCGGAGCGGCCACGGCAGGCCCGCGATCTCCAACTGATATACCAACGAGGCGCTTTTCAACCCACTTTGCACCCCAGTGGCCGGCGTCTCGCCGCGGCCGCGCTTGCCGTCCCAACTAGGATGGTCTTCTGAGTCGCAAATTTTATATAAAAAACAATAGCTTGAGAGGGATATAAGCGTCCGCAATCGCTCTGCCTCGCAATAGCGCGGCGCCGTCGTCGCAGTGCGCCAATTTGGATCGCGTCCGTTCGCGAGCGGCACCGGCCTCTTAATGTCGGGACGGTCGTCAAGACAGCCTCAAAAAATTTACTGATCTTGGCTCCGCTAGACGGCTTCCCATCCAACTAGTGGCGTGTTGTAATCCTCGTACAAATGCAACGGCCGCGGGATGAACACGCGTGCACGTTGTTTGAAGAGCTTGGGATCGTTTTCAAACTCAAGGGAGAACATGATGGGGAATACCAAACTGCAGTACGCGGTGCGTGCTGTGCTCGCGGCCGCAGCCGCGTCGGCGGTGGCGCCGGCGTATGCGCAAACCGCTCCGGCAGTCGCGAACGCCAGCGACACCGCATTACAAGAAGTGGTTGTGACGGGATCGCGCCTCGCGATTTCGCCGAACGATGTTTCGATCAGCCCGGTCACCAGCCTGGACTCGCTCGATATTCAAAAATCGGGCTTGGTGCGCACCGAAGATTTGTTGAACAATTTACCGCAGGTCGTCGCTGAACAAAGCGGCGGGACCTCAATCAGTTCCAACGGCACCGCGACGGTCAGCTTGCGCGGCTTAGGCTCGCAGCGAACCTTGGTGCTGGTGAACGGCACCCGCTTGGCGCCGGGCGCCGGCCTTGGCGTCACCACCACCAGCAGCGCGGACATCAATCAGATCCCCGCCGACTTGATCGAGCGCGTCGACGTGCTGACGGGCGGCGCATCCGCGGTGTACGGCGCCGACGCCGTCGCGGGCGTCGTCAACTTCGTGTTGAACCGGCACTTCGAAGGCGTGCGAGTCGATGCGAACTATGGTTTCAGCCGCTATGAAAACAATCATGCGGACCTGCTCGCGAATCTCACCGCTGCGCATGATCCGCTTCCGGACAGCACGGTGGATGCCGGCTTCAACAAGGACGTGTCATTCCTCGCCGGTTCGAATTTCGCCGACGGCAAGGGCAACGCCACGGTGTATGCCACTTACTTGAGAACCTCTCCTGCAGTCGGCTATCAATACGACTACGCAGGTTGCAGCTTGAATACGCCGAGCACCCTGCCTGGCCCGGGCGGCTTGAGCTGCGGCGGTTCGGGAACCCCAGCTACCGGACGATTCGCGGTGTATGGACAAACGACCCCTACGAGTCCACTGGTACCCCAGACACCGGCAGCCGCTTATGCCATCGACCCTAACACCGGCGCCTTCAGGCCGTATGTCGGAGCGACGGATAGCTACAACTACGGCGGCTTGAGCTTCTTGCAGCGTGCGGCGGAACGCTACACGGCGGGTTCGTTCATCAACTATGACATCAGCGACAACACCAACGTGTACTCGGATTTCATGTACGCGCGCAACAGTTCTGAGGCCAACTACGGCCCCAGCGGACTGTTCACGTACACGGCCGCGACCGTCAGTTGCGCCAATCCGTTGTTCTCCGCCCAGGAAGTCGCCATCCTGTGCGCGCCTGCGACCGTGGCCGCGAACCAGATCGCTTTCCCGCAGAATGCGGGCACCAATAACATCAACCTGTATGTGGGACGGCGCGCCGTGGAGAACGGTCCGCGCGAAGACAATTATTTGTCCAACTCTTTCCGCGAGACCTTGGGCGTCAAGGGGAAGTGGATCGAGGGTTTGACTTACGATATGTACGGCCAGGTCGGCATCAACACGATGCACGACTCGCAAGGCAACTACATCAACGCCACCAGCGGTACCAATGCACTGAACGTAGTGACGGATCCCGCCACCGGTCAACCGGCTTGCGTTTCGGCGCTGAACGGCACGGCGCCGACCTGCGTGCCTTGGAACATCTTTGCGAAGGGCGGCGTGACGCCGGCGGCGATTGCCTACATCGACGTTCCAGCGACCTACTCCATCACGACCAAAGAGTTCATCGTCGATGGGTCGGTCACGGCGGACCTGGAAAAGATGGGAATGAAGATACCGAGCGCTTCCTCCGGTCCCAGCATCAACCTTGGTGCCGAGTACCGGTCGGAAAGCTATATCTTGGATCCGGACTATATCTTTGCGAACGGCTTGAACTCCGGCGGCAATGGCGCGCAATCAGCCATCAACGGCGGATTCCACGTCTCGGAAATCTTCACCGAAGCGGGTGTTCCGCTCGTGAACGATGTTCCGGGGATTTATAACCTGGAGTTGAACGCAGGCTACCGCTATTCCAAGTACACCTCGGGTTTCGATACCAACACGTACAAATTCGGCGTCGGATACGCGCCGATCAAAGACATCAAGGTACGATTGGATTACAACCGCGCAGTGCGCGCCCCCGGTGTGGGCGATTTGTTCGCTCCGGCGGTCATCGGCGCCGGCGGCACGGCAGATCCGTGCTGGGGACCGGTCATCGGCGGTACGGGCGGCACCACGGGCACCATCCAGGGACATGACTTTGCGTATTGCGCGCGAACCGGCGTAACGGCGGCGGAGTGGGGCAACATTGCCACGAACCCGGCGGCGCAAATCAACACCTCGGTGGGCGGCAACATCAACTTGAAGCCGGAAATTGCCGATACGTTTACGTACGGATTGGTTTTCCAGCCCACGTTCCTGTCGAATTTGGTCGCGTCGTTGGATTTCTACTACATCCGCATCCAGCACACGATCATCTCGCTGACCTCGAACACCATCATCAACAATTGCGGTCAGAACGATGCGGGTTGCGACTTGATCCATCGCGGTGCCGGCACCGGCTCGCTCTGGTTCAATACCACCAACTACGTCACGGCGACCGAGCAAAACATCGGCACGATCAGCACCAAGGGCATCGACTTGGCGTCGCACTACTCGTTCGACACCGGGTACGGCAAAGTCGGCATCCAGTTGTTGGGCACGCGAGTGCTGAACTTCTTTACGGCGCCGATCGCGGGCGGTGCGGCCTATAACTGCGCCGGCTACTGGGGCACCACCTGCGGCGCTCCGACTCCGCACTGGCGGCATGTGCTCAACACCGATTGGCAGGCACCGTGGGCGGGTCTGGACCTGTCAGTGCGCTGGCGCTACATAGGCCCCAGTCAGACCGACCATTCGAGCCAAGATCCGCAGCTTGCATCGACCTACTACGGGCCGACCTCGCATATCGGCGGCTTCTCGTATCTCGATCTGTCGCTCTCTGCGCCGATCGCGTCCACGGGAATCGATCTTCGGGTTGGCGTCAACAATCTGACCGGCAAGGCGCCGCCGATCATCCCGAGCGGCAGCTACACGGAGTGCCCCAACACGTCGTGCAACGACAACACCTGGGTCGGCACGTACGACACCATGGGCCGCTACCTGTATGCCCATGTCAGCGTGAAGTTCTGATCGAAGAAGTTTGAGTCTCTTGTAAGGATTACGGCGGGCTCAATGCCCGCCGTTTTTTTTGGCTACGGCGCTCTTCAAGGGCTCGAGCCAGGGCTCGAAGTGGCGCCAGTGCTGCGCTCCTTCCGAATAGATTGGGCGCCGCACCTGCTCGGAGCTCAAAGACTGCGCGGTGCGCGGATTCTCGTGGAAGGAGAGGCAGGCCTGCTCGTACGGCAATGAGCAATTCTCGAGCAACCGCCGCACCTCAGCCTCAGGCTCAGCCACCAACCGTTCGTAGTGCACGCGGTGCACGCGTCCCGGCAACACCGCATCAATGTGATCCATGAGATCCGCATAGTCGCGGTAATACAGGCCCACTTCGGTCAGGTCGTAGGCAAAGTTCAGGCCGGCGCTGAAAAGCTGCTTGTAGCAGGCAAAGCCGCAGCCCAGGGGGTGACGGCGCGAGTCGATGATGGTGGCGCGGGGAAACATCAGATGAATGAGTGCAAGGCTCATGAAGTTGGCGTGCATCTTGTCGACGAAGCGTGGCCTGCCAAGAAGCCGATGCCGACGCGCACTCGCCAAGTATCGCGCCGCCAAAGTCCCGACTTCCGCGTTGCTCAAACGTGCGAGACCTTCGGGATAGTGTGCCGCGGTTGCCGGCGCCCCCGCCAATTCCCGCGCCAGGGTCGGAACATAGGGCAACTCGCGGGTGGCTTCGACTTGCGAGTGGCTCGCCAAGATTTGCTCGAGCAGCGTCGATCCGGAGCGCGGCAGGCCGACGATGAATATCGGATCGGGATCCTCGCAGCCCCATTCCATGCGCTCTGCAAAAAATCGCGGCGTGAAAGTAGCCTTGAAACGCTGCACGAAGGCGGTGGTTGCTCTGGCATCGTAGTTGAACGAGCTGCGCGCGCGCCGATTGCCGCGGGCGTAGTGCTCAAAGGCGGCAGCAAACTCCCCGCGATCCTCCAACACCTTGCCCAACGCAAACTCCAAGCAGGTGCCGTCGTAGCCGTCAGGCGAGGCGGCGGCAAGCTGCCGCTGCATGAGTGCCAGCATTTCGGGCGAATCGCCCAGAGGCTGAAGATTCGCCAGAGCCCAGTAGGCCAAGCCCTTGCCCGGCGCAAGCTCGATGGCGCGTCGATAGGACTCGATCGCCTCGCCGGTGTGGCCGCTGAAACGCTGTTGATTGCCCGCAATCAGCCAAAGGTCCGCATCGTCCGCATGCTCCGCAAGCAATGCCGTGATGATGCCTAAACTTTCGGGGCGCTCGATGAGCTGCAGGGCTTCCGCCTTCAAGATCAACAGGTCACGGCGGTTGGGTTCTACCGTCAAGAGTCGGTCGATCAAAGGCAGCGCCTCGTCCACGCGGCCCTGACGAATCATGAGCCTCACCAGCTGTTCGCGCGCCGAAGCATCGCAGGGCGCCAAGCGCAGGAGCTCATTCAGGGCTGCGCCCTCGGCCAGGTCATCGCCGCGACGCTGCGCGACGGCGGCGAGCAAGGTGAACCCCGCGACGCGTTGGGTTTGGCTGCCCTCGCGCGAGCGCTGCTGCGCCAGGGATTCGGCCGTTTCGAGCCGATTCTGGTCGAACGCGCCGTAGGCTTCGGCCAACTCCGGCGGATCGGTGGCCAGGCGCCGATATTTAAGATAAGCGGCGTCCGCACGCGCCGTATCGTTCTCGAGCAGGCAAAGCTCCGAAATCTCGCGCCAGGCGTCAGCGAGACCGGCATCGAGATCGAGCGCGCGTTCCAAGGCGGCCTGTGCAGCAGCATAGCGGCCGCATGCGGCATAGGTCCGGCCGAGTTCCAGTTGGATCACGGCCGATGCCGGTTGGGCAAGCGCCAGGGTCTCCATGGCGTCCAGTGCATCGGCAGAGTTGCCCAAGCGCCGGCACGCGGCGGTCAAGAGCAGCGTCGCCGCATCTTGCCCGGGCTCCTCTTGCAGGAGTGCACTCGCGATTCGCGCGGCAGCAGCCGGATCCTTGTCGAGCATCATCGATGCGCGCATGAGATCAAGGTCGGTGGAGGCGCTCAATGTCAAATAGCCCTTGGATTAACCCGCTGCAATTGGCTGTTATACAATGACGCGATGAATTCCGCTGCCCCCACACCGCTCGACGAAGCAACCATCATTCGCGCATTGCAGGCTTCGAAGGCAGAACAGAGCGCGGGCCGCATGGCCGAATCCGACCAGTTATTGGCCAACGTGGCGCAGCGCGCACCGAATCATCCCGCCGTGCTCAACGAGCTCGGTGTACGCATGCTGGCACGCGGCGCCGCCGACCAGGCGCAGTTGTTGTTCAGCCGCGCGACGACCGCCAACCCGATGCAACCCTCGATCTGGGCCAATCTCGCGAGCAGTCTCAAAGCGCTGGGGCGCGGCATCGAGGAATACGATGCGATCGAGAAAGCGCTCGCCTTGGAGCCGCGGCACTTATCGGCTCTGTTGCAGAAAGCGGATTTTCTGGAGCGATCCGGAGATCCGCGCAATGCCGCGCAAGCCTATCAAGCGGCGCTGGATTCGCTGCCGCCGAATGCCGCCATTCCGCCGCATCTAAACGGCGCGTTCGAAGTGGCCCGGACCCGGGTCGCCGCGGACCACGCCGCTTTGAGTGAAGCGCTGGAAAAACCACTGGCGGCGATCCGTGAACGGCATGGCGGCCAGGCGCAGCGGCGCGTCGATGCCTGCTTGGATATTCTGACGCGCCGGCGGCGCGTGTTTCACTCGCAACCCACATGGATGTACTTCCCAGAGCTGCCGGCGATCGAATTCTTCGACCGCGCATTGTTTCCGTGGCTCGGCGAGCTCGAGGCGGCGAGTCCCGCGATCCGCGCTGAACTGATGCGCGTGCTGGTGGCCGACCGTGAAGGATTGCAGCCGTACATCGATTTTCCCGATGGACTGCCCATCGATCAATTCAAGGAATTGAATCGCTCGCGCAAGTGGAGCGCATATTTTCTTTGGAACCAAAGCATACCCAATGCGGCGCACATCGCGCGCTGTCCCGTGACTGCGCGCACGCTGGAAGAGGTCGTGCCGCGCTGCCGCGTGCAAGGCCGGGCACCCACGGCATTTTTCTCGATTTTGGATCCCAACACCCGAATCCCCGCTCACACCGGGATCACCAACACCCGTCTTACCGTGCACCTGCCGCTGATCGTCCCGCCCGACTGCGGCTTTCGGGTCGGCGCCACGACGCGTGAGTGGATTGCCGATCAAGCCTGGGTGTTCGACGACACCATTGAGCACGAGGCCTGGAATCTGTCCGACACCCCGCGGGCGGTGTTGATATTCGACATCTGGAATCCGCTTTTGACAGACGCGGAGCGCGACATGATTCAGACCGCCACGGAAATTTATGGCCAGTATTATTCGCAGCGGCCGGTGACCACATGAACAAATTCATCGCCGGTCTGCTGTTGAGCGTGGGCGCCTCGGCTGCCGCCGCACCGAGCAACGATGACATGGCGCGGTGCGCCGCCATCGCGGCGCCCGATTCGCGCCTCGCCTGCTATGACGCGCTCGCGCATCGGCCGGCGGACAAAGTGTCGCGTGCCACCGTGCCGCCCGCATCCGCCGCGCCTACGCCCGCGGCAGTTGCAACAACTTCGACCGCTGCACCCGCGGCTGCGGCCGCGGCATCCCAAGCTCCCGCTGCGGTCCCGAATCCCGCGGATCCGAAAAACTTCGGTCTAACCGCAGCGCAGCAGCACACCTCGGACTTGGGGCCCAAGTCGATTGCCGCGCATATTTCAAGCGTGAGCTCGGGTCAGATCGGCCAAACCTTCGTGGTGCTCGACAGCGGCCAAACATGGACTGTGCTGGACAACGATGGGCGGCTCAGCGCCGGCGATGCCGTGACCATCAAGCGTGCAGCGCTGGGATCTTTTCTGATGGTGACGCCCTCGAATCACTCCTATCGAGTGCGCCGCATTCGATGACTCTCAGTAACCCAAGCGCTCGATCCAAGGATTGAGCACCGGCAGCACGGATCTTAGGTGCGGCTTGTAGTGGCGCCACTGCGCCGTGGCCGAGGTGACCAAACCTTGGGACAGTTGGGCGGTGCTCGGGGTGGCATGCTCGCGAGCCTGAACGCGCTCGGCGAATTGGCCCATGCTGCTGATCCAGTCGAGTCCCAGTGCCGTGCAAATGCCGCGCATCTCCCGCTCGAAATCCGCGATCAGGCGTTCATAGCGCACCTCATGCCAATTCAGCTTGAGGACGCGCCGCGCCGTGTCGGCATACTGCATGACGATGGAATAGAAATTTGCGGCGCCGCTCAAGGTGAGAAACTCGTACATCGATGGGTTCATTTGAAAGCGGCGCCGAAAGCAGCTTAAGACCACGTCCCGCGGGTCGCGCACGGCGAAGAGAATTTTGGCATTTGGAAAAAGTTTCGCGATCAGCGGCAGCTTCAAGGTGTTCAAGGGATGCTTGTCCACGAACACCTTGCCGGTGACGTCCACGCCGGCGCCGCGAACCCGGCGCCAATAGGCCTCGCGCAAGGCGTCGAGCGACTCGCCATCGGCGCGGGCCAACGCGGTGAAGTCGACAGGCTCGCGCATATAGGCGAGCACGCCATCGGCGAGCAGCTCGTGCTCCTCCAAGCTCACGACGCGCGGGTTGCCATCGAGCACGACCTCGACCAGCGTGGTGCCGGTGCGCGGAAAGCCGATGAGGAACGCATGGCCGGCAGCGCCGCCTTCCGAACTGTCGGCGGCGGCCCAGTTGTCGGCGTCGACTTTCTCGAGAGCCGCGGTCAAGGCGCGCGCATACCCTGCGACATTCGCGCTCGCGAGACGGCGGTGTATCTGCCGCAAGGATTGATTGCAGACGCTGTACGCTTCGAATGCCTCGTCATAGCGGCCGCTCGAATCGAACACATCCGCGAGCATGCCCGTGGCGCGCGCGCGGTCCGCGGCGCCGGCACGAGAATCATTGATCACCTGCCGCAAGCGCTGCTCCGCCGGCTGAGCATCGCCGGCGGCCAGCTCCGCCGCCGCCAGGCACAGCACGGCGTCGGGAAAACCGGGCACGATTTTCAGCGTGCGCTCAGCCCACTCGCGAGCTTCCCCGTGCTGGCCGCGGTGGCTGGCGATGGAGGCCAGCGCTGCCGTGGCCGAGAAATTGCCGGGCTCGAGCTCGAAGGCGTGCAGCTGACTCTGTTTGGCGCGGCCCAGGGATCCTAAAGTCATCAGCGCGTTGCCCTTGCTGACATGGGCAAACGGCAGATCCGCATGTTGCTTCAAGAGCTCGTCAATATGGTAAAGCGCCTCAGCGGGCCGATCGAGACGCTGCAGGCATAACCCCAAGGCATTGCGCGCGCCGACATCGGTGGGGGCGATGGCCACGGCGCGTTCGAGCAGCGTCAGCGCCTCTGCGTACTTGCCTTCCTGCTCGAGCCGCGTGGCGACGACGTTGAGCAGCATCGGGTGCTCGAAACCTTCGGCGAGCGTGCGCTCGGCCAAGGCCGCCGCGGCCGCGAAATCCCGCTTCTGCGCGAGTCCCAGCACCGTGCGCAGCGTTTCCAAGTCAGTTTCGAGATTTCGGGCCATGTAGGTTCGCTATTTGTTTGCGCTCAAGGCTACCGGAATCGGCCGGATATGGGAAAATTGGCGCTTGCCAACGGCCGGGGTGATCTTGAGCGACGTTTCCGAGATGATGAGCAGGGCGACGCAATTGCAGCGCCAGAACAAAATCGCCGAGGCGATGGCGGCTTATAGCGAGATTCTCACGCATTGGCCAAAGGTGGCCGACGCCTGGTACAACCTGGCGGTTTTGCAGCGCCAAACCTTCCGTTTCGACGAAGCATTGAGCTCCTACCAACGGGCACTGAGCAGCGGCATATCGCGGCCGGAAGAAGTGCACCTTAATCGAAGCGTCATCTTCAGCGATTTTCTGCGTGATCCGACCAGCGCTACCGCCGAACTGCAGCAGGCTCTGACGCTCAATCCCGGCTACATCCCCGCGATCATCAACCTCGCCAATCTGTATGAGGATTCAGGCAAGCGTTCCGAGGCCAGCTCGCTGTACGCGCGCATTCTTGCCATTGAACCCAATGCTTTCGAGGCATTGGCGCGCTTCGCGAATGTGCAGCCGGCCAACAGCGTCGATGCCGCGCTGATTGAACGCCTGCAGCAGGCTCTTACCGTGGCAGGCGGGGCGAGCGATCGTGCCAGCTTAGGCTTTGCCCTAGGCCGGTTGCTCGATGCCAAGGGCGACTATCACGACGCGTTCGCCGCGTACGCGGCGGCCAATCAAGCGAGCTGGGCCTTCACCAATTCACAGGTGACGCCTTATGACCGGGCGCGCCATAGCGCATTTATCGACCGATTGATCAGCAGCGGCACGCCGGCCGTGCGCGCCGGCGGTTCAAGCGTCGCGCCTCGTCCCATTTTCATCGTCGGCATGTTTCGTTCCGGTTCGACCCTCGCCGAGCAGCTGCTCGCCGGCGTTCAGGGCGTCGCCGCGGGAGGCGAGATCAATTTCCTGCCGCAGACCATCAATACCGAGCTTAGGCCGTTTTTTGAGTCGCTGGCGGCCATGACGACCGAGCGGCTGGACAGCATTGCCGCGCGCTACCGGGCGGAGTTCATGCGTGTCTCGGCGGGCGCGGATTTCGTCACGGATAAGCGGCTGGACAATTTCCTGTATGTCGGACTCATCAAAAGCCTGTTTCCCGACGCCAAGATCGTGCACACCACGCGGGATCCTCTGGACAATTGCCTATCGATTTTCTTTCTGCACCTCGACCAGCAGATGAGCTATGCCTTGAACTTGAGCGATACCGGCCACTACTACCGCGAGTACCGGCGGTTGATGGCGCATTGGAAGCGCGAATTTGCCGGCGACATTTTCGATTTCAACTACGATGCGCTGGTGAAGCAACCGCAGCGAGAGTTCAAGGCGTTATGCGAATTCTTGAATCTTCCCTGGTCAGGTGAGATGCCGAAGGTCCTCAATCGCGGAGGCCCGGTCAAAACCGCGAGCGTCTGGCAGGTGCGCGAGCCGCTGTACAACACCTCGTCGGGCCGTTCACGCCACTACGCCGATGAGCTGAAGGAACTGCGCCAAGAGCTTGCGGATCTCTTATGAACGCGGCGCCGCTGACCGTCATGCCGATTCTGGCGACTCCGCTCGGCATGGCCACCCTGGCCGACGCGCAGCAGCTCAATCCCGCTCTGTCGGCGGTGTTTGCGCAGCGCTCCGCAGCCGACCGCGCGGCGCAAAATCCGCTGCGCTACACCAGCTCCGATGACCTGTTGAGCTGGCAGGACGCGCCGGTGAGGCGCTTGGGCGAGGGCATCGCCGCGGCCGTATATGCTTTTGTCGGCAGCGTGAGCGACATCGGCGAGGAGAAATTGCGCGCCTGCAAATTGGAGGCGCGCGCCTGGTTTACGCGCGTTCGTGCCAATGGGGCGGTTCCCGCGGCCAACCACCCGTTGACCGCATGGTGCGCCATCTACTGCGTGGCGGCGCCTGCGCCGGCGCAAGATCGGGCCGACAGCGGGGTGGTGCGCCTGTACGAATCGCGCTTGGGTTCGAGCTTTCAAGACGCGACCAGCGCGGGGTTGCGCATTCCTTTTTCGTCGTCGCATTACGCATGGCGCCCGGTGGCGGGCCAACTGGTGATTTTCCCTGCCTCGCTCACTTACGAGGTCGCACTGTTGCGCGCCGCGGAGGATTTGCTCCTGGTTACCGCGCGCCTGCGCTTCATCGCACCGGGACAGCAGGGATTTTCCCGATGGTAGCCGGCGCGATCACGGTGCGGCCGCTGTTTGCGACACCGTTCGGCGAGGCGCGGCTTGCGAACTGCGAACGCTTGAACCGCGAGCTTACCGCGCTGTTTCTGGCGCGCGAGACCGAGGAGCATCGCAACCCCACCCCGAGCCATGTGCCGCAAGCCGAGACTTTCGAGAGCCGATTCAATTTATTTCGCTGGCCCGAAAGCTGTGTGCAGGAGCTGCGCAATTTCATGCTGAACGCCGTGGCGCAAATGGTGATCGAGACCACGTCGCTGAAGCCTCAGGATATCGCGCGCTTGAGCTTTCAAAACCATACCTGGTTTCATATCTCGCGTTATGCCGGATCCTTCGTCGCGCATAACCACCCGCTCGCATCGTGGTCCGCGGTGTATTGCGTGCGCGCGGGAGAGAGCGTCGCGCAGCATCCGGACAGCGGGGTGCTGCGCTTCCTGGATGTTCGCCAAGGCGCGAATGCCTACCTCGATCCGGCGAATGCGCCGCTGCAGCGCGCCTACGCGCTGGCGCCGGTGGAATTGAAGCTCGAGGCGGGTCAGATGGTGATTTTCCCGTCCTATGTGTTTCACGAGGTGACGCCTTTTTACGGCAGCGACACCCGCATCACGGTCGCCACCAACTGTTGGTTTGCTTGAAGGACCGTTCATGACCGACTCCACGGCCGCTTCAGGCAGCCTCCTCCTCAGTGTTGCGCGCCAGGCCATGATCGACAACGGATTGCAGCCGGACTTCGGTGCGCCGGCCCAGGAGCAATTGGCATCGATCACTCACGCGGCGAGCGAGGCGGGCACGGACGTTCGCGATCTCACGCGGCTGCTCTGGGCGTCGATCGACAATGACAACTCGCGCGATCTGGATCAGCTCACCGTCGCGGACCCGCAAAGCGGCGGGGTGGTCAGGATTCTGGTGGCCATTGCCGATGTCGATGCTCTGGTAAAGCGGGGCTCTCCCCTCGATGCGCATGCAAGCGCCAACACGACCTCGGTGTACACGCCGGCCGCAATTTTCTCGATGTTGCCGGAGAAGCTCTCCACAAACCTCACCTCGCTCGGCGAAAGAGAGGTGCGGCTCGCCGTCGTAATCGACATGACCATCAATGCCGCCGGCAGCGTGGTGCGATCGGAGTTCTACCGTGCGCGCGTGCTCAATCGCGCCAAGCTGGCCTATGACGCCGTCGGTGCATGGCTGAAAGGCGATGCGCCGGCGCCCAAGCCGGTGTCGGCGGTGCCGGGAATGGACCAGCAGCTCAAAGTGCAGAACACCGTGGCGCAGACCTTGCGTGCGGTGCGCCGCGCGCGCGGCGCATTGGACTTGGAAACGATCGAGGCGCAGCCGGTATTCAGCGCCGGGGTGTTGTGCGATCTTCGTCCCGATGAAACCAATGCCGCCAAGCAGCTGATCGAGGAGTTCATGGTCGCGGCCAATGGCGTGACTGCGCAATTTCTCGCCGCCAAGGGTTTCAGCGCCTTGCGCCGTGTGCTGCGTCAACCGCAGCGCTGGGACCGCATCGTTGCGTTGGCCGCCGCGTTAGGAGAGCAGCTGCCATCCGAGCCCAGTGCACCGGCGCTCAATGCCTTCTTGGCCAAGCGGCGCCAGAGTGTGCCCGCTGAATATCCGGACCTGTCCTTGTCCGTCATCAAGCTGTTGGGATCCGGCGAATACCGGTTGGACACGCCCGGCCAACCCATCGAGGGTCACTTCGGGCTCGCGGTCGCCGACTACACGCATTCCACCGCGCCCAATCGGCGGTTCCCCGATCTTCTGACGCAGCGCCTGGTGAAAGCCGCGCTGACCAAACAGCCCTCGCCCTATCTCGACGCCGAGCTTTCGGAACTGGCAGCCCATTGCACCGTGCAAGAACGCAATGCGGCCAAGGTGGAACGCTTGGTCAGCAAGTCCGCCGCCGCGTCGCTCCTAAGCCCGCGCATCGGCGCGCAGTTCGACGGCATCGTCACAGGCGCCTCGGACAAGGGAACGTGGGTGCGCATTTCTGCGCCCGTCACCGAAGGGAAAGTCATCAAGGGTTTCGAAGGGCTGGACGTCGGGGACCACGTGCGCGTCAAGCTGCTGCACACCGATGTCGAACGCGGCTTCATCGATTTTGCAAGAATCAAGTAGGCGACATGCAAGAACACGACAACGAAGACACTGAACTGGCTTATCTCGACCGCGAATTCCTCGCGAGCGACGACGCGCGGCCGCTGCGCATCCTCGCTGAGTATCTAAATCCCTTGCGGCACCTGCGCCGGCAACGCGTGCACGACACGGTGGTGTTCTTCGGCTCCGCGCGTCTCACGGAAGACGGACCGCTCGGCCGCTTTTACACCGAAGCGCGTGAGCTTTCGCGGCTCATCACGGTCTGGTCGGCGAGCTTGCCTTCGCATGTCAGGCGCTTCGTCATTTGTTCCGGGGGCGGCGGCGGCATCATGGAGGCTGCCAATCGCGGCGCCGCGGACGCGGGCGGCCGCAGCATCGGCCTCAACATCAATCTGCCGCATGAGCAGCGGCCCAACGACTATGTCACGCCCGAATTGATGTTCAAATTTCGCTACTTTTTCATGCGCAAGCTGTGGTTCGCGCACCTCGCGCGCGCCATGGTGGTTTTCCCCGGCGGCTTTGGAACCTTGGACGAGCTCACCGAAATTCTTACCCTGTCGCAGACCCGCAAGCTCGGGCGCAAGGTGCCGGTCGTGCTGTACGGTTCGAGCTACTGGAACGAGATAATCAACTTCAAGGCGCTGCTGCGCCATGGCATGATCGGCAGCGAGGATCTCAAGCTATTTTCCTTTGCCGACGATCCGCGCACGGCCTTTAGCTTTCTGCAGCAGGCAATCGAGGTGGATTCAGCGGAGAAGACGCCCGCGTTTGCGCAATCCCGCTGCCGCGTGACGCCTTAGCGTCAGCCCGCACAGTGCGCGATGAATTTGCGCAGCGGATCCGACAGCACCTTTCGCTCGTGATGAATCATTAGAAAGGTGCGCGTCAGCTTGGGCAGGGCGGTGGACAGCACGCACAGGCGTTTTGCGGCGAGCAGATTGCGCACCACGGAGCGGGATAGGCAGCTGATCCCCAGGCCCTCCGCCACGGCATTCTTGATGGCCTCGGAGCTGCCGAGCGTCATGGATGCCGGAATGTTCAACAGATGCGGCAACAAGGCCTGTTCCACCGTCTCGCGCGTGCCCGAACCGGATTCGCGCAGCAGCCACTGCGCTTCGGCGAGCTGGTTGGCCTTCAGTTTGCGCTGCTTCGCCGCGCGAACCAAAGGGTGCGACGGAGCCGCCACGATGACCAGCTCGTCTTCCAGCCAGGGTTCAACGATGACGTCCATCGCGTGGCAAGGTCCCTCGATGAAGCCTAAATCGGTGGCGAAGTCGCGCACGGCGGTCACCACGTCGAGGGTGTTGCCGATTTTGAGCTCCAGGCGTGCGCTCGGCGTCGTGTGCTTAAAGCGCGCGAGCAGCGACGGCAAGATGTAATTGCCGATGGTGGTGCTGGCGTAAATATGCAGATCCACGGGCAGTGCCTGAGAGCTCGAGAGAAAGGCGGCTTCAAGATTGTGCGCGCCGTCCAATACCGCCAGTGCCATCGGCAGCAGCGCTCGGCCGTTGTCATTCAGCAGTAGGCGCTTGCCGATCCGATCAAAGACGCGCGACCCCAACACGCGCTCCAGTTCCTTCAGCGCCGCGCTCGCCGCCGATTGGGACAATGGAACGCTCAACGCCGCCGCCGCGGTGCTGCCGCTCAAGGCTATGGCACGAAAGATTTGCAGTTGACGCAGGGTTAGGCGCATCTCGCGCCCAAGATTAACCTATCAAGCAGGTCGATTATAGAGAAATAATCGATTTTACGAATAGATGTCGGCGGCGCATAGTGCGGCGGCAAAGTACAACGGAGCCGCGATGCAAGCCGTGACCAATTCTCTCGATGTGCCGCTGCGCCCACAGAACCCGCGCGGGCGAGAGCTCATCTTAGGGAAGTTGCCGGGCATCCTGCTCACCGGCGCGATTGCGCTGGCCGCATCGCAGTGGTCCAAGGCCCCGTGGATGCAAGCTCATGGAATCAGCGCGCTGACCCTCGCGATCGTGGGAGGAATGATCGTCGGCAACACGATTTATCCGCGCATCGCCGGATTTAGCGCGCAGGGCGTCGTCTTTTCCAAGCAGATCCTGCTTCGCGCCGGCATCATCTTATTCGGCCTGCGCCTGACCTTTCAGGACATCGGCCACGTGGGCACAGTGGGCGTCCTCATCGATGCGTTGGTGCTTTCCAGCACCTTTGCCCTGTCGTGGTGGGCCGGAACGAAGTTGTTCGGCTTGAATCGGCGCACTGCCATGCTCATCGGCGCCGGCAGTTCGATTTGCGGGGCAGCCGCGGTGATGGCCACGGAGCCGGTGGTCCGCGGCCGCGCCGAAGAAGTCTGCGTCGCGGTTTCAACCGTGGTGGCCTTCGGCACGCTGGCGATCTTCGTCTATCCGGCGCTCTACCATCTCAATGATCGATTGCACTGGGTGTCCATGACGCCATTTGCCTACGGTATTTTCACCGGCTCCACGGTCCACGAGGTTGCCCAAGTGGTCGCGGCCGGCAAGGCCGTTGCAGAGACCGCGGCGAACACGGCGGTGATCACCAAGCTGGTGCGCGTCATGATGCTCGCGCCTTTCTTGGTGCTGCTCTCGGGCTATTTGTCGCGCAACGCGGAAGAGGGCGCGGTGCTTGCACCGGCAGCGACGGCGTGGCGCAGCGTCATCCCCTGGTTTGCATTAGGGTTCATTGCGGTCGCGGGATTCAATTCCCTATCAGTGTTGCCGCACGCCTTTGTAAGTTCAGCCATCGATGTGGACACCCTCATTCTGGCCACCGCCATGGCGGCGCTCGGCGTCAGCACTCAAGCCTCCGCCATTCGCACCGCCGGCCTCAAGCCGCTGGCCTTGGCCGCGCTTCTATTCTGCTGGTTGATCCTCGGCGGCTTCGCCATCAATGCCGGCATCACGGCGTTACTCGGGCACGCCTTCGGGTCTTAAGGTGGGCCATCCGTGGCCGCGAATGCAAGAGCCTAAAAACTAGTGCTTTTGACGATAGATGCGGCGGCTATTGCGGTTCTCAGACTTGTTCAAGCGCCGCTGTTCGCCCTTGGTTAAGTGGCCGTTGTGCTTGGCCTCATCCACGCTTTCGCGTTTCGCAATATTGGCATCGTGCGCTTCATCGCGCGCGGCCTGCTTGCCGTTCATCGTGCCGTTTGCCAGGCCCTGATTGATGCGAGCCTGCTGATTGTCGAGGCGTTGATTGACTTCGTTCACGCGGGGATGGTCGGGAACGGTTTGCGCCATCACCATCGAAGAACCGAACGCTGCGCTACACAGACTCGCAAGGATGAACATTTTAGATTTAAATATCATGTCATCTCCTAAATTGTAGGTTTAACCGAATGCGCAGCTTCAGATCGGCTGCGTGGCGATGTAATGAGCGCCATATGCGTACAAAAACGCCTCGCTTCACAATTGGTTGACACTTGTAATGAACTCTAAAGAGAGGATTACGTCACATAGGGCGGGCGCGCAGCGCGCGTGCGTTTTTTAAAGCTTGATGAACGCGAAAAGATACGACGTGGTGGTCATCGGCGCGGGGGTTGCCGGCCTCATTGCAGCCCGCGCGCTCGCAGAGGCCGGCCGGCGCGTGATTATTTTGGAAGCGCGCGATCGGATCGGCGGCCGCATCTGGACGCGCCATGTTTCGCTTCCAGGCGGCGCCATACCGGTTGAACTCGGTGCGGAATTTATTCACGGGCTGCCGCCGGAGACCTGGTCGCTCATTCATGAGGCGACTTTAAGCACCTATGAGCTGGGAGGCACATCGCTCTACTATGCAGACGGCCGGCTCCAAGGCACAGGCGAGCAACACCACGACGCTGAACGCGTGCTCGACCAGATGATGCATTGGCAGGAGAAGAAACGGAACGGCTCGGATATGACCTTTGCCGAATATCTCAACGTGGCGGGCATCAAAGGATCCGCGGCGCAAGCCGCAACGAATTATGTCGAGGGCTTCAATGCCGCGGACCAGAATCGCATCTCGGTCGCTGCGCTGGTCAAACAGCAGCGGGCCGAAGAGGCCATCAACACCGATCGGCTGTTCCGCATTGACGCCGGTTATGCGCAGATTCCTGAGTACTTGGCGCAGCAATTCGCCCGCGCCGGCGGCGAGCTTGAGCTGAGTGCGGCCGTGGAGAAAATCGGCTGGCGGCATCGCGATGTCCGTGTGCAGGCGCGGGGTGTGAGAGGAGAGGTTCAAGTTCATGCCAAGCAGGCACTAATCGCCGTGCCCTTGGGGGTTCTTCATGCCGAGGCCATCGAGTTTGTTCCGCGCCCGAATGCGGTGCTCGAGCAGGCGAGTCGCATGGCGATGGGCGAGGTGCTGCGCTTGAGCCTGGTGTTCCAAGACAAGTTCTGGGTTGCGCATCCTGACCTAAGTTTTCTTTTTACGCCGTCGGAGAGACCATCGACCTGGTGGACACCCATGCCGCATGAAACACCGATGCTCACCGCATGGGCGGGAGGGCCGAAGGCCGCTGCGCTGCTCCGGCTCGTGCAGCCAAGTGGCGATGCGGGCGCGCTGCTGGAGCAAGCCTTGGGCACCCTGGCGCGTGTCTTTGGTCTGGCAGCCGCGGATATTCGCAGCCGGCTCGTCAGTTGGCATTTGCACGACTGGCAGCGAGACCCATACTCGCGCGGCGCGTACAGCTATGTACCTGCGGGCGCGATGGACGCACCGGAGCAGATGCGCCTCCCCGTCGAGGACACTTTGTTTTTTGCCGGTGAGCACACCGATACCTCGGGCCACTGGGGCACGGTGCACGCGGCGTTGGCGACCGGCATGGCAACCGCACATCACATATTGGGTGAATGATGGACAAGACCACACGACGTTCTTTTTTGGCCGGCGCAGGCATGACCGCCGCGGCCTCGCTCATGCCGCGCGGCGCGGCGGCGGGTTCGCCCGTACAAGCGCCCGCCGATTTGCAGCCGCTGATCGCGCGCGAGCGCGAGAACATACTCGCGACTTTGGCCAAGGACGACGTGCCGGGCGCGGCGGTGTGCCTGCTCTACGAGGGCAAACCGGCGTGGATCGAAGGATTCGGCGTTACCGACCGGCAGACGCAACGCCCGGTCGGCAGCGGCACGATTTTCAGTATTCAGTCGACGTCAAAGAACTTTACGGCCACGGCGATCATGCTGGCCGTGCAACGCGGCTTGCTCGATCTCGACCGGCCGATCACGGCGTATTTGCCGAATTTCACGGTGCAAAGCCGGTTCGAAACCGAGCCGCAGGAGAAAATGACGCTGCGCTTGCTGTTGGGTCATCGTGCCGGATTCACGCATGAAGCGCCCGTCGGCAATAACTACGATCCCGCCTTTCCGGATTTCGAGGCACACATTCTCAGTATTTCGCAGACCTGGTTGCGATATCCGGTCGGAGAGCGCTATCGCTATTCCAATCTAGGCATCGATGTCGCGGGCTACATTTTGCAGCTGGCTTGCCGGCGCCCGTTTGCCGATTGCTTGCGGACGATGGTTTTCGAACCCTTGAATATGGCCGACAGCACCGTCGCCACTGAAGTGTATGCCGCGCGCAAAGATCGAGCGGTCGGTCATGAAAAAGGCTACATCTCCGTTCCTTTGAAGACGCCCCTGATCCCGTCGGGCGGCGTGTACACCAGCGCGCGCGACATGGCCGCGTACTTGGCGTTTCAGCTCAACCGAGGCCGGGCCGGCGATAAGACCTTGCTCAGAGAATCATTGTGGCAGGACATGCATAGCTTCTCGCTGGGCGGCGACTACGGCCTCGGCGTCATTCGAACTGAACTGTGCTACGGCGATTCGCCGATTCGCGTCCTCAATCACCTCGGCGGAGGCTTTGGTTTCGGCTGTGTCTTCAGCTATTGTCCGGAAGCGCAGCTCGGCTGGGCGGCGATGTTCAACCGGCCGACGTCCGCGCCGTACCGGATGGGTGAGGGACTGCTGGACGGCATCTTGGCGCGGCGATACGGTGCGCGCCGCGCCCGGGTGCCGGCACGAAATTTGCCGATCATTCAACCGCAGGAAAGCCGCCTCAAATCCTTGGTGGGGAATTACTTAGGACGTTCCGCGCCCGCCGAGATCACATTGGAAGACGGCACTTTAACGATGAAAGTGAAGTCCGCATCGACACCGCTGCAATTCAGCTCGCCGACGGATGCCTTCGTTGCCGCCGCCGATGGCGATGCGGTGACGTATCGCTACTTTGCCGGGACCCAAGGCGAAGCCGCTCACTTCGAATGCTTCATCGGCGAGAACAGCCTCGATTACAACGACGGACCAAATGACCCCGCCGGGCCCGATTCTTCGTCCTGGGATGCCTTTGTGGGTCAGTATGCGATCGAGCAATGGGGTCAGCGCGCCAAAACGGTCTCGGTGCATCGAAAGAATGGGTATTTGTATTTTGATGAAAAGCGCTTGAACTTTGAGCTCGAACCGGGTCTTTTTTTCATGGCGGACGGCGAGGCCGTGGATTTCAGGCACACCCCGGCCACCTGGCGCAGCATTCGTCTTCAACGTCTGTGAGATGTAACGAAACCCCGCGGCGAAACGACTATGCAACTAGAAGATCGGCACCGCAAGGCGTCCGGCAAGCGCTGAGTTCCTTAGTTGCTCTTGGCGTGCAGCAGCGCCAGGTTCGAATTATGCGTGGCGCGCCCGATCCGATAGAACGTGATGCAGAAAATCGAAATAGCCAGCAGCACCACCACGAACGGTATGTAAGCTAGCGCGAGGTTTCGCAATACCAGCGGCGGCACCAGCCCTGGTTTTGCGCCTTCCGGAAATTTGACCCAGGCGAGGATGAGACCCGCCGCAAAAATACCCAAGCCGGAGACGCACTTTTGCACGAAAAAGGCGGCCGCGAAATACAAGCCTTCTGTTCTTTGCGACGTGCGGATTTCGTTCTCTTCCACGGTGTCCGCCAGCATGGAAGTCACCAAAGCACCGGAGACCACCGTCAGGGTGCCGAGCACCAACGTAAAGATCAGCAAGATCGGCATGAGTGCCGGCGATGCATTGCCCACGAACCAACCACCGAGGCGCAGAACTAGGGGCAGGGGCGCCAGCACCACCGTGATCAAGGATGCCGCGATGGCGCCGCGCTTTTTGTCCAGCCGTTTGGTGACCATCGGCGCCACCACGAGCGCAGCCCCTGCTGAAACCAGGGCCGAGAGCAGCAGCAGGGAAACTTGATCAGCGGTGAGTTCCCAGAAATAGGTATAGAAGTACACGCTCAAGGTAGCCACGAGGCCAAACGCCATGTTGGAGAACACGCCGCAGGCGATTGTGGCCAGGAATGGGCGGTTGTTGAGCGCGGCACGAATTTCGCGCGCCTCTTGCTTAAGATCAAAAGGCCGCTTCGGCGGGGGCGCACGCAGATAGGGAATGTAGTGATGCGTTCCCGCGGTCGAGATCAGAATCGATCCGAACATGCATACGGCGGCAGCGATGGAATAGCCGTGGTAGCCGGCCCGGTTGAGCAGCCCCACAGCCTGCGCAGCCGTCGGGCGCAAAAAGACCGAGAGGGCGACTACGCCCATGAGCACCGCGCCCAAGTAGCCAAAGAAGAACCGGTACGCCACCAGCGACGTGCGAAGATCGTAGTCTTCGGTGAGCTCCGCCAATAGCGCCGCCGAAGGGACCTCATACAAGGCGATCAAGATGCGCACCACGATCGCCGTGAGAAGCAGGTACCAGAACAGCGCGCCGGTGCTAAGCCCGGTCGGTGGGTTCCACAAAAAGTAAAAGACCACCGCGCACGGCAGCGCAGAGGCATACATGAAAGGATGCCGACGGCCGAGACGCGAATGGAAACGGTCCGAGATATGCCCGATCAAAGGATCCACGAAGCCATCGATGATGAGCGCGATCATGATGGCGAAGCCCACCCGCTGTGCCGGCAGCCCCAGCAGCTGATTGTAGAAAATCAGCAGCAAGAAATTGAAACCGTTGTCCTTGATGCCGTAGGCGACGGTGCCGAAACCGTATACCAGCTTGGTGGCGAAGCCGATTGGCTTAAGGTTCATGCAGGCGATCGCGCGGCCGGCGACGGAAATGGCATTGATCACCCCCGCCGGCGGGTAACTCCTTATAATTCGGCTCCGGCGGCTTAGTATACAAGCCCTAAGCGGCAGCTTGGAGGGAACGGCCATGGCACTGACGACAGCGAAGTTTCGCGAGGATTTCGAGCTCTGGTCCCGCACCGGCGTGCCGCCGCTCGATTCGCCGCCGCTCGCCGCGGCCGCGCTGATGGCGCATGCCGCGTTCGTGCAGCCGGAGCGCCAAATTGCGATTTTCGACGCCATCGCGAATGCCTGGTTGGATCTTGAGGAGCCGGAGCGCGGTGCCGCTCTGCAGCGGCTGCCTTGGATTTCGGCACCGCAGAGCCGTGATTCGGAGCAGGCCTGGTGCACCCCGCGGGCGGTCTGGGATGCATTCTGGAGCGTCGTCGATGCCGAGCCTGCAGCCCCATCGGCCGCCCCGCCCAAAGATCAGGCGCTCGATTTTACCGGCCGGGTCGTCGTGATCGGCATGCACTATGACGCGGAACTGCTGATGCGCTGCGAGCGTGCCCATTACCTGCACGAGGATGTGCGCACATTGCTCAAGCAACCGGAAGTGCGCATGACCACCAACGATTTGCGTAACTGGCCGAAGGACAGCTTAGGGACCAATCTGCTCGACATGCTCACTTCCAAAGGCTATGACCTGGAGGTGATCAATCCCGACGATGTGATGCTGCCGCCGGTATTCGCGGCGCAAAATCGAACCAATCGCCGCATCCTGCAGCTGCACGATGTGTGGCATTTGTTCGCCGGATTCGGCTTCACCGCCCAGGGCGAGGTCGCGATTTCCGGCTTTCAGCTGGCACAGTTCGGACAAAATTATTCAACCCGGTTTCTGGCGGCAACCACGACCATGATGTGCCTGCGTCCCGTGGTGGCTATCGATCAATTCATCGCGCTGATTTCTGAGGGCTGGCGCCATGGCCGCAGGGCGCCCCCGCTGATGTCGGTCGAGTGGCATAAATTGCTCGGGCGCTCGATTGCCGACCTGCGGGCTGAGATGCACGTCGAGCCTTTCAAGAGCCGTACCCCCGAACTCTTGAATTTCTAAGCGGCGCGGGCTTAAGAGGCAAAGCCCGGTGCAAGACAAACCGCCGACCGATTCTCGGCCCCTTTTGGTGTATGACGCTGATTGTGCGTTCTGCGTCTACTGGGCGCGATATTGGCAGAAGCTCACGGGCGACAGCGTCGACTACAGGCCCTATCAAGAGGTCGCGGCGCAGCACCCAGAAATCCCGATCGCCGACTTTCAGCGCGGAGTGCAATACCTGTGGCCGGACGGGCGCCGTGCCGGCAACGCCGAGGCGAGCTTTCTCACCTTGAGCCATGCGCCCGGCAAGGGCTTCTGGCTCACGCTGTATAAAAGGCTACCCGGCTTCGCGGCGCTGGCCGAATGGGTTTATGCCTTCATTGCCGCGCACCGATCGGCGTTTTACCGTCCGAGCCTGATGCTCTGGGGCAAAGAACACGAGCCGCCACGCTACGAGCTTGCCTCCTTCCTATTCCTGCGCCTGTTCGGGCTGATTTATCTCTCGGCTTTCGTCTCCTTTGGCGTGCAGGCGGTCGGGTTGATCGGCAGCCAAGGCATTTTGCCCGTGTCCGAGCTGGTGGATGCCATCGGCAGCCGTGCCGGCGCCGTGCGTTTCTACGTGATGCCCATGTTGTTTTGGATCAATGACAGTGATCTGGCGATTCAATCCGTGTGCTGGGCGGGTGCGGGTCTCTCGCTGCTATTGGTGTTCAATGTGCTGCCGCGTGTGTGCTTAGGCGTGCTGTTCGTTCTGTATCTATCGCTGCTCTATGCGGGGCAGACTTTCATGTCCTTCCAATGGGACACGTTTCTGCTGGAGGCCGGATTCCTGGCGCTGCTCTTGAGTTTCTCGCAGCGGCCGGGCATTTGGCTGCTGCGCTGGCTGCTGTTCCGTTTCATGTTCATGTCAGGGATGGTCAAGCTCTTAAGCGGCGATCCGAATTGGTGGAACCTGTCGGCGCTGTCGTACCACTTCTTCACTCAACCGTTGCCCACCCCCCTGGCCTGGTATGCCGCGCATTTACCGGCAAGCATGCTGCGTTTCGGCACCGGGGCGCTATTCTTCATCGAGCTGCTGCTACCTTTTGTGATTTTTTGTCCGCGCCGTCTGCGCTTCGGTGCCGCCATCGGCATTCTGCTGCTGCAAAGCTGTATATCAATCACGGGCAATTATAACTGGTTCAATCTTCAGACCATGCTGCTGTGCCTGCTGTTGTTCGACGATGCGGCAATCCAAAAGATTCTGCCGCGCGCGCTGGTGCGGGTGGTGTCGGCGCGCCAAGCGCCTCCCGCAACCAAGCGCGTGTCGCGCCCGGTTGCGGTAACGGGAGTTTTGTTGGTGTTTTGCAGCTTGGTGGAAATGGATGCGCGATTCGGCGGCACGCCGCCGGCGTTCGCGCGCGCCGTGGACCAACTGATCGAGCCCTTGCGGCTGGTCAGCAGCTACGGTTTGTTTTCGGTGATGACGACCGAGCGCAACGAAATTGTCATCGAAGGTTCGCGCGATGGCGTGGAGTGGCGCGAGTACGCGTTCCGCTACAAACCGGGCGATGTAAATCGCCGGCCGCCCTGGAACATCCCGCACCAGCCGCGCCTGGATTGGCAGATGTGGTTTGCTTCCCTCGATGATCCGCGCCGGCTGCCATGGTTTCAGCGTTTCCTGGAGCGTCTGCTCAAGAATGAGCCTACGGTGACGGCGCTGCTCGAGAAGAATCCTTTTCCGGGTGCACCGCCGCAGTACATCCGTGCGCAGTTTTACTCATACACCTTCACCAGCAGTGAAGACAAAGCCAAGGGTGTCTGGTGGCAGCGGCGTTTGCTCGGATTGTATTTCCCCGAGGCGCAGCTGAAGGCAAAATGAAACAGGATCTTATTATGCGGGGCGCTTTGGCGGAGGTCGCATGAATTTACCGAAGTGGGGCCGACGTATCGGGATGTTGCCGGCGCTGCTGGCCTGTGCGAGCGGCGCCTTGGCCGCGGGCGCCGATGTGCAACCGGCAACCGACGAAATCCGGGGCACCGTAACCAGCGCCCACGGCGCGGAAGCCGGCGTCTGGGTCATCGCCGAGACACAAGATTTTCAAACGCGCTTCGCCAAGATCGTGGTGACCGACGAGGCCGGACGCTATCTCATTCCCGAGCTGCCGAACGCCAAGTATCGTGTCTGGGTGCGCGGCTATGGGCTCGCCGACTCGATCAAAGTCGATGCCGCTCCCGGGCACACGCTCGATCTCACCGCGCGCATCGCGCCCGATGCGGCGACGGCCGCTTCGGCCTATCCGGCCGCTTATTGGTACGCGATGATGAAAATTCCCGAGGAAGCGGAGCTGAAGTCGATTGCCGGCGGCCGCAACGGGTATCTGATGTGGATGAAAAACATGGGCTGTGTCGGTTGCCATCAGATCGGCAATCTGGCCACGCGCACCTTGCCGAAATCCTTGGGGTCTTTCACCTCGTCCAAGCAGGCGTGGCTGCGGCGTCTGCAGTCGGGGCAGGCCGGCGGACAAATGATCAACATCGTGCAGGGCGCGCTCGCGGGCGTGCCGGTGCAATACCTTGCGGATTGGACCGACCGCATTGCCGCCGGCGAATTGCCGTCGGCGAAACCTGCGCGGCCGAGCGGCATCGAGCGCAACGTCGTCGCGACGGTGCGCGACTGGGCGGACGGCAAGTCATATCTGCACGATTTATCCGGAACCGATCGGCGCAATCCGAGCGTCAACGCCCATGGCCGGCTGTATGGCGCTCCGGAACTGAGCACGGATAATTTCCCGATCCTGGATCCCGAGCACAATACCGCGACCACGTTCAAGGCTCCGGTGCGCGATGCCGACACGCCGACGACGCACGACGATCCGGTGATACAGCCGTCGCCCTATTGGGGTGATGAGCGGATCTGGGACAGCCGGGCCGTTGCGCACAATCCGATGTTGGATGCATCGGGACGTGTCTGGTACACGGCGCGAATCCGTGCGCCGGCGAACCCGGCATTCTGCAAGCAGGGCTCGGCGCTTCCTTTTGCCATGGCGTTTCCCTTGGGCACTTCGGACCGGCAGCTCGCGGTATACGAGCCGAAAAGCGGCAAGTACGTATTTGTGGATACCTGTTTCGGCACGCATCATCTGCAGTTTTCGGAGGACGCGAACGATACGCTGTGGACCAGCGGCGGCCGCGAAGTGGTGGGCTGGCTCGACACCAAAAAATTCGACATGAGCGGCGATGCCGCCGCCTCGCAGGGCTGGGCGCCCTTCGTGCTCGACACCAACGGCAACGGCAAGCTGGATGCTTGGACCGAACCCGGTCAACCCACAGACCCGGCCCGGGATCAACGCGTGGCAGTGAGCTTCTATGCGGTGATGCCGAATCCCGCCGATGGCAGCGTCTGGGGTTCGGTCGCGTTCCGCTATCCCGGCGCACTCGTGCGTTTCGATCCGCGCACTCGCTTGAGCGAGATCTACAACGTGCCGGCACCCGGCTTCGGCGTTCGCGGTGCCGACATCGATCGCAACGGGGTCGTGTGGGTGTCCTTGGCGAGCGGCGATTTAGGCCAGTTCGACCGGCGCAAATGCAAAGGCCCGCTCAACGGTCCGAGCGCAACGGGGAATCATTGTCCCGAAGGCTGGAGCTTTCATCGCCTGCCGGGCCCGGGTTTCCAGAACGTGCCGCAGATGAGCGTCGAGTCGAGCTATTACACCTGGGTGGATCAGCACAACACCTTGGGCTTGGGGTCAAACGTGCCCATTGCCACCGGAAATCTCTTTGACGGCGTGCATGCGCTCATCGAGGGCAAGTTCGTGACGCTGCGCATTCCCTATCCCTTGGGGTTTTATGCCAAGGGCCTGGAGGGACGAATCGATGATGCGGCTGCCGGCTGGAAAGGGCGGGGACTGTGGATTACGAGCGGCGATCGCACTCCCTGGCACAAGGAAGGCGGCAAGGGCATGAAGCCTCTGGTGGTGCACTTCCAGGTTCGCCCCTCACCGCTCGCGGACTGAATTACTTAGACTGTTTGGGCGGATTCGAGCGCTCTTCCTCGGCCCAATCAATGGGCCCGTGCTCGGCGGCGCGCTTTAAGTGTTCCAGCGTCCAAGAGTCGCCATAGCGAAATTGCTTCAACAGGGTGTCGAATGCCGGGGCATTCAGAAATCCGACCCCATCCAGCTCGACTTGCGTGCGGTCTTTTGAAATCGGCCGCAAGTTGATCACTGTGACGGTTTTGCCAAAGTCCTCGGCATGTTGAAAATTAAGCGGCGCCTGAACATTGCGCAGCACGAGCAGCTGCTCGGGCACGTAAGCCACAATCGAGTTCTTGATGTTGCCGGCTTGACCACGAACGGCCTTATCGGAATAACTCGTTTCCACCGTGCCGCCAATGCCGAAGTCGACCCAGGCGACGGGTACCGCCCAGCTGCGCCAGCCTTTTGCATCGATGAGGAGTTTCCAGATCTTATCCGCGGGCGCATCGATTTGAATCTCGAGCTTGAGCACCCGGCTGCCGTTGGATTCCGCGTACGACTCATCGTGCACATTAGGAAAATCAGCGGCGCATGCGCTGCCCGCGCACCAAAAGGTCAATGCGCCGAAAGAGACAAGGTAGCGAACAAAATTCATGCGAGTTCCTCGCGCGCGGCGGCGCGTTGTAGGGTGTTGAAGTATTCGCGCAGCGTTGCAACCGCGGCGTCGAACGGCCGAAGATCGCGATAGGTGCGAGCCTGCATCACCGCACCTTCCATCACGGTCAGCACGAAGCCGGCGGTGCGCCGTGCGTCAAACCCGCGACCCAGTGTTTTGCGTGCACCGATCAGGCAGTTTTCCACCTGATCGATCCAGCCGGTAAAGTTGTCCGCGAGCAGCTGCCGCACCTCCGGGTCGGGCTCGTGCAGCTCCAGGGCCAAACTGCCGATCGGACAGCCGTAAGTGCAGTGGGATATTTCCAGCAGCATTCGATAGCGGGCGAGCAAGGCAAAGATGCGTTCGATCGGGTCATCGATACCCGCCCACGCAGGTTCGATCAGCATCGGCACGATTGCGGAGCGATAGCGCTCGAGAACGGCCAGCAGCAAATCTTGTTTGGTAGGAAAGAAGTGATAGAAGCTGCCGCTGTGGCAGTCGGATTCACGCTGCACATCGGCGACGCTGGTCGACTGATAGCCCTTCTCGCCGAATAGTCGAAGTGCGGTGGTGATCAACCGGTCACGCGTGGGTTCCTGCTGCATCGGCACTCCATTGGATTGATCAATCAAATCACAATTTGACTAATCGATCAAGTCGAGTGCAAGAGATTGAATTTGCTAGAAAACATGCTAGCCAGAAACCGCGGGCCAGTGTTCGTTTGGGGTCCGCCGTTCTAGGCTCCCGCGGTCCCAATGGCCGAGATCCGCAGCAGCCTCATACGTGGTCTGAAAGAAGCGCAGCAGCAGGTCCTCGGGTGCCGTGCTGGAGCGCAGGGCCTCGTAAGGCAACACGAATTCCCGCAGCCTCGTGTCGTAGCGGGCCGGCGTTTCCACGCCGCGCGCGGCGTAGCCGGCCGGTTCGGGATAGGCGTAGGAGTAAAAGAAAGCGTCCGAATTTTCATCGCCGGGCCAGAAGCCGCAGCTGCTGCACTCATGCGAATACGCTTCGATCATCACGCGGTCCGGACAATGAGGGGCGCCGCCCGGGTGTCGAGGAGCCGTCCGCCCAGAGAAGCGCGTGGCCGCGAGATCAAAACTACCCCAAAAGAAATGCACGGGACTTTGCTTCCCCAGAAAGCGGCCACGAAAAATCTTCATGACGCGCTCGGTGCTTAAAAGTATGCGCCAACATTGCTGCGCAGCTTCCGCCTGGTAAGTGGCGTGCTCGCGATCTTGCGGGAACGGGATCGCGGTCTGCACTTCCACGGGCGATGCGTAGATCGTGGGATTGACGCCGAGCTCGCGCAAAGTGTTCATGTAGCGCGCGTAGAAGTCCGCCACGGTCATGGACTTGAGCGGCCACGAGCGCGCAGCGCCATCGCTCGCCTGAAAAAGCAGCTGATGCGAGAGGAAGTCGAACTGAATCTCAAGAGCGCTACGCCCAAGGGGCATTGGCGATGTCGTCAATCCACGGGCAGTGACATAAAGCGCGATCTGCCACCAATGGTTCTCCATCGGTGCCAGTGCCAGCCGGGTCTTGCCCACGATCTGTGCCCACATGTGGAGGGTGGCGTAGGTACTGCGCCATTCCACGAGCGGCAATTCCGGCCACGCCGAAGCTGAAGGATTAGGCATACCTACCTTATTGCCATTCCGTGGGCAGTTGTCAAAAGCTTTGATTCGGGTTCGATTGGCGGGTTTTTCGACGCCTTCCGGTTCTTCTCAACAGATCCAAGTGAATTGGCCTGTGCCGATTCGATTACCGGGAGATTTTGATGCGCGCTCAATCCCATGTCCGAACTACCGCTACCGCCTTAGGTCTGGCGGCCATGTTGCTCACCTCCCTGGCGAGGGCCGGCGCTGCCACCGATCCTTGCACGCTGCTTTCGGCAAACGAAGCGCAGAGCTACGTCGGCCAACTCGCCACGCCCCCCTTTAGGGCCGATGACAACGGCGCCGCCAATTCCCGCGGCGCGTCGTGCGTCTATCGCGGCACGGGCGGCAAGCAATTCTCGCTCCTCTGGAACGCCTCAGGCGCAGCCCAGGCAGGCAGCATCACCGATTCCGTGCCGAACACCTTGGGCGGCGTCTTCGAGAAGTCGGACCAACCGGGTCTCGCGGCGCAAACGCATCGCGTCATTGCGCAAGGACCGCAGGGTCCATGGGACAAGGCCAACTGGATACCGGGCGGTAGCTTGTTCATCACCAAGGGCGATCAGGGCGTCATCATCGACATGAGCGGCGCCAGCGGCAGCGAGGACGAAGCGGTCGCCATCGCGAGGCTGGCGGTACCGCGCTTCAATCATCCTCTCGCCTATGACGGCGCCCGCGCCGCGATGAACGCGCCGAAAGCGAAGGCTCACGGGGCAGCGTGCACGGTGGTGGCGCAGGCGGCGGTGGAAGCGGCCGTCGGCAAGCTCGCGGGTGCCCCGACCGCGGGCTCTGATGCGAACAGCTGCGAGTATCGCGTTACAACGCCGCAGGGTCTGCGCAGCTACCACGTTGAGTATGTTTGGGAAGGTGGACTCAAGAACTACAACATGCTGAAGAACGGACCGGCGACCATGGGATCCGTGATGGGCGGCAACATTCCCATGAACGGCCTCAATTCCATTCCGCAGGATCCGCAGACCTCCGCACTGATCGGTGGCTTGATGAAGATGGTCGGCGGCAGCGATGCGGGTGCCGCGCCCGGCGCCGCGACTCAGATTGGATTCAAGACCGACAGCACTCTCAAAGGTCCCTGGGACAACGCCACTTTGATGCATGGCACGCAATTGATGGCAGTCAAAGGAGACGTCCTGGTCGGCATGGATCTCAAATCCGCCGATTACGAGAAGGCCAAAGCACTCATGGCCGCGATCTGTAGCCGGCTGTAATTCCATGCGTTTCGGAAGTCGTGCCCCTATGAGCAAGTACAACAAAAAAATTCTTCTGTCCGCCCTGTCAGTGATGCTAGGGGTCGCCTTGGCCAGTTGTGCGAAGAAGCCGGCGCCCGCATCGAGCGCCCCGGGTGCAACTGCTGCGACCGCGGCAAACGCGTCCGCCGCCGATGCGCAACTGGAAGCGGCGTTCAATGCCGGCAAGCTGCAGGACATGTTCGACCTGCGCCTGCATCCTGGCGCGACCATCACGGCGCCGATCGACCCGCATACACTGACGCCCACTCAAGTGAAGTTCGGCATTGCGCCGAAGCGCGACCCGAGCGTCGAGTACCAGCCCAACGTCATCGTCATGGAGCAGGGCGACAAGGCCATCAAGTCGATTGCCGGGGACGGCATGTCTTGGACCTTTGATGCCAACGCGCCGCAGGTGAGTGATTTCCAGGAAGACAAAATCGTGTTCGCCACCGGGCGCGCAGTCGGCCGCGTGCTCGCGCTCAAGAAAGATGGCGACAGCGTCACGGTCATCTTAGGGCCCGTGACACTGGGCGAGATCATCAAGAACGGCAACTTCGCCTATGACGGGCCCATCGCTCTCGACAGTGTGATCGCGTACTCAGCACCGGATTATCCGGAACCGCCGCCGGCCGATGCAACCAAGACCTCGGATCTCTACGCCCCGCCCATCATGCACATGGACGACGCGGGCGCGGGCCGGCTTCTCAAGGCGCAGCTATTGACCACGCCGCAGATACCCACGCAATACGTGCAGGACGTCAATGCGGTGCAGAGCGTGGACATTCAGGATATGACATCCAGCGTGTACGCGACCTCGGGCGGCGTCGGCATGCAGCTGAAATACAACCAGAACGGCCTGAGCGTCAAGACGCGCGCCGAAATCAGTATTCGCAATTCGGGCTTAAGCTTTTTCTTAAGCTTCAAGAACGGCCTGCCGGACGTATTCGGTCTGCAACTCAAGGGTGCTGCCGGAGTGATGCTGGCCATGGATGCCTCCGCCGCGCAGAACTTCCAGGTCAATATTCACAAGACACTCTATATTCCGATTGACCTCAGCATTCCGTTAGGAGGTCCCGTCCCGCTCTCCTTGACCTTCGCGCAGTCATTCTCGATCTCCACCGGCTTCAGCGCCAGGACTTCCGTGTTGAACGCCAAGGGTGATTACGGTTTCTCCGGCGGTGTCGTTGCCGGATGTTGGCATGGCAGTTGTAGAGCCAGCGTACCGGCGGAGGTGCATGCCAACGCTGACCTCGGGAATACTGTCCTGGGCGTGTCGGTAGGCATCAACTCTTTGGTGTTGGGATCGTCGATCCGTGCCATGGCGGGATTGGGCGGTTTCGGATTTGCGACCGGCGTCTATGGCGGACTGCGATTCACCGGCACGATCTTAAGAGCGGCTGACATTGCCTTTCCCTGCCGACAAGGAACAATCGACTCGTACATCGACTCCGGCGTCGGCTACGCCATGCCGCAGTGGGTGGCTACCGCGATCAATATCTTTTTGAAACCCTTCACTAAAAAAAGGGTTGATGCCATAGGGTCGTTCGTCAAGGGGCCGTCGCTCAAGCTCTTCAGCGGCATTACGCAGATACCGGGGCATTGCGCCTCGCCGAATGGCGGCGGCGGAACCTCCGCGCAGTTGGTGACGAGTCCCTATCGCAATGAGCCGTGGCTGGGATTGCTGGACGTTTCGGTGTACGGCTAGGCGTA
>DASXOY010000003.1:0-96539 GCA_036493935.1 Steroidobacteraceae bacterium | reverse complement strand
GTGGGAATCAAGACAACGCTGTTCGACAAGACGCTGCGCTTGAATGCCTCTCTGTTCTATCAGAAGTACACGGATTTCCAGCTCAACACGTTCACCGGCATCCAGTTCGTCGTGACGTCTCTTAACAAGGTGGTATCGAAGGGTTTGGACGTGGACTTCGCGTGGGCGACGCCGATCACCGGCCTGACCATCGCGGGCGGTATCACACAGGACCTGACCAATATCGACGACTTCGGCAATGCGCTGCCTGACTTCTGCGGCGGTCCGGGAAATGGCTGCACGGCGCGCGACAACAACCGTTTGTCGTTCGCGCCGCTATGGTCCGGTGCTCTCTCGGCGAGCTACTTGTTGCCGGTGTCAGGGAGTTTGG
This sequence comes from Steroidobacteraceae bacterium, assembly GCA_036493935.1. GTDB lineage: Bacteria > Pseudomonadota > Gammaproteobacteria > Steroidobacterales > Steroidobacteraceae > Bog-1198. Next base: position 96,169 of record DASXOY010000003.1, on the reverse strand, counting down.
GAATCCGCACCAGCGTGGAAGAGAAGTACAACTCCTCCTACAACACCGGATCGGATCTGGATCCGAGAAAGATTCAGGAGGGCTTCGGCTTGCTCAACGCGCGCATCGGATTCGGCGCACTGGACGAGTCGTGGGCAATCGAGGCATGGGGCGCGAACCTCGCGGACAAATACTATTACGCGGTGGCGTTCGACTCTCCATTCCAATTTGACACCATCACTTCTTATCTGGGCGCTCCGCGAACCTTCGGGCTCACGGCGCGGGTGAAATTTAAGTAGCTCAAACTCTTGGGAGTTTAAGAAAGATAACGGCGGGCCTGAAAAACCCGCCGTTTTTTTTGGAATCACGCACTTTGCATTTCATAGGGGCTTGCCATGAGCGATGAATCTTCCACTGGACAGAAAGATCCGACCAGCCGGCGCGAATTCCTGAAATCCTCGGCGCTGACACTGGCGGCGGCATCCGTGACCTCACTGGCAGCGAGCGCGGCTGATGCGCAGGCGCCCTCGCCCTCTCGGCCGCTGGCGGGCAGCTCGAGCGGCGGCATATTCGTCGAGACCGATACGGCCTACGGCAAGGTGCAGGGCAATCAGAGCGCGGGCATCAAGGAGTTCAAGGGCATCCCTTATGGCGCTTCGACGGCCGGACGAAATCGCTTCATGCCGCCTAAGAAGCCGGCGGCATGGAAAGGCGTGCGCGAATGCTTGGCGCACGGCCAAATCAGCCCGCAAGCGGCCGCGGATTTGCGCTCCGACTACGCCATGATGATTCATTGGGATTACCAGCCGGGCGGCATGGGCGAGGACTGCCTATCCCTCAACATCTGGACACCGGGCCTCAAAGATGGCGCCAAGCGTCCGGTGCTCGTGTCCTTTCACGGCGGCGGTTTCACCACAGGATCAGGCAACGCCATCGGCTACGACGGTGCGCAGCTGGCGCGTTTCGGCGATGTGGTGGTTGTGACGGTCAATCATCGCTTGGCCTCATTCGGCTATACGCATCTTGCCGACTTGGGAGCGCCTCCGGAATTTGCATACGCGGGTGTCGCCGGCATCATGGATCTCACGGCATCGCTCGAATGGGTGCGCGACAACATCGAAAATTTCGGCGGCAACCCCGGCAACGTGATGATCTTCGGCCAATCGGGGGGCGGTGCAAAAACCAGCACCATGCTGGCCACGCCTGCAGCCAAAGGATTGTTTCACCGCGCCGCCGTGCAGAGCGGTTCGCTGTTGAAATTTGTGCCGCGGGATCGCGCGACACAAAATGCGGAAGCGTTGCTCAAGCAGCTTGGGATTCCCAAGTCGCGCATTGCAGATTTGCAGAAGGTATCGTGGCAGCAACTGCTCGAAGCCCAAGCTGCCGCCGGCGCCGCGACACCGGGCCTCGGCAACGGCCCGGTTCTCGACGGCAAGTATCTGACCCATGACGCATTCGACCCGGCGGCACCGCCGGAGTCCGCCCAGATCCCGCTCATCGTGTCGACCACCTTGGAGGACGCGGCACTCAGCCTGACCAATTTCAATTTGAGCGAAGTGGACCTCAAGGCGCTCATCGATAAGCGCTACAAGGACCGCGGCACGGAGATCTTAGGCATGTACCGCAAGTACTATCCGGAAAAATCACCGTATCTGATTCAGGCCATGATGCTCACCGATGCGGGCTTTCGCCGCTCGGCGATCCGCCAAGCTGAATTGAAGGCAGCGCAGGGCCAAGGCGCCATTTACATGTACCAATGGGAGTGGCCGACACCCGCTTTCGGCGGGCGCTATGGGGCCGTGCACGGGCTCGATGTGTCCGGATCGTTCCGAGAAGCGCGCGACGGCAACGATGCGGCCCGCGTGGCCGATCAGCTGTCCTCTAGTTGGGTCGCGTTCGCTCGCACGGGAGACCCGAACAATGCGCGCATACCGCCTTGGCAGAAGTTCGATGCCAGAACGCGCGCGACGATGATATTCGGCACGCCAACCCAACTGGAAAACGATCCACGCGGCGAAATTCGCGCCTTCTGGGAGCACATGCCGCCGCCCGGAGGCCCGCTAGGTTGAAATGTCAGCGCATGGCGGCGTTGTGCGGCAAACTATCGGACGGCAGCCGGCAATCTTTCGGGGAGTAAGTAGATGTCCGTGAGTCCGCAATCGCTCGAAGGGGGCGCGCCCGCTGGTCAGCCGGCCGGCGTCATTGCCAAAGCCGCCACAGGCGCGAAATACGCCCTGTTTCTCTTATTTGCCATCAACCTGCTCAACTTTTTCGACCGCCAACTGCTCGGTGCACTGGCCGAGCCGATCCGCCTCGAGTTTCACTTGAACGACGCCGCGCTGGGACTTCTCGGCTCGATTTTCACCGTGATTTACGCTTTTGTCGGCCTGCCTTTGGGCACGCTCAGCGACAAGTGGTATCGCAACCGGCTCATCGCCTTGGGCACACTGTTTTGGAGCCTGTTGACCGCTGCGACCGGCTTTGCGCAGAACTACGCCCAGATATTCATCGCTCGACTCGGGGTCGGGGTGGGCGAGGCCACTTGCGCCCCGGCGGGACAATCGCTGATCGGCGATTTGTTTCCGCCGAATCAGCGCGCCAAGGCGATGGGCGTATTCATGTTGGGGCTGCCGGCGGGCATTTTCCTGGCCTATATCAGTGCCGGCGCAATCGCGACGAAATTCAGCTGGCGCGCGGCGTTCTTGTTTGCCTGCGTGCCGGGAGTAATTCTTGCGGTCATGGCGCTTCGTATTCCCGAGCCCGTGCGCGGCGCATTGGATCCGGGCCGAGTGGTGACGACCGCCGGTACGGCGACTAAAGGCGCGTTTACCGCGGTGTTGGGATTGCCGACGATGTGGTGGATCATCATGTCCGGCATTTTTCACAACTTCAACATGTATGCCATCAACACGTTTAATAGCGCGTTCCTGGTGCGTTTTCACGGGCTGAGCCTGCTTAACGCCAGCTATATCTCCTCCATTTCGGTGGGCGCGGTGGGCGCGATCGGTTTGCTGGCAGGAGGCTGGCTTGCCGACAAGATGAGCGCCAAACGGCGCAACGGCCGGTTGGTGCTCTCGGCCACCGCCATGGCAATCGCCGCGCCCTGTATTTTTCTAGCGATCAATCAGCCCAAAGGCGCCATCACGGCCTACATCATTTTAATGGCGCTCGGCACCATCACCATGTATGTCTACTACGCCACAGTGTACGCAGCCATTCAGGACGTGATCGAACCCCGTCTGCGAGGCATTGCAGTGGCACTTTATTTTTGCTTCATGTACATCCTGGGCGCCAGCATGGGGCCGTATGCCACCGGCGCTTTGAGCGATCACTTCGCCCACAAGGCGATGACGGACGCGGGCGCGAGCGCCATGACCGAGGCGTTTAAAGCCACCGGACTGCACAACGCGATGTACATCATTCCAATACTCGCCTTGGCGGCTGCCGCCGTGCTGTTTGCGGCTTCGCGCACCATGGAGAAGGACGTGCGCAAGCAGGAACTCGCGCACCAAAAGGCCTGAGGATCTTCTACGAAACGGGCTGATCGCCTAGGCGGGCTTGAGCGTGTCGCTGAAACGCGCCAAGTGGTAGTCGGCATCGCCCAAGCTTAGGTCGATCATCGTCAGCCGCTTGAAGTAGTGACTCACGATGAGCTCGTCCACCACACCCATGCCGCCATGCATCTGCACGGCGTGTTGGCCGACCAGGCGCCCCGCCTGCCCGATATACGCCTTGGCCGCCGATATGGCGCGATGCCGATCCGCGGCATCTTCGGAATCGGCATGAACCGCCGCGATGATGGCCATCGACTGCGCCTGCTCCGCCGCGATCAGCATGTCCGCCATTTTGTGCTTCAGCGCCTGAAAGGTCCCGATGGCGACGCCGAATTGCTTGCGGGTCTTCAGATAATTCAAGGTGGCTTGATTGAGTGCATTGATGATGCCGACAGCCTCGGCGCACAACGCCGCGATGGCGCGGTCGACCGCCTTCTCTATGACTGGCAATGCCCTGCCGGCCGCCCCGATCAGCGCATCGGCGCCAACCGCGACATTCTCCAAGGCTAAGTCCGCGGCGCGCGCTCCGGACTGTGTGGGATACGCGGCCAAGGTCAGACCCTTGGCATCGCGCGGCACTAGAAACAACGATATGCCGTCGAGATCCGATATTTTGCCTCCGCTGCGCGCCGACACCAAAAAGAAGTCGGCCGAGGCGCCATCGAGCACCACTGTCTTGCGGCCGGACAAGCGCCAGGTGCCACCGCCTTCTTGCGCTGTGCAGCCCACGTACGACAGGTCATAGCGCCCCGCCGCCTCATACGCGGCCAGTGACAGCTTTGTCGTGCCGGCGCCAATCTGCGGCAGCAACCGCTTCTTGAGCGCATCGGACCCTGCGTCGCGAATCAATCCTCCGCAGGCCACGACGGTGCTCAAGTACGGCTCGAGCAACAACCCCTGGCCGAATTGCTCCATCACCAGCATGGTGTCGACGGCCGTGCCGCCCAAGCCGCCGAAATCTTCCGGAAAGGGCAGCGACAACAATCCTAAGTCGGCGTACTGGCTCCAGGCCTCGGGGGAATAGCCCTGCGGCGAGGCCGAATATGCGCGGCGCTTATCGAAGTCATAGTCGCGGGAAATAAAGCGTTGCAGCGTGTCCTGCAGCGCCAGTTGCTCTTCGCTGTAATTGAATTCCATAGGTGCTCTTCTACAATCCCAAAATCATCTGCGAGATGATGTTCTTTTGAATCTCGGTGGATCCCGCGTAGATCGTGGTCTTGCGCTGATTGAAGTACTGTCCGGTGATCGGCGGCGCGTAGGACCGATAGTGCGCGCCCAGCAAGGGATTACCGACCCAGTCCATGTCGAGCGCCTCGCGCACATAAGGCAACGCATCGTGCCCGAGGGCGTGCATTTTTAGCTCCGCAAGCTTCTGAATGATTTCCGAGCCCTTGATCTTGAGCACGGACACTTCCGGACCCAGTGCGCGCTGCTCCTTCGCCGTCGCCGACAGCACCCGCAAATTGGTGATTTCGAGCGCCATCAGTTCCATTTCGACCTTGGCGATGCGGTCGCGGAAGCGCGAGTCCTCGATCAAAGGCCGGCCGTTCGACATTTGCTCGCCGGCAATCTCCTTGAGCTTCTTCAAAGCGCGCTTGCAAATGCCGACGCCTGCATTGCCGCTGCGCTCGTGGGTCAGCAGGAATTTTGCGTAAGTCCAACCCTTGTTCTCTTCGCCGATCAGGTTCTGCACCGGAACCTTGACGTTGTCGAAGAAGATGTCGTTAATCTCGTGCTCGCCGTCGAGCATGATGATCGGCCGCACCGTGATTCCGGGCGATTTCATGTCGATCAACAGGAACGAGATACCCTGCTGCTGACGGCCTTCGGTGCTGGTGCGGACCAGGCAAAAAATCCAGTCCGCATATTGGCCCATGGTGTTCCAGGTCTTCTGGCCATTGACGATGTAGTGATCGCCCTGGCGCACGGCGCTGGTTCGCAGCGAGGCCAAATCGGAACCGGAGCCCGGTTCGGAATAGCCCTGGCACCACCAATCTTCGCCGGAAAGAATTCGCGGCAGGAAATACTCCTGCTGTGCTGCGTTACCGAAGGTCTGCATCACCGGAGCCAGCATTTTCAGGGAAAAGGGATTCTGCGACGGCGCGCACGCATCGGCGCGCTCTTCCTCGAAGATATGCTGCTGCACGATGTTCCAACCGGTGCCGCCGAACGCCTTCGGCCAATTCGGAGCGCCCCAGCCCTTGCGGAACAGAATTTTCTGCCAACGCACCATGTCTTCCTTGGAGATGCGCCGCCCGAGCTGCAGCTTGGTGCGGATATCGGTGGGCAGCTCGGCGTCAAAAAATGCGCGCACTTCGGCGCGAAATTTCTCTTCTTCCGGGTTGTATTTAAGATCCATTTGATTTCCTCTTGAGACGGCGCCGCGTCAGACCGTAACGACGATCTTGCCGCGGGCCGAGCGCGATCCCAGCCTTGCAATCGCTTCACCGCCGCGCGCGAGCGGAAATCGCTCGGTCACGGCGGGCTTGATTTTACCATCCAGATACAGCGTCATGAGCGCAGCTACGTTGGCGGCGTGTTGCGCGGGGAATCGGTGCGTGAACTCGCCCCAGAACACGCCGACAATTTCGCAACCCTTGAGCAGCGGCAGATTGAGCGGCAGCTTCGGAATGCCCGCGGTAAAGCCTATGACCAGATGGCGGCCTTGCCAGGCGATTGCCCGCAGCGCCGATTCGCTATAGTCGCCGCCGACGGCATCGTAAATCACATTGGCGCCCTGCGCTCCGCAGGCCGCCTTGAAACTGTCGGTGAGAGCTCGGGCTGCGTTCTTGTCCAGCGAACCTACTGGATACTGCACGCCGTCATCTGCGCCGTGCGCGCGCGCCAATGCCAGTTTCTCGGCACTGGAAGCGGCCGCGATGACTCGCGCTCCCATGGCTTTGCCCAGTTCCACGGCGGCCAGGCCTACGCCGCCGCCGGCGCCCAGAACCAACAGCGTTTCGCCGGCGCTCAAGCGAGCACGATCCTTCAATGCGTGCTGCGATGTGCCGTACGTCATGAGCAGCGCCGCCGCTTCGTCAAACTGCATGGCGTCAGGGATCCTCCAGCAATTGCCGGCAGGTGCGATCGCCTTCTCGGCCATGGCGCTGCGTACCGGACTCACGAGAATCCGATCGCCTGCTTTGAGGGTGGTCACACCCTCGCCCAACGCTTCCACCACTCCTGCAAGCTCCCCACCCGGGGAGAATGGCCGCGGCGGCTTGATTTGATACAGGTCCTGAATGATCAGCAGATCCGGAAAATTGACGCCGACGGCGCGAACGGCGACGCGCACTTCACCGCGTCCGGGCGCAGGGTCTGCGATTTCTTCGAGGGTGAGTGTTTCCGGACCGCCGGGCTGGCGGCTTAAGAGTGCTTTCATGAGGGACTCGCCGTGGGAGAGGTTGATTTTGCGTTCTCGCGCTCCTGCAGCTCGCGCCACATGATCTTTCCGGAGCCTGATTTGGGCAGTGCATCGACGAATTCGATCAATCGCGGCACCTTGTAGGCCGCCATGTGCTCTCGGCACCAGTCGATGATGGTCTGCGCTTCGATGCGACCGCGCCATTCGGCGCGCGGTACGATGACTGCCTTCACCGTCTCGCCTCGGTGCGCGTCCTTGCAGCCGATGATGCAAGCCTCCTGAACGGCGGGGTGCTGATACATGAGCGACTCGACCTCGGTCGGCCACACCTTGTAGCCTGAGGCGTTGATCATGCGCTTCAAGCGATCGACGATGAAAAAATAGCCGTCCTCGTCCATCCTGCCGAGATCGCCGCTGCGGAAGAAACGCTTGCCGTCCAGCTCGATGAAGACCTGCGCGGTGTCCTCCGGCCTATTCCAGTAGCCCAAGAACACTTGCGGCCCACGCATGATGATCTCGCCGATCTCACCCGGCGGCAATTCACGCAATGTCGCGGGATCGATAACCCGCGCATCTGTGTCAAAGATGGGGATCCCAAGACACTGCTGCTTCGGATGATGCAGAGGATTGATATGAGTCGCGCCGATGGTTTCCGTTAGTCCATATCCTTCGACATAAGTTATGCCCACATTCGCCAGCCGTTGCGCCACGGCCGCGGGCATGGCCGCACCGCCGCCGCTCAAGCGCCGAATCGAAGACAAATCGTATTTGTCGATATTCGGATTCAAAAAGAAATCCTGGATCATGGTCGGAATTGCCGTCCAGCTGCTGACCTTGTAGCGCTGCACGCATTGCGCGGCGACTTCGCGGTCCCAGCGGGGCAAGAGCACCATGGTGTTGCCCGTGAACAGCGGTCCGTTCAAACCGCCCTGCATACCCGTTACATGGAACATCGGCGCCACGGCCAATAGCGTGAATTCGGGCTGCAGCCCAAACCACTGCATGCCGCCCGCCGTGGTGTGCATCACGGTGCGGTGCGTGTGCATGCAGCCCTTGGGCTGCCCGGTGGTGCCGGAGGTGTACGGCATCACGCAAAGATCGTCAGGTCCCGCCGTCAGCGGACCAGGCTTCAAATCGGCGGCCAGCACGTCTTTCCAAAGGGACAAACCATCGGCCTCAAAATCGATGCGCGGCGCGCTGATGAAGTCCGGCACCGCCAAGGTCGTCGCTTTCTTGAGATAGTCGGAATATGCGGCAACGATCACGAATTTGAGATCGCCGCTCTTGAGCAGCGGCTCCACGCGCGGATAGAGCTCCTGAGACACCAGAATGACGTTTGCGCCGCAATCCTTGGCGTAGCGAAGGATTTCCTGCGTCAGGTTCATCGGATTCAGCGGCACGACCACCGCGTTTGCGCGCAAGATGCCGTAGTAGCCGATCATGAACTGCGGACTATTCTGCATCAGGAGCAGCACACGGTCGCCCTTGCGAACGCCGCAGCGCTGCTCCAAATACCCGGCGACGCGCTGCGCCTCGTCGTGGAATTCCGAAAAGGTCACCAACGTGTCGTAATAAACCAGGAAAGGCTTGTTCGGGAAACGGCGTGCCGAAACTTCGGCGTTATAGAACAAGTTGGTGGCGGGCGCCATCAAATTATGCATCGCATGATCGGGCCAAAATTTGAAGTGCGCACCCGCCATGTTCTCAAGCCTTCGGCCGGTAGCGTGATAGCTCGAGCTTGCCGACCTGCTCGCGATGCACTTCGTCCGGACCATCCGCAAGGCGCAGCGTGCGCGCCCCGGCCCACAAGGCCGCCAGCGGAAAATCATCGCTCACGCCGCCCCCGCCATGCATTTGAATGGCCCAGTCGAGCACCTTTAAGGTCATGTTCGGTGCGGCGACCTTGATCATGGCGATCTCCGCCTTCGCAGCGCGATTGCCGACGGTGTCCATCATGTAGGCGGCGTTCAGCACCAGCCAGCGGGTCTGGTCGATCATGATGCGCGCCTCGGCGATGCGCTCGAGGGTGACGCCCTGCTCGGACAGCTTTTTGCCGAACGCCACCCGCGATTGAGCCCGCTTGCACATCAATTCGAGCGCGCGCTCGGCGACGCCGATGGTGCGCATGCAATGGTGAATGCGGCCGGGGCCAAGACGCCCCTGCGCAATTTCAAATCCCCGCCCTTCGCCGAGCAGCAGGTTCTCAACCGGGACGCGCACATTCTCGAACTCAACTTCCGCGTGTCCGTGCGGCGCATGGTCGTAGCCGAACACGGTCAACGTGCGCAGCACCCTGACGCCCGGCGTCTTCATGGGCACCAAAATCATCGATTGCTGACTGTGGCGGCCGGCTTCCGGATTGGTCTTGCCCATGAAAATCAGGATCTCGCAGCGTGGATCGCCCGCACCGGAGGTCCACCACTTGCGGCCGTTGATCACATAGCTGTCTCCGTCCCGCACGATGGAAGCCTGGATATTCGTGGCATCGCTCGAGGCAACGCTGGGTTCGGTCATGGCGAATGCGGAGCGGATCTCGCCTTCGAGCAGAGGCACGAGCCAGCGCTGCTGCTGAGCCTTCGTGGCATATCGCGCCAGAACTTCCATGTTGCCGGTATCGGGCGCCGAGCAATTGAATGCCTCGGGCGCAATGTGCGAGCGTCCCATGATCTCGCAAAGCGGCGCATATTCGAGATTCGTGAGTCCCGCACCATGCTCGGAATGCGGCAGAAACAAATTCCATAGATCCGCCGCCTTGGCCTTCTTCTTTAGGTCCTCAACCACCTTGGTCACTTGCCAGGGATTGCCCGCACGCCGATTGGCCTCCAGTTCCTTGTGATAGAGCGGCTCGGCGGGATAAACATGTGCGTCCATGAACTGAGTGATCCGCTCTTGCAGATCGCGAACTTTCTCACTGTGCGAAAAATCCATGGGATTCCTTTGAATTCAAACGTCGAACGATTGTTGCACGAGCTTCCAGCCGAGTTCCGCGAGCGGGCGGCCCCTGCGGCCTGCCTCCAATGCCGTCGCGCTCGAAGCGTTGCCCTGCAAGGCGCGCGCGAGCACGCCTTGCAGGATTGCCGCCAGGCGAAACATGCAGAAGGCCGAGTAATAGGTCCAGTCACGCGGCGCAACCGGCGCGATGCCGCGCAAGCGGCAATATTCGGCCACGCTCTCCGACTCGCTCGGAATTGAATAGCGCCCGGGGTCCACGCCGCCGAGCCCGCGAAATTCGGCTACCGGCAGGTGAAAGCGCAAGCTGTAGTACGCAAGGTCGACCAACGGATGGCCGAGCGTCGATAATTCCCAGTCGAGCACCGCCAGAATTCGTGGTTCGCTGGGATGAAAAATCGTGTTGTCGAGGCGAAAATCGCCGTGGACGATGGAGGTCTGCTCGCCGGCGGGAATATGCTTGGGCAACCATTCAATCAGCCGCTCCATTGGCTCCAGTTTCTCAGTTTCCGAGGCTCGATATTGTTGTGTCCAACGGGTGACTTGCCGTTCGACATAGTTGCCCGGCTTGCCGAAGTCGGATAGTCCCACTGCCGCATAGTCCACCGAATGCAGGGCGGCCAGCACTCGCACCATTTCAGAGTAAATGGCGCGGCGATCGGCGGGTGCTGCCTCCGGCAGCAATGCATCCCAAAAGATTCGTCCCTCGACAAAATCCATCACGTAGAAGGCACTGCCGATCACCCCGGGGTCTTCGCACAGTGCATGGACACGCGCCACTGGAACTGCCGAACCCTTGAGGGCTGCAAGCACGCGAAATTCGCGGTCGACCGCATGGGCCGAGGGCAGAAGCTTGCCCGGCGGCTTGCGCCGCAGCACATAGCGATGCGCGGGAGTTTGCACCAAGTAAGTGGGATTTGACTGGCCGCCCGCAAATTGCTGCACGTCGATGGGCCCGGAAAAACCGGCGATGTGCGTTTGCATCCAAGCAGCAAGCCTCCCCGTATCGAAGCTATGCTGCGCCGGGGGCTGCCGCAATCCCGCCGCTTCGCCGTTCAAGGTCATGTACTCGAGGCGCCGCCGTCCACGGCGATGTACTGCCCTGTGACGTGCCGCGAGGCGTCCGACGCCAAATAAACGGCCGCGCCTTGCAGGTCGGTATCGCCGCCGATTCTGCCCAGGGGCGTGCGCGCGATCACGTCCGCCAGCATGGTATCGAGCACACCGCTCGCCATCTTCGAAGGAAAGAATCCCGGGCAGATCGCATTGACGCGAATGTTGTACTGCCCCCATTCGCCCGCGAGCGCGCGCGTCAGGTGCAGCGCGGCCGCCTTGGATGAGTAGTACGCGACCGCCTTCATTTGCATTCCCGCCCGCAAAGCGGCTGTAGAGGCGATGACGATAATGTTGCCCGAGCGCTGCGGTATGAAACAGCGGTTGGCGACCGCCTGGCTCAAAGCGAAGACGCTCGAGGCATTCAAGGTCATCACCTTCTGCCAGGCTTCGAGCGGATGCTCCTCGGCCTTGGCACCCCAGCTCGCCCCGGCATTGTTCACCAGGATATGAATGCCGCCGTAGTGCTTGACCACCGCGTCGACCAGTGCCGGGATTTGATCCGATTTCGACAGATCATTGGTGACCGTGAGAGCGTCGATGCCCTGCTTCTTCAGCTCAGCCCTGGCAGCCTCGAGCTCAGCGGCCTTACGCGCGCTGATGGCAATCTTTGCGCCCATCTCGCCCAAGCCCTTGGCAATTTGCAATCCAAGCCCGCGCGATCCGCCGGTGATCAGCGCCACCCTGCCGCCCAACTCAAACAGGTCCCGCAATCCCATCACAGCACCTCGAACAGACCGGCCGCTCCCTGACCGCCGCCGATACACATCGTGACCACGACCAATTTGGCACCGCGCCGCTTGCCTTCGATCAGCGCATGCCCGGTGAGGCGTGCGCCGCTGACGCCGTAAGGGTGCCCCACCGCAATGGCGCCGCCGTTGACGTTCAAGCGCTCATCCGGAATCCCCAGCTTGTCGCGGCAATAAATCACCTGGCAGGCAAAGGCTTCGTTCAACTCCCATAAATCGATGTCGGCGACCTTTAAGCCCGCACGCTTCAACAGCCGCGGCACCGCAAATACAGGTCCAATGCCCATTTCGTCGGGCTCGCAGCCGGCCACGGCAAAACCGCGGAACAACCCTAAGGGCTTGATGCCGCGTTTCTCAGCGAGCTTCGCATCCATGACGACGCAGGCACTGCTGCCGTCCGAGAACTGACTGGCATTTCCCGCAGTGATCACACCGCCGGGAAGAGCGGATCGAATCTTCGAGACGCCCTCGAGGGTGGTGTCGGCGCGAATACCCTCATCGCTCGAGATCGTCACTTCGCGCATGCCGACTGCGCCGGTATTCTTGTCGACCACGCCCATGGTGGTGGTCATCGGGGCGATCTCGTCTTTGAACTTTCCGGCAGCCTGGCCGGCAGCGGCGCGCTGCTGGCTGCGGACGCCGTATTCGTCTTGGGACTCCTTGGAGATGTTGTAGCGTTTGGCCACGGTCTCGGCGGTCTGCAGCATGCTCCAATACAGCGTCGGCTTGTGCTCATCGATCCAAGGGTCGCGCCGCATATGCGTGTTGGCTTCATTCTGCACGCAGGAAATGCTCTCCAAGCCTCCGGCAACGATAATCTCCGCGCCCTCGGTCATGACCCGCTGCGCCGCCAGGGCAATGGATTGCAATCCCGAACTGCAAAAGCGATTGATGCTCAAGCCCGCGGTGGTGATGGGCAGCCCGGCACGCAGCGCGATTTGGCGTGCGATATTGCCGCCGGTGGTGCCCTCGCCGAAGGTGGATCCCATGATCACGTCCTCGACTTCCTCAGGGTCGATGCCGGCGCGGGCGACCGCATGCTGCACTGAATGCGCGCCCAACGTGGCGCCATAGGTCATGTTGAATGCGCCTTTCCAGCTCTTGCCAAGCCCGGTGCGCGCGGTGGATACGATGACGGCTTCTGTCACTTGTCTGATCCTTTATTTGCGCTGAATGTTTTGCCTGCTTGCGCCAGACGGGTGAGCAACGGCGCCGGCGTCCAGAATGCCTTGTCGGCCCGCGGCTGCTCGGAGATTGCGCGAAGCGCACGAGCGACCTCGCTCAATCCCATTTGATCGGCATAAAACATGGGTCCGCCCCGCCACGGCGGAAAGCCGTAGCCGTTGAGATACACGATGTCGATGTCCGAGCTGCGCTGCGCGATGCCATCCTCGACGATGCGCGCGCCCTCATTGATCAATGCAAAGATGCAGCGCTCGACGATTTCTTCATTGCTGACCTTGCGCGGCGTAAGGCCTTTTTGTGCGCGATACTTCTCGATAATTGCGGTTACCGTGGGATCCGGGATGGCGTTGCGCGAACCCGCTTCGTAGCGGTAGAAGCCCGCACCGGTTTTCTGGCCGAATCGTCCTGCTTCGCATAAATCGTCCGCGACATTGGAGAAATCGCGATCCGGAAACTCCGCGCGGCGCCGCTTGCGTGCCGCCCAGCCGATATCGAGTCCCGCCAGGTCACTCATGCGGAACGGGCCCATCGCCATGCCGAAGTCTTCCAGCGCCTTGTCGACCTGCGCCGGCAGCGCGCCCGCCATGATGAGATCGTGAGCGGCCGCGCCATAGCGCGCCACCATGCGGTTGCCGATGAACCCATCGCACACGCCTGAAATTACCGCGACCTTGCCGATTTTCTTGGCCAACTGCATGGCCGTTGCCAGCACATCCTTGGCCGTCTTGGCGCCGCGCACGATTTCCAAGAGGCGCATGACGTTTGCGGGACTGAAGAAGTGCAACCCGATGACATCTTGCGGGCGCTTGGTGAATGCCGCGATCTGGTCCAGGTTCAGGGCCGAAGTGTTGGACGCCAGAATCGCGCCTTGCCGCACGACTTGATCGAGTTTCTCAAAGACCTGTTTCTTGACGTCCATGCTTTCGAACACGGCTTCAATGATCAGGTCGCAGTCCGCCAGGCCCGTATAGTCCAGAGCCGGCGTCACGAGTGCCATGCGCTGATCGAGCGCCGTTTCCGTCAACGTGCCCTTCTTGAGCGCGCCGCCATAGTTGCGGCGCATGGTCGCGAGCCCTTTGTCGAGGGCTTCCTGCGACATTTCCAAGAGCACCACCGGGATTCCTGCATTGATGAGCGTCATGCTGATGCCGCCGCCCATCGTGCCGGCGCCAATCACGCCGACTTTGCGAATCGGCCTCGTCGGCGTGTCGTTCGGCACGTCAAGAATATGCGATGCAGCTCGTTCAGCCTGAAATACATGGCGCAGCGCCGCGGACTCCGGCGACAGCATCAGCGTCGTAAACAATTCACGCTCGCGCTTGATGCCGGCATCGAAGGGCCGGTCGAATGCGGCAGCGACCGCTTCGACGCACGCCACCGGCGCGGGATAGCGGCCGGCGACGGCCTTGGCCGTATTGCGCGCGAACTGAAAGAACGCTTCGTGATTCGGCATGTTGACTTTCAGGTCCCGCACCCGCCTTACACCCATCTTCTCGCTCGCCACCTTGCGGGCGAAAGCCAATGCCGCATCCAGCAAGTCGCCATCCGCAAAGGAATCGAACAAGGGGGTGGCACGCAGTTTTTCCGAGAGCACTGTCGCACCCGAAACAATCATGTTGAGCGCAGCTTCGGCGCCGATAATGCGCGGCAGGCGCTGAGTGCCGCCCGCTCCCGGCAGGAGGCCCAACTTGACTTCAGGGAGCGCGATTTTTGCGCCCGCGGCCGCGACGCGATAGTGGCAACCAAGGGCGAGTTCCAGTCCGCCGCCCATGCAAACGCCGCCGATCGCCGCAATCACCGGCTTGGCGCTGCCTTCGACCGTGCTGATGACGGTCATCAAATGCGGCTGCGTGGAGGCGCGCGGCGTGCCGAATTCACGGATGTCCGCGCCGCCGGAAAAGCCGGCGCCGGATCCGATGAGCACGATGGCTTCCACCTTAGGATCGGCGTTGGCCCGCTCGATGCCGTCCACGAGAGCCTGCCGCATTTCGAGACCGAGGCTGTTTACCGGCGGGTTATCGAATTTGATGACCGCGATGCCGCCGTTGATCTCCAAACCAGCCTGATTCGTGCTCATGCTTTATTCCACTGTGCAGAACTAAGTTCCGTCTATTTGGCCGACTAATGTAACAGCGCGGAGTGCTCTTTGAGAAGCTAAAGGCAAGCCTTGCGCAAGCGAAAAACGCGGTGGATTGGGCGTATCCGCGCAAGTAGGCGGCTGAGGCCGGGCAAGCCTCAGCCGCGGAAATGACACGCGGGTTTAGACGGCTGCGTGCTTGTAGAGCGCGACCAACTCGCCCCACGCCTTCTCGGCGCCGGCTTCATTGTAAAGCGGCTTGCCATCGTCGCCGTTCGGCATGTCTTTGACGCACCAACCGTGGTTGCATCCCTCGTAGACTTCTTGCCTCTCGGGCAGGTTGGCCGCCTTGAAAGCTTCGGCGAGCTTGGTCTTCGCGTCGGGTTGACGTTGATCATCGTTCGTCGCGATCGCGAAATAAAATTGAGCCTTCATCGTGGGCACTTTGAGATGCGGACTATCCGGCTTATCCGTGACCAGGCCGCCGCCGTGGAATGAAGCACCGGCGCCCACGCGGGTGGGATTTGCTGCCGCGGCTTGCATGGTCATTGGTCCGCCCATGCAATAGCCGAAGACGCCCATCTTGGCCTTCTTGTTGACCATCGTCTGTGCATCCAAGAACTTTACATAGGCAGTCGAGTCGGACATCACGGCCTCGTCGGTCATCGATGCGCGCACCTTGCCGATCTTCGCTCGATCCTCGGGGTTTTTGAAATCGAGATTCATCGGCAGACCCGGCGCTTTGGTGGTGCGGTAGTACGGATTCGGCACGAGCACCGTGTAGCCATTCGCCGCCAGGCGCTTCGCCATGTCGCGCATCGTCTGCCGCAGGCCGAATACATCGACGAACAATATGACCCCGGGCCACTGACCCTTGCCTTTGGGGTGAATCAGCGCGGCATCGCAAGTGCCCGCGGATGTCTTGATCTCGACATCGGTGTCCACCATATCGGCAGCACCGGCGGCGGAAGCGCCCGCCGCTGCAGTCACGCCGGCTGCGAGCGTCAGCGCCGTGAATTCGCGGCGCGAAATTTTGTCATGGTCGTCGGTCATGCGGATACCCTCTGAAGAATTGTTATGAGGCGGCCCTGAAGTATAGGCCCAACCTGCAGCGCTTGAAACTTGAGCGGCCACGCGCCGCGCTGCGGTCACACGCGCACGATCAAAGCATCGACCGCCGTCAGCGTGGAAGCCGTGCAGATCACGGGGTTGATATCGAGTTCGGCCACCAACCCCTGTTGATCGGCGGCGAATTCGGAGGCTCGCACGAGGATGTCGGCCAGCAGTTCCAGCTTGACCGCGGAGGCGCCGCGAAAGCCGTCAAACAATGCCGTGCCTTTGAGCTTGCGCAGCATGCGCATGGCTTCGCCGGAGTTAATCGGCGCGAGTTCAACCGCCGAATCGCGCAAGAGTTCCACCAACACACCCCCGAAGCCGGCCACGATCAGAGGGCCAAGCAAGGGATCATTGCGCACGCCAATGACCACTTCGATGCCGGCCGGAATCATGGGCTGAAGCAGCACTCCCTGCACTCGAACGTGCGGCGCGTAGCTGAGAGCGTTGCTGATGACCTTTCCGTAGGCCGCCCGAAGCTCTTCGTTCGAGCGTACATTCAGGGCAACCCCGCCCGCCTCGGTCTTGTGCGCAATGTCAGGCGAGTCGATCTTTAGCGCCAGCGGAAAGCCGATCTGCACGGCAGCGTCCAACGCCGACTCCATCGATGTCGCGGCGATTTCGCGCACCATCGGAATTCCGTACAGCTCCAATACGGCTTTCGATTCGCGCTCGCCGAGACTCGCCAGCGGGGATGCTGCGATCATTTGCAGCGCCTTTTTTGCCGCCTGCGGATCGGATGTGCGGATCAATTTTCGCTCCCCGCGCTGCTGCAACTCTGCCCGGTGGTGCCACGCACTGATGGCGCGAAAGCATCGATCCATGGAACGAAACAGCGCAACGTGTGCGGAGTTTTCCGCTTCCATCGTGCCCGGCCCCTGCAGCCAGCTGGAGACCAATACGCTGCAGGTGATCTTGCCGTGATGCGCGGATTGCATCCCGAGCGACTCCAAGCGCGACTTGTACATCTCGAACGCCAGTGTCTGCGGCACCACCAGCGCTCCATACGCAGGATCCGACAACAGGGCATCGCTGCAGGCCGGCATGGACAAAGGATTGTTCACGACCTGCCCGGTAACGTCGCAGGGATTGCGGGCGGACCCGAAATCCGGAATGTTCGCTTCGAGAACGCGCCGCACCTCTTCCCCCGGTTGCGGCAGGGAAATGCCGTGGAGCTCAGCCTTGTCGGCCGCCATGATGGCGGCGCCCCCGGATGCCGCCAGCACCGCGATTCCGCGCGCCTTCGGCGGCGGCGCCTTGGCGAAGAACTGTGCGGCTTCCATCAGCCCTTCAAACTCCTCGACGACGATGGCGCCGCCTCGTTCGAATGCGGCGCGATAGGCGTTGTCGGAACCCGCCAAGCTTCCGGTATGCGAAATCGCTGCCTCGGCGCCCAAGGTTCCCGTGGCCGTCTTATGAATCAACAGCGGCTTTTCGTTTCGCCAGGCAATGCTCGCGGCTTCCAACAATCGCCGCGGCTGCGCCATGCCTTCGAACACGCAGGCGATGGCATGACACGAGGGTTCATCGGCCAGGTATGCGACCAAATCGGCCACATCCACATCGGCCTGGTTTCCGGCGGAGAAAGCATGACTCACCGAGACTCCGCACTCGAGCGCCTGTGCGAGGGACTGCGACAGCGCGCCCGATTGGCTGGCAATGCCGATCGATTTGCCGGACATCACGCGCGGCTCCGGATAATCCGAAAAGGAAATCCGTGCGCGGCGCAAGTAGTTCGCGATCCCCAGACAGTTGGGTCCCAAGATCTTCAAGCCCGATTCGCTTGCGATAGCGCCGAGTCGCCGCTGCAGTTCAATGCGCTCCGGCAGACGCGTTTCGGCATAGCCCGATGCATACAATAGGAGACCGCCCACCCGCAGGCGCGCGGCTTGCAGCACGATCTCCTCCACGGCGTCGCGCGGCGCGACCACCGCCACGCAATCGGGATTTTCGGGCAGCGACGCCAGGGAAGAGTAGCAACGCAGCTCGCCGATCGAATCGTACTTCGCGTTCACTAGATAAATATTGCCGCCGAATCCCGAAAGATTAGTCAGCACCCTTGCGCCGAACGATCCGGGCTTGGGCGAGGCGCCGACGATGCAGACGTGTTTGGGATTGAGAACCCGGTCCAGTTCGGCGTGCCGATAAACCGGTCGCGACAATGCGCAAGATTTCACCGAGTCAAGCCTACTGTATGCGGCGCGACGCGGTCAATTTGCGTGCGCGCCCTTTGGGTTGCCTGCGGCGGAACATACGGCGATACTGCCCGCGAATCGACGCCTCGATAAAGAATGGGGAAAACATGGACACATTGAAAGGCAAGACAGCCATCGTCACCGGCGCCGCCAGCGGCATTGGACGAGCAAGCGCCATGCTGTTTGCGGCGGAGGGCGCCGCGGTCGTTGCGCTGGACCGTGCACCCGAGGTCGACGCGACGGCATCGTCCATCCGCGCTGCCGGCGGACGTGCCATTGCCTTGATCAAGGATTCTTCCGCCGAAGCGGACGTCGCAGATGCCGTCGCCGCGGCGCTCAAGGAATTCGGCAGTCTCGACGCCTGCTATGCAAATGCCGGCATCAGCGGGGGCTTGGTGCCCTTTCTCGAGGAAACCGTGGAGCATTGGACTGAGGTGCTGAAGATCAATCTGATCGGCACGTTTCTGCTGGCGAAACATGCGGCGAAGGAGATGATCAAGCAGAAGCGCGGGTCGATCATCTGCACGGCGTCGGTCGCCGGGTTGCGCTCCGGCGCAGGCGGCGTTCCGTACAGCGCCAGCAAAGCGGGCGTCATCAGCCTGGTGCAAACCGTTGCCTATCAGTTGACGGGCACCGGCGTTCGCATCAACGCCATTTGCCCCGGCCTGATCGAAACGGGCATGACGCGTCCGATGTTCGAACGCGCACGCGAGCGCGGCACGGAACGCAAAATCGGGCAGTTGAATCCGCTGCAACGCTACGGGTTGCCGAAGGAGATTGCGCAAGCCGCGCTTTTTTTGGCCTCCGATGCCGCGTCCTATATCAATGGCCAGGCCATCGCGGTCGACGGCGGCTTGTCCAGCTCGCATCCCGTCGTCAGCACACGTCATCAGAGTTAAAAAAATGCCGCACGGGTGTGCGGCATTTCTCTATCAAGATCCTTAGAATGCTATTGCTTCTTGGTGCCGCTCGGCGCTGCAGGCGCCGCTGCGGTCTTGTTCGCGGCAGCCGCCTTGGCCTTTTCGGCAGCAGCCGCTTCGTCGGCGCGGGCCCCGGAAAGAATTCCCTCCAGCGCATAGTTGCCCTCGTGGCAGGCGTATTCGAATATCCGCCCTTTCGACGGGCTGAATTCATATTCGCCGCTCCATGGCCGATCCCAAACAGTCGGATCCGACGCGGTGAACTGATAGAGAATGCGGTGCGGTCCGGTGCGGGTAAATCGCTCGGTGACTTTCAATTCCTTCCATGCTCCGCGCAACGCCGTGGCTTCCGGGAAATTGGTGGTCTCAACCACCAGCGTCGGGCCCTCATACCAGCCGATGGAATCGCCCATCCAGGGCCGTTCACCGTCGGTTCGATGCTTGCCACCGATGTGGATGATGCGCACGTCGTGCACCATCTCCACCACAATTGCCACGGTGTCCTTGCTCTGCGCAATTTCGTAGTTGTTGTTGTAGAGTAGCGGCAGCATCACGGGACCCGCGCTGTAGCCGAACGAGGTGAGGCAGCGTTCTGCCAGCGTCTGATTTTCCGGATTCTCGCCATAGTGCGCGCGCATGTACATGTTGGGCACCGTGACGCCCGGCTTGTACGGCGGCAAGCGCCCATCCTCGGGGTCGGTGATGAACGAGGTGCGCGGCTCCCCATTCACGCGCATGACGGTGTTGCCGGGATCGATCCAGGCCGCGTTGTAACCGCAGCCGGCGCCGCTGAATCCGCGGCCGCATTCATGCGGCAGGTCCGTCGTTTTCACTTTCGGATCTCGGGGCGCGGCGTCCGCTGCATACATCTTTGCATCGTCGCCCTCGACCTTCTTGACCTCCTCCAGGGTCATGATTTTGCGGGTGCCGTATTCCTTCGGCCGTTCGAGAACCGTCAAAGTCGCGTTGGTCCAAGTCCCTTCCAGATCCGGCTGACCGTAGGCATTTAAAGGGGCTTTGTAGGCAGCCGCAGCGGGCGCCGCGGACACGGCCGACGCCGCCAGCACCGCCCAGGCCGCGCTCGCCAACAGCGCAGTAAATTTGGTATTCATTTCAGGGGCTCCTTACGCAAGTCGCCATACATCAGTTCTTCAACGAACTCGACACACTTGAATTGCTGCAACCGAGCATCCTCACCGAGCCGGCGATACATGAGCATGCTCATTTTCCAGGGTTTGGTGAACGTGGCCGGATCGGTGATCTCCGCCTCATAGCGAATGGTGTTCTCGTTCAACATGCTCCAACGCTCGACCACCTTCATGTCGCCGGAATGAAAATTTCCCGCGCGGTCGAACCAGGTGCTGTCATTTTGACCCGTGACCGTCACCACCAGCGTATCGCCATCCCACTTCCCAACCGACTGGCCCATCCAACTGTCGATCGGCGCCGGACCCGGATCGGTGAACAGGATGTCCCGCACAGCGCCGTCGTACTCGTAGGAAATCAACAGCGTCTTCGCGGACTGCACGATTTGGAACGGCAAAGACATGTAGTTGGCGCGCGGCACACCGGGCAGGTCGCACTTCACTTCCGGATCACGCTCGAGATAATGCGCTTGATTGTCCTTTTTCTTCGCAAGCGCCTCGGCGGTATAAGGAATTTTCCCGCCCTCCACCACGCCCAGGCCGGCCGGCACCGAACCAACGGCGCCCAATGCGACAATGGCTTTAGCCGGAACAGGAACCACCGGCCCCGGCCGCAGTTCCAGCGCGGCACTCGCAAGATGCGGCTCAATATCCCAATTAGCCGTGTTCATCACCGACCACACACCGCTGAAATTGGGGTGTCCGCCGACACGCTCGACCGCATTGCCGGCGGGTGCCTTGTGCGCGGCTGTCGTCGGCGCCGCATAGCTCTGGGTCAGTGCCGCCACCGATCCGGTTAAGGTGAGAGCCAATACCTTCATCTTATTATTCAGAACGTTCCCCTCGTTTCGCAACGTCACGCCTGTTTCTTGCAGAAGTCTATTTCTCGTTCGGATCCGCGCCGTCCTTCGGCGCCCCCGTACCGCTCGATCCCATGAATACTTTGTGGCCGTCCGTGAAAGTCACGTCGCGTCCATTCGCCTTGCAGGCCGGACGGCAGCGAGCATCCTTGGCCCGGTATCCGCGAACAATGATCTCCTCGCCAGCCTTGAGTGAATCGCGCGTCAAGCCTTCGCGCAACAGAGTATTGGGAGTGCCGGCTTCGACCATCCACTCCTGGGGCGTGCCGTTGGTCACCACGATCATGTGCACCCAAGTGTGGGGATTGATCCATTCGACCTTGGTCACCTTGCCTTGAAGCATGATGGGCTGATTGCCGTCGAACTCGGCTTGAAATGCGTGATGCGCCAATGCGGGCGCGGCGATGGCGGCTGCCGCGATCAAGGCGGCTGCAAATTTCGCAGCTTTATCCATGCGTACATTCATTCGAGAACTCCTCCGGCCGGCAATATAATTTATGGACGCCGCGAAACGGGCCCGTATAATCAACGCTTATAATCGCTTTAGATAGCTGTTATTGCAATACAATTTCCGTTGCGCCCTTGATTATTCTGGTTTTAATAAAGGGCTAGCATGACTGATATATAACACGCGGGGATCAATGCTCGAAGGACTCGTCACCAAGCTGGCAGACACGCCTTGGAGCATCGCACTGCACGAATCGCTGTATATGTATGCGATTACGGAATCCACCCATGTTATGTCCATCATGTTGTTCGTCGGCACCATTGCCATGGTCGATCTGCGGCTGTTAGGCATTTCCTATACTAAGGTGCCGGTTTCTCAGATGCTCTCGAGAATTCTGCCCTGGACCATTGCCGGGTTCGTCCTATTGGTGATCACCGGTTCGATGTTATTCCTGGCAATTCCAGTTCGCACTTATCACAGCATTTGGTTCAGGCTTAAAATGCTCATGATCCTCATCGCTGCAATCAACATTGCGGTCTTCACCTTCAAGGTGGAGCGCGATAAGGCGGCCTGGGACTTAGGGCCGGTGCCGCGCAAATCGAAAGTTTGCGCCGTGATTTCCTTGAGCGCGTGGGCCTGTGTCATCGTTTTTGGCCGGCTCATTGCGTACAATTGGTTCGATTGCGACAGCATCACCTCGCCGACCATGGCCGAACTCACCGGCTGTCAGCTGGATCCGGGTTGAGCCATGAGCCTGTATCACACCGCGCAAAACATCGAAGCCTCCGCGCTGGGCCAAACCATTCGAGAGTCAACGTGGCTTTTTCCGGCCATCGAGTCAACCCATTTGCTGGCTCTTGCGCTGCTCGGCGGCGCCATTCTGATCATGTCCTTGTCGATTCTCGGCTGGGGATTGAAGACGCCGGTGGCGGAGATCTATAAGAGTGCACATCATTATTTGAACGGCGCGGTGTCGGTGCTGATCATCACCGGCGTATTGCTCGGGATCTCCGAGCCGGTGAAGCTCTATGGACGAGAGGCTTTCTGGGTGAAAATGGTCTCGCTGGCGATCGCGCTGATCGTCACGTATTTCGCCTTCAACCCCCTCATCCGGCGCGGCACGTCGGGTGCGGCCGTGCGCAGCGTTACGGTGCTGACGATTGCGGCATGGCTGATGGTTGCCATGGCGGGACGCTGGATAGGATTTTCATAAACAAGATTCGGATCTGGGAGATTCCATGAACAACATTCGGATCTGGATCGGCGCCGCCGCGATCTCGACGTTCGCGATCGGCATCGGTGCCATCGCCTTGGCGCAGGACGCTTCACAGAAGCCGAGCGGCGAGACCGTTTTCAATACCCGCTGCAAGAGTTGTCACGAACCGGCCACGGAGCGCGCGCCCACGCGGGCGGAGCTGGCATTCCGCGCCCCCGCGGATATTGTCGCTGCGCTTACCACCGGCGTCATGGCCCCGATGGCAAAAGGCTTGTCGCGGCCGGAGATCGAAGCGGTCGCGCTGTTTCTCGCACCGGGGCAGCAACTAGGCTCTGCCGGGGCCGACCAAATGTGCGCGGCCAACGGCCCCATCCAAGCAAGCGTCTCAGATTGGCCGGCGCTCGGCCCCGATGAGAATTCCACCCGCTTCCAGCCGCATCCCGGCTTGCGCGCGGCCGACGTCCCGAAGCTCAAGGTGAAGTGGGCGTTTTCCATGCCGGGCGGCGGCCAACCGGTCGTTGTGGGCAACTGGCTGTTCATTACCAATCGCGGCGGCAAGTTCTACGCTTTGGACGCAAAGACCGGCTGCGTGCACTGGGCTGTCGAGGATGCCTCATCGCGCACCACCCCCATGGTGATCCGATCGCCGATCTCGCCCAGCGGCTGGGCGACGTTCATCGGCGCCGGCAAGCGCGTAGTGCGCGCTTTCGACGCGCAGAGCGGCAAGGAAATCTGGCACAGCGAGTCATTGGAGAATCACCTGGCATCGAACATCACCGGCACGCCGGTGGTATCCGGAGATCAACTCTTTGTGCCGCTCTCCTCCGGTGAGGAGGTCTACGCGATGCAGCCGAATTACTCGTGCTGCAGCTTCCGCGGAAGCCTGGCCGCGCTGGACCTGAAGACCGGCCAAAAGCAGTGGCAGACCTACATGATCACCGCGCCGCTGCAGCCGACGCGCAAGAATGCCAATGGCGTGCAGATGCAGGGTCCTGCGGGCGCGCCGGTATGGGCCTCTCCCACCGTCGATGCCAAGCGCGGCCTCGTCTATGTGGTCACGGGCGACAGCTACACCGATGCCACCACCGACGGCGACGACGCCGTCGTCGCGCTGGAGATGAAGACCGGCAAGGTGCGCTGGAAAAATCAGGTCACCACCAACGACAACTTCATCGTCGGCTGCAGCGGACCCGTCAAGGTCGCCAATTGTCCCACGCCGACCGGCCCGGACTTTGATTTCGGCGCCACGCCGATTTTATTCAAGCACGGCAGCAAGCAGATCCTCATCGCCGGCCAGAAATCCGGCATCGTCTACGGCGTCGATCCCGACACCGGGCACACATTGTGGAAGACGGCCGTGGGTGCCGGCTCGCCGCTGGGCGGCATCGAATGGGGCATCGGCGCCGATGCCAAGAATGTCTACGTGCCGAATTCCGACATCGGCGAGATCTTCAATGAGATCGCCCGAGCGGCCGGAGCGCCCTCTCCGGCGCCGGAGAATGCGACTCCGGGCAAGCCGGGCTTATTCGCGCTGGATCCTTTCACCGGCAAAGTGGTCTGGGACACGCCCGCACCGGCCGCACCCTGCCACTACGCCGGCGACCGTTCGAAGGACTTCACGAAGGGTGCCTGCGTGCGCGCCCAGTCGGCAGCGCCCGCGGTAATGCCCGGCATCGTGTTCTCCGGAACTCTGGACGGCTGGCTTCGCGCGTACGATGCCGCCACGGGAAAGATCGTTTGGGAATTCAGCACCACCGCGCAAACCTATAACACGGTCAACGGCAACCCCGCGCAACCGGGCGGCGGCATCGACGGAATGGGACCGACCATCGCCGGCGGCATGGTGTACACCATGTCCGGATTCAACGGCGCCGCGCGAACCGGCAGCAACGGCGTCAATGTGCTGTTGGCATTTTCGGTCGACGGAAAATAGCGAAAGGCCGGGGCAGACTTAAGCGCAGTTTACTCGAGGCAGACCACTAGCTTGGCGGAATGCGTGCGCCAGTTGATGGGAATCACGAACGAACGCGCATACGGCGTGGTGACCTTCTCCAAATCGTGCGCGATGACGACGGGCACGGAGATGTTGAAGTTCTTGCCGAAGTCGCGGCGCGCATTTCCGGAAATGGTATTGGCGACCTCGCCGACCAGGTCCTTGATGTTCTCATCGCTGGTATCGGTTTCCTGCATGCGCATCAACAGCACGGTGAGCATGCCGCGCGGCGCCGTGAAATACACGATGCCTTTGCGCGCACCGGTGATGCCGATGACGCCGGTGTATTCGTAAGCGCCCGGCTTGCCGTCGGTGACCAAGTAAGGTGAGCCGACGGTCGCGGACTGCTGCGCCGAGGTCTCGAAATAATTGGTCGTTCCCTCGATAAAAGTGCGGATTTCTGCTTCTTTGAACATCTCAAGCCTCCGACAGCAGCTCTTCCAACGCATCGTTGAGCTGTCGATCGGTGAATGGCTTGCATAGAAATCCATTGGCTCCCTTTTCAATCGCTTCCACCGCGGTGGCCTTGTCGGCGAGCGCGGAGACCACCAGGATCAGGACATTGGAATTGATCGCGACCAGTTCCTCGACGCACTCGATGCCGTCCATCTCGGGCATGGTCAGGTCCATCGTCACCACATCGGGCTGCGTCTTGCGAAACATTTCGACCGCTGCGCGCCCATTGCTAGCGGCGCCGACAACTTCAAGCCGGGCGATCTGCTGGGATCGTTCGATGCGCCGGCGAATGATGTTGGAATCATCGACGATCATCAGCTTCAGGGAAGCCTTGGGCATCGCCGCGCTGTCCATTAGGCTGCTTCCGTCTTCCCTGCGCGCTTAGCCGGGGGCATGCTCAGGGTGAGGCGCGTGAATTTGCCGGGCACGGTCGCCACGGAGACCTTTCCGCCGATCTGCTGCATGAGTCCAGCCATCAAGTTCATGCCTACGCCGCGGCCGGCATCCTTGGTCGCGTTCTCGACGGTGGAAAATCCCGGTTGAAACAGCAGCGAAAATACCTGCTTGGCATCCAAGGTAGCGGCCTTCTCGGGGGTAATGAAGCCTTTTTTCAGGGCTGCTTCCTTGATTCTTTCGGTCGAGAGGCCCTGGCCGTCGTCTTCCGCGATGAGCTTGTAGCCGGCATCGCCGAGTTCCTGGAATATGAGCTTAAGCTGGCCTTGAGTCGGCTTGCCCGTATTCAAGCGTTGCGTGGCCGATTCAATGCCATGCACGATGGAGTTTCTCACCGCCTGCACCGCGATGTCCTTGACGATGCGCCGATATTCGTCGGGCACGGTGTCAAAACCCATGCATTGCAGCGCTGCTTCCTTGTTATTTTCGTCGGCGACGCGCGACGCGAGCTGCTGCAGCATCGACGTCACGCTGCTATCGGCTTTGGGCACGATCTCGGTTGTATTGCTGTCGATGACGGCCGTATCCGTATGGGATTCCGGCTCGTTGCTGCGGGTCGCCGCCACATGAAGACGCGCGAGCCGCGACACCAAATCGCCGACCGACTGGAGATGAGTAAGCAAGTCATCCAGCTTGATGACCAGGGGAAGAAAGTCGTTTCCGGACAGATCCGATTTCTCCCGAAGAATTTTCAAATCATCCTCGAATGAGTGCGCACGGCTCTCGATGGAGGACAACCCTAAGGCGGCTGCCTCGCCTTTGACCGAGTGAACCTGCCGGAAGAGCGTGTCGAGCTTCTTGCGGAACGCGCTTTCCTCGCGCGCCGGTTCGCGCAGCACAGCGTTGATCATCTTCATGGCGGCGTTCGAATCGTTCAAGAACGCGGCCAGCTGCGTAGGATCGACGTGCAGGATGCCCAACAAGGTATCCACTTGCGCCTGCGCCTGGTTCTGCGAGGACTGCAGTTCACGGGCCAGATCCACCCGCGCGCTCACATCCGAGACCGCCACCAGCACATGCGTGATCTTGCCGTCGACTCGCACTCGATGAAATTCGAATTGCAGGTAGCGGGTGGCGACCTTGCCGTGGCCCGTGTCGAGATTGACCTCGACCTCGCCGAGCGGATTGATGGTCTTGACCAGGTTTTCCTTGGTGCGCTCCGACCACAACACGCCGACAAACTTCAATGCGGTGGACAGCGTCTTTTCCGAGACTACGTTTTTCAGCAGCTTCTCGAACGGCAGCCCGGCGAAGTCGTTGCGCTGAAACAGCGTCTCCAACGCGCTCGAATACGACGCGCCGATGACCAGATTTTCATCCAGCAAAAACAAGCCGTCCTTCACAGTGCGCAAAATGTCGGCGGTTTGCTGGCGCGCCTCGCGCAGCGAGGCGTCTTGACGCTGCCGCGCAAGCAGCAAGGTCGCGACCAGCACACCGAGCACGATGGCGATCAAGAGACCGGTCAGCATGACCAGCCTCAATTCCGTGGCAGAGCGTGCATTCCCCGCTTGCAGATCGGTGACGATCGCCGCCAGCTCAGCATCCAGCTGCGGGATCGCGCGGCGGCCGACGCGTAGTGCCGCAGTGACGTCCCGTTCCAGCTGCTTGCCGCTCTCGTTGAGCACCGTGCCGGTGGTCTCGTTGTCCTGGTAGGGCACGCCGGAGAACTTGAGCAAGGGCTGCAAGGCTTCTTGTTGCGTAGCCCACAGATCCCGCAATGCGGCGGCATGTTTTCCGGAAATTGGTTCGCCTTTGGCGCCGGTGTCGCCCGACAGGGCAAACCAACCCGCCGGCCGCGGCGCGTTCATTTCGTGCAATCCCGCGTCCAGTTTTGACGCCGCGTCCCGCAGCTGATCCAGGGACTCCTGGATGTAGCCGCGATTGGTCAGGCGATCGTGCATCGACTCGAGCGAGGCGCGGATGAGCGCGGGATTGCGCTGCTGTTGGCCCGCAAATTTCAGGGCGATGCTGGTGTCGGCCAATTCACTGGCGAGCTCCAAACCCGGGATCAAAACAACTGCCACGAAGCTGATGGCCAGGATGATGACCAGCACCATTAGACCGCTCGCGGAAAGTCGCGGCACCAAGGTTCTGGCAATACGAGAGTTCATGAATCAAGCGCTCCGCTGTGGTTTGCTGGGTTTCCGGGTCATCAATTCGCTGCGCAATGCATCCAGCGCATCGAGAAATTCGGCGGCCGAGGCATAACGATCCTGGGGACTTTTGGCCAACAGGCGATCCAAGATCGGCTGATAGGCCGACAGATGTTCAGGCAGCCGCGGCAGCGGGGCCGAGCGATGCGCCGTCAATATGTCCGCGAGCGTTTTGCCCATGAACGGCAGCGAACCGGAGAGCATTTCGAAGAACACCACTCCGAGGCTGTAGAGATCGCCGCGCGCGTCCGGTTCACGATCCTCAATCTGCTCCGGGCACACATAGTAGGGCGTGCCCGTGCAGTCGCCGGAGCGCGCCAGGTCGCTCGGCATGAACTGGGTGCGCGCCGAGCCGAAATCAATCAGCACCAGACGGTTCTCGTTGGTGAGCATGAGATTGGAGGGCTTCAGGTCGCGATGCACGACCCGGGCGGCATGCACGATTTGCAGCGCCTCGCCGATTTGATGCGCGTAGTTCACGGCGTCTGCTTCGCTGACCGGGTGCTTCAGCCGCTCACGCAGGCTGCCGCAGGGAAAGTATTCCAGAGCCAAATACAAATAATCTTCGGTGGTGCCGAAGTCGAGCACATTGGCAATCGAGCGATGATTCAGCTTGGACAGAATCTCGCATTCCTTGGTGAAACGCTCGCGATCGGCTTCGGAGACCACTTTCTGCCCTTTGATCTGCTCGATTTTCAGAGCAACCGGCTGCGGGAATTCGTCGTTGCGCGCCAGATAGACGCTCGCTGCTGTCGACTGCGCAATCTTCTTCATCATCGTATAACCGGCAATCTCGGGCTGGCGCCAGCGATCGGCCGCCGTGCTCGTCGCCGCGCCCGCGGGTACTGCCGGCGGCTCTATCAGCGGCTGCAGGGCACTGCAGAGCTCGCCGACGATGACTGAATGGATCGGCCAATAATCGCTGGCACCCAGTTTCATTGCGCGGGCGGCACTGCGCTCATTGCCGCCGCGCGCGAATACAAATATCGGCAGGCTGGGCGCCTGCTCGTGCAGTCGCTTGAGGGCGGCCAGCGAGGCCACCGCGGCCTCCGGCGGGCTGAATTCGACTATGAACATCACAGCCACATACGCTCGCAGGCGTTCGATTGAAATGGCATCGAAACCTGCGCGCGTGACCGTGTCCGCATCGATTTTCGGCATCGCGCGACGCACCAGGCCCGCTAGCCGCAATCTCAATTCCAATTCGTCGTGCACGATGAGACAAAGCACCGTGCCGCGACTGCGTTCACTGCCCGCTGGTGGAACCAGCGCTGTGGTTGTAATAGTTGTCGACGTCGTCGTTGCGGTTTGACTGTTCATCGCGTTGCTCACTTGGGGACGCGATAAACGATGCGAACCTGCGTACCGACTGCAATCGCCTTGCCGCCTTGTATGACAGGCTGGTATCGCAAGCGGCTTACCGCCTTGCTCGCCGACGATTCGAACGTCCGGGGCGGAGTGGCGTTCAACACCTTGACGTTGCTGACGGAACCATCCGGACCGACGGTATAGCTGATCTCCACCCAGCCCTCGGTGCCGCTCTGCAACGCCCGCGCCGGATATTGAACGTCGAGCTTGTTGAGCCGGGTCAAGGATTGCTCGGGCATTTGCAGCACATCGCCGCCGCCTGCCTTCTTTTGGCGAATCCGATCGTTGAGCGCGTCCAGGTCCGGCGAAGCGCCAAGGCTCATCGCCTTTTGCAGCAGCGCCTCGGATTTCTCCATGTCGCCGGCCTCGAGCGCCGCACGGGCGCGATCCAGGATCTGCGCCTCCACAGCATTGGAGATTTGCGCAAGTCCCGAGTTTTTCGGATCGGCGGCGCGCAGCTGAGTCACATAGAAGAACGCGCTGTCATTGTCAGGATCGGTCACCTTGCCCTGGGCCAGACGCGACTGAGCCAATTCCAAATACTGCGGCTGTTCAGGCTTCTGCACGTTGAGGCTGTTGCGCGCGGTGTTGAGCTCGCGCTGCAGACTGGTCAACGCCGCCTGAGGTGCGCCGATGCCGTGCAGCTCCGTCAGAAATCGATCAGCATCGCCGAAATTGTGTTGTTGAATCGCGCCGCGGGTCATCTGCGTGATGCGCTTGACCACTTCTTGCGACTGGGCCTGCAACGCCGAGCCGGACGCTCCTGCTTGCTTGGCTTGATCGAGGTAGTAGACCGCGCTGTCGTTGCGCGGATCGATGACGTGATCCTGCTGCATGCGCGTATCGGCCAACTTGAGCAAGCGCGCGACTTCAAAATCGTCACGCCGGCGATGAACCTCATCACGCAGCTGCGCCAATTTCGCGGCCGGCAAAGCTTTGGTCCGCGCGGCCTCCTCGATGAGCTGTGCTGCCCGATCGAAGTTTTGAGCGTTGATCGCTGCCAGGATCTGCGCCGGTCCGAGTTCCGCGCGCAGGCTCGCAATCTTTTCATCGAGCGCGACCAGGCGCTTGTCGTTCGCGTCGATGCTTCGTGCCGTTTCCAGGAACTGCAGGGCGACGTCGAACTTGCGCTCGTCGAGCGCAGATTGCACCCTGGCAATCAATATCTCCGACAGGCGCTGCAATCCCTGCCGTGCTTCACCGTTGTCGGGCTTGATGATCAGCACTTCTCGATAGAGCGAAAGTGCGCTGCCCGCCAAAGGATCGATAAAATGCCGATCGAGCATGGCTTGCTGAGCCTTGTCGATCAGCGCATCAACCTTTTCATCCGCGTCAACCGAGGACTTGACCCCGGCAACCGGAGCGGCCGGGCCTTTATCGGACGTCGTCGCAGCGATCGGCGCCGGCTTGGTCACCGCTCCGCCGCGAGAGAGCAAGTAGGCCCCTACGGCCGCGACGAGCACGCCGCCAATTACCGCCGGAACCAGCCAAGGTTTCTTGGACGCGCCGCCGCCGCCGGCAAGCGGCGCCGTACCGTCGCCCAGAAGAGCCAAGCGCGAGTTCACTTCTTCATGCGCACTGTCGAGCACGCCGGAGAAAATGCTGGCGACGATGGGCACCGCGACATGCGCAACAATCTGACGATGTTGAACCGGCAGCGTCCAGGCGTCGGCGCTGCTCGCCTGATCGAGCGCAACGATGGCGAAGCGAGACGAATGCAAATGCAGACGCGACAGCACCGCCGCCGGGTCCTGATGGTTGCGCGCATCCCAGAGGACGATGGCAGCCTGCCCCGACGGAGTGGAGTTGATCAGTTCATCGACGGAATCGAGCTGCTTTAAAACCAGGCCGCCGTTTAAGTCTGCGCCAACCTGCGGCCACAAGGACTCATCCTCGGTCACCAAAAGGACGGGGAGCTTTTGCTTTTTGACCGGTTGCAGTACCGGGCGCTCTTCCGCATCCGGTGCGGTAAGCTCATGTTTTCTCAGACTTTTCGGCATCGTTATAGTCCCGTATCGCGATCGCCACCCGAGCAGCTTTGTTGCGCTGCGATCACATTCGTGCACCACGAACGTTTTGTGTTTTGCTTAACACAATAAGGTTCCGGCAAATCAGGTGTTTCCGAGTTGCTTTGGGTCACATTTGGCTGTGCCCGCTCTGTAGGAATGGCCGCCCCGGTCGGGGCAAAGATGAAAGATGAGAACTGCTTCGCAAAGCAAAGCAACACCGCAAGCGCGAATCGCGCAGCCTCTGAGGTGCGAGAGGGAAATGCGATGGGGCGGCCGGGAAAAGCAGCCGCCCGATTGAACTTAAAGGGGCGCTCCCGGCTACCCCTCTAGTTCACAGGAAAAGGCGTTATTGCTTCGTGCCGGTGAACGTGCCGTCGCCCAACTGGCCCAGCGAGACCTTGCCGCTCATCGTCTTGCCATCGGTTTTGCCCGAGTATTTCACAGCGAGGCTGCCCGCTTGGCCGTCGACCTTGTATTCGATCGTCACCTCGTCGTTCTTTACCGTTCCGGTCACCTGTGCCTCGCCCAGCTGTCCTCGGTAGCTGCCAGAAAGCGACTCACCCTTTTGGACCAGCACAAAAGTCGGCGACCCGCTGCCGGCACTCGTTTGAACCGACATGATCCACGTACCCGTGACGTCCGCCGCCGCGGCTATTTGCGCCACTGTGAAAGCGGCAAATGCCAACACCGCAGCCAATCCTGATTTGAGTTTCATCTGTCATCCCCTTCTTAGTGATCGATCGACGCATCATGCCGCACCGTTGATTGGCACGACATGATACGCGATCGGTCCCGCGCTTCCGAAGGGAATTCTTCTAAAGGGAATTCAGGAAGGCAACGAGCTGGCGCTTCTGCACTTGAGTCAAGTTCATGGAAAAGCGTTGATCGTAGAAATTCACCGCCTGCGCCAAAGTCGCCGCCGCGCCGTTGTGAAAATACGGCGCTCTGGCGGCTAGACCCCGCAGGATCGGGCCTTTGATGCGATTCAAATCGCCGCATTGGCCGGTGAGCATGGCTTTGCCTAAATCCGTGGTGTAGAAGGACACCGGTTGGCCGGCACTGAAAGGACTCGGACAACCGCTCACCAAATAAACCGGCAGGTCGGGTTCATCGAGCTGCGCAATAGCCTTGGCAATGTTGGGATCGTTCTCGAGGCCGGCCCTCGAAGAATGCGCTGTGCCGATATCCAACGGCAACGGCAGGGAATGATCGCCCACGTTGGGCGAGTCGTGGCAGCTGGTGCAAGTTCCTTTGAACGAGACCGGGTTACCGAGGGCCGCGCTGTCATTCAGGCCGCGCACGGCGCTGATTGTCAGAGGCGCTGTATTGAAAAGCACCTCGCCGGCCGCGATGTCGCTGCGCGCGCGTCGTTCAGCAGCGCCGTGTCCCCGCTCCTCGTTGGGATCGCCGCCATTTTCCCAGGCCGCGAACAGCGTCATGCTGGTCTCGTCAAAGGCGTCGCCGTCAGGATCCGCACCGAGCACGTCGTTGACCCCTGGATAGTATTCTTCGTCCAGCAGATGACGTGCTCCGCCGATCGCGCCGTCGTCATGGAGATCGCCTGCAGACTGGTCATAGCGCTGTGCCGCGTACAGCCCCATCTCGAAGCTCACGATGTCGGCCACTTGCTGGCTGGTGGGCGGTTTGGCTGCCTGGGCGTGCCCCGTGGTGGCATCGATGGCCTGCTGCGAAAGGTCAGCCCGCAGGTTAGCCTCAAAGGTGGCTTTGCTGCCGAGCGATGAGGACGCCGGCGATTCGCGGCCGTCCCACATCATGGTGCTCAGGAAGCGCAAATTGGTCGAGGGCAGCGGGCGGCGGTAGGTCGAAAGCATCATTTGTTTCGTCGCCGGATCGCGAAAGATGCCGCAGCCATAGGGGTCATGCACCGCGGTCACGGTGAACTGGGCGGCGGTCGGTATAGGCAGCACAATGTGGATTAGCCCGTGCGACAAGAGCAGGCTATGCGCGGAGGCGTCTGAAGTTTTCGCATTCGCACAATTTGCGCCGTCAACGGCCGCAAACAAGGGATCACGCCCGCGCGTTTGGGCAAAACGCTGGCGAATTTGCGGCGCCGATATGCTCATCGACTGATCAGCGACATGACAGGTAGAGCAGGATCGTCCGTTGGCGCCGAGGCTCTGAAAAAACGCGCCCTTGGTATTGGTGCCGCCGTTGGCGTTGAAGATTTGCAAGGCGCCGGTTGGATCGGCGTAGATTTCGGAGCGGTCGAGCTCATGTGCGGCGGCGGCGAAGGACGCCGTGAGCAGCAGCAGACCGGTGCATCCTTTGAATAAGGGCCTCTTCATCTTATAGCTCCCTACAGACATCGCAGCATTGCTTGGTATCTAGATCGTAAAGCCCTCAAGGATGTGGACATGGCGCGGTCAAAAGCCGCCAAAAATTCCCCCATTCTGTTAACTCTACAGGGCAGAGTACTTGACGATGCACGGCTACACGACTAGTGTCACCGCGTGGGCAACACGGTCCGTCTCGATTCGCACGCCGCGGCGACGCTGCGCTACATCCGATCCTCGATGGAGGGAGCGGTTCTGTTTGCCGTTCCAGGCTCCGCCGGCATTGTCTTGGGATCGATCGCCCTGTTGGCGGCGGGTCTGTGCCTGGCGCCCGGCTTGCACAAATACTGGCTGGGAGTTTGGTTGGGCGCCGCCTTGATCGGCGCCGTGCTCGGAAGCATCTTGATCTTGCGAGACTCATCTCTGCGCGACCTGCGGCTGGTTGGTACGCCACTGCTCAAATTCGCTCTTTGCTTGGCGCCGTCGTTGTGCGCTGGGCTGGTCATGACGGCGGTGCATTGGTCGGCGGGCAACCAGCATGCCATCCCTGGTACCTGGCTGCTGTTGTA
Organism: Steroidobacteraceae bacterium; assembly: GCA_036493935.1. GTDB lineage: Bacteria > Pseudomonadota > Gammaproteobacteria > Steroidobacterales > Steroidobacteraceae > Bog-1198. The sequence goes on along the minus strand of DASXOY010000003.1, from coordinate 62,007 downwards.
CGGCTGCGCTTTGCTGACGGCCAGCGCAGCCACCACTCGCATCATCGCTGCGCTGGGCGCTCTGTTCGCCTTGTTTGGCCTTGCGGCACTGATGCTGCCGGACAATTTGCAAATATTGATGCTGGGCGCCGGATTCGGGGGACTGCACATCGTTTTTGGATATCTCATCGGTCGAAAGGGACATGGCCGCAAAGCTTAACGCCCGCACCGCGGTTCAGCCGCCGCAGAAGCGCCCAAAACTCGCGGCCGTGCCGGCTGGTTCGATCGACGCCGACGCTACGTTCGACCGCCTGGTCTACGAGCGCGTGCGCTTGGGGATAATGAGCGCCCTGGCAGTGCGCGAAGAGCTGACCTTCAATGAGCTCAAGTCACTTTTCGATGTCAGCGACGGAAACTTAAGCGCGCACGCTCGCAAGCTGGAAGAGGCGAAGTATTTGACCTGCACGAAATCCTTCGAACAGCGGCGGCCGAGAACCGTGTATCGGCTCACGATGCTCGGCAAGAACGCGCTGAATCGCTATCTGGACCATGTCGAAGCGGTGATCAAAGCAACCCGCCGCACCTGATTTTTTATCGTTATCTAACTTTGTGATACAAAGCCAATCATCATGCACATAGCAATCATCATGGACGGCAACGGACGTTGGGCCTCGCAGCGAGGCTTGCCGCGCACCGCCGGCCACCGCGCCGGAGCCAAGGCTGTCGACAAAATCGTTGAAGCGGCTGCCAGGCGCGGCATCGCCACATTGAGCCTGTACGCCTTCTCCGCGGACAATTGGCGCCGGCCGCAATCTGAAGTGGGAGCGTTATTCGCGCTGCTGCGCCGCTACCTGCTGACACAGACGCCGCGATGCTTGGAGCAATCGATCCGAATCAACGTCATCGGCCGACGCGATCGGCTGGCTCCGGAAATCCTGCGCACCGTCGAGCATAGCGAGCGGACCACCGCGCGGTGCACCGGCATGCAGCTGCGCATCGCGGTCGACTACTCTTCGCAGCGTTCGCTGCTCGAGAGCTGCCGCCGAATGTCGGCCGATTCGGGCTACGATCGCGCGGTCTTCTCCGAGCATCTGGCGGCAGTGGATCATGCCCTCGCAGCACCCGACGTAGACCTCTTGATCCGCACCGGGGGCGAGAAGCGCTTGAGCGACTTTTTGCTGTGGGAATGCGCTTACGCGGAATTGCACTTTGTCGAAAGCTTTTGGCCCGACTTCGATGAAACCGCCTTCGCGCAAGCCATCGAGGAATATGCGAAGCGCGAGCGGCGATTCGGACAGATCAGCGCGCCTGCGCATGCGCGCGCGGCAAACCGCGGCTGACCCCTTAACCCACGATCCCCCGCGGGCCAGAGCCCGAAGATGCGGTATTCTTATTTAATAGGGGGTCCGACATGAAAGGACGGCTTTCGCTGTATTGCCTCACCGGCGCGGCCGCTGCGGCGCTTTTTTCGATCAGTGCACATGCGGATAATTTCGGCCGGGTGCGCTACGACGGGCAAACCGACCAACTGATCGTCACCATGATTTATCGCGGCAGCAATCCGGGTCACACGTTCTCAGTGAAGTGGGGAAAATGCCGAGATCACCAATCCGGCGACTTACCCGGCGTGACACTGGAGGTGCTTGACGATCAATTTCAAGATCGGGCGCTGCAGGACTACAGGAAAACGGCACGCTTCAGCTTGGCTGGGCTGCCATGCGCGCGGCCGGTCAGCATTACCCTGACCACCGCACCGCGCTTCTTCTATACGCTGACGATTCCAGGCCGGTAAGCGCCGCGCGCGGCCATGCGTGTGCTGTTGATCGAGGACGATGCCATGATTGCGCAAGGACTGCAGACCGCGCTGCGCCAGGGCGGCTTTGCGGTCGATTGGATGCGGGACGGCAAGAGTGCGGCGGCGGCGCTGCAAGCGTCGGTGTTCGATGTCGTGCTGCTCGACCTTGGCTTGCCTGACCGCGACGGCATCGACGTACTGCGGGAGTTGCGCAGACGCGGTGACGCAACGCCAGTGATCATTCTCACTGCACGCGATGAGATTCAGCACCGCATCGCCGGCCTCGATGCGGGCGCGGACGATTACATCGTGAAGCCCTTCGACCTCGACGAAGTCACCGCCCGCATGCGGTCGGTGCTGCGCCGCTCCGCGGGGCGGGGCGATCCGAGCATTCAGCACGGCGAGCTGCGCTTGGACCCCGTGGCGCGGACAGTCGAGCGCAACAAGATTCCCGTTGCCGTCTCCGCCCACGAATTCGCAGTCTTGGAAGCATTGCTGCAGCGCCCGGGAGCGGTATTGTCCCGCGCGCAACTCGAGGATCGCTTGTACGGCTGGGACGAGCAAATCGGCAGCAACGCCATTGAGGTCTACATTCACGGCTTACGGCGCAAATTGGGCAGCGACGCCATTCGCACGCTGCGCGGCGTCGGTTACTTCATTCCAAAAGCATGAGATCGATCCGCGCACGTCTGCTGATCGCCTTGATCATTATGGTGGCGCTGATTTCATTGCTTGCCGCGGGCGTGACTTATCGGCGCGTTTTGAGTGAAACCTCGACGCTTTTCGATTATCAATTGCGGCAAATGGCATTGTCGCTGCGCAGCCAGATTTCCCTCGCCCCCCGCATCGAGGTACCGCCCGATCAAGAAGATGCCGATTTCGTGGTGCAGATTTGGGATGTGTTCGGCGCGCGAACCTATGTATCGCGCCCGGGACTGCCGATGATCAACCAGACGGTTTTAGGCTACGCTGATCTCTCGTTGCGGGGCGAACCTTGGCGGGCATATGGCTTGCAGACCGCGGCCGGCGTCATTCAAATTGCTCAGCCGGTGCGCGTGCGTGAGAACTTGGCGCGTGCGGCCGCGGCGCGCGTCGTTATTCCGCTCATTCTGCTGCTGCCCATCATGGTCGGTGCGGTCGCTTGGATCGTAAGCCGCGGGCTCCAGCCCTTGCGCTTCGTCACCACAGAGGTGCAGAGGCGCGATGTACGCTCGCTGGCGCCGCTCGGTATCCATAATTTGCCGCAGGAAATTGAACCCCTGGTGGGCGAGTTGAATCGGCTGCTGGACCGCTTGCAGCGCGCATTCCTGACGCAGCGGGCGTTTATTTCTGACGCCGCTCATGAGCTGCGCTCGCCGCTGACTGCCTTGAGACTGCAGTTGCAACTGCTCGATCGCGCGCCTGACGAAACGGCCCGGCTCGAGGCACGAGCCCGCTTGGGCGCCGCGGTGGAACGTGCCATCCATCTGGTCGAGCAATTGCTTGCCCTGGCCCGCAGCGAGCCGCAGGAAGGCGCCGCAGACTTCCAGCTCGTGGATCTGTCGGTTGCGGCGGCCGAAGGCATCCAGGACACCCATGACTTGGCGATGTCGAGGAACATCGACTTGGGGCTCGATGCCATTCCAGACTTGCGCATTCGGGGCGATGCGGAAGGGCTCAGGATGCTGACGCGCAACCTGGTCGACAATGCGGTGCGCTATACCCCGCCGAATGGAACGGTGCAGGTTCGAACCCGCTCCACCGCAAAGGAAGCAGTGCTGGAGATCAGCGACAACGGCCCCGGCATCGCGCCGGGTGATCGCGAGCGCGTGTTCGATCGCTTCTACCGCCGTGCCGCGTCGCAGGAGACCGGCACGGGCCTCGGGCTCGCCATCGTCAAGGCCACCGCAGAGCGTCACGGGGCGGCGGTTCTTCTGGGCGAGGCGCCGGGCGGCGGCCTGCACGTAACCGTGAGCTTCCCGAAACCCTCTTAAGGCTGCCTTAAGGAAGGCGTGTGATCCTGCTCGCACGTCCAAGCTCAAACAGGGTTTTTACTCAGGAGGAATTCACATGCAAGTCCGCAACACCACACTGGCATGGTCGGCAGTCGGCCTGCTTGCCGTGGGTGCCGCCACGGGCTTATCCGCCCACGGCATCGTCAAGACTGCCGCGCCCGCTTCGACCTCGGTGGCCGGCGACGCGACCCAAGCCGCATCTCAACCCCCCTCGTCGCAGCCCATTGCGATGATGACAGCACCGAATTACCGCGCCATCGTCGCGCGCAATGAGGCAGCAGTGGTTGGCATCACTACCGAAGGTCCGATGCCCACCGGCGGTCCGCAAGAGTTCAACTTCGGCCAAGGCGATGACAGCCCCTTTGCGCAATTCTTCCGTGGATTTCAGATGCCGCGGCCGCGCGGCATTCAGCATGCCCAAGGCTCGGGATTTTTGATTTCCTCCGACGGTCTGGTGCTCACCAATGCGCACGTCGTGGACGGCGCCAAGGAGGTGACCGTAAAGCTCGCAGACCACCGCGAGTTCAAGGCCAAGGTTTTAGGGGCCGACAAGACCAGCGACATCGCGGTGCTCAAGATCGACGGTCACGGCCTGCCGGCCGTCACCATCGGCGACTCGAATAAACTGGGCGTGGGAGACTATGTGCTTGCCATCGGCGAGCCTTTTGGCCTCGAGGAAACCGCCACAGCGGGCATCGTCAGCGCCAAGGGCCGTTCCCTGCCGGGCGATGGATATGTGCCATTCATTCAGACGGACGCGGCGGTCAATCCGGGCAATTCCGGCGGTCCGCTGTTTGACGCCTCGGGTGCGGTGGTGGGCATCAACGCACAGATCTACAGCAACTCCGGTGGTTTTCAAGGCGTATCGTTCGCCATCCCCATCAATCTTGCAGTGCAGGTCAAGGATCAGATCGTCAAGACCGGCAAGGCGGTTCACTCGCGACTAGGAGTAGAGGTGCAAACAATGAACCAAACCTTGGCCGACTCCTTCAAATTGAAGTCGCCCAACGGCGCACTGGTAGCCAAAGTCGTTCCCGACAGCGCTGCGGCGCAAGCCGGGATCAAGGTCGGTGACGTCATCCTGAAGTTCAACGGCACGCCGATCATCGATGCGGGCCAGTTGTCGCAACACGTCGGTGTCGCGACGCCCGGCCAAAAGGTATCGATCGAGATCTGGCGGGAGGGCAAGACACAGGACGTGACTGCGACCATCGGCAACGCGGCAAGCATGGCGTCCAACGACGATTCCTCCGGCGGACCCTCGCAGGCCAAACTGGGCCTGGCGTTGCGGCCGTTGAACCCTGAGGAACGTCAACAAGCCGGCGTGCCCGGCGGCCTCATCGTCGAGGACGTGCAAGGACGCGCAGCCGAAGCCGGCATCCAGCCGGGCGATGTGGTGCTGTCGGTCGACGGCACGCCCGTTCAAACAGTAGCGCAGCTGCGCAAAATGGTGAAGGATCACGACAAGCAGGTTGCGTTGCTGATCCAGCGCGGCGATGCGCGCTTGTTCGTTCCGATCAGTCTCGGCTAAGCAGGGTGATAGGCTCGCCGGTACGCTTCTTTTAAGCGTACCGGCGATTTGCCGCACCGGGCGCATCAGGGAACGCCCTTGTGTTTTCGGTTGTCAGCTCTAATCATAGGACTTAAGCAACTCTCAAGGCGGCAGTACGATGGCGACAGGTTGGGCAAAGGAAGGTGCGGTGCAGGAACAGATCGACGCGACCGTCAAGGACGCGATCGCGCTGGCCAAGAGCCGTTTGCCTAAAGGCCCGAGCTTGAGTCACTGCGCCGAATGCGGTGCGGAGATCCCACAAGCCCGCCGCGACGCGGTTCCCGGCGTGCGCCTGTGCCTGTCCTGCCAAGACAGCGAAGATCGAGACGCGGTGCAATCCGCCGGCTACAACCGGCGCGGCAGCAAGGACAGCCAGCTACGCTGATTTCTGCAGCAGCCCAAGCTGTAGCAAGCTCTCGGCCGTGGCGACGATGGCTTCCGCGCTGGAGCGCGGCGTCCACCCCAGCAAGCGCTTAGCCTTCTCATTGGTGCCGTTCTTAAGTTTGCCGAGTTCAGGCAAAATCTGTTTCACCGCCGGATCGCGAAGTGCGGCAACTCGAATCAGCCAATTCGGCAATTGCCGGGTGGGCACCTTGTTGCCCGCCGCGCCCATGCGCTGCTTCAACACCATGGCAATGTCGCGAATCAGCATGAAACTGCCGGCAGTCGCCAGAAAACGCTCGCCCTTGGCGGCCGGATGGGCCATGGCGCGAATATGCAAATCGGCCACGTCGCGCACATCCACAACACCGAAACTTAAGCGAGGACTGCCGGGTACGCCGCCCGACAGGAGGCGGTGTATGAGCAAAACCGATGTTGAAAAGTCGGGTCCCAACACCGGACCGAATACCGCGACCGGGTTGACCACCGACAGTTCCATCGCGCCGCCCTGCTGCGCCATGAAATCCCATGCGGCGCGTTCCGCCAGCGTTTTGGACTTCACGTAGGCCGTCACGTCGGTCCCCGTCGTGTTGGTCCAGTTCGTTTCATCGAATGGCGCACTCTGCGAGGGGTGCCCATAGCCGATTGCCGCAAATGAGGAGGTCAGCACCACGCGTTTCACGCCGGCATCCCGCGACGCGCGCAACACCCGCAACGCGCCCTCTCGCGCCGGTACGATTAACTCGTCCTCGTGTTTGGGAACAGTCGCGGGAAAGGGCGACGCCACATGCAGCACATGCTCGCAGCCGGCAATGGCTTGCGGCCATCCTGCGTCGCTGTTCAAGTCGGCGGCAAATACCGCTAAGCGATCGCCGGGATCCGTACCCCCCTGCCTCAACATGGCGCGCACTTCAGGCTCACGCTTCAAATCCCGCACCGTGGTGCGCACCTGATGGCCTAAGTTCAGCAGCTGCAGCAGAACATGACCGGCAATGAATCCCGATCCACCGGTTACCAGAATAGGCATGTGACCACTCCCTGCCCTGCGCTAGCGCAATCTTTTTATCGGGTACAGATTTGTTGTTGCGCCAAGCATCCTAACCCAATAGGACGCTTCTGACGCGGTCTCGTGCCAATCCTCGTCTGGAACTGCATATCCACGGCGCAGCAAGCTCCTGCAATGGACAAGTCCAAAAGACTCGACGAGCTCGTTGGGCGCGTTGACGAGCTCCTGGTTCGATTGCCGGACGGTCCGAATCCAGATCTCGCCGCGCTGCGGGACAGAGTTGATGCAGAAATCCTCATGGCATGGACGGCGATTTCCCTCGAGGCCGCGCGACGCCGGGAGTCCATCGGCCGTGCCGCCCGCAGGCCTTGGACGATCGTCGGTGTAGCGCTGCTGGTGGGAGTCTGCGCTTCCTTTCTATTGAGCGGAACGGCGCTGTCCCGCGGCTCCAAGCAAGGTTAGCCGGGCGCCCTCGCCTTCTTTGCAAGCTTGCTGCGGGGCTTCCGCTTCGCGCCGACCCGCTTGCTGCCTACTTTTCGAATGGACAGCCGCTCACCGGGATTGAGTGATTCGACCAATTTGACGAATTTCGCGACTAGCAATTTGATGTCTTTCTCTCGTCTTCCCATGGCCATCGGCCTTCTCCTTTGATTTGCTTGATTATGAGGCCTGAGCGAGATGAAACCTCCATCCCGCCCTTGCCTGCCCTGCGTAGGCGAATTCTGACCGATTTCCAGGTACCAATGTACTTTGATACCATAGCTGTTTTGAGGGATGCCCATGGTCGAGATCGAGCGCGTGCAAACCGGTATTCGTATCGAAAAGCGCCTATTGAAAGTGCTGAAGGGGCTGGCCGAACTGAAGGATCTGTCGCTCGGCGATTTGCTCGAAGGCATCGTGCTTCATGCCTTCGAAGGCAAGACGCCCTTCTCCAAAGAGACCTTGGCGCAAATCGTCGAGCTGCGAAAGATATACCGCATGCCGCTGCGTGCCGGCGATAGCCATCAACTGAAGGAGAAGCCCCCATGACCGCAGTGACGCCCGCTCAAGTCAGGTGCGAAGCGCTGCATACGTGTGAGCACTTCGCGTTTACCGCGGAGGCGCCGCTAGATGTTGCCTGGCCGCTGTTCGGCGCGGATAGAGAACGGGCCTGGGCTCCCGACTGGCATCCGTCTTTCATCTGGCCGGCGGACGCTCTCGATCAACAGGGCATGGTTTTCACAGTGGCGCGGGGAAGCAAAACTGCCGTGTGGGTGAACACCGAATTCGATCGAACGGCGGGCCGTATCCAGTACGTCTATGTCCTGCCCGAAGTCGTGGTCACGGTAATAACCCTGCAGCTCACGCCGCTCGACCAAGCGACGCGCGTCGCTGTGACCTACGCAAGGACTGCGCTCGCTGAAACCAGCAACGATGTGGTGCGGGGGATGGCCGCCGAGGACAGAGTGGCGGGCCGGGAATGGGCGCTGCAAATCAACACCTATTTGCGGCGGGAGAGCTAGACTGCGGGAATGAAGTTCGCTGCCCCGCACGGGCTAAAAGCGCGCACGGCCCGCTGTATTGCCAGAACCCTTGCGGCATTGAGCATGGCCGGGGCCGCGACGCCGGCCTTGGCCGACTACTTCACCTTTCAAGGCCAGTTGGAATTTCAAGCGGCGCCCGGCACGGCCTGTGCGGCCATGTCCTCCGGCAGCTTCCACGTGATAGTCGTCGGACGCAATCAAGTGGGGCCCGGGGGCGGTATCGAAGCCTACCTGTACGGCGAGCAACTGCTGCACGCGTATATCCGAGGCAGCACGCCCAACCTGCTGTCGCTCGCTTTCATCGGCGAGTCCGGCGCAAGGCACACGATGAAGTTGCGCAGCGCAGGCCCGGGCGCCTATGCCGGGGAGCTTCAGGCCAAGTCGTTGCTGGCGGCGCTTTATGCTTGCGACTTCGTCAACGCCCAGATCCGGCTCAATCAAGTTGCCGGCAATGAGCAGGCATCGTACGCGCGCGCGGCCAGTCAATTTCAGCTCGACACCACGGCATTGCAGGCTGCGGTGCAAGGGCTGCAAGGCCAGGTCAAGGAGGCCATCCCGGCGCTCGAGCGAGCACTGGCAGTCAAGCAGCAGTCGCTGGAGCCCGAACATCCGCAGTTACTTCCGTATTACTTCTACTTAGCGCAACTGCATTTCGCCGAGGGCAGCATTCCCGCTGCCCTGCCCCTCAATCGATCCGCCGTTCGGGTCTGCGAGAAATACTACGGACCCGAGAGCGCCTGCACAGGCGCGTTGCTGGCGAGCTTGGGTGCCACCCTCGTCGAGAGTGGTTTATATAGCGAAGCCGAGACCACGCTGCGACGCTCGCTCGCCATCTGCGACAAGATCTTCGGGCCGAACTCGGCCGTGCGCGGCATCGCGTTGAACGGATTGAGCGGCGTGTTGATCTACACCGGCCGGTATGCCGAAGCCGAAGCGGCATTGACGGAAGCACTGGCGCTCAACAAGAAATGGCCGAATCCCGACAATGCCAATGTCGGAATCAGCCTCAATAACTTCGGCGTGCTGTATCGGCTGACGGGCCAGTACACCAAAGCCGAAGCCGCGATGCGCCAAGCGGTTGGGCTCGATGAAAAGGTGGTCGGCGCCGACAACCCATTGACCATTCTCAACACCGTCGTGCTGGCGCAGGTGTTGCACGTCGCGGGCAAGAATGGCGCGGCGGAACCCATCGCTCGGCGCGCGCTGGCGACGGCTGAAAGGGTTTTGGGGCCTGAGCGTCAAGACCATCCGGCGCTGGCTCAGGCGCAAATCTGCTTGGCCGAAATTCTTAGGCAAACCGGCCGCTACACCGAAGCCGAACCGCTTTACCGCAAGGCCTTGGGCAACGGCATCAAGTATCTCGGTCCGGACCACCCGGAGGTGGCCACGGTCGGCATGCTGCTGGCGAAGCTATTGCATGACACCGGACGCGACCAGGAAGCGCTAGATCTGCTGCACCACGCAGATGTGATCGCTCACGTATCGGGTGACGAAATGGTCGCTTGGCAAGTGGCCGGCGAGTTGATGACTGTCTATGCGGAGGGCAAACTTACAAGCCCCGTCAAAGCGATTTTCTACGGCAAGGAAGCGGTCAACGATCTGCAGAAATTGCGCGGCAACCTTGCCGGTTCCAGCCGCGAGGTCCAACAAGCCTTTGTGAGTTCCGCCGAAGTCAGCGGCATCTATCGAACATTGGCGAGTCTCTTGATCAGCGACGGCCGTAATTCAGAGGCACAGCAAGTGCTTACCATGGTGAAGGAGCAGGAATTCTACGAATTCACGCAACGCGCTTCCGTCTCCGACGAGCCTAAAACCGTGGCGACGCTGAATTCAAATGAAAGAAAGCTGGCTGAGCTTGACACTCACTATGTAAGTTTGGGGAAGGAGTACGGCGCTCTGAAGGAAAAGTTTCAGAAGCAGGGCGACAAGATGAGCGCGGCCGACCGCGCTCGCTTGGATGTATTGCGAAAGGCGATGGATTCCGCCCAAGCCAGCTTTGAAGCCAGCGCCGCGGCCATTGCCAAGAACGCGAACGATCCGGAGGCACGCAAACGGCGGCAGACTGAAATCAACGATTACAGCCGCGCTTTTCAGGGCACATTGAAGGAGATGGGTCACGATGCAGCGGTCGCGCAGTATATCGTCCTCGACGACAGAGTTGCGATTCTCCTGGCCACTCCCACTGCCGTGGTCGCGCGCGAATCAAAAGTCAAACGCGAAGAGCTGTACGCGCAGATTCGCGGTCTTCGAAAGGCGCTGATCAATCCGGGCCAGGACCCGATACCTCAGGCCCAGGGGTTGTACCAACTGCTGGTCGCGCCGATCGCCGATGATTTGCGCCAGGCCGGTGCGAAAACCTTGATGCTCGACTTGGACGACATGTTGCGCTACCTGCCCTTTGCCGCGCTCCACGACGGCAAGAGCTATCTGATCGAGACTCTGTCGATCGCCATGGTGACCGAAGCCGTGCGCGACAAGCTCGGAAGGGCCCCAAAATCGGATTGGTCCATATGGGGACTCGGCACTTCTAAGGCGGGACCCGGATATGAGGCTTTGCCGTACGCAAGCGTCGAACTAAACGGCATCACGGGTCAGAAGGGCATTCTCGCCGGCAAGGTGCTGCTGGACGGCGCCTTCACGGAAAAATCATTGCGCGACGGGCTCGACCAGGGCTATCCGATCATTCACGTTGCAAGTCACTTTCAGTTCACGCCCGGCAGCATGGATGATTCGTTTCTGCTGTTAGGCGATGGGCATCATCTGAGCCTTGCACAAATCAAAACCAAACTGGACTTCAACAGCGTGGAATTGTTGACGCTTTCGGCTTGCGAGACCGCGATGGGAGACGACAGCACATCCAACCATGGCGTCGAGGTCGAGGGCCTTGGGGCGATTGCACAGCAAGCCGGCGCGAAAGCCGTGCTCGCAACGCTGTGGCCGGTCGCTGATGCCAGCACCGCGGCGCTGATGCGCACTCTCTACCAAGCCCACAAGGTGGATCATCTGGATAAGGCCGACGCCTTGAGGCAGGCTCAATTGGCATTGTTGCACGGAACTGTGGCGGTTGCCGATGCCGGCAACGCAGCGCGCGGCTTGGCGCGCGCCGCCACCGGCCGCGCGTCCGGTAACTTTACCGTCAATCCGTCAGCGCCCTTTGCACATCCCTTTTTCTGGGCACCCTTCATTCTCATGGGCAACTGGCTGTGATGTCCGCCGAGACAATGCAAGTTTTACACTGCTAGCGGCTTGCTGAATATTTTCTTTCAGCGATCGTCCTATTGACGATTTCCAAAATGAAGATCAAGAATAAATCCCTGGCTTCGTGCGGTCATCCCAACAATACAAATTCCGCACATCCGCACACAGCGGATCAGAGGCTCTCAATGGTCACGAAAGTAAATCAGCAGCGCCGGAAACTTCTCATCGGCAGCGTCGCGGCAGGCGTGGCCGGCGCAGCGGCGGCAAGCGTGCATGACGGCGAACTCGGTGCGCCTCCACAGACCATCCGCGGCGCGGTGCCTTGGAAAGAAGGCGCAGCAGATTCACCGCCCGGTGTCTCTGGTTCCGGATACAACTATTTCACGGCAGTGGAAGCCGAGTTCATTGTGGCGGCGGTGGGCCGGCTGATTCCGAACGATGCCGTAGGACCCGGAGCGGTCGAAGCCAACGTGCCCTTCTTTTTGGACCGGCAGCTCGCGGGGCCATTCGGCCGCGGCGATCACTACTATCTTGGCGGCCCTTGGCCGAAGGGCACTCCCGAACAAGGCTATCAAAGCCGCTTTAGCCCAGCACAGCTATATCGAGCCGCGATCGCAGCAGTGGATCAATACGTCGCCGCACATTTAGGCGCTGCCACGTTTGCCAAGTTGGCCGCCGATGATCAAGACAAGACCTTAAAAGGCTTGGAGAGCGGCGACATCAAGCTCGAAGGCGGCGTCGATGCGAAGTCCTTCTTCACCATGTTTCTGCAAAACACCAAGGAGGGCTATTTCTCCGATCCTATCTATGGCGGCAATAAAGACATGGGCCCATGGAAGATGATCGGCTTTCCCGGCGCTCACTATAACTACAAGGAGTGGGTCTCCCGCCACGGCGAAACGGTGCCGTTTCCGCCGGTTAGTTTCAAGGGCCGCCCCGGCTGGACGGAGGGTTAAGCCGTGGCCACCACACTTCAACCTGTCGATGCGGTATTGGTGGGCTTCGGTTGGACCGGAGCGATCATGGGACAACAGCTCTGTGACGCGGGTTTGAACGTCGTCGCCTTGGAGCGCGGGCCGTGGCGCGACACGCCGACGGATTTTGCCACCGGCTTTGCGCAAGACGAACTGCGCTACATGTGGCGCCACCATTTATTTCAAAACGTCTCCGACGACACGATCACTATTCGAAACACTGTCGACCAAGAAGCGTTGCCGATGCGCCGGCTTGGCTCGTTTTTGCTGGGCACCGGCGTCGGCAGCGGCGGCGTGCACTGGAACGGTCAGATCTGGCGTTTCTTGCCCACGGATTTCCTGACGAAATCCCACAACGAGAAACGCTACGGCAAGAAAGCGGTTTCCGATTACGACATGACGCTGCAGGACTGGGGCATCACCTACGATGAACTCGAGCCCCATTACGATCAATTCGACAAGGTGTGCGGCACCAGCGGCAAAGCCGGAAATATAAGGGGCAAGATCCAGCCGGGCGGCAATCCGTTCGAAGGTCCTCGCGCGAACGAATTCCCCAACCCGCCCATGGCGCAGACTTACGGACCCACCCTGTTCGGCAAGGCTGCGGCGGAATTGGGCCGCCATCCCTTTCCGCACCCGACCGGCAACATGTCCCAGGCCTACACCAACCCGCTGGGTGTGCAAATGGGGGCCTGCACTTATTGCGGCTTCTGCGAAAAATTCGGCTGCGGCAACTATTCAAAGGCGAGCCCGCAAACCACCATCCTGCCGTATCTGTTGCAGAAGTCGAACTTCACTCTGAAGACAGAAAGCGAAGTGCTTCGCGTAGAGCTGACGCCCGACAAGACACGCGCCACCGGCGTTACCTACGTCAACAGCGCCGGCGAGGAGTTCTTCCAACCGGCCGAGATGGTGATTCTGTCCGCCTATGTGCTGCAGAACGTAAGGCTGCTCCTGCTTTCCGGCATCGGTAAGCCTTACGACCCAAAGACCGGCGAAGGCGTGGTCGGCAAGCACTACGCTTACCAGACCATGTCCTCGGTCAACGTGTTCTTCGACGATAAGATCCTCAATCCCTTCATCGGCGCCGGAGCGCTCGCCACCGTCATCGACGATTTCAACGGCGACAACTTTGATCATGGCGGCTTAGGGTTTATCGGCGGCGCTTATATCGCCGGCATGATTACGGGCGGCCGGCCCATTGAGATGATCTACACGCCTCAAGGCGTCCCCAATTGGGGCATGGAATGGAAGCATGCGGCCGCAAAAAATTACCTGCGCTCATTTTCCCTGAGCGTTCACGGTTCCTGTATGAGCGCTCGAGGCAACTATCTGGACCTGGATCCCACCTATCGGGACATCCATGGCCGGCCGATGTTGCGGATGACGTTCGATTTCACGCAAAACGATCACAAGATGTCGGATTACCTCACCGATCGCGCCGCCGAAGTCGCGAAAGCGATGAATCCTCGCGAGATCAAGCTGAATCGCCGCAGCGGGTCTTGGAGCGTCACGCCCTACCAGACGACGCATAACACCGGCGGCGCCATCATGGGCGACAACCCGAAGAACAGTGTCGTCAACAAGTACCTGCAGTCTTGGGATGTGCCGAACGTATTCTCGATGGGCTCCGGGGCCTTTCCGCAAAACGCCGGCTACAACCCGACCGGCACGGTGGCGGCACTTGCCTACCACTCGGCTGATGCCATCAAGTCGCAGTACTTGAAGGCTCCGGGTCCTTTGGTGAGGGCTTAAAGATGCATCGCGTCACGCGCTTTCAAAAAAGGATCCTGGCCGCGTCGGCCCTGGCCGTCTTCGGCGTTTCAGGTCTTGCCGCGGCGCAGATGCTCGCGCTGCCTGCGCACCCCGTCAGCACACTCACGCCGCGGGATTTGCTTACCAGGCAGCTTGGGGATGCGGCGTCGAACGCGGCACAAGTGAACCGCGGCCGCTACCTGGTGGCCGCCGGGGATTGCATGTCCTGCCACTTGCGCCAGGGCGGCGAGCCGTTTGCAGGCGGTTTGGGTCTGAATACGCCATTCGGCGTGATCTACTCCGCCAATATCACTCCCGATCCAAACACCGGCATCGGCAGCTGGACGAGCGAGCAGTTCTACCATGCCATGCACGACGGCAAGAGCGCGCACGGCGATGACTTGTATCCTGCTTTCCCCTATCCGTGGTTCAAGCGCGTAAGCCGGGGAGATGATGATGCGATCTTTGCGTATTTGAAGACCGTGCCGGCGGTCAACTACACCCCGCCGAAGAATGACTTGGCGTTTCCATTCAATTTCCGCTCCTTGGTAGGCGCATGGAATTTGATGTTTCTCGACTCCCACGATTTTCAGACCGACACCGGCCAGTCGGCGGAATGGAACCGGGGTGCGTACCTGGTGACAGGACTTGGGCATTGCGGCGGCTGTCATACGCCGAAGAACAGCTTTGGAGCCGATAAATCCAAGGCGGAACTGCACGGCGGCAAGCTGGAAAACTGGGTCGCGCCTGACTTGACGAGCAATACACGGATCGGCTTGGGCGGCTGGACTGTGGATGACATCGAGGAATTCCTCGCATCGGGACGCAACGCGCACGCCGCCGCCGGCGGTGCCATGGCGGAAGTCATCACTAATTCCACTTCATTGATGAGTGACGTGGACCGGCGCGCCATCGCGGTATATCTCAAGAGTCAGCCGGCGAGTCCGATGATCAGCTCCGCGGCTCCCGAGAGCGGCGCGATGCACCGCGGCGAGGAAATCTACTCCGACGTCTGCTCGTCATGCCACCTGGACAACGGAATCGGGCAGTCTCGGCTTTTCCCGCCGCTCGGCAAGGACGCAATGCTGCAGCAAGAAGATCCCACCGGACTGCTGCACTTGATTCTCGGGGGCACACAAGTCGGCGTGAGTTCCTCGCGCCCTGCGCCCTTGGGGATGCCGAGTTTCGCTTGGAAGCTCACCGATCAAGAGATCGCGGATGTCTCCACCTTCATTCGCAACAGCTGGGGCAATCAAGCCGCGGCCGTGAGCGCGTCAGACGTCGGCGATCTGCGCAAGAAGCTCGACTTACGGAGCCTGCGGCTGACGGACAATTCGGGCGACCACTGACGCCCAAGGTCTCCGCGCGGCGGCGAGTCAAAGCCAGCGGACAATCAGGGTCAGCAGACCCCCCAGCGAAGCAGCCCAAACTACCGTGCGCAGATAGGGAATGCCGATGAGGTACACCGCGAGATAAGCGAGGCGCGCCCAGAAGTACAGCTCGGATCCAAATACGGTTTGGGCAGTGCTCGACCCTTGAAAGGTTATGGCGAGCACCGCGGCTGCAAAAAAAGGAAAGGTCTCGAGAAAATTGCGGCATGCCCTTTCCGACCGAGCCGCCATACCGGTGAGCGCTTTTGCTTCGCTGTCGCGATTGCCGGCATTCCATTTGAGGCCTCGTTGCTGCGTGGAGAGCGATGCTGCGATGGCAATATGCAGCAGCCCGAGACATACAGACCATCCCAACATCGTCAGTTCGATCGACATGAGGCCCCTCTCTATTTGCTGTTATTAGGCGAAGGAGCCCCGATACTAGCAAACGGCAGGGTCTCGCGTGACGCATTTGCCTACAGCGCAATGCTCCCGGCGCTTACAACAGGGCGCTGTGAATCAGTGAAGGCCATAATCTCCAGGGCGTGTAGAGTTTATGAGGCCGTGCCGCGCTGATCGGCCAGCGCCGTTGGGAGACTCATCATGACGAAGTATCTGCTGCGAACCCTGGCTCTCGTGCCCTTGCTGATGCTGTCCATCAGCGCGGCTCATGCGCGCGGCAGCTATGCGGAGACCGTTGCGATATTCAAGAATGCCGGCGCGAGCGGCACGTTCTTTGCCAATAGCTACGCCTACGCTGTATTTCCGACGGTAGGTTCAGGCGCTCTCGGGGTCGGGGCGGCCTACGGCAAGGGTCGGGTCTACGTGCACGGCGTCCACGCCGGAGATGCAACCCTAGGCCAAGTGAGCGTCGGCTTTCAAGCCGGCGGCAAAGCCTACAGCGAGATCATCTTCTTCGAAGACAAACGGGCGCTGGACGAGTTTGAATCGGGAAATTTCGAGTTTGGCGCTGATGCCAGCGTGGTAGCCGTCACGGCGGGTGCCAACGCCGGTGCTGCGACGAACGGTACAAGCGCCGGAGTCAGCGCGGGACAAAATGACGCCACGACCCGCGGCAACTATCAGAGGGGCATGGCGGTGTTCACGGTCGCCAAGGGCGGCCTGATGTATTCCGCGTCCATCGCGGGGCAAAAATTCACCTATTCACCGCGTAGCACGAGCTGAGCGCGGCCCCGGGTGTAGACTTGGAGGCCTCGGCGCCAATGCGGGGCGCTCCAGAAGGGAATCCGTATGAAAAGCATTTGGCTTGCAGCCCTCTCGGCTGTGCTTGTAGCCGGAACAACCGCCGCTGAATCGGTGCCCGAGATAGCTTTCGATTCGACCCCTGACTTCTTCAAGCTTCCCGAAGGGATGTATTTCGGCGAAGTGACCGGCATTGCCGTCAACTCCAAGAAACATGTGTTTGTCCTGTCGCGCGGCAATACCAGCGGCCCGGCCTATGGCGCTGCCGCCGCGCAGCTGCTCGAATTCGATGCCTCGGGCAAGTATGTGCGCGAAATCGGACGGAACTTGTACGCCTGGTCCTTCGCGCATGCCGTGCGCGTCGACCGCTACGACAATATTTGGGTTGCCGACAAAGGCTCTGACATGGTGGTGCGCTTCGATCCGCAAGGACGCGTAACGCGGGTGTTCGGCCGCAAGCCCGAAGCCTCCGATGAGAACGCGCACCCGCTGGAGCACCCGAAGCCGCCCCTGCCGCCGGTCGATGGCCTGTTCCGCCAAGTTACCGACATGGCCTGGGATTCAAGCGACAATCTGTACGTCAGCGACGGCTACATCAATTCGCGCGTGGCCAAGTACGACAAGGACGGCAACTGGATCGGATCATGGGGCGAGCCCGGCTCCGGGCCCGGTCAATTCAACACCCTGCATTCCATTGCGGTCGACCGCCAAAATCGCATCTATATCGCGGACCGGGGCAATGTGCGCATCCAGGTATTCGACACCGCGGGCAAGCTGCTCAACACCATCAAGATCGAAGTGCCGGCCGCGCCCGATAGTCCTGCGGCGATCGGCAATCATCCGACCGAAGCCAGCCCCGGCAACATGCATCCCGGCGCGCCATGGGCTTTGTGCATCACGTCGGGACCAGTGCAATACTTGTATGCATCCGATGGCTACCCGGGCCGCATCTACAAACTGACGCTCGACGGCAAGGTGCTCGGATGGCTCGGGGGTACCGGCAAAACATTGAAGAAATTCGGCTGGATTCACGAGATCGCTTGTCCGGGCGAGAACGAGATCTATGTTGCCGAGATCCTCAATTGGCGTGCCCAGAAACTCACGCTGCATCCTTGAACGAGTGAGCATTAACAAAAGATAACTTTTCGTTCGCGGCGCCCGGTGGTCGGATGCCGCCTACTCCGCGTGCGACGGGCCACTACAACGATCCAGCCGCAAACACCGATGCCGCTCGCGGGGCATTCGCAGTCAACATGCGCGCTTGGACCTCGCGCGTGCGCGCAGGTGTTACTCACTTCACTTAGGAGTTAAAAACCATGATGGAATCGAATCAGACCGACTATGTCTCACGCGATACCTATGGGATGTACAAGAGCAGCGGACAGGGACCCGGCCCCGCCCTGATGGGTGCCGATACCTTGCTTGGCAACGATGTCTGCAATCCTGCCAACGAAAAATTGGGCTCGATAAAGGAATTCATGATCGACATGGCGAGCGGCCGCATCAGCTATGCCGTGCTTTCTTACGGTGGCTTTTTGGGGATGGGGGATCGCCTTTTTGCCGTACCTTGGCGCGCGCTGAAGTTGGATACCGTTAACCATCGATTCACGCTCGATGCCAGCAAGGATAAGCTCAAGAACGCGCCGGGCTTCGACAAGGATCATTGGCCGTCGATGGCGGACAAGACATGGGCCACGGACGTGCACACGTTCTATGGAGTGCCCTCCTCGTTCAGCTAGCGAATCGGCGATAATTTCGCGGCACAAAGAGCTAGCGCGGTGCGCTAGCTCTTTCTTGAGTTGCCGGCTGCCGCGGATCGATATGCGACAGCAATTCCAGCAACGCATTGGTATCGACGGGCTTCACCATGTGAAAGTCGAACCCCGACTCGCGTGTTTTGCGCAGCTCGCCTTCCGCGCCCCAGCCCGTCAAGGCAATCAAGGTGGCCGGTGCAATCGACCGATCGGCGCGAATCCGCCGGGCGATCTCGTGCCCGTCCATCTCCGGAAGGCCGATATCGCAAAAGATGACATCCGGGAGGAATTGTCGCGCGCAATCCAGTGCGGCGGCGCCGCTATAGGCCACCATGGTCTCGAAGCCTTCCAGATCGAGCAGCATCTTCATGACATCCGCAACGTCAGGTATATCGTCGACCACGAGGATGCGCAGGGAGGGCCGCTTGGATTTTTCGGGTGCCGGAGCGTCTTGCGCAGAGGACACGGATTCCGCCGCATCGAGAGAGGGTAGACGCACGGTGAACGTGCTGCCGCATCCCAGACCCGGACTATCCGCCGTCACAGTGCCGCCGTGCAGTTCGGTCAGACGCTGCACCAGCGATAGTCCGATCCCGAGTCCCCCCTGGGCCCTGTCCAAGGTGCGATCAACCTGCGTAAACATCTCGAACACTTCGTTGAGCATTTCAGGCGGAATTCCCACGCCGTTGTCCCGCACCCGCACGACCGCCTGCGATCCATCAACCGCAAGCTTCAAGCTGATTTTCCCACCCTCGGCGGTGTACTTCGCAGCGTTATTGAGCAGATTGATCATCACTTGAGATAATCGCGATGCATCGCCGTCGACCCACACCGGCCCTTCCGGCAGGTCGGCCTTGAATTCGTGATGGCCCGCAGCGATGAACGGTAAGCTTGCTTCGATGGCCAGATTCGCAATGGCGCGCAAATCGACCCGACTGCGTTGCAGAACCACTTTGCCGCTGGAGATGCGTGAGACGTCGAGCAAGTCATCGATGAGCCGCACCATCTGCGCAAGCTGCCGCTCCATGATCGCACGTATTCCGGGTGCGGTGCCCTCGCCTCCCGGCCTCCCAAGCGCCTGCAAGCCGGTGCGGATAGGAGCCAGCGGGTTGCGAAGCTCGTGCGCCAAGGTCGCGAGAAATTCATCTTTGCGGCGCTCCGCATTTTTTCGCTCCGTGGCGTCGAGCGCAACGATCATGGCGCGAGCATGCAGCCCCTGCGGGTCATTCGGAACGTGATGGCGCTGACTGACCCACCGCTCTCGGCCGTCAGGCCAGACGACCCTGTAGTCAATGGCGGCAGAACCGTCGGATGATTCACTCGCCCGCCATAACTTCTTGGACAGCTCATCTCGATCATCGGCATGCACCGCAGCCAAGAATTCGTGACGGGATAGGGTTCGGGCATCATCGCCGACGCCGAACAGCCGTGCTGCCTCGGCACTCAAGTGCACTTCCTGCGTCGCATATTCCACTTCGGCGAAAGCAAGGCCCGCGACCTGAACGCCCAACGACATCCGTTCAGCCGATTCGCGCAGCGCGGCGTCGGCCGCCTGCAAGGAATTGAGCTGATCGCGAATTTGGTACTGCCGCTCCCGCGCACGGATCGCGGCTGCCACCGCGCTCACCAAATCGCGGCCGGACGTCGGCCGGTCCAGAATCGTGAGGTTGGTCAGTTTTTGGAAACGGCGCTTGTCAATAGGTGATTGCTCGTCCGGTCTGGTCAACAGAATGAAGGGCACGTCAGACCAGCGCGGCTGGCATTCGATGGCATCCAAAACCAAGCGGAAGCCTGGATCATTTACCGCAGCATCGGTGAGGACGACCGCGCCGACTGAAATCATTTGCGAAGCGAGCGAGTGTCCGTTTGCGACGACTTCGCAATCCAGACCGGCATTCTTCAGCAACGCGCAGGTCACATCGCCGTCGCGGCGCGTCGGCGGCAACACCAAGACCTTTCGATCCTGGCTATCGAAAGCCCGCGCCGCCATCGTTCACCTTCGCAGCGGGACTCACCGGCGGCGCCTCGATCGGCACGCCCGTCAAGACGCCGCGCAGCTGCAGCAACGGAGGGCTCAAATGGATGCCGTCGCCGTCAAAGGACAATTCACGTATGGATTCCTCGTGAGCACCAGTGCGCTTCTTCAACACAGAAATGGCTTTTTTGACCTCGCCGGCATGCTCGAAGAAGCGCAGCGCTACCACCGAGTCTGCAAGATAGCTGGCATCCACGGGCGATTGCATCGACGCTCCCATCAAGCCGCTTTGCGCAACGACGATGAATGTGGCGACTCCGCGGTTGCTTAGGAACGCGAGCAGCTCATGCAGCTGCGCTGACAGATAGCGATCGGCAGGCATCGCATTCAAGTAGCCATTGAGACTGTCGATCACGACGACTCGGGCATGATTGCGATCGACACTTTCCCGCACCATGTGTGCGAATTCGCCCGGCGATATCTCGGCGGGATCGATTTGCCGCATCCAAATCTGACCGGGCCCGGTTCCCTCATTGATGATGAGACCCAAGCCGCGCGAACGCACCAATGTCGCGGACCTCGTCTCCTCGAATGCAAAGATGGCGCCATGATCACCGCCCGCGGCAGCTGCGATCGCATATTGAAGCGCGATACTCGACTTGCCGCTTCCCGGCGGCCCGATCAGCAAGGTACTGGTGCTGCGCTCGATTCCGCCTCCCAGAAGCCTGTCGAGGTCGGCATTCCCGCTCGCGATGAAGCTGCGCTTGGCGGAATCCCCATGGTCGCCCGCGCACAGACGCGGAAACACCGTCAGGCCGCCTTTGCGCACCACGAAGTCGTGGTAGCCGCTGGCAAAGTCGCTGCCGCGGAACTTGAGCACCTGCATTTCCCGGCGCGCGCGCCCGTACGTGGGCGATTTGTAGTCAAGCGTGATCACGCCGTGGGCGATGCTTTGCAATTGCATATCGGCAACTTCGCCGGTTCGATCGTCCAGCATGAGCACGGTGCAATCCCGGCCGATCAAGAATTGCTTGAAGGCCAAAATCTGACGGCGATAACGCAGCGAGCTCTGCGCGAGCAGGCGCATCTCCGAAAGCGAATCGAACACCAAACGTTTGGGGTTCACCCGCTCGATGGCCTCGAGTACCTTGCGCGTGGTCTCAGTCAGATCGATCTCCGAGGGGTGAAACATCGTCAACTGGCTGTCGCCGTCAAACTCGCTCTGGTCGGCAATCAGTTCGACCAGTTCGATCCCGTCCAGGGACCAGCCATGCGACTGCGCGCCGGCCTTCAATTCCTCGGCCGTCTCCGACAGCGTGATGTAGAGACTGCGTTCTTGGACGCGCACACCTTCCCGCAAAAAGTGCAGCGAAAGGGTAGTCTTCCCCGCTCCGGGGTTGCCGTCGATGAGATACAGCCGCGCCGGCACCAGTCCGCCGTGCAATATCTCGTCTAGCCCCGGAATGCCGAATTCTGCCCGAGGCCGGTCGTTCGCTGACATGGACTTTCCTGCGTTTGCGCCAAAGAGCATTTTTCTTTGAATACTGGCAAAACTGCCGGGAAAGTTCTCTCCCGATCCCGCGCCGGAATCGTCCTACAGCCCAAGGGTGGGCAGCGTTTCCCCTCAAGTTAGACACCAAGGCCGTGATTTAGTGTAATTAGACCGACTTGAGCGGGGTTGCGGCTATGGAATTCCTCGGGGAAGCAGCGGATGGAACGGCGGTTCGCTACCGGGACCGGAAGCGATATCTATGGCTGCTTTCACTAACCGGCGGATTCAATCCGCCGATCGCAATAGCACTGTATTTTGCGTTGGGCAACAACCCCGCGATGCTGCTCTATCCGTTGGTATACACCTTCGTCGTCATACCGATCGTCGATGCAATCATGGGCGAGGATCACCACAATCCACCGGAAGCCGTGGTGCGCGCCATGTCGCACGACAACTACTATCGCGCGCTCCTCTATGTCGGCATCGTTCTACTCTATGCCAGCTTCCTCACAGTCGCCTGGTTTATCGGCACCCATGCGCTGCCGTGGTGGGCCTATATCGTGCTTGCGCTGGGAACGGGATTCCAGAGCAGCGGTGCGATTTTGCTGGGCCATGAATTGGGCCACAAGCACAGCCGCGCCGACCGCATTGCGGCGCAAGTGGCCAACGGGCTGGTCGGCTACGGCCATTTTTGCATCGAGCACAATGTAGGCCATCACGTGCACGTGGCCACACCCGAGGACTGCGCCAGCGCTCGCATGGGCGAAAGCATCTATAGATTCATGCTGCGCGAAATCCCGGGCGCGTTTCGGCGCGGCTGGCGCCATGAGCGCGAGCGGCTGGCCAAACGGGGGATCGGTCCATTCAACCGCCACAATGACATCTTGATGTCATGGCTCTTGACCGTAGGCATTGCTGCTGCGCTGATTGCTGCGTTCGGATGGATCATCGTGCCTTTTCTGGTCGTGCATCATTTTTATGCCTGGTATGGACTCACCCAGGCGAACTACGTCGAGCACTACGGTCTGTTGAGAGAGAAACTGCCGAGCGGCCGTTATGAATCCTGCAAGCCGCGCCATTCCTGGAATACCAATCATATTTTTTCCAATTTGTTGACCTTTCACCTGCAGCGCCATTCGGATCATCACGCCAACGCATTGCGCCCCTATCAGACGTTGCGCGATTTCGATGATTTGCCGCGCTTGCCCAGCGGTTATCCCGGCTCATTCGGCCTCGCGGCGTTTCCTTGGCATTGGTTCAAGGTGATGGACCCCAAACTCATGCAATGGGCGGGTGGAGACATCACCAAGGTGAATGTGGACCCTTCCAAGAGGGGCCGTCTTAGCGCCAAATATGGAGCACCAAGCGCCGCCGTTGCGGTGCGCGAGCCCGTGTAATTGCGCTCATATTTGCGCGTATGATCCAGTGGATCATCCATGCAACCCAACAAATTCATCATTGTCGGAATTGGCGCCTCGGCCGGAGGCCTCGAAGCATTTCGTAGCTTTTTCGCGAGCATGCCCCCGGATTCCGGCCTGGCCTTCGTGATGATTCTGCACTTGCCGGCGGATCGAAAGAGCCTTCTTCCTGAAATACTGGCGCGCTGGACCTCCATGCAAGTTTTGACGGGCACGGACGGTGCGCTCATCGAGCCGAATTGTGTCTACGTTCCTCCGCCGCATGCCATCGTGACACTCAATGACGGGCGCCTGGGCGTGGAAATACCGTCGGCGGAGGACGAAAAGTCCTATTACCCGATTAACGCTTTTTTTGGATCGCTCGGCGCTTCATTGCGCGAATGTGCCGTCGGCATTGTGCTCTCCGGGACGGGTACCGATGGCGCACTCGGGCTCAAGGCTATTAAAGAATGCGGCGGACTTACGATCGCGCAAGGCAGCGACGGCACCAAACCCCAATATGCAGAGATGCCGGCAGTCGCAATCGCGACCGGATCGGTCGATTTGGTTGCGAGCGTCGATGAAATACCGCGGCACTTGCTGCGCATGAAGGGTCAACAAGAAGCCCTCGAATCGGAGGATGATCGTGCCCGGGTCAATGCCGCCCGGCTCGAGATCTGTGCCGTTCTGCGCGCGCAACTCGGGCATGACTTCAGCGGATATCGCGACAAGACATTTCTAAGGCGCGTGCAGCGAAGAATGCAGGTTTTGGATTTGACGACACTCGAGGATTACATCGTGCGGTTGCGATCGAACCGCGAAGAGGTCGATCTGTTGTTCCGGGACTTGCTGATACGGGTCACCAGTTTCTTTCGCGACCAAGCAACATTCGAGATTCTGGAAACGAAGATCATTCCGCTGCTGTTTGCCGGTAAGGAAGCGGATAGTACGGTACGGATTTGGGTACCGGGCTGCGCCACCGGTGAGGAGGCATATTCCCTTGCCATTCTCATGCGAGAGCACATGGACAGGTTGGGCGGCGTGCCCAAGGTACAGATCTTCGCCACCGACATCGATTCGGCCGCCATCGCCACAGCCCGCGCCGGCCGATACCCGCCGGTGCTTCTCGAAGGCCTGTTGCCGGAGCGCCGCCAGCGCTTTTTCATCGACACGTTGGACAGCAGCGTGGTATCGAAAGAAATTCGGGACCTATGCACATTTTCCACGCATAACTTGGTACGCGATCCGCCCTTCTCGCGCATGGACATGGTGTCTTGCCGCAATCTTTTGATCTACATGGACACTGCGCTGCAAGCAGCGGTGCTTCCCGCGTTTCACTATTCGCTGGCGCACGGCGGCATCTTGCTGCTCGGCGCCTCCGAATCGGCCGCCCAACATGGCGATCTGTTCGAGGCGCTCGACAAAACATCGCGCATATTCCGCAAGCGCGACGTCAAGAGCCCCCCCCTGCATCTGAGGCTGCCGGAAAGCGGAACACTTGCGGCGCAAAATCCGCGAAAACCCGTGGATCGAGCAGCGGTTGCCGGCGCCGCTGCGCACCCACTCTCGCTGCAAGGTTTGAAAGTTGCAGCTCCGGTCAAATCGCCCGTCGCGGGTGCCGGGCGCTTAAACGAATGGATCGGCGCGCTTTTTCCGCAGGCTCAGCGCCTGGCCCGGTCCGAAAACGACCTGTCCAACACGCAGGAGGAACTGCAATCGCTGTCCGAGGAACATCAAACCGCCCTCGAGGAATTGCGCAGCACCAACGAGGAACTGCACTCGGTCAACGAGGAAATGCAATCCACCAACGAGGAGCTGGAGACATCCAAAGAGGAGTTGCAGTCGCTGAATGAGGAACTGCACACGGTCAATCTGCGCCTGACGGAAAAGGTTGACGAGCTAGCTCAAGCAAACAGCGATCTGCGCAATTTATTTGAGAGCACCGAGGTCGCGACGATTTTTCTCGACCGTCACCTGATCATTCGCAGCTTTACGCCGGCAATCGGCGCTTTATACAACCTGATCCCCAGCGACGCCGGCCGCCCGTTGACGGATATCGTCAGCCGCTTGGATTACGATTCAATGGCCGAAGATGTCACGCATGTGCTCGAGTCGCTGCAGCCGCTCGAACGCCAAATCGGACGTCTCGACCACACCGCGCATTACATCATGCGGATTCTGCCGTACCGCGAGCCTGACAGCACGGTGAGCGGCGTATTGGTTACGTTCGTCGACGTCAGCAGCATCGTAGAGGCGGAAGCGGCACTGCGCGAAGCGGACCTGCGTAAGGATGTATTTCTGGCTACGCTGTCGCACGAGCTGCGCAACCCCCTCGCGCCGATCCGGACGGCGGCGCGACTGCTGGAAGGTGCGCGCCTGGCGCCCGAGGACTTGATGCGGGTTCAGGGAATCATTTCCCGCCAGGTCGCTCATCTGAGTTCCTTGCTCGATGACTTGCTCGATGTGTCGCGCATCACCCGAGGGGCCTTCGTTCTCAAAAGGGAATTGGTGGATATCCGTGGGCTGATTGAGGAAGCGGTGGAATCCGCGCAACCCGCGATAGACGCCAAGCGGCATACCTTGCTGGTTCAGATCCCCGATTCTCCCGTGATCATGGACGTCGATCCGGTCCGCATTACCCAAGTCGTGAGCAACCTCTTGACCAATGCCGCCAAGTACACACCCATAGGCGGCACGATCACGCTGGGCAGCCGCCGTGAGCCCGAAGCGCTCATCATCTATATCCGCGACAATGGCATCGGCCTGGCACCCGAGGAACTGACGCGCATATTCAACATGTTTACCCGCGTCGACTCCAAGTCGGATCGGCCCGAAGGAGGCTTGGGGATCGGCTTGGCCCTGGCGAAAGGGTTGGTCGAATTGCACGGCGGCCGGATCGAGGCACGCAGCGCAGGCCTCGGCCTTGGATCGGAGCTGCTCGTTTCACTCCCGGCAGCGCTCCTGCCAGGCGCGCAAGAAGCGACGGCCGTGAAGGCGTCCATTGGCAAGCCTTCTCCGTCGCTGCGAGTCCTCATCGCCGACGACAATCGCGACGGCGCCGAAACGTTGGGATTGTATCTGGGCATGTCGGGACACGAAGTTTTGCTGGCACACAGTGGAGCTGAAGCGCTCGAGGTCGCGTCCCGGACGCGTCCCCAAGTGGCTGTGCTCGACATCGGCATGCCGGTCCTCAATGGCTACGAAGTGGCGAGGCGGATTCGCGGTGAGACTTGGGGTGAAGAGCTCACTCTGATTGCAGTTACCGGCTGGGGGCAGGAAAGCGATAAGCGAGCGGCGTACGCGGCCGGCTTCGATCACCACTTAACCAAGCCGGTGGATCCGGCAGAACTTGAGCGTCTCTTGGCACAGCGTCGGTCTCCCAACGCTTGAGCTCCATTCATCCTGCCTGCGACTCGACCTTTGCGCGCGGCGATTCCGCACAGAGCGCTCCGCATCCGAATCTTGTGCTCACCACGACCATACTGGCCTCGAGTCTCGCCTTCGTGGACGGATCGGTCGTGAATGTCGCGCTGCCGGCGATCGCAAAGAACCTAGGCGCCGACGCTGGAGGCTTGCAGTGGATTATTAACATCTACTTGCTGCCGCTGAGCGCATTGCTCCTGCTCGGAGGCGCCATGGGCGATCACTTCGGCCGCCGGCGGCTGCTGAGCTGGGGCACCGCAATCTTTGCCGCCGCGTCTCTCGGCTGTGCGCTGGCGCCGAACCTCGCGTTTATGTTTGCCGCGCGGTTCCTGCAGGGCCTCGGCGCAGCCCTGCTCCTGCCCAACAGCCTCGCGATTCTTGGCCAAACGTTCTCCGGAGCGTCCCGCGGGCGGGCGATCGGGATTTGGGCCGCAACGGGAGCGGCAATGGGAGCGATCGGTCCGGTGCTGGGAGGCTGGCTCATCGATCTCGGCAGCTGGCGAGCGATTTTTCTGCTCAATTTGCCATTGGCATGCGGCGCCATCGCCCTGGCGTCGGCGTTCGTCCCGGCCGACCGCACCGAGGGCGCGATTCCTCTCGACACGGTGGGGGCAATGCTGGCCACCATTGGGCTCGCGGCGCTGACCTGGGCGCTTACCGTCGGCTCGGGCCAAGGATGGACGCCGCCCGCCCTGGCGGGCGCAGCGGCGGCGGTTGGATTTCTGCTGGCCTTTCTGCGAATTGAAGGTACGCGCGGAGACCGGGCAATGATGCCGCTTAGGCTGTTCGGCTCCGCGCCTTTTGTCGGCTTGACTGTGCTGACCCTGCTTCTTTATGGAGCCCTGGGCGAGCTGTTTGTATTGATCCCCTATTTGTTAATCAAGGAGTCAGGCTATTCGGGAACGGCGGCGGGTGCGGCGCTGCTGCCCCTGCCATTGATACTCACCGTGGCCTCGCCGTATGCCGGCGCGATCGCCGGGCGAATCGGCCCGCGACTGCCGCTGACGATTGGGCCGCTGGTGGTCGCCGCCGGGTTTCTGATGGCGTTAAGAATTCAAACGAAGGCGGATTATTGGAGCGATGTGCTCCCAATGATTTTCTTGATCGGATTGGGTATGAGCGCCGCTGTGGCACCGCTCACCACCGCGGTGCTGACGTCGGTCGACAGGAAGCACACAGGCTCTGCATCGGGGCTCAATAGCGCCGTAGCGCGCACCGGCGGCCTGGTGGCCACTGCCCTCTTGGGATCGGTTCTTGCCGCGGAAGGCCATCAACTCTTGCTGGCTTTCCGAACCGCAATGATGGTCGGCGCCGCCGCATGCATAGCGGCATCGGTTGCTGCTTTCGGCCTCCTGGGACGCACAGCTCACAAATAAAACTTTCGCCAAGATCTTCTCGACGCAAAGACCTACATAAATTTCAGTCTTACAAATTTAGGGATTCCCTCCTACAGACATGGAATTTCAACATCGCCAGCATTCGCGCTGGTTTGAATGCTTTGTTCTTGGCAGAAAGGACTCCCCTATGGAACTCAACGCAATACGCTCGCGAACGGGTAAGCGCGAAATAGATCGTTGGTGGCCCGAAAAGCTCGGACAACCCGTCACCTGGGGCTCGCAATATGGCAGGCGCTACGCATTCTTCGGTGAACTGCGACGCTTGCTGGTCGAGTCCTACGGCAAGCTCGCGACATATCACACCGGCGACCTGCAGATTAGCGGCATCTGTCCGAACAGCAGCCGTGCGATGTCTCTGACGTTTTATAGCCAGGAAGGCCTGGTCGACATCGATGAGCTAAGGCAGATTAGCTGAGGCCAACGCGTCGGCCAGCGCTTTTTGCGTGAAGGGCTTCGAAAGCCGGCCGATCGAGGCGGCGACACCTTGCGGCAATTCTGCATAACCGGTGGCCAGGATGGCCGGCAGCGTCGGCCGTCTCGCCCTGACAGCCTCGATCAATTGAATGCCCGTCATGACAGGCATCAACTGGTCGGTGACAAGAACTTCAATCTCCGGTCTGGCCTGAATTTCTTCAATGGCCCTGGCCGCCGAACCCGCGGCAACGACCTTATGTCCCAGATCCTCGAGCATGGCGACTACGTTGCCGAGCACCAGACTGTCATCATCCACGGCCAGCACACATAACTGACGCTTCGCGCTGCGGCCCTGCGCCACCTCTGCGGAATCGCCTGCGCTGATCTCCGCATCATCCGTCGCAATCGGGAACCAGAGTTCGATCGTAGTGCCTCGTCCCAACTGGCTCTGAGCGATGAGCTTGCCGCCCGATTGTCCGGTGAGGCCATCCACCATCGATAGCCCCAGTCCCGTGCCCTTGCCGACTCCCTTGGTCGTGAAGAACGGTTCGGTCGCGCGCGCCAGCGTGGCTTCATCCATGCCATGCCCGGTATCGGTAACCGAAAGGCATGCATACGGCCCCGGAGGAAGATTCGTGGGATGGGCCGCCCCGATCGAATGCGCTCGCACCGAGATAATGAGATTGCCTCCCTCAGCAGGCATGGCATCACGCCCATTGATCGCCAGGTTCAGGAGCGCGGTCTCCAGCTGATTCGCATCGGTGCGAACGCGCAGCGATTCGCGGGGAAAATGAGTCTCGATGTTGATGGTAGGGCCCAAGGAGCGTTCCAGAAGCTCCATCATGTTGTTGACCAGATTGGCGAGATCTACCACCTCATGCTTGAGCTCTTGGCGGCGGGCGAACGCCAACATGCGCTGGGTCAGCGAGGACCCCCGTTTCGCCCCCTGCATAGCGTTGTCCAGCAGCGCCAGCAGCCTTGGATCGTTCGGCAGCCGTTTGCGCAAAATCTCCAGGCTTCCCAGGATGGCCATGAGCAGATTGTTGAAGTCATGGGCTGCGCCGCCGGTAAATTGCCCTACCGCTTCCATCTTTTGCGCCTGCCGCAGTCTCGCTTCCGCGGCGCGCCGCTCGGTGATGTCACGGGTAATCTTGGCGAAACCGACCAGTTGTCCATCCGAATGGATTGCATCGATAATGACATTTGCCCAGAAGCGGCTGCCGTCCTTGCGCACGCGCCATCCTTCCGTCTCCATCCGGCCTTCGCGGGCTGCCGTACGCAATCCGGTAGCCGGTACCCCGGCCGCCCGGTCCGGTTCGGCATAAAACAATTCGAAATTTTTGCCGATGATCTCTTCCGCTTGGTAGCCTTTGATGCGCTTCGCACCGGAATTCCAACTCACGATGCGGCCCGTCGGATCCAGCATATACAGCGCATAGTCAGTGACGCTGTCGACCAGCAATTCAAAGCTGCGCTCGCTCTCCTGCAGCTTGCTGAGCGCGGCCTGGAGCTCGCGCGTGCGTTCCCGTATCTTTTCCTCCAAATTCGCGTTGAGCAGCTTAAGCTCCGCACCCGATCGCTTGCGTTCTGTCACGTCCCGCGTGATGGCGAGCTGGCCCGTGCTTCCGTCGCCGAGCGATATCGGCGTGGCATGCGTCTCCATGCTTCTGCGCAGGCCTTTCAAATTGATGATGTCGAAGTCCCAGATCAGGCTTTCTCCCTCGCAAACGCGCTGATGATTGAGGACCCAGGCATCCTTGTGCTCGGGCGCGACCAAATCTAGGACGGATAATTGCTTAACGGTGTCCCAATCGTCGCTCTCGATCATGGCCAGGCCGGCTGGATTCATCTGCAACAGGCGGCCGTCGGGCGCGACGACTTTGATGCATTCGGGACTTCGTAAGGTGATGGAGCGCAGCAGCTCGACATTGTCGAGCGGCTGATCAATGGCCGTCGAACTATTAGGATTCACCTTGGGATTCAATTTGGGATTTATTTTTGTGCCAAAGCTCGGCATCCCCGCCTCTCCCGAAAACTTCGTGCGTGTCGTAAGTGCGTCAATTTACACTGAAACCCGGGGAAAATGACGCTTCCGGTCGCTGGGTAGCCGCGTAGGAAAGCCCTTACAGATGAACTGACGCATGGGGAATTGAGTAGCGCACCGAGTGCGCCCATCTTTAGATGCG
Source organism: Steroidobacteraceae bacterium (assembly GCA_036493935.1). Lineage (GTDB taxonomy): Bacteria > Pseudomonadota > Gammaproteobacteria > Steroidobacterales > Steroidobacteraceae > Bog-1198. The sequence continues at coordinate 31,239 of DASXOY010000003.1, read as the reverse complement.
GCAAACTCCAATAATTTCAAAGAGGGTCCCATGCATAAACCACTCATTACGCTTGTCGCCGCCCTGGCCATTACAATCATGGCCGGCTGCAACGGTGCCAAATCGCCCGATTCGGTCTCCAAGGATGTCGCCTCAGCTCAAGAAAAGCGGGCCTCCGAGGTTTCAGATGCAAAACGAGACGCCGCTAAGGATGAGAACAAGGCCGCTGCAAAAGTCGACGACAAGTCCAATGATCTCAACAATGCGAATGCCAAGGGTGCCTACGATGTGGCCATGGCCCAGGCTGACGGGGACCATAAGGTCGCGATCCAAAAATGCGAGGCCCTGTCCGGGGATGCCCAGAAGGCCTGCAAAGATCAGGCGGATGCCAAGTACGATCTCGCCAAAGCGAATGCAAAGGCGATGTTGGCCGCACAAAAGCCATAAAGCTTGATTGAGAGTTTGATTGAAGTGCCGGCGCGAATCCCAACGGTTCGAGCCGGCCTTCTGCGTTAGCTAGCCCCTAGGCAGGTCCCTCCCTTACGCTTGCTCCCTTTAATAATTGCTACATGCGCGCGTGGTAAACACATGCGACATCAGCAACGCCGGGGGCAGGCACTTGTACGAGGTAAGATTTTCTCGACCGCGCGCGGCGTTAATCGCCGGCGTTTCGCTTGCCCTCGCACTGGGAACAGCGGTTCTCGCCGCGCCGGTCAGCGACCAAACCGGCCTGCCCGCCGGTTCTGAACTCGACGCGGACTCCGTCACCAACCCGCGCGAGATTTTCCATTCCGAAGCACTGCGCGGCCGCCGGTCCTACATGTCGAATCTGGGCAACCTCGCCTTTAATTCGCCCTACACGCTGGGAGAGGCTGCTCGCAAAGCGCACGTCAGCTGCGCCAGCTGCCACGTCAACGGTGCATCGAATCCCAAACTCTTCATCCCCGGTCTCTCGAAGCGGCCGGGAACCTTCGACACGACCAATGCGTTGTTCAATCCCAAGACCGACAACGGCGTACTGGATCCGGTAACCGTTCCCAGCCTGCGCGGCGCGAGGTTCTTGGGACCGTACGGTCACGATGGGCGCAGCGCGTCGTTGCGCGACTTCGTGCGCAATGTCATCGTCAACGAGTTCGCGGGAGCAGAACCGTCGACGCAGATTCTCGATGCCATCGTGGCATATATCGAGGACATCGATTTTCTGCCGAACCCCAAGCTGGACAAAACAGGGCGCCTATCCCCTAGCGCCACGCCGCCGCAGCGGCGCGGCGAAGAGCTTTTCGGCAAGCCTTTCCCACACGATCCGGCTTTAAGTTGCGCTGCCTGCCACATCCCGTCCGCCGCTTTCGTTGATCATCGCCAGCACGACATCGGGTCGGGCGGTCTATTCAAAACGCCGACCTTGTTGAACGCCGATTTTAGCGCGCCCTACTTTCACGACGGTCGCTTCGACAACTACGAACAGGTGCTCGACTATTTTGATCATGCGTATGAACTGCGCCTGACGGCTCAGGATCGCGCGGACCTTGCTGCCTATCTTGGGGCGGTCGGCGACGGGATGCAGCCGGATTATCATCTGACCGGCGGCAATGTGCTCGCCGACATCAACGGCTTCGCGAGCGTGCTGGATATGGCGATTCCGCGCCACGACGTCGAGGTCGTCGACCTGGCGGCGCAAAGCGCGAACGATTTATTACAGGATCTCGCCAATCACTACCCTGAAGCTCACGGCGGAACTGCCGACGGAGCTCGAGAGCGCGAATTGGCTCGCGCCAGCGTGACCGGGTTGATGCAAATTTTACAAAGGATCCAAGCCGACATCGCCGCAAGTCAGTACGAACAGGCGGCCGCGGAATACTTGAATTATCGGAAATTGTCTTTCGCTTCCGCACCTGCCGCGCTGCAAGCCGCGGATCCCTGGTCGCTGTTTGCGGATGACCATCACACGAAGAACTGAAATAAATTGACATGCCAGCGTCACGCAGTTGAGACAGTGGCCCGCTACCCTCCGCCCTCGGTTTTCGTTTTAACTCGACGGGAGGAACCATGCGAATTACTGGTAGAAATCACTTGGCCTGGAGCGCAGGCGCGGTGCTGTCTTTCTCGCTGCTCGCTGCGACGGCGGGATTTGCAGACGAGAAATCAAAGAGCAACGATGCCGCCGATGCGGTGAAGACTGAATCGCCGATCAAGCACGTCATCATTCTCATCGGCGAGAATCGGGGCACCGACCACACTTTCGGAGTCTACAGGCCGCGCGGTAAACATCAAACCATCTCGAATCTACTTTCCAAGGGCATCGTCCATGAAGACGGCTCACCGGGTCCGAATTTCTCAATTGCGCAGCAATTCTCAGTAGCGCCTCAGTCTCAGTTTTATATCGGCGCTCCCAAGCACGCCAAGACGGCTTACGGCAAGACTGGCCAGATGCCGCAGCCGAATACCAACGGCACGCCATCGGCACAGGGCACGGCGAGCCCGCCCTTTACGCCCGCGTTCTTGGCGCAAGCTGCGGTCTTTGATCCAAGCCCGGACTTCACCGCCAACACCAACACGATTCTAACGACGGGATTCAGCAATCTCGCGACTGACAGTTTGGACACGCGCGTGCCGAATGCCGGCGTGCTGCCCAACGGGCCATTCGTGCTGCAAGGCCCGAATATCAGCGATGATGACTATACCGGCGACACCACCCACCGGTTTTATCAAGCCTGGCAGCAATCAGATTGCAGCATGGCCAATGCGAACAAGGGAAATCCGACCGGATGCTTAAACGACTTGTTTCCCTTCGTGATGGCCACTTACGCGCTCAATGACAGCACCGTTCCCGCGGTGCAGAAGAATTTCAGCGCCGGCAACTCGATGGGCTTCTACGATGCGGAACAGGAGCAAGCATCGTTGCTGAAAAGCCTCGCCGACCGGTTTGCCTTGAGCGACAATTTCCACCAGTCCTTCCAGGGCGGCACGGGCGCGAACCACTTCATGCTGGGCACCGGCGATGCCGGATTCTGGAGCGATGGCAACGGCAATGCCATCACGCCTCCGGCGACTCAGATCGCCAACCCAAACCCTGCCGCGGGCACCACGAACAAGTACACGGCCGACAACAATTTTTCGAACTGCTCGGATTTCTCGCAACCTGGTGTTGCCCCGATCGTGAGCTATCTCGAAGACCTGCCGTACCGACCAGAGCCAAACTGCGCCGAAGCCCACTACTACATGTTGGATAACACCAATCCGGGCTTCTACCCCAATGGCTTCCGCGCCCCGTCGCCGGCAGCACAGAACATGATCCCGCCCTCTTCCGTTCGGACAATCGGCGACGCACTCAACGATAAAAAGATCAGCTGGGCCTACTTCGGGGGCTCTTACAACGACGCGGTAGTTCTGTCGAACGAAGCCGTAACCGCCGGCACGGCCGCGACGCTCAATTCTTCCACCGCGTTGGGTACGGCGGCGCTCGCCGATCCCGCGCATTCACTGGGAGTCGCGTATTGTCAGATCTGCAATCCATTCCAATATGCCACCTCGATCATGGGCGATTCCGCACAGCGTACCGCGCACATCAAGGACACAGTCGACCTGCTGGCGGACATACAACAGGACACGCTGCCATCAGTCTCCTTCGGAAAACCCGATGGCTTGCTCGACGGCCATCCGCAATCCTCCAAGATCGACCTGTTTGAAGCCTATGTGCAGCAGGTGTTGGATGCGCTTGATGCGCACCCACGGCTCAAGGCCGAAACCGCGGTGTTCATCACCTGGGACGAGGCCGGCGGCTACTGGGATTCAGGTTTCATCCAGCCGATCGACTTCTTTGGCGATGGCCCGCGCATTCCGCTGCTGACGCTCTCAGAGTACTCGACCGGCGGCACGGTAAACCACACCTACGCCGATCATGTATCGCTGCTGAAATTCATCGAGCGCAATTGGAAGCTGAGGCCGTTGACCGACCGCAGCCGAGACAATCTTCCCAATCCCAAAATGCGGGATGATCAGCCCTATGTGCCTCGAAATATGCCGGCACTCTCGGATCTGTTCGACATGTTCGACTTCGATCATCGCGTCAAGCAGCCGTTTCTGGAATAGGAAGGGCATGCTGCGCAACAAGCCTTGAGACCTACGCCGGTCTGGTCGAATGGCCAGACCGGCATTTGCTTGGAACCACGATGACCACTGCTAGCAAGTCCAGGCGATGGAGATTCCCTGCGCTGCTGGTATTTTTGATCGCAGGTCCCGGCGCTGCGGCACAATCGCCGCCCCAAGAGTTCTCCGCGGACGTCGTCAGGCGCGATGCGGACGGATCGGTGATCGGCCCGGCTGCCAAACTACGCGTTGCCGGTCTTAAGACGCGTATTGACGGCGCCGAGGCGTCCGGCGGCTTCTTCATCACCGACGACGAGGCTGGAACTGCGTTGTTTGTTCGGCCCGCGCAGCACATATACATGGACGCCAGGCAATCGACACCTCTTACACAGATATTCGTACCAGTCGATCTACATGATCCGTGCCCGCAGTGGCAAATGGCAGCGCGGATCGCCGGCGCGCCGGCCGGGGAGGGCTGGCGCTGCGCACTGATGGGTTCGACGATCATCGAGAATCGCCAAGCCCTCGAATACCAGGTGCATTCGCCGGGCAAGCCGGGCAGCCAGCGTTGGATAGAATCCGGCCTTGGTTTTCCCGTCAAGACAAGGGCCGAAGACGGCTCTACGATTGCTCTCGAAAACATTCGCATCGAATCTCAGCCCGCGAGTCTTTTCTCCATACCCTCCGACTATCGCAAGCTCGACCCGCAAGCGCTCATCGAGCGCGTCAAGCACAGCGATGTATGGGCGGAAAAAGAACCCTGAGCAGGCGGCGGCCCGCGTTGCCGGTGGCGCTGCTAAACTGACCGGGATTTGGCTACCGATGGTGCGGGAACAACCGTGGCAAAGCCGAAAATCACCCGGATATTGGACACCCTCGAGTCCTTTTACGGAAAACTGCGCGCGGGTGCGCCGACCGACCCGTACGAGTTCCTGATCTGGTGGCACTGCGGCTATCCTCCGAGCGAGGAGCGCTGCGAGAAAGGCTGGCAAGCGCTGACAAGCCAAATCGGCATCGCGCCGAAGCGGCTCGCTTCAAGCTCGACCGCAAAAATCAGCGCCGCGCTGGCGGCGGGCGGCATGGTGCCGGCAGTGCGCACGGAACGCATCAAGGAAATTGCCGCTAGCGTCGATGCCGAACATGACGGCGATTTGCGATCCGCGCTCGCGCGCCTCTCGCCAGCGCAGGCACGCAAGCTGCTGAAAACCTTTCCCGGTATCGGCGACCCCGGCGCCGACCGAATATTGCTGTTTGCACGGATCTCGCCCATCGCCGCCGTTCCTTCCGCCTACCCGCACGTGCTGGTTCGCGTCGCCTTGGGTTCGAAGGACGAAAAATATGCGGCCAGCTACGCGGCCGCGCAGTCGATGCTCAATGCGCTACCCGTTGAATTCGATGCACGAATGCGCGGCTACTTGCTGCTGAGCCGCCACGGCCGCGAACTCTGCAAACGCACGAAGCCGGCTTGCGAGCGCTGCCCGCTGAGATCGATGTGCGCCTTTGCAAAAGGCGCGAAGAATCAACCATAATGGGAAGTGAGAATTGTTACTTACAATGTCAACAGCATCAATGCGCGCCTGGCGAGCCTGCTGCGCTGGCTCGGGGAAGCCGCTCCCGATATTGTCTGCCTTCAGGAACTGAAAGCGCCGCAAGATAAATTTCCCGAAGCCGCGATTCGCGCCGCCGGCTATGGCGTCATCTGGCATGGGCAGAAGAGCTGGAACGGCGTCGCCATTCTCGCCAAGAATGCCGAGCCGCAAGAAATCAGGCGCGTATTGCCCGGCGACCCGGAGGACAGCCACAGCCGCTATATCGAAGCGAGCGTCCACGGCGTCGTGATCGGCTGCCTTTATCTACCCAACGGCAATCCGGCTCCGGGCCCGAAATTCGAATACAAACTGCGTTGGCTCAATCGTCTCCTGGCTCATGCCGCCGAACTCCTGCTGTCCGGAGCGCCCGTCGTGCTCGCGGGCGACTACAACGTCATACCCACTGAGGCTGACGTCTATAAGCCCGAACGCTGGGTGGACGATGCGCTGTTCAGAATCGAGGTTCGCGACGCATTTTCGCATCTGCTCAAGCACGGCTGGGTGGACTCGGTTCGCACCGTGCACCCGGGCGCGCAGATCTATACCTTCTGGGACTATTTCCGCAATGCCTATGGACGTGATGCCGGACTCAGAATCGATCATCTGTTGCTGAGCCCCTCCATCGCCGGCCGTCTAGTCGGGGCCGGAGTTTACCGGGAGGTGCGCGGCTGGGAGAAAGCCAGCGATCACGCCCCCACCTGGGTGGAGATCAGCGGGTAACCCGCCTCCCGCCACGCCTTGATCCCGCCATCGAGCGCGACGGCGCCGGTGTATCCCATCGTGCGCAGAGTTGCGGTAGCCAGCGTGGAGATGCGGCCGAACTCGCAGCAAACCAAAATTCGCCGAGTCGGATCCTTCAATTCCTCATTGACCCGAAGCTCCAGCTGGCCACGCGGCAGGTGAAACGCTCCCGGTACGTGGCCGCTGTCGTAGGCATCGCGTTCGCGCACATCCAGAACGATCATGTCGTCGCGGCCGCTCTCGATGTTCGCCTTCAATTGCGCCAGGGACATGAACGGAACGGACGCCGCTGCATCGGAAAGCATTTGCGCAACAGTTTTCCCGCCGCTCATGTTGGTCCGAAGCGCTTCGGTGACATGCGTGGGCATGGTGAGATTGAGGTTGTGCATCATTTCAATGAAGGCGCCGCGTTCCGAATTTTGCAGGCGCGGGTTCTCAGCCAGTTCCTGGGCGATGGTGGAATGCGTGCGCCCCTTATATTCATGCGCCGGAAAGACCTTGAGTGCCGGATCAAGCTTGAGCACCCCTTGAAACAGACTCTCGTGCAAGGCTCCTGCGTCGCCGCTCGGCAGGTCGGTGCGGCCGGTCGCTCCGATCAGCAGCGTGTCGCCCGTGAACACCCGATCCTCTACGTATAGGCACATGGAATCATTCGTATGGCCGGGAGTATAGAGAGATTGCAGGCGCAGCCGCCCAATCACCAGCAAGTCCCCGCCCTCAAGACGCAGATCAACGAACGGTGCAGGGCTCGCGCGATGCATGACGACGGGCGCATCGAGCTGTTCTGCGAGTTGCCGCGTCGCTGAAAAATGGTCAGCGTGCGTATGTGTATCGACGAGGTAACGGAATCGCAGTCCGTGGCGCGCCGCCAGCGCCTTGTAGCGGTCTATTTGACTCAGCTCCGGGTCGATCAGTACGGCGGCGCACGTGTCCTCGCAGCCCACCAAGTAGGAGCGGCAGCCCCCGCTGGAAACGGACTCGAAAATCATTCGCGGCCCTCAATTTTACTGTAATTATGAATGGCTTAGCCTTCGGTCGGCCGCCAAATTCTACCACGTGGCGGCCGGCCGCCGGCTTTCCCCTACCGTTCGCGACCCCTCCCTACCACTCGCGCCGCGGATTCGCCGGTTTGGCGCAGACCTAAACCGGCCGCTCGGCAGCGCTTTACAGTGCGCCCATGGTTAAGCCTCGGGAGACATCAATGAAAATCCTTACCAACATCAGCGCCCTGGTCCTCTCAATGGCCCTCGCCTTGATCCCCTTTGCGGTCATCGCGGTGAATGATTCGGCCGCTGTGAAGGCGGAGGTTGCCCAGGCGGCTTGAGGATTCTGCGCACCCCTGCGCGCCGGTGGCTTAAGTCACCGATTTTTTATGACGTTTTGTGTGAACACTTGGAGACTATCGTGAACTACCGATCAATCGTTCGACTTGCTTCCGCCGCAATCTTGACGCTGTCTGCAGTGCAAGTCTTCGCCGGCGACTTCTATGAAGACAAAGGCGTTGCGCTGAACAGCTACGATGCGATTTCCTACTTTACTCCCGCTCCGGATCCGATTCTGGGCGTGAAGGATCTGAACTTTGAGTACAAGGGATCAAAGTTTTACTTTGTAACGCCGTCGCATCTGCATACCTTTGCCAGCGACCCGGCCAAGTATGCACCGCAGTATGACGGCTTCGATGCATACGGCGTGTCGCAGGGCAAAAAGGTCGGCGGCCATCCGCGCGTATTCGCGGTCGTCGACGGCAAGCTCTACATGTTCAGCGATCTGGAATCGCGCAAGAACTGGAAGAAAGACGTTCAGGGCAACATTGCCCGCGCTTCCGAGCAATGGGGAGAGGTCTCCAAGCTCGTGGCGCAGAATCGATAAGTCGAGTTCTTAACGCTGCAACAGAATCGGGCCGGCGCCAGCATGACGCCGGCCCGATATCATTTTTACGGCGACGGCGGTCAGTTGGTAAGAGACCTCCTACTTCAGAGCGTCGTGGAAAAGAATCCCGAGCGTGTGGCGCCGACCGTCGCGCAAGCGGCTTACGCCATGCCGATGTTTGACCCGATAGGTGCCGCGAGTGCCCTTCATGGGGCGATCGCGAACCGCAAATATCGCCAAGTCGCCTTGGCGCAGCTGCAGAACCTCGACTCGCGGCTGCATGCGCGGACGCTGCTCAGTTACTACAAATTCGCCTCCCGCGAAGTCGCGGCCGGGCTCCGACAGCAAGACAGCAGCTTGAAGCGGAAAGACGTGTTCGCCGTAGACGTCCTGATGCAAGCAATTAAAGTCCCCCGGAACGTACTGCAGCAGTAGCGGCGTGGGTTGCTTCTGCCCTGCCGCGTGACAACGCCGGAGAAACTCTGCATGGTTCTCGGGAAAACGTGCATCGAGGCCCATCAGGGCATGCCATCCATTGGCGAGCCCGGCAAGCCGCGAATAGAGCGACGTACGCAGGCTCTGCACGATGCCGGGCAGCGGATACGAAAAATACCGGTACTCGCCGCGGCCAAATCCATGGCGTGCCATGATCACGCGGCTTCTAAAACTCTGCTCATGTTCATATAGAGCGGCGATATCGCGGCATTGCTGCGCCTCCAGCAAGCCTTCCGCACGCGCAACTCCATGCTCGTTTAGCGCACCATGCAGCTCCGGCCAGTCAAGCGCCTCAACTAGGGCCTCGATCACGAGCGCCGTTCTCGCTCCAGCAACACCTGCTTGCGCTGTACGCCCCAGCGGTATCCGGAGAGTTGACCGTCCGTGCGGATGACGCGGTGGCATGGAATGGCGACCGCAAGCATGTTCGCACCGCAGGCCTGCGCGACTGCCCGTACCGAAGTGGGTTGCCCGATACGGGCCGCTATTTCAGCATAGCTCGCGGTTTTGCCCACGCCGATGCTTCGCAGCGCCTTCCAGACCCGTTGTTGGAATGCGGTGCCCTGCACATCGAGCGGCAGATCAAGCCCGAGACGCGGTTGTTCCACAAAGCCGATCACCTTGGCGATGAGCTTTTCGAATGCCGCATCGCCGCCGATGAGTTCAGCCTTGGCGAAGCGATCCTGCAGCTGGCGTATGAGCAGGTGCGGATCGCTGCCCATCAGAATGGCACACACGCCCTTTTCGGTGGCGGCGACCAGAATGGAACCCAGCGAGCATTCGCCGATCGCAAATCGAATCTGCAGCCGCTCACCGCCCGCGCGGTAGCGGCGCGGTGTCATGCCCAAGACGTGATCGGAAGCGGCGTAGAAACGTCCGTTTGAATTGAATCCGGCATCGTAAATTGCGCCGGTTATGGTCTTGGAGGCGGGCAACGCTTTGCGAATCCGGTCCGCGCGGTGCGCGTCCGCATAGCCCTTCGGAGTCAATCCGGTGATCGCCTTGAAAGTCCTGTGAAAGTGAAACGGACTCAATCCCGAAGCAGCCGCCAACGCAGCGAGCCGCGGCGGTGCTTCCGAACGCTCGATCAGACTGCAAGCGCGGGCAATCAACGCCGCGTCTCGTTCGGACTGCGAAGCCTGGCGTGGCCGGCAGCGCTTGCACGGCCGGAATCCGGCTGCTTCCGCGGCATCGCATGTCAAGTGAAATGCCACATTCTCCCGCCGGGCAAGCCGAGCCGGGCACGAAGGGCGGCAAAAGACGCCGGTCGTTCGAACCGAATAGAAGAACTGCCCGTCCGCGCGGCGGTCCTTGGCGACCACGGCGTTCCATCGAATATCGTCGGTACTTTTGCGCGTCGCCACCGTGATCTCTCCTTAAGTTGCAGAGAACCGAGGCTAGCACCGCCCCTGCAGCTGAAAACTCCGCGCCTTGCGGTCAAATTCCCGTGCCCATGACCGCTATCATACAATCCGGGCATGGATCAACCTTCCGGCACGGCGCTGCGCGTCGGCGCGTGGCGCGTCAGCCCCTCCTCCGGCCAAATTTCGCGCGAAGGCGAGACCGTGCGGGTCGAAGCCAGGACCATGCGGCTATTGCTGTGCCTAGCCGAGCATGCGGGAAAAGTGGTCAGCATCGACGAATTGCTCGACCAGGTTTGGGCGGGAGTCATCGTCACTCCGGATTCCGTGTACCAAGCGGTGACTTCGCTGCGCCGAACTTTAGGCGACGACCCGAAGCAACCGGCCTACATTGCGACGGTGCCGCGCCTCGGGTATCGCATGGTCGCGAGCGTCGGCCCGTGGGTGGATCAGGCTGCATCAGCCAATGGCGCAGCCGATAGCGCCACCGGCGCACGCGGCAAGAACTGGGCGCTGCCCGCCGCCGGTGCCGCCGTTTTCTCAGCCGTTATTCTCGCCGTTCTCGTCTACGGCAGAATCGGCGCCCCCGTGCCCGCTTCAGGAACCCCGGCCGGCGTGCTCTCTGTCAATTCCGTCGCGGTGCTGCCATTTCTCGACCTGACCAGCGAGTCGATGGACCAGGAGTATTTCGCGGACGGCTTGACTGAGGAGCTCATCGACAGGCTCAGCAAAATTCCCGGCCTACAGGTACCGCCTCCCACATCCTCATTCTATTTCAAGGGCAAAAAAGTCTCGGTTTCCGACATCGCAAAATCCTTGGGCGTCGACTATGTGCTGGACGGAAGCTTGCGAAAATCAGGCGCCACCATGCGCATCGCGGCCCGATTGGTGCGCGCGGACAGCGGATTTGTCGTCTGGTCGGAGACCTATAACCGTCGATTGGATGACAACCTGCAAGTGCAGGACGAAATCGCGGGTGAGGTGACGAAAGCCCTGATGCAAGGGCTGCCGGGGAATTCATCCCTCCGGCGGTAGCCGCGGCTGCGATAGGTCTTCCAGCACCTCATAGTGCCGCACCGCTTGATCGTACGCATCGAGCATGGCCATGGCTGTAGGATCCATGACGGCATTTTCGGCCACCGATCCAGTGAATTCTCGAATCGCGTCCATGGATCGCCAACGCGTGAGCACCAGAAACTCTACGTGGTCTCCGACCTCGCGCTGACTCAAGGATCCGCCCTGGAAGCCGGGGGCGCTGCGCAACTGGGACACGAACTCCTTGCGGAAATATTCCGGATATTTCGCAGCCTCGGATTGCTTGGCGCGGCCTCGCCACTCGCGAATGTACATACGTCCTTGCCTCCTGCGTTTCGATGCGCCTCATTGTAACGCCGAACGGCCTCTTGTAGTTTTTACATCGTAAGAAATGACATTGACCGCCGTTTTTTGCGGACGTAGATTCTCTCCAACAACAAACAACAGAATCGAACGCGTATTCATGAACTCCCATCACCGCTTTTTCGAAATTATTTGTACGATTATTTTTTCCGGTGCCGCATCGATCGCCGCGGCTCAAGTAAACGTGACGACTCATCACGGCGACAACGGCAGAACCGGTGCGAATCTGGCAGAGACCGTGCTGACTCCCGTCAACGTCAATGCCGGCCAGTTCGGCAAGCTCTACAGCGTGCCGCTTGACGGTCAGGTGTACGCGCAGCCGCTGTACGTCTCGGCTCTCGCCATAGCCGGCCAGGGTCCGCGCAATGTGGTGTTCGTTGCGACCATGAACAACAGCGTGTACGCACTGGATGCCGACAACAGCGGCCAGGAATTGTGGAAGGCGAATTTCGGCACGCCGGTTCATCCGTGCGATGTCGAATGGCACCAAAACATCACCCAGGGTTCCTCGGTCGGCATCCTCGGAACACCCGTGATCGACCTTGCGACCAAGACGATCTATTTCGTTTCGCGCAACGAAAGTAATTTCGATCCGACGAAATGCAATTGGGTCGCGCCCGGACATTGGACCGGCGTGAACCAAGGCATTTTCACGGACTATCTCAATGCGCTCGACATCACGACGGGTGCGCCGAAATTCGGCAGCCCGGTGCCGATCACGGCCACCTATCACAGCGCCGACAACACGCTCGTTTTCAACCCAAACGTCGAAAATCAACGCGCGGCGCTTACTTTGGCGAACGGTCACGTTTACGTCGCGTTCGCCTCGCACGATGACGTCGGTTTCTATCACGGCTGGATTCTGGGGTTCAATGCACAGTCGCTGGTGCAAGATCACAGCTACAGCGACACCACGAGGTCTTCATCGTCGAAGGGCGGCATATGGCAAGCAGGCAGCGGACTCGCGGTCGATGGCGCGGGAAATGTATACGCCTCGACGGGCAACGGCGACTTTGGACCGTCGGCCAACGGGGTCATTCAAACGGGCAACAGTTTCATCAAGCTCTCTCCCAGCCTTGCGCTTCTGGATTATTTCACGCCTACCAACAGTGCAGCGTTGAATAGCGCCGACCAGGACCTGGGCTCTTCCGGGGTCTTGGCAATTCCCGGAACTTCGTTGATATTCGGCGGGGGCAAGCAGGGACGAGCCTATCTGGTGGACAGCACCAATATGGGCAAATTCAACGCCTCGACGGACAACGTCAAGCAAGAGTTTCAGGCCATCTTCGGTAACGGCACGCAGCATATTCACGGCACACCGATCTATTTCAACAGCCGATCGTTGGGTCCTTTGATCTACGTGTGGGGTGAAAACGATTTCTTGCGCGCCTATGCCTTCAACAAGACCACGCAACTGTTAAATTCGACGCCCGTTGCCATGAGCACGATGACCGCGCCTGAAACCAATAACAGAGGAGCAATGCCCGGCGGGTTTCTGACAATCTCGGCGAGCGGCAACACCAATGGGATCATCTGGGCATCGACGCCCTACAACGCGGATTCCTCTCAAGCGACGGTCGAGGGTGTGCTCCACGCGTTCGATGCAAATACCTTGCGCGAACTATGGAACGACAAAATAAACGAGAGCCGCGATGAAGTCGGTAATTTCGCAAAATTCGTACCACCTATCGTGGCCAACGGCAAGATGTTCATTCCGAGCTTCGGCGCGTTGAAATCACCGGATGCGTCCGGATCGCTCAATGTATACGGGCTGATCGCCGGCGGGGTCGCTCAGCCGCCGCTGGTGCCGGACGGGACCTACGAGATCATCAGCCGTTACAGCGGCATGGCCGTGGACGACCCCAACTTTGCCACGGCAGCCGGCACCATTCAGCAACAATGGACCGTCAACAACGGCGCCAACCAGAAATGGAAGCTCACCAATCTAGGCCTAAACGTGGTCACTTTGGTCAGCGAAGCGAGCAATTTGGCGCTCGACGTGGCGAGTGCATCCACGGCCAACGGCGCTTGGATCGTTCAGAACGCTTTCTCGGACGCGCGCTCGCAGCTTTGGACCATAACTTCCGTGGGCGGGGGCTTTTTCAAGTTGATCAACGTCAATAGCGGACAGGCGCTCGATATTTATCAAGGAGCCGCAACCCGCGGGGCGCGATTGGATCAATACCCCTACAAAAACGCGGCGTGGCAGCAGTGGAGCTTCCGCTAACTCGTGAGAGCTTGGGCACCGTTCTTTGCCGGGGGCATCGCCGTGATGTCCGCCCACGGCGCTTCGCGCGCGGCTGCAATTGAGCCCTCGCCGATCGACGATGCTTACTACAGCATCACGGACTTGGGCTATTTTCAAGCGCGTGAGTTGGACGAGAGACCCGCGCTCAATCGGTCGGACCAGGTGGCCGCGTGGCAGGTTGTCGATCGAACCCGCGAGATCGCAGTGCTCGTTTCGGCCAGCTCCCCAGCGGTTACTCTCGATCTACCCGGTTCCTCCAATAGCTTTGCCTTAGGGGTAAATGATCGCGGCGAGGCTGTCGGAATCCTGGAATCGGCGTCCGACTTGCGCGATACGCAAGCGTTCCTGTATCGAATGGGAAAATCGCAGATCTTGCGCTCGCTCGGGGGCCACACATCAGCGGCGCGTTGCATCAATTCGTCGGGATTGATTGCAGGCAACGCGCAGACAGAAAGCCTTCAAGTGCATGCCGCATCCTGGCTGCAAGGAAAGGTCCGGGATCTTGGCACTCTTCCGGGAGGCGACTCGAGCCGCGCCTTCGCCGTAAATGAGCGCGGCGATATTGCAGGCGAATCGAACAGCAGTGCCAACGGCAAAGCCCGCGCCGTCATTTGGTCGCGCACTGGCATACATGCGCTGGGGCTTTTACCCGGCGGCTCTTTCAGCAGTGCACAAGCCATTAACGCCGGGGATATCGTGGTCGGCTACGCGGATGATGCCGAAGGACAGGCAAATGCCGTGCGCTTCCAGCATGGGCGGGTGCGGAATTTGGGCACGCTGGGCGATGCGCCGAGCAGTGCGCTCGGGATCAACGATGACGGAGTAATCGTCGGCGCCTCGGCGATCCACGAGGGAATGATGCGTGCTTTCTTATGGAAGAACGGCCGGATGTACGATCTGAACCGGCTGATCAGGGTTTCCGGATGGTTGCTGCTCAGCGCCTATCGAATCAACTACGCGGGCAACATACTCGCGTACGGCTTCTATCAGGGCCGCACGCATCTCTGTTTGCTCACACCTCATCGCCTGGATCGCGCCAAGCAATGACCGTTTGCTTTTGCTCGCCGAGCTTTTCAATTCCCAGGTGCATCTCATCGCCCGGCTTGAGAAACATAGGTTCAGGCTTGCGTCCAAGCCCCACCCCGGGAGGCGTGCCCGTAATCAGAAGGTCGCCAGCATACAGCGTCATGAATCGACTGACATAGGCGATCAACTGACGCACCGGAAAGATCATTTTGCGCGTGTTGCCGGATTGCATGCGGCGCCCATTGAGGTTCAAAAACATCTCGAGACCTTGCGGATCGCCGACCTCATCGGGCGTCACCAGCCACGGACCGATCGGCCCAAAAGTATCGCAACCCTTGCCCTTGTCCCATTGAGTGCCGCGCTCCAGCTGAAACGCACGCTCGGAAACGTCGTTGGCAAGCACGTAGCCTGCCACCGCATCGAGCGCCCTCTCCTCGCTGATGTAGCGCGCGGTTCGGCCGATGACAATGCCCAATTCGACTTCCCAATCGCTCTTGAGGGAATCCTTTGGCAGCATGACATCGTCGTTCGGACCATTCAGGCAACTGATCGCCTTGGTAAACATGGGAGGCTCGGTGGGTATCGGCAGTTTCGCCTCCTCCGCATGGTCGGCGTAGTTCAATCCGATCGCGATGAATTTCCCAATTCCCTTGACCGGCACGCCGAGTCGCGGATTGCCGCCGACCACGGGCAACTCCTCGCTTTTTAGGGCGGCAAGGCGCGCAAGGGCTCTCGGTGTCACGGTCTCGGGCGAAATGTCATCGATGTGCGCCGACAAATCGCGGATCGCGCCGCGGCTGTCCAGCAGCCCCGGCTTCTCGCGCCTCGGCAAACCATAGCGGAGTAGCTTCATGAGCCGATCTTAAATAGCGTTCTGGCGTCTCGCAACCGCGGCGCCTAGCTGACCTCTTCGACGCGTCGAAATTCCGTGCCTTCGACCCACAATAAATTGGGCTTGCCGCCGATTAGCACCGAGAACTCGGCAACCGCAGGGCTCGTCGCTTCTTCGCCGATCCTGAACAAGTGATCTCCTATCGGGATCAAGGGATCGGTACCACCGGCCCACAGCCGGCCTTGGCGCTGCACTACCCGAACGGTGCCGAACCAGGGATTTTCAGAATAGTATTGCCCGACGTACGGAGCGAGCTCCGGCAATGGTTCGATCGCTTTTTGCGCTTGGTATCCGGTGCGCGCATACCAATCCGACCCATAGGCCATCGCGGTGATCGGCGGTTGTTTGGCCTGGTCCTTGTCGTTGCCCTTCTCTTGGTCTTTCGCCTCGTGCGAGATCTCGGCCCGTTCAAATACGATCGGAAACAGGTCGAATCCAGGCTGGTCCGCGATGAAGGTGCCGTCATCCGAATGCTGCAAGGGAATCGTTCGCCCATCCGCGATGAGACTGAGGCGATCGGAGGCAGCTCGAATTTCAACGCGGCGGCCGCTTCCCGAGGTATAGACCGCACTATAGCTATCAGCCGACTCGACCTTCGCCGCCGCGTCAAACGGCGGTATGGCCGGCGGTTTGCCGTGATCTTTTTCAGCGCGCAACAATTGCAGCGCCAACTCGGCCACCGGATTGGGACGGTATCCCAGCTGCGCGTTGATGGAGGCGAACGCGCCTAGCTTCGCGTCGAGATCCAGATGAATCGCCGACATGAACGACACCATGCCGCCGGTGTGTCTCAAGCGAACATGCCCATCCAGCTTGTCGACCGCGATCCCGTAGCCGTAGCCCGCCGTGGGGCCAAACGCGGGTGCAGCTATGTGGGGGGTTGAGAACAATTTGAAGCTGTCTTCAGAAATGACTCGGCCGCCTTGGGCTACGCCGTGATTCAATATCATCTGCATGTACAGCGACATGTCCTTCGGCGTCGAAGCAATCGATCCGGCGGCAAATTCGACGGCTAAATTGCCCGCGGGCACGAGCGCTCCATGGCGCGGGTAGGGCCGATCATCATGCAAAGGCATATAACTTTGCGCGATGCGTGGGCGAGAGGCGCTGGTGATGGTGGGGGACGTATCGTGCATGCCGACGGGATTTAGAATGCGTGCGGTCACGGCAGCGGGCCAGGGCCGGCCGTCGACCGCTTCGATCAAGCGCCCCAAAGCGTCATAGCCCCAGTTGCTGTAGTGGAATTCCAATCCGGGCTTCAGCGCCTGACGCGGCCGCCGCTCCGGTGACAGCGGAATCAATGGCGCGTCATCGGGCATGCCGCTGGAGTGAGTCAACAAGTGATGGACGAGGATCTCGCCGAAGTTGGTTTCCATCGCGAGCCACGGAAGATAGGAACGTATCGGTGCCTGCAAATCGACTTTCCGTTCCTCGTGCAGCTGCAGAATGGTTAAAGCAACGAACGATTTGGTGATCGAACCGATTTCGAACAAATGCGACGTGGTAACGGGTGTTTTGGCGGCAAGATCGACATAACCGTAGGAGGCAACTCGGATGGGCCCCTCCGCGTTCGCGAGCCCCAGTGTCAAGCCCGGCGCATTCATCGCAGCACAGTAGCCGGCGATGAAGCGGTCCAAAGTCCGCATCGCATTGGAACCGGGAGCCGGCGCCGCGTGCGTCAATTCTGAGAGCAACTCCAGCGGCATCAGGGTCAGCGCGCCCAGTGCCAGCATGTCGCGGCGGGTCATGGAATTCATGTTCATCGATACGTTACCTTGTGCGCTTAGCCGCCGGCGCTCAGTGAGCCGCCGGCAGGGGTGGATTCCCGCTGTAGCGCTGAAACCAGCTCATCATATAAAGCTGCGTGCGCATCCAGTTCGACGGCTTTGATCCGGTGCCGTGAAACTCCTGATCGAATCGCAGCATCGCCGCCGGCACGCCGCGATATTTGAGCGCCTGGTAAAACTCTTCGCTCTGCGGAATGGGAGTGCGGCGGTCCAACTCGCCCGTCATGATGAGCGTCGGGGTCTTGACGTTGCCGACGTGCATCAAGGAGGACTCCGCGAGCCAATCGGTCGGATCTTCCCAAAACGGCTTCTTGAAAAACCGATAGGTAAAAAACGGAACGTCGGTCTCGCCGGCCATGCTGATCCAATCGATCACGGGGCAACGCACGGCGGCCGCGGCAAACCGATTCGTGTGCGAGATCACCCAGCTGGACAATACGCCGCCGCCGCTGCAGCCGGAGACGTACATGCGGGACTCATCGACGATGCCTTTTTTGAGCACGGCATCGACCCCGGCCATCAGGTCATCGTAGTCCGGGCCTGGATAGTGCTTTAAGATCGCATCGCCGAAGGCAGTTCCATAGCCGGTCGAGCCGCGCGGATTCAAGAAAACCACCACGTAGCCGTTGGCGGCGAAGTTCTGAAACTGCGGGCTGAATCCCACGTTGTACATGGCTTGCGGACCGCCATGAATTTCGAGCAGCAGTGGATAGTGGCGCGAGGCATCGAAATCCGGCGGTTTCACCACCCAACCCTGGATGTGCGCACCGCCGCTGGAATCGAACTCAATTTCTTCGGCGTCGGCGAGTGTTAAGCCGTTAAGCGCCCCGTCATTGAGGTGAGTGAGCTGCTGCGCGGCATCCGCGCGGCGCGGATTGATCAGCACCACGTCTCCGGGCGAGCGGAACGATGTGCGAATGGCGGCGATCATGCCCTTGGCGATCGACGGAGACGTCAGCACTTCAGGACCGCTGGTGAGCGGGTGAACGCCTTTCTTGCCGTGAGACCACGCGTACAGGTGAACGCTGCCGCGATCCTCCGCCGTAAAGTAAAGCGTGCTGCTGTCGGCCCATTTGAGATTTTGCGGCTCGCGATCAAAGCCTTCCGATTGGAGCGTGGCATTGCTGCCGTCGGCCGACATGGTCCACAGATCCAAAACATGATTTGTATCGGTTTTCGCCACGCCCGTATAAGCGATGGTCTTGCCGTCCGGCGAAATCGCGGGGCGCTCCCAATTTCCGGCCGTCTGTGTGAGGCGTTTGGCAGCGCCGGTCTTGAGGTCGACCGAGTAAATATAGGATTCACGATCGTTGCGGTCGGAGTCGCCTTCCTTGTACCCCTCGATGATGGCGGTGCGGCCGTCGGGCATGAAATCCCAATCCACGCTGGTGGCCACTTCAAAGCCATTTTGGCCGACATTCCAGTTGCCGCTGGTCACCTGTCGAGGCGTGCCGCCATCGCTCGCGACCAGAAAGAGGTGCCGCCAGCTGCGTTCGGTGAATCCGGCCCGATCGCGAAAGGTGTGCATGCGCTCGGTGTAGCGCGGCGCTTTCGCCCATTTCGCGCCTTCGGGCGCCGCGGGCAGGTCGATGTTCCATTTCTCCGGATCATCAACCTTCATGGTGAAGCCGATCCACTTGCCGTCGGGCGACCAATGCAGATTACCCGGCTCTTCGGTGAGATAGGTCAGTTGGCTCGGAGGTCCGCCCAGACCGAGTTGCAATGCAAAGATCTGTGCTCCCTTCGGCGGTCCCTCAGCGATGAATGCGATGCTCTTGCCGTCCGGCGACCACGCGGCTTCGCTGCCCTTGGCGAGAAATCGGTGATGCGAACCGTCGGCATTTACAATCCAGATCGACGACTGATATTTGTCGGCCTCCTTGTCGATCCTGGTTCGCGTGTACAGAATCTGCGATCCGTCCGGTGAAATCTGCGGTGCCCTCGCCGACTGCAGGTCGAGGTAGTGCCCGACGGTGAACCGGCCGGCTCCGGCATCGGCGCCGACAGCGCTCAGTGCAAAGAAGGAAACGACAAGAAATACAATCGTGCGGCTCGTGGTTTGCATGCCTGTCCCAGATGTTGTTTTAGGAGGGTTGCGTCCATTGTACGCGATCACTGCGATTGTCCACAGTTCAAGCTCTGCTAGCATGTGCTGCGAACCCTTAATTTACGCTCAAGGATTTCATGACCACGCTGTTCGACCCGATCAAAGTCGGCAATCTCACCTGCCCTAACCGCATTTGGATGGCACCGCTGACCCGGGGCCGGGGCACGCGCGATCACGTGCCGACCGATCTCATGGCCGAGTACTACGCTCAACGCGCCTCAGCCGGATTGATCCTCACGGAGGCAACGCACATCAGCGTCGAAGGCAGCGGCTGGCCGTACGCGGGCGGTCTCTGGGGACCTCAGCATGTGAAGCACTGGAAAACCGTGACCGATGCGGTGCACGGCGCCGGCGGCCGCATCTTTGCTCAACTCTGGCACATGGGCCGCCTCGTCCACCCTTCGCTGCACGGCATTCAACCCGTGTCCGCCAGCTCAACCACGGCTCCCGGAAAGGCTCATACCTATGACGGCAGACAACCGTATGTCGAGGCGCGGCCGCTCGCGGTCGAAGAGATCCCGCGCCTGATAAGCGACTACGTGAATGCGGCGCGAAATGCCATTGACGCCGGCTTCGACGGAGTGCAATTGCATGGGGCCAACGGCTACCTCATTGACCAATTTTTGCGCGACGGCAGCAACCGGCGCACGGATAGTTACGGCGGTCCGGTCGAAAATCGCGTGCGCCTGCTGCGAGAAGTCGTGCAAGCCTTGATCGATGCGGTTGGAAAGGACCGCACCGCCGTCCGGCTATCGCCAAACGGCGAATCGCAGGGCGTTGATGACAGCAATCAGGCGCAATTGTTTCCGGCCGCGGCCGCCGAGCTGGACCGGTTGGGCATCGTGTTCCTGGAGCTGCGCGAACCCGGTCCCGACGGCACCTTCGGCAGGTCGGAGCGGCCGCCCGTGGCGCCGCTCATCCGCAAAGCGTACACGGGCATCCTGGTCTTGAACTCGGATTACGACCTGGCACGCGGGCAAGCTGCTCTCGCCGGCGGCGCTGCGGACGCGATCACCTTCGGAAGAAAGTTTCTCGCGAACCCGGATCTTCCGTATCGCTTCGCGAACGGTCTCGCCCTCAATCCCGACGATTCGAAAACATGGTACTCGCAGGGACCGGAGGGCTATATCACTTATCCCGCGCATGCTTGAACGCCGCCCATGACGCAACTAGAGGGAGATTACGATTGCATCATCGTGGGCGCGGGCACGGCGGGATGCATATTGGCCAACCGCCTCTCCGCGGATCCCAGGCGCCGCGTTCTGCTGCTCGAGGCCGGCGGGCTGGACAATTGGATCTGGTACCATATTCCGGCCGGATATCTCTTTGCCATCGGCAATCCGCGCTCCGACTGGATGTACCGCACGGAGAGCGAGCCTGGGCTCAATGGCCGATCGCTTGCCTATCCTCGGGGCAAGGTCATCGGCGGCTCTTCGGCGATCAACGCCATGATCTGCATGCGCGGACAGGCCGCCGACTACGATGGCTGGCGCGCACTTGGTCTCAACGGCTGGGGATGGCGCGATGTCTTGCCGCTGTTCAAAAGCGTCGAGCATCATTTTCTGGGCGAGAGCGAGCACCACGGCATCGGCGGGGGCTTCCGCGTCGAATCGCCGCGCATCGCATGGCCCGTTCTCGATGCCGTTCGAAACGCCGCCGTGCAGCTGGGCGTGCCCGCCATCGAGGACTTCAATTGCGGCGACAACGAGGGCGTTTCCTACTTTCACGTCAATCAAAAGCGCGGACGGCGCTGGTCGGCCGCGCGCGGATTTCTCAAGCCTGCTTTGAAGCGCGGCAATCTGAGGCTCGAGACCGGAGTATTGGTCGAGCGGCTGCTCGTTGAAAACGGATGTGCCCGCGGCGTGCAGTATCGGCGCGACGGCGCGACCGTCGAGGCACGGACGGCGGGGGAAGTCATCCTGGCCGCAGGCGCCATCGGCTCGCCGCAAATCTTGAGCCTGTCAGGGATCGGCCGGCCCGAATGGCTCGCAGCGCTCGGCATTCAAACCATTTTGGAACGGCGCGGCGTCGGGTCCAATTTGCAGGATCATCTGCAGCAGCGCGTCATCTACAAAGTAAGCAACGTCAACACACTCAATGAGGCCTATCACTCGAGGCTGCGCCGCGCCTGGATGGGAATCGACTATGTGCTGCGGCGGCGTGGACCCCTGACCATGGCGCCGTCGCAGCTCGGCATATTCATGCGATCTGAACCCAAGCAGCCGCGCGCCAACATCGAATTTCACGTACAGCCGCTTTCACTGGATAAATTCGGCGACCCCTTGCACCGATTCCCGGCGATCACGGTAAGCGCGTGCAATCTGCAGCCCAGCTCGCGCGGCGCCGTTCGTCCGAGGTCCGCGGATCCGAGGGTTCCGCCGATAATTGCGCCGAATTATCTGGCAACCCCTGAGGATCGCATCGTGGCGGCCGATGCGATTCGCGCGACGCGGCGTCTCATGAGCCAGCCCGCCGTTCAGGGATTTGCACCGGTTGAATATCTGCCGGGCCCCGGAGTCGGCGATGACAACGACTCGCTCGCCGCGGCCGCGGGTGATATCGGCACCACCATCTTCCATCCCGTCGGCACTGCAAAGATGGGCACCGCCGCGGATTCTGAGTCAGTGGTGGACGAGCGGCTGCGCGTTCACGGCATCGGGCATCTGCGCGTGGTCGATGCCTCCATCATGCCGACCATCACTTCGGGCAATACCAACACGCCGACCGCGATGATCGCCGAGAAAGGCGCGCAACTGATTATCGAGGACTTGCGCGCTATCGATGGACGGTGACGGACGAGTCCAAAAGGCCCAATGCATCAGCCGCCGAGGTTTGACCGGTGCGCTGTATGTCATCGCTCGAATACGAGCGGCCGAATCCGCGGCATTTAGCCGGGGCTGGGTCTATCCGGCTGCCGGTTTCGGTCAAGCACGTCGGATCCTTTGCCATTGCCGTGGCCGGTTTTGCCTTGCCATTTTCTGCCGTGGTCGCGCAGCCGAACAAGGTCACGCTCGCGACGATCAGGCCTGCAATTCGCATGTGCGCCGCCATAAAAGGTCTCCTGTTTCGAGGCATTCCGCAGTAATACCTATAGCCCCTGGGCTAATTCCTGTCTAGTGGCGCCGTGACCATTATTCAAGGCGACTCTTTCGGATTTCATGAAGAATCCACTCAGCGGCGTTCGAATCGGGCCACCAACTCCACGTGCTCGGTAAAGGGCATGAGATCGAAAGCCATGAGGCTTCCGAGCCGCAGCCTGCCGAGCGAGACCAATTGGGCGGTGTCGCGAAGAAAAGACTCCAGCGAGCAGCTGACATAGATGAACTGTTCCGGCGGCTCTCGGCCCAGGAAATTTGTCAGCTCAGGGTCCAGTCCTTTCCGCGGCGGATCGGCGATTACCATCTGCGCCCCCGCCGCGGCTGAGTGCGCCGTGCCGGCTTCGCCGGAGATTACCGAAATTTTCGCCTGTTCCTGCGGATTGAGCTGCGCAATGCCGAGATGCAACCCTTGCAACGAGTGCGGGCTGACTTCGTTCAACGTGAGGTGACCCACTCGATCGAGCAAGGACAGGCCGATGGCACCGACACCCGCGTAGAACTCGACGACCTGCGCACCAGCCGGAATTTGCGCCCGCACATGCTCGATGATGAGTTGCGCGAGATCGAGATTGCTTTGGCCGAACGCGGCCGGGGGATAGTGCACGGCCGCGCCGTCAAAATGCTCCACCACGGCCGGCGGTCCCCACCAGCAGTGAAACTCGGGGCCGAGAATGGAATTGGAGCGCTCGATATTCGCGTTAAACCACAGGCTGTGCAAGTCCCTTCCCAGGCGCTCGCGGATAAGATTCAAGCACGCCGCCAGATCGTCCGGTGCCGTGCTGTTGGCAACAAGGAGCACCTGTGCGGTTTGCGAAGCGCGCTCCACGACCACTTGCAGATAGCGCGCCAGCCCCAGATGCGCGGCATCCGAATAGCACGTCACCCGCGCATCGACGAGAGCACGCCGCACCACATTCGCGATCTTGTTGATGAGCGGGTGATGGACAATGCAGTTGGGTATGTGCACCACGCGGTGCGTATTCAGTTCGAACAGTCCCAGCTTGGGCGAACCTAGGCGGCCGCGAATGGCCAGACGGGCACGGTGCCGAAAACCCGCGCTCTTACCGAGAACGATAGGCACCTCGGGCAGGCCGTGCACGCGCGCCAATTCATCGAGCGTGCCGCGCACGGCGGGCGCGATGCCGGGTTCGCCAAACCGGGGGCAACCCGGGCACGGCGGCCGATGCGGACAAGGCGTCAAGGTTCTCTACTCATTGATTCGTAGAGCATAATGGTGAATGGCCCATTCAGCGAATGCCAACCGATCCTGGATCGCACGCGCGATTGCGAAACTCGATGAGGATCGAAGCCGCGAGGTCGACACTCCCCTTTTGGAACTCCGGCTGCCGGAGTTTCCGGCCTGCAAGATCTACATCAAGGATGAAACGGCGCACCCGACGGGAAGCCTCAAGCATCGTCTCGCCCGTTCGCTGTTTTTACATGCCATTTGCAATGGCGACGTTCGAGAACATACGACCGTGGTCGAGGCTTCCTCCGGTTCGACCGCTATTTCGGAAGCCTATTTCGCGAATCTGCTGGGCTTACCCTTCATTGCGGTCGTTCCCCGCGGCACCACCGCCGCCAAGCGCGACGCCATTGCGCGCGCCGGGGCACAGATTCACCTGGTCGATCCGCATGATGAAATTTCCGTGGTGGCCGCCCGAATCGCGCGTGAGATGAACGGTCACTTCATGGATCAATTCACCTTCGCCGAGCGAGCCACGGATTGGCGCGGCAACAACAACATTGCCGAGAGCTTGTTCGCGCAGCTTGCCAATGAATCCCACCCCATCCCCAGTTGGATCGTGGTGGGCGCCGGAACCGGCGGCACCAGCGCCACCATCGGCCGCTATATCCGCTATCGGCCGGATTTGAATCCGACCTGCTTGTGCGTCGTCGATCCGGAGCGTTCCGCATTCCTCCCCTTCTTTATATCAGGCGACAGGAACGCCTGTGGCGGGTGCGGTGGAATCATCGAAGGCATCGGGCGCGCTCGAGTCGAACCTTCATTCATGCGCAACGTCGTCGATCGGATGATCGGCGTTCCGGATGCAGCCTCAATCGCCGGCGCGCGCTGGCTCGATATGCGCCTAGGCCGGCGCTTTGGCCCATCGACGGGGACCAATATTGTCGGCGCGCTGGCGCTTGCAGCTGAGATGCAGGCGCAAGGCCGAGGCGGCAGCATTGCCACGCTGGCATGCGATGCCGGCAATCGATACGCGGATACGATTTACGACGATTCCTGGCTGGCGTCCAGGAAAATAGGCTTGGACGTGTGGCAGCGCAGATTTCAGGAGCTAGCGAACAGACCCGCCTTTGGCCACGATTTGCAACGCGAGACCCGGAATCGATAGGTCATTTCAACGCGCTGAATACCTTTGACACAATGGCGCTCCCGGCTGCCACCGGATTTTGGCGAATTGCGCGCTCCTCCTCGCCGATCATCAAATACAGCCCGTCCAAAGCCTTGTGGGTAACGTACTGCTCGATATTGGCCGCATCCCCTTTGATCAGCCCCAGCTTCGCTCCCTGTGCCGCGAACTCATTGTATTTCTGCGCCAAACCGACCCGGTCGGTGGCGCGCTTGACCATGGGCATAACCTTCAGCGCCAATGGCGCCGCTGTCTTGTCGCGGAAAAATTGCGTCGCCGATTCATCGCCCCCGGTCAGTATTTTTTTTGCATCCTCGATGGACATCGCCTTGACGGCATTCACCAGCAGGGCTTTGGCTTCCGGCACGGCTTGCTCCGCTGCCTGATTCATGGCTGCGACCAATTCATCGGCATCCTTTCCCCGTCCCAAAAAGCGCATGCCCTTGGCAATTTCATCCAGTGCCGGAGGCAATGGGATTTTGACTTTAGGGTTGTTTAAGAAGCCGCCGGGAATACCGAGCTTGGAAACAGCAGTGGCGGCGCCGGACGTGAGAGCGCCTTTAATGCCTCGCGCGGCATCTTGGTTCGACAACTGGGATAGATCCAGTGAAAAGGCACACGTCATCCAGACACAGCCGAGAAACGGCAAGAGACTGATCCGGCGCGGAAATATTCTGGCCACGCCGCAATGATACGCCGTGTTCAATTCGAAGCCGTCCTTGGCTTGAGTTTATTTATTCGGCGAAATGATGCACCACGCCACAAACAGGAGATATAGCGCCGCCCCAATGCCAAGATAGAGCTTATCCATACCTTGCCCCGAAAAAGTTTTTGATCGACCACCGGCAGGTGGGAGATATTCAATCAAGCGCAAGATCCCTGTCCGTCAGCAAAGATCTGAACATGGAGTAAGACAGCTCGAAACTGTCGCCGGTTGGGAACAGGGGACCGCTCTATCCGCCGCGCGCTGCGGTGCACGAAAAGTCCGCGTCGGCGGCACAGATGCAGTATCTTCTGAATAAACAGCCCGTTATTTGCGGAGAGCGCCTTGATTCACCCGCCGCTTCGATTACCGCTGCCCTTTACCAGCACGCGCGAAGTCGCGGCCGAGGAAATTGACGACTACGCGCATGTCAACAATGCGGTTTATCTGCAGTGGCTCGACTACATCGCCTGGACGCATTCCGCGGTGCTGGGAATGCCGCTCTCGAGCTGTCTCGCGCTTCGGCGCGGCATGGCGGTTCGGCACAGCCGCATCGACTACTTGGAAGCGGCACTCCTCGGTGATGCCCTTCTGTTGGCCACCTGGCTAGTCGCGTGCGATGGCCGCTTAAGGTGCACGCGGCGCTTCGAGATCCTGCGCTTGTCCGACGGAAAACGCGTCGCCGACGCGGAGATCGAGTATTTCTGCTTGAACCTCGATACCGGAAAGCCCTGCCGCTTTCCCCGCGAATTCGTTGAATGCTATACGGTGATACCGGAAGTAGCCGCGGCCTATGAGAAGCTGCCTAGCGAATTGCGCCACGTGGGCTATTCCCGATGAACCGCCGCAAGGTTCTAGGGCTCGCAGCGGGGGCCACCTTGGGTGCGGCGGCGTACGCGGCCCCCGAGCGGCGCACGTACCAGATCAACGATATCGTTTTGATGGACGCCACGGTCTTAAGCAAGACAATCCATTCGCGCAAGGTGTCATGCGTCGAAGTGATGAGCGCTTACTTGGATCACATCGACCGGTTCAATCCCAAGGTAAATGCCATCGTCGCGTTGCAAGAGCGGGAAGGTCTGCTCGCTCTGTCGCGCGAGCGCGATGCGCAGTTGGCCCGGGGCGAGTCCTTGGGTCCGCTGCACGGATTTCCGCACGCCGTCAAGGATTTGCAGGCCGTCAAAGGTATCCGCATGACGCTGGGATCGCCGATCATGAAGAACTTTGTGCCCGCAGCTGACGGGCTCATGGTTGAGCGGTTGCGCGCTGCGGGAGCCCTATTCATCGGCAAGACGAATACGCCCGAATTCGGCTTAGGCTCGCACACCTACAACCCCGTTTATGGCGCCACGCGCAATGCCTACAACACGACCCGGTCGGCGGGCGGCAGCAGCGGCGGGGCGGCGGTATCGCTGGCGCTGCGCATGCTTCCTGTCGCAGACGGTTCGGACTACGGCGGCAGCCTGCGCAATCCGGCTGGCTGGAACGGCGTATTCGGTTTCCGCACCAGCATCGGCCGCGTTCCCAATGACGCGCATGATGCCTGGCTGCCTTCCATGGGGGTCTCCGGGCCCATGGCCAGAAATGTCGCCGATCTGGCCATGCTGCTGTCAGTGCAAGCCGGGTTCGATGCGCGCGCACCCTTGTCCCTGGAGGGCGATGGGTCGGTATTTCAGCAGCGGCTGGAAAAGTCATTCAAAGGCAAAAGAGTGGCATGGGGTGCGGACTTCAAGGGTCACACGCCCTGCGAACCGGGCGTTCTCGAGGTCTGCAAGGCGGCAACTAGGACATTTGAGTCGCTCGGCTGCATTGTCGAAGAGGCGGCACCGGATTTCGATTTCGATGCGCTATGGCAAGCGACCATTCGGCTTCGAGGTTGGCAGCAAGGCGCTTCGATCCTGGCCTATTACAACGATCCTGCCAAGCGCGCATTACTCAAGCCCGAGGCGGTGTTTGAGATTGAAACGGGGCTGCGGCAATCGGCTCACGACATCACGGCCGCGTCGGTTGTGCGGACCACTTGGTCGCAAACGGTGCGCCGATTCTTCGAGCGCTATGATTTCTTGGTGCTGCCCACTGCGCAGGTTTTTCCGTTCGATGTCGAACAGCATTGGCCGCGCGAAATCGCCGGACAGAAAATGCAGACCTACCACGAATGGATGAAGGCCGCGCTGCTGGTCACCATGTCGGGCTGCCCTGCCCTCGCAGCGCCGGCGGGCTTCGATGACCGTGGACTGCCGATGGGCATACAGATCATTGCTCCGAATCGGCAGGAATTGAGTTGCCTGCAGCTGGCGTACGCCTACGAAAGCGCGCTGGACACTTCGGCGCGTCGAATGCCGGTCCTGCTCAGCCAAGCGTAGTGCGGAAGTGCTTCTAGCGGCCGAGCGCCTCGCGCAGTGCCTTGGGATTGGCTGCTCCATCAGCGTCGATTCGCTTCAATAATTTGCTGCGATCGCCGGCAATCAGCACTGTCGGCACATCGTTGATGCGAAATTCCCGGAACACGGCTCCCGAAGCGTCCAAGGTCAGCGGAATGGCGAGCTTGTACTGCTGGCGATATTTCCGTAGTTCATCTGTATTAGCCCAAAGACCGGATGCCACGCCGAGCCATCTCACACGCGGGTCTTTCGCCAACTCGCTCACTTGCAATCTCATATTGCGGCAATTCTCCGCGACGCTCGGCCGCGAGGTGGCGAGATAGGACTCGCACCACGGCGACAAAAACACGAGCGCCGTGATCGGCCGGGCCGAATCGGTTCCCCGCAGCTGAAAATTCCTTCCATCGATCGTGCGCAGCGACTGCGCCGGCAACCGGCCGCCGATTTCGATGGCCGGCGCGTCATGAATCGCAACCTGCGCGGTCCGCCCAGATCCGTGCGCGGTCTGCGCCGTCTGGCCGCGAGCCTCCTGCAAGGCGGCGTCCAAGTGCTCGTCCGCCAAATGTCCCACATAAAGAATTCGGCCGTCGCGGCCGATTACAATATGAGTCGGCGTTACGCGCACATGAAGCGCGGTCCCCAAGGTTCCGTCATCCATCACAATGGGCATTTTGATGCCGACTTGCGTCCGAAAGCGCTGTATCGCATCGATGGAATCGTTGAATCCCACATCGATGGCGATGACGGCCAAGTCCGGCCCCGCTGTTTCGTAGGCATGCTCGAAATGCGGCATCTGCTGCCGGCATGGCACGCACCACGTGGCCCAAAACTTCAGGTAGACCGCCTTCTTACCGTAAAGACTGCCGAGATCGACGGACTCGCCGTCGATGGTCTTGAGTGTGGTGCGCGGCGCCGCGGCACCCAGGATCGCTTGCGCTGCCCTCTTTGCCCGCATCTCGCCGTCGTCTGCGTGCGCCGGCGCGCCGATCAGCAGCCAGCACATTCCGACCGCACAGCCGGCAATCTTGAAGGTGCCCATTCGCGCTACGGTGTCGCCGCGCGCGTGGTCGGCGCGCCCTTGTCCTTGATGATGAAGACCAAGAACGTTGCGGGCCGCGTCTGACTGGCATTGGCCGACACGGCATGCACGTCGGTCGGACTCTCGTAAAAGGTCTCGCCGGGCTTGAGTGTGACCTTGGGGCCGCCCTGCACCTGCATGATCAGTTCTCCCTCGAGAACGTACACAAATACTTGAGCGTCGTGACGGTGCGGCGGCGACGCGCCGCCGGGGGGATATGTCACGGTCGACATGAGCACCTCTTTACCGGCAAGACCCACAAGATCCTTGATCAGGAGCTGCTTCGCGCTCGCGGCAGGCGCCGTGCCGTCAGCCCGCGCAAGACCGCTTAAAAGCATGGAAAAGCTCAACATCAGGCCCATGAGAAAATAGCTGTATCGACGCATTGAACGGCTCCTACACACCTGTCCCGCGTTCTAGCATAACGCGTCCGAAATCAAGTTTACGCGGTCACTTTACAAATCTTTACATGCGCTCCAAAGACGGCTAACAGTCCACGCTCACACTGTTCATCGTGTTCTTCACCAAGCAAGGGGCCTGCGATGACTAACAATTCCGAACCCAGTTCCGCGGCGCCGCCGCGCCGTTCTCTCTTCAACCGCATGACGGTGATTGCATTTGTCGCCGGCGCCGCTTTGGCCGGCAGCATCGCCGCCGTAGCGGGCGCAGAAGGCATCGGCGCCTGCGGCTGGCATCACGGCATGAGCGGTACACATAGCGTTGCGGACATGTCCGCGCATGTCGATCACATGCTGAACCACTTGTACGTTGAAATCGACGCCACCGAGGCCCAGAAGGCACAGATCACTCCGCTGGTGAAACAGGCGATGACCGATCTGATGCCGATGCATGCGCAGGCGCAGGCGGCTCACACGCAGGCCATCCAGGCGCTGACGCAAACGACGGTCGATCGAACTGCGTTGGAAGCAGCGCGCGTGGCGCATCTTCAACTGGCCGACCAGGCCTCCAAGCGCCTCGTGCAACTCATCGCGGATGTCGATGAGGTGCTGACCCCGGCACAGCGCAGTGCGTTGGCAGCTCATCTGCAGAAAATGCACGGTAAGTCATAGGAACGCTGGCATTGCGGGCTCGCTCTCTTTAGAGTCCCCCGTCGATGTCCGAGCGAATACTTTTGGTCGAGGATGACCCCCGCCTGGCAGAGATGCTCTCGGAGTATCTAGGTCAGGCGGGGTTTAGCATGACAGTCGCAGCCTTGGGCGGAGCCGCGCTCGAACGGCTCGCCGAGGCTGACTTCGACGCGCTGATACTGGATTTGATGTTGCCGGATATGGATGGCCTCACCGTCTGCCGAGAGCTACGGAAGAAGTACGACACCCCGGTGCTGATGTTGACCGCGCGCGGCGACGCCGTGGATCGCATCGTCGGATTGGAACTCGGCGCAGATGACTATCTACCCAAGCCTTTTGAACCGCGGGAACTGGTGGCGCGCCTGCGCGCCATCATGCGGCGCCGGGTGCGCGGCAGCGGCGCGCAGAAATCACTGCATTTCGGCCGCCTGGAGCTTGATACGGCAGGCCGGGCCGTTCGTTTGGACGGCAAACTCTGTGACCTGACCGGCTATCAATTCGATCTCTTGGTGGCGCTCGCCAAGAACGCCGGCCGGGTCTTGTCGCGCGAGTCGCTGATGGATCAGGTCAAGGGCGAGGAATTCGAAAGCTTCGATCGCTCCATCGACGTGCACATCTCGCGCATCCGCGCCGCAATTGAGGACAATCCCAAGAAACCTCGGCGCATCATCACGGTACGGGCTGCCGGTTACGTATTCGCCAAGGCGCAAGACTGATGCTGCGGCTGTATTTGCGTTTCTATCTGGCTCTTTTGGCCAGCCTCGCGATCTTTGGGCTGGCCGCCTCGATGCTCCTGCATCTTGCCGGCGGTCCCATGGAGCAGGTGGGCGTCACGGTTGGACGCCTGGTGCAAAATGTTTTGCCGCCTGCGCAGGCGACTGACTCGGAGCAACAGGAAGCGCTGCAAAAATTGGCGGCCGGGTTGAAGGCTGATGTGACGC
>DASXOY010000002.1:0-1888 GCA_036493935.1 Steroidobacteraceae bacterium | reverse complement strand
CGCATTGCCTCGCCTGAAATGCTGCCGAGAAGGAGTCTGTTGCCTCATCTGATTTGTTGCTCGCCGAGGGTTTTGGGCGGGGTGGACGATGAGGCGGGTGAGCATGGCGACACGAGATGAATTGGTTGCAGCGATCGTCGAGCGGTACGGGCGAAGCAATCGCGCGGAGCGTGGCCAGATCCTGAACGAGTTCGTCGCGGTGACAGGGTTCCACCGCAAACATGCCGCCCGCTTGCTTGGCGGCGGCCTACGGGGGCAGCGGATTGGTCCGAGACCGGCGCGCCGTGTATACGATGATGCGGTTCGCGAGGCACTGATCGTGCTCTGGGAAGCATCCGACAGGATTTGCGGCAAGCGGCTGAAGCCGTTGATCCCGACCTTGGTCGAAGCGATGGAACGACATGGTCATCTGCAGCTCATCCCGGAGGTGCGGACCGGGCTGCTGTCGATCAGCGCCGCGACGATCGACCGCGCGTTGCGTGAGGTCAGAGTTGTGGCGGGAGGACGGCCTCGACGCCATACAGCGCCATCAATAGCCGTTCGCCGCAGCGTGCCGGTGCGCACCTTCACCGACTGGCAGGATCCGTCGCCCGGCTTCTTTGAAGCCGATCTGGTGACGCACAGTGGGCCACGCGCGAGCGGGAGTTTCATTTGCACGCTGGTGTTGACCGATATCGCCACCGGCTGGACGGAGTGTGCGCCGTTGCTGGTGCGCGAGCAGAAGCTGCTGACCGAGGTCTTGACCGAACTGCGCAAGCTGATGCCGATGCCCTTGCTTGGCTTCGACACTGACAACGACGCCGTGTTCATGAACGAGACCGTCCGCGACTACTGCCGGGCAGAGAGCATCGTCTTTACGCGTTGCCGTCCGTATCGCAAGAACGATCAGGCCTGGGTGGAACAAAAGAACGGGGCGGTGGTGCGCCGGATCGTGGGTTATCGGCGTTTCGAAGGCCTTGAAGCCGCGGCTGCGCTGGCGCGTCTTTATGCGACGGTGCGTCTGTTCGTGAACTTCTTCCAGCCGTCGTTCAAGTTGGCCGAGAAGGCGCGAGACGGCGCCAGGGTGAAGAAGCGCTATCATCCGGCTGCCACGCCGTTCCAACGGCTGCTGGCAGATTCGCGTGTCGCGACCGAGACAAAAGAGCGGGCGCGTGCTTTTCACGCGACGTTGGATCCGGTGGCGTTGTTACGCGAGATGCGCGCTGCCCAGCACCACCTGGTGGAGATCGCTGACAGCACTTTGCCCGATGACACCAAGCCGACCGCCCCGACACTCGAGCAGTTTCTCTCCGGGTTGCGCACGGCGTGGAAGGAGGGTGAAGTCCGACCAACAGCGCGCCCTCACCCAAAAGCCACCCGCTTGCGGCGTCGGCCGGATCCATTTGCGGCAGTCGATGGGCAGTTGCACGAATGGTTCGAGACCGAGCCATGGCGGACGTCAAGGGAACTACTGGAGCGTCTGCAGTCGGAATACCGAGGCGTCTATCCGGACAAGCTACTGCGGACGCTGCAGCGGCGGGTGAAAGCGTGGCGCCGGAGAATGGCGCAGAGAATGATCTTCGGTCCCTCCGTTGAGAAAAAACAGCCATTCGGCGACGCGGTGACGGGGCCGCCGATATGACAAGCACCTTCTGGCACAGGCCGCAGCAATCGGACCGCACGGCTTCATTCAGTGTGATCCTGATTGAGCGCCGGCCTCAATCCCTCGCCTGCGGCGACCCCTGCGGGGCTCTGGGGATTGACCCCGTCGCCCAACCAGGGTCGGGGGCAATGATGCCATTAAGGGTCAGGTGTGACCCTCAGCTGCCGAATAAGATGATGCAACGGGAACATCGCGATGAGGCAATCGGCGTGCTCCCGGCAACATTGCTGAATGAGGCAATACGGC
>DASXOY010000001.1:0-132638 GCA_036493935.1 Steroidobacteraceae bacterium | reverse complement strand
GACGTAGTCCTGGCCGACTTCGACGATCAATCCATTGAGGATGGTGCCAGGCCGAATGCGCTGGCTCGCAATGCTCTGTTCAAACAGTTCCGCAAAACTTTCTGTCATGTTCTCTCTTACTAAAATCCCCGAACCGATCCGGTGTCTCGAGGGTTACCGCAAAAAACGGCGATCGATCCTTGAAAGCCGCAACCTAAACCAATTCACGAGCGATCCGTAACACGCGCTCAATCACGTCGGCGACGGACATACCCGTTGTATCCAACATGGTGGCGTCGGCGCTTGCGACAAGAGGGGAGCTAGCGCGGCTCATATCGCGCTGATCTCGCTCCGCTATCTCCAGCGAAAGGGCGGCAAGGTTAGCAGTAACCCCCTTTTCTTTCAACTGCTTATAGCGTCTTAGGGCCCTTTCTGCGGGGCTGGCCGTGAGAAAAATCTTGGGCCTCGCCTGGGGGAATACCACCGTGCCCATATCGCGCCCGTCGGCCACCAAACCGGGGGGTACGGCGAAGTGCCGCTGCCTACCCAAGAGCGCAGCGCGGACCGGACCCAACGCCGCCACCTTGGAGGCATCATTTCCGGCACCCTCCGTCCTGATGGCCCTGGTTACGTCCTCCCCATCCAGCCAAACCGCTTCATCGCCTGTCTCGGTTGAGCCGAACCGTATGTTAAATCGCGTTGCAAGCCGCCCCAGCCCATCAGCGTCATCCAGACTGATTCCCGCGCGCCGGCCTGCCAGCGCAACCAGCCGGTACAGGGCCCCGCTGTCCAGCAGCGCCCAGCCCAAAGACTTGGCGACGGCACGGCTGACGGTTCCCTTGCCGGAACCGGAGGGGCCGTCAATGGTAAGGACGGGTACGTCGCTCATAGAATCCCTTATGTCAGACGTCGCGTATGGCAAGGCCGACGGTCTGTGCCAAGGGCACAAACCCTGGAAAAGAGGTGGCCACATTGGCCACATCACGGATTTCGATGGGGTCGGCGGCGCGCAAGCTCGCCACGGCAAATGCCATTGCAATGCGGTGATCGCCGAAACTATCAATCGCACCGCCGGAAAACGCCGCCCCGGCGCTGCGGCCCTCGATGCGCATCCCGTCAGGCAACGGCTCGTGCGACACGCCGAGTGCGGTCAGCCCAGCGCTCATGGCCGCGATCCGATCGCTTTCCTTAACCCGCAGCTCCTCTGCGCCGGTCACCAGGGTTTCTCCCTCGGCACAGGCCGCGGCAATGAACAGCACCGGCAGTTCATCGATGGCCAGGGATATCAGTCCCCTGGGAACCGAAATGCCGCGCAATCGAGAAGCCCGGACGCGCAAGTCGGCTACCGGTTCAGCGCCGCTTTCCCGCGCATTCATGATTTCGATGTTGCCGCCCATGCGCCGCAAAATCTCGAGCAGGCCGGTTCGCGTTGGATTAATTCCGACATTTTGGATCAGCAACCCCTCTCCCGGGGCGCGCAGCAATCCCGCGACGATGAAGAACGCGGCGGAAGAGAAGTCGCCCGGCACCATTATTTCTTGGCTGTTCAGGTGCTGCGGCGGCTGCAAGGTGGTGCGAAGTCCCTGCGTGATCACTGCAACCCCGCAACTCTTGAGCATGCGCTCGCTGTGATCACGGCTCACAGCCGGCGCCACGATCGTGGTGGGGCCTGTTGCATAAAGTGATGCCAGCAGAATCGCCGACTTGACCTGGGCGCTTGCGATCGGCATCGCGTAGTCGATGCCGCGCAATCGTTGTCCGCCGCTGATGTCCACGGGCGGAGTGCCGTTTCGGGTGCTCACTTGGGCTCCCATTTCCCGTAGCGGCTTGGCCACCCGCTCCATGGGCCGCTTCATGAGAGATGCGTCGCCGATCAGCTGCGAGTCAAACGCCTGTGCGGCCAGAAGCCCGGTGAAGAGCCGCATGGCCGTGCCCGCGTTGCCCAAGTCCAAGGGCCTGCGGGCGCCCATGAGGCCACGCATTCCGACGCCATGGATCAGCACATGCGTCGCGCTGCGCTCCTCGACCTGCACGCCCATCGCTCGCATGGCGGCAAGACTTGCCAGACAGTCTTCGCTCGCCAGGAATCCCCTCACCTCGCTGACACCCTCCGCGATCCCCGAAAGCATCAAGGCGCGGTGCGATATGGATTTGTCGCCTGGCACGGCGATCGTGCCGAAAACGCGCATCGACGGATGCGCCTCGAATCCTTGCATCAAAGCACGGCCCGTGGATACGAGCCCAAGACCTTGAATAGCGATGCCCTCGATTGCAACGCGGCCAGCGCCTTGGCAACGGCTGGATCGCTCATATGGCCCTCGATGTCGATGAAAAATACATAGTCCCACTTGCGACGGCGGGAAGGCCGAGATTCGATTCGGGTCATGTTGACGCGGTGCTGCGCGAGCGGCTCAAGCAGTTGAAACAACGCGCCGGAGTCATCGGTGTCGCTGGTCGAAACCAATAGGCTAGTGCGATCCGCACCGCTTGCGTCGAACAGTTTTCTGCCCACCACCAAAAACCGCGTCGTGTTATCCGGCCGATCTTCGATTTCATTGGCGAGCAGGTTCAGGGAATAAATCTCCGCCGCGGTACGGCCTGCAATGGCAGCGGTGCCGCGTTCATCCCGCGCACGCCGCGCTCCTTCGGCGTTGCTGGAAACGCTGACCCGTTCTGCATCGGGGAGTTGGTCATCGAGCCAGCCGCGGCATTGCGCCAACGCTTGAGGATGGGCGCAGATCCGCTTGATGGCCTCAAAGCCGCTCATCTTTCCCATCAGATAGTGGCTGATGCGCAGTTCGACCTCGCCGCAGATCTTCAGGCCCGAGGTCAGGAACATGTCCAGCGTGTGGTTGACGGTCCCCTCGCTGGAGTTTTCAATGGGGACCACGCCGAAGTCGGCGACGCCGCCCTCCACTTCGTGGAATATTTCATCGATGGCCGCCAACGGCAGGGCGCGAACCGAGGCGCCGAAGTGCTTGAGCACCGCGGCCTGCGTAAAGGTTCCCTCGGGGCCCAAGAACGCCACCTTGAGCGGTTCCTGCTGCGCGAGGCAGGCTGACATGATCTCGCGAAACAGCCGCGCAATTTCCTCGTCGCGGAGCGGACCCTGATTGCGCTTGAGCGCCAAGCGCAAAACCTCCGCTTCGCGCTCCGGCCGGTAGTAATCGACCGCCTTTCCCGCGGCCGACTTGGAGATGCCCACCAGCTGCGCAAATCGCGCGCGCTCATTGAGCAAGGCATGAATGCGCGCGTCGATGGCATCGATGCTGTCGCGTATATTTCCGAGCCCCGCGCCCGCGGGAGTCGCGGCCGCAATCTTGACCCGTGGAGTTCTTTTGCCCTTGGCGCGCTTCATGCCACGCGCCGCTCGAAGTCGCGCATAAAGTCGCAAAGCCTCTCGACGCCTTCGATAGGCATGGCATTGTAAATGCTGGCGCGCATGCCGCCGATCACCCGATGGCCTTTGAGCCCCTGCAAACCGGCGGCGGCCGCGGCGGCGAGAAACTCTGCGTCGCGGCCCGGATCTTTCAGAGTGAACGTGATGTTCATCCGCGATCTCGAATCTTCGGCTACCGAGTTCTTGTACAGGCGCGATTGATCGATTGTTGCGTAGAGCATCGTGGCTTTGGCCTGATTGCGTTTGCCGGCCTCGCTCACGCCTCCCGCGCGCTTCAGCCATTGAAAGACCAATCCGGCCATATACCAGGCAAAGGTAGGGGGCGTATTGAGCATCGATTGATTATCGGCAATCGCCGTGTAGTCGAACACATGGGGTGTATCAGCACGCGCTTTTCCCAGCAGGTCTTCACGCACAATGACCACCGTCAGGCCGGCGGGGCCGATGTTCTTCTGCGCGCCGGCATAGATCATTCCAAATTTCTTGACGTTGATGGGCCGGGACAGAATGCTCGATGACATGTCCGCAACGAGAGGCACGCCGTTCGTCTCCGGCACATAGCCGAATTCGACGCCGCTGATGGTTTCATTCGGGGTGTAGTGCACGTATGCCGAATGCCCGCTGAAGCGCAATTCCGACTGCGGCGGCACACGCATATAGCCGCCGCCCGCATCGCCCGCCACGTGCACCGCGCAGTAGCGCGCCGCTTCGGTCATGCCTCTTT
Source organism: Steroidobacteraceae bacterium (assembly GCA_036493935.1). GTDB lineage: Bacteria > Pseudomonadota > Gammaproteobacteria > Steroidobacterales > Steroidobacteraceae > Bog-1198. The sequence goes on along the minus strand of DASXOY010000001.1, from coordinate 128,535 downwards.
GGGACCAGTGACCGGTGTTTATGTAGTCAACGGTGGAGCTTGCCGCTGCGAGATTCATGGGCACCAGCGAGAATTGCGCGGATGCCCCGCCCTGCATGAACAGGACTTTGTAGTTCGGCGGAACAGCCATCAATTCGCGCAAATCCGCCTCCGCCTGGGCCGCCACCTCGAGAAAGGCCTTGCTGCGATGGCTGACTTCCATCACGGACATGCCGCTGCCGTCCCAGTCGAGCAATTCATCCCGCGCTTTCTCCAGAACCTCGAGCGGCAGTACGGCGGGGCCCGGCGAGAAGTTGAACGCGCGCACGGTAATTTACGGTAGATCGCTTGGCGGCGGCGCTATCGGCTCGGCTTCAGCATCCTCGCCTTCGCCCGCCAGTCCCTCGATGCGCTCGAGGCCGGAGAGCTGATCGCCCTCTTCCAAGCGGATCAGACGCACCCCTTGCGTGTTGCGCCCCACCACGGAAATATCCTTCACGGGCGTGCGCACCAGCACGCCGTTTTGGCTCATGAGCATGATCTCATCATCGAGGCTGACCTGCAGCGCGCCGACCATGATTCCGTTGCGGTCGGTAATCTGAAGCGCGATGACGCCCTGGCCGCCGCGGCCATGTTTCGGAAAATCTTGAAGCGGCGTCAATTTGCCGAATCCGTTTTGCGATGCGGTGAGGATGAAACCATCCTCGGCAACGATCAACGCGTTCACCCGCTGCTCGTCGCTCAGCTTGACGCCGCGCACGCCGGCCGCCTCGCGCCCCATGGGGCGAACTTCATCCTCGACGAATCGAATCGCCTTGCCGCCGCTCGTGAACAGCAAAATATCCTTGGTGCCGTCGGTAATCGCTACTCCCACGAGCTTATCGCCAGGATCCAATGCCACCGCGATGATGCCGCTGGCGCGCGGCCGCGAGAATAGCGCCAGCGACGTCTTTTTCACGGTACCGAGGCTGGTCGCCATGAATACGAATTTGCCTTCTTCAAAATCCTTGATGGACAGCATCGCGCTGATGCGCTCTCCCTCCTGCAGCGGCAGCAGATTCACGATTGGTTTGCCGCGCGATCCGCGGCTTGCCTGGGGCAGCTGATAGACCTTGAGCCAGTACAATTTGCCGCGGTCGGAAAAGCACAACAGCGTGTCGTGAGTGTTGGCCACGAACAGCTTGTCGACGAAGTCCTCGTCCTTGACGGTCGTGGCCGCCTTGCCACGGCCGCCGCGGCGCTGTGCCTGGTAGTCCGATACCGGTTGCGCCTTGGCATAGCCGCCGTGGGACAGCGTGACCACGACATCTTCGGGCGAGATGAGATCTTCGGTGGTCAGATCCTCGTGATTGACGAGGATTTCGGTACGGCGCTTATCGCCGAAGGTATCGCGGATGTATTCCAGCTCCTGCCGAATGACTTCCAGCAAACGCTGCGGCCGCGCGAGAATATCCGATAGATCGCGGATCTGCTCCAAGAGCTCCTGAAATTCAGCGATGATCTTGTCTTGTTCGAGGCCCGTCAGCCGGTTCAAGCGCATTTCCAGAATCGCTTGCGCCTGCGCGTCGGTCAGCCGATATCCGCCCTCCACTATCCCCAGTGCGGCAACCTCACCCTCCGGCCGCGTGCTGATGGCGCCTGCGCGCGCCAGCATCTCCGGGACGGCGCCGGATCTCCATGGCCGCGACATCAACGCAACCTTCGCCTCGGCGGGAGAGGGAGACGCCTTGATGGCGGCGATGATCTCGTCGATGTTGGCGAGCGCGATGGCCAAGCCCTCGAGGATATGACCGCGTTCGCGCGCCTTGCGCAGCTCATATACCGTGCGCCGGGTGACGACTTCGCGCCGATGGCGGAGAAACGCGTCAAGCATCTCCTTGAGACTAAGCAGCCGCGGCTGGCCATCCACCAGTGCCACCATGTTGATGCCGAACACCTGTTCCATGGGGGTCTGCGCGTACAAATTGTTCAGCAAAATCTCGGGAACTTCGCCGCGCTTCAATTCGATCACCACGCGCATGCCGTCCTTGTCAGACTCGTCGCGCAGGCCATCGGAAGCAATTCCCTCGATGAGCTTGTCGCGCACCAGATCCGCGATGCGTTCGATCAAGCGCGCCTTGTTCACCTGGTAGGGCAACTCGGTAATGATGATGGCTTGGCGCTCGCCCTTGCCGACGTCCTCGAAATGAGTCCGCGCGCGCAAATGCAGGCGGCCGCGGCCCGTCTTGTACGCCGCGACAATTTCCTGCGCTCCATTGATGAAGCCTGCCGTCGGAAAATCCGGACCGGGCACTATTTGCATCAATTGCCCCAGCGTAATCTCCGGATTTTCAATGAGTGCGATGCAGGCAGTAATGATCTCGGTCAGGTTGTGCGGCGGGATGTTGGTCGCCATCCCGACAGCGATTCCTGAAGAGCCATTGATCAGCAGGTTCGGGATGCGCGCCGGAAGGACCGCAGGCTCGCTCTCGGATTCATCGTAGTTGGGATTGAAATCGACCGTTTCCTTGTCGATGTCGGCCAGCAACTCCCCCGCCAACCTCGACATGCGAACTTCGGTGTAGCGCATCGCCGCCGGCGGATCGCCGTCTACCGAGCCGAAATTCCCCTGTCCATCGACCAACAGATAGCGCATCGAGAATTCTTGCGCCATGCGCACGATTGCGTCATACACGGAGGCGTCGCCGTGTGGATGGTACTTGCCGATGACATCGCCTACGACGCGGGCGGATTTCTTGTAGGCCTTGTTCCAGTCATTGCTGAGTTCGCGCATCGCGTACAGCACGCGCCGATGCACCGGCTTAAGCCCGTCACGAACATCCGGCAAAGCGCGGCCGACGATCACGCTCATCGCGTAATCCAGGTAAGACTTGCGCATCTCGTCTTCGAGATTTACGGGCAATATTTCGCGTGCGATCTCGGCCATTTTGCGAGAGTCCGGTGACTTATCGGACTTTAATTAGTGGGTTTAAAGGGGGCAAGGCAGGTCTGAAACATGGCGAAATTCTAGCACATATCCGCATGGGTCTTAAGCCTACCGCGCGGGTTTTGCCGATATACTTCGGCCATGCCGATTGCCTCCGCCGATTTACGCATCGAGGTCCGCTGGATCGCCCCCATGACCTCGCGAAGCGCGATCCTCAAGGATCATTCGCTGCTGGTTCGCGACGGCAGAATTCTTGATATTTTGCCGAGCGCGCTTGCCTCGGAACGTTATTCCGCCAGGGCTGTGCTGCAGAGAAATTCGCATCTGCTCATGCCGGGCATGGTCAATGCTCGATCGAGCGCGGCGGCGCCGCTGTTCCGCGCCGCCGATGGCGGCGCGGCGAGCGACGCGCTGGCGAACCCTGACTTGGTGCGCGATGGCACCCTCGCGGCCATTGCCGAAATGCTGCGCTCCGGAATCAGCTGTTTCTGCGATTGCTTTTTCTTTCCCGAAGAAACGGCGCGCACGGCAAACGAACAGGGTATGCGCGCGGTGCTGGGGATGCCGGTTAGCGACGGCCCGAGCGCCTGGGCCAAAGATGCGGCGCAATCCTTGACCCGCGCCCTGCGGCTGCGCGACTCCTACAAGGGTGAACCGCTGCTGTCGACCGCCTTCGCGCCGCTCTCGGCGAACAATTTGAGCGACGCCACCTTCGCGCGGCTCGCGACGCTCGCCGATGAATTGGATGCCGGCATCATGATCGACCTACATCGATGCGCGCTGGAAATCGCTGCGTGCGTCGCAGCGCATGGGATGCGGCCGCTCGAACGGCTCTGGAATCTAGGACTGCTGACCCCTGCTCTCAATGCCGGCCATATGGTCCATATTACCGCCGCCGACATGAACCTTTTGCAGCGCACCGGGATCTCGATAACGGTGTGCCCTCAAGGCGACCTCAAGCAGGGAGAAGGCTTGCCGCCGATAGCGGCCGTCGTCGCCGGCGGCACGCGGCTTGGCATCGGCAGCGCCGGCGCTGCGGCATTGAGCCAAGACATCTGGGGCGACATGAAAATCGTCGCGCTGCTGACCAGTGCCTGGGATGCACTGCATGCGGCCACCCAAGGCGGCGCCTCGGCGCTGGGGTTGGAGGGCGAGATCGGCACTTTGGAAACCGGCAAGTGGGCGGATCTTTGTTGCGCCGATTTATCTCGACCTGGCACGCAGCCCGTCGGCGATCCGGTCGAGCAATTGGTGTTCGGCGGCGCCCGAGATATCGTCAGCGATGTTTGGGTCGCGGGACGTCAGCTGCTGTCGGGCGGGGAACTGACGCGTCTCGATTGGCCGGACGTGGCTGCGAGGTCCGCGGCGTGGGCAGCCAGAATGACCTCACGAGGTGATCGATGAGCGCACCGACACAAAATGCGGATCCCGCTGAGCTTGCCAAGTTTGCTTCTCTGGCGCAGAGCTGGTGGGATCCGGCCGGCCCCTCAAGGCCGCTGCATGAACTCAATCCGCTGCGCATGCGTTACATCGACAAGGCGGTGCGGCTGCAGGATGCGCTGGTTCTCGATGTGGGGTGCGGCGGTGGAATCTTGAGCGAGGCAATGGCGCACGGCGGCGCCCGCGTGCTCGGAATCGATCTCGCGCAAGCGGTGCTCGATGTCGCCGAATTGCACGCGCTGGAAAGCAACCTCAAGATCGAATATCGAGCGGTGGCCGCGGAGGATCTGGCGGCGGCGGCGGCCGGAACGTTCGATCTGGTCACCTGCATGGAAATGCTCGAGCACGTTCCGGCCCCGGCAGCCATGCTCAAATCCTTGGCTTCCCTGGTCAAGCCCGGCGGCGATCTCATCGTCTCCACGTTGAACCGCAAGCCTCAGGCATTTGCGGTGGCCATCATCGGTGCTGAATACATTGCCCGAATTCTGCCGCGCGGCACGCACGAGTACTTGAAGTTCATCCGCCCTTCCGAACTGGCGCGCTGGGGCCGCGAAGCCGGATTAGCTCTGATCGACCTCACCGGCATCACTTACAATCCCCTGACGCGCGCATTTCGCCTCTCACTGAACACAGACATCAACTACCTTGCGCATTTCAAACGCCGCGCCTGACATGGCGCCCGCTTTGCGGGCTGTGCTATTCGACCTGGACGGCACTTTGCTGGACACCGCGCCGGACATGGTCGGAGCCTTGAATGCGCTGCGCGGAGAGCAATCGCTGGCGCCCCTACCCTACGAGCTCATTCGCAGTGCCGTAAGCCACGGAGCCGCGCGCGTGGTAAAGGCAGGATTTTCGGACGCCGATCCGGAAACACTGCTTCGGCTGCAGCAGCGCTTCTTGGAGATTTATCGCGGCGCCCTGAGCCGCGAGACACGGCTATTCCCCGGCATGGACGCAGTGCTCGACGCTCTGGCCGGTTGGCAAATCAAGTGCGGCATCGTCACCAACAAAGCTGCTTGGCTTACCGACCCGTTGCTCGAGGAGCTGGGACTTCGCGCCCGCTTCAGTTGCGTCGTCAGCGGCGATACTCTGGCCGAACGCAAACCGCATCCGATGCCGCTGCTGCATGCGGCGGCCCTCGCCGAGGTCAGTCCGGCCGAATGCATTTATGTCGGCGACGCGGAGCGCGACGTGCAGGCGGCGCATCGCGCAGCCATGCCGGCGCTGGTGGCCAACTACGGCTATCTACGTGCCGATGAGGATTCCTCCGCGTGGGGCGGCGACGGCTACTTGAACCGCCCCCTGGATCTCTTGGATTGGCTCAAGGCCAGCGGCCGGCTATGAGCGACATCAAAATCTGGCTGTCATTGCTCGCCGGCATGGTGTTGGGCGCCTTGGCAGCACTGCTGTGGCGTGCCCGCCGCGAGCAGGCATTGCGCATCGAAGCCGAAGTGCTGCGCGCTCGATTGCAGAACGAAGCGGACTTGAGCGCGGAACGCGAACAAGCCGCTGCGCGCGCGCAGGACCAATTGCGCGGCGTGTTCGGCGAGTTGGCGCGTGAGAGCTTGCAGAGCAACAGCGAAGTGTTTCTGCAGCTCGCCCGCGAACGGTTGGCTCGGCAGCAGCTCGACGCATCGCAGGTTTTGAAGGAGCGTGAATCCGCAATCGAATCCCTAGTGAAGCCGATCCGTGAAGCCTTGGCAAAAACAGAAGCGCAGATTCAGGCAATCGAACGCGAGCGCATCGATTCCTTTGCGACCATGAAGACGCAGATGGAAGGATTGGCGACGGGGCAAAACGCGCTGTCGCGCGAGACACGCAATCTCGTGACGGCGCTGCGGCGCCCGGGTGTGCGCGGGCAATGGGGCGAGATCACGCTGCGGCGCGTGGTCGAGCTGTCCGGCATGAGCTTGCACGTCGACTTCACTGAACAAAAGCACCTGGTCACCGAGTCGGGTGCGATTCGCCCGGACATGATCGTGCACATGCCGGAGCAGCGCGACATCGTGGTGGACGTCAAAACGCCCTTGGATGCCTATCTTGCGGCAGTCGAAGCTCAGAGCGATGAGGATCGAAACGCGCAGTTACGCCGGCACGGGCAGATCGTCGGCGCGCGTATCAGGGAGCTGTCTTCCAAGCAGTACTGGTCGCAGTTTGAGCGCAGCCCTGATTTTGTCGTGTTGTTTCTGCCCGGAGATCAGTTCTTGTCGGCCGCGTTGCAAGAAAATCCGGGATTGGTCGATGAAGCCATGCGTCAAAATATCATGCTCGCGACGCCCACCAGCCTCATCGCGCTCCTGAAGGTGATCTCGTACGGCTGGAAGCAGACCGTGCTGGCCGAAAATGCCAAGGAAGTCCGGCAACTCGGAGAAGATCTCTACAAGCGGCTGGCGGTGTTCGGCGAGCACCTCGGAAAGCTGGGCAAATCGCTGGGCGGCAGCGTCGACTCTTTCAACCGAGCCGTGGGTTCTTTGGAGCAACAGGTGCTGCCGGCCGCGCGCCGCTTCGAGTCGCTCGGGTTGCGCGTCACCCGCGAGATCGAATCCATCGAACCGATCGAGAGATTGACGCGGACGCCGCGCGCCGAGGCCGCTGATCCGGCGGATCCCACCGACTCCGATATGTCCGATGAGCCCGGCCCCGAAGAGCCTTGATGGCAGCTACCGTACGCGCGCCATACCCTTGGGATCGGCGCGCTACTGGAGCTGGCTGTTCGCATCGGAGGCCGCCCGCCCGCCCCTGCTCGGAATCTTTGCACTGTTGGCCGAGTGGCAGGCGTTGACGGATCCTGCCTCTGAGCCTAGCGCCGCCCGCATGAAGCTGGCGTGGTGGCAGGAGGAAATCCGCCGCCTCATCGCTCGATCACCGGTTCACCCCATCGGCGTGTACCTCGCTTCGCTGCCGCGCGCCGCGGACGTCGATTTCAGCCCTCTCGCCGATGCGGTCGATGCATCGGTCGCGGAGTGCAGCGGCGTACCGCTGGAACGGAGCACGGAGCTCGAGCAGCACGCGGAGGCGCTGCGCGCGCTGCCCCTTGGCGTAGCTTCGCGCCTCGCCGCGGCGGAATGCAATGAGGATGGGCTGCAGAATTGCCTTCGGGCGCTGGCGGTAGCGGACTACCTGGCGCGCACCAGCCGCGACTACCGGCGCGAAGCTCGATTCGGGCGCGTACTTTTTGCGGTGGACGAGCTTCTGGCTGCGGGAGTGGACAATGCCGATCTCAACGCCGATCCGCCGCCTCCGAAACTTTCGCGCTATTTGCAGCAGCTGCGGCTGCGCGCAGCCCGCAGCTATGAAACCGCTGCGCAGGTGCTGCCCGCGGAATGCCGCAGAGAGCATCGTCATTTGCTGATATCGGCTGCGCTGGGTTCGCGTCACTTGCAGAGCCGAACGGCAACCCTTGAGTCTCACCGCCTGCAGGATATGCTGCTCGCGTGGTCAACGGCGCGGCGCGCGCAGGAAAAGCATTGATGCCTCGAACGATACCCGCTGATTTCGCACCTGACGCCGCGCTGCTCAAAGGGCGCGTAATTCTGATTACCGGGGCAGGCAGCGGACTGGGACGCGCGCTTGCCATCCGTTGCGCGCGCGCCGGCGCTACCGTCATTCTTTCGGGCCGCAACAGCACCAAGTTGGAGCGGGTGTACGACGAGATCGAGTCGTTCGGCGGTACAGCGCAGCCGGCGATCGCCACGCTGGACCTGGCCGCAGCTACCGCGGTGGAGTACGACGCGCTCGCCCGGACGGTCGGCACGGAATTCGGCAAGCTGGATGGACTGGTTCATGCGGCAGCGTTGCTCGGCGATCGCACGCCCTTGGAGCAATATGACGTGCCCTTGTGGTGTAAGGTTTTGCACGTGAATTTGACGGCGCCCTTCATCCTGACGCAGGTGCTGCTGCCTGAAATGCGAAAATCCGCGGACGCCTCGGTGATTTTCGTGAGCAGCGGCGTGGTGAAGCAAGCGCGGCCATTTTGGGGCGCCTACGCAGTCTCCAAGGCGGGGCTGGAGTCGGTTCGAGCCATGCTGTTCGAGGAGCTGGAGGGCGAGGCGAACATCCGCATCAACAGCGTGAATCCGGGACGGATACGAACGGCGATGCGGGCGGCGGCGTATCCTGCGGAGGACCCTAACACCGTGCCTGCCGCGGAATCCGTAACCGGTCCCTTTTTGTACTTGCTGAGCGAACGCGGTCGCGGTATTGATGGTCAGTTTATTGACGCGCAATAACAATTCGAGGAATCCTAAGGATGAATTTACGCAAACTCTACAGCGGCGCCTTATTGGCCTTGTTCTGCACGGGTGTGGGCGCCGCCGGCAACGCTGCTGCGTTGGATGCCCGGCCGCTCGAGAGCGACTACGTCATCCATGATTTCCACTTCGCCTCTGGAGAGACGCTGCCGGAACTGCGGATTCACTATACGTATTTCGGCAAGGCAAAAAGGGATGCCTCCGGACGCGTCACCAACGCCGTGCTTGTCATGCACGGCACCGGCGGATCCGGCCGCAGCCTCATTAACGAAAGATTCTCCGGTGTGCTGTTCCAAAAAGGGCAACTGCTGGACGCGGAAAAGTATTACATCATTCTGCCGGACGGCATCGGGCACGGAAAATCAAGCAAGCCCAGTGACGCGTTGCGCATGAAATTTCCTCAATACTCCTATCAAGACATGGTGTTGGCGCAATACCTGCTGCTTACCAAGGGCCTTGACGTGAACCATCTGCGCCTCGTCATGGGAACCTCGATGGGCTGCATGCACACCTTCATGTGGGGCGAAGCCTACCCGGATTTCATGGATGCTTTGATGCCGCTCGCCTGTCTGCCGGTGCAAATCGCCGGACGCAACCGCCTGTGGCGCGACCTGACCATGGACGCGATCCGCAATGATCCGCAATGGATGAAGGGCGACTATACGACCCAGCCCATCGCCGCCCTGCGCACAGTGGCCGGACTGCTGCTGATCGCAGGCAGCGCGCCTATTCAGATGCAGATCACCTTGCCGACCCGGGACGCGGCCGACGAGTTTCTGGAAAAATACATGCCGCGCCAAATGGAAAACTTGGACGCGAACGATTTCCTGTACGCGGTCAATGCATCGCGCGACTATGATCCCTCGCCCGGCCTGGAAAAGATCAAGGCGCCCCTGCTGCACATCAACTCCGCCGATGATTTCGTCAATCCGCCGGACCTAGGCATCGCGGAACGCGAGATCAAGCGCGTGAAGAACGGCCGCTTCGTGCTGTTGCCGGCATCCGATAAAACACATGGGCACGGCACCCACACCTGGGCGGCTGTCTGGCAGCAGTATCTGGCGCAGCTGCTGGAGTCTTCGAAGAGCGGCGCGGCGGGGAATTAGACCGGAGCGGGAGCGTCCGCAGAAGGCGCGGCCGCCGCGATCTCGTTCATCAGCGCATTGCGCTCGCTCGCCAGCATGGCTCTGGAATGGCCTCGCGGCAGATCGCGCGATAAGTGCACCGGCCCGAAGCGCACGCGCATCAGGCGGCTCACGATGATTCCGCGAGCGGCAAACCAGTGCCGCACTTGTGCCGAGCGCGTCGCTCGTACGGTCACGGTAAGCCAGTGGTTGAATCCCTCGCCATATTTTGCGTCTGCCTGCAGAATGCTCATGGCTTCACCTTCGCAGTCGGTGGCTGCCCGGAATTCGTCAACAATCGCTTCCTTCAACGGTCCGCGCATGCGCAGCACATAGTCGACGGTGAGTGCATGCACCCCTCGCGAAACGCGATGCGCCCAGGAGCCGTCATCAGTCAGAATTTCCAAGCCGCCGTCCACCGGCGGCATCGGCTGGATGGCCAGCCAGCGACCCGACGAGCGCGGCAATTGCAGGTGCTCTGCCGCGCGCGAAGTCGCCGCCTTCAGGTCCAGGTTTTCGCCCGGCGAGCGATGAAACAGCAGGATGCGCGCTTCTTTCGCGGTGGATGCGTGCAGCCTTACGGGCCGGCCATCCAAGGTAATCCGATCGCGCGCGGTGAGCTTGGCGCCTAACGCCGGCACCTCGCCGTTGATTTTCAGCCGGGATTCACGAATCCAGCGTTCCACTTCGCGCCGCGATCCGATGCCCGCGGCCGACAGCAATTTCTGCACCCGCTCGCTTGGCGGTGCATCATTGGCGGTGCCCTTGGTAAAGGCGCGCTTGCGAGCCGGCGCGCCTCGTGGCGGTCGCGGCGCCATCAACTGCCGTCGTCTTGCGCACCGCTTGCGACCAAACCATGAGGATGCGGCCCGGAGCTCTCAGCACCGGGCTCTTCGTCATCGTCCGCGGCCGCCTCAAGCTCCGCCTCGGCATCCAACGCCGGCAGCGGATCCGTCAGAACCTGCGGCTCGGCTCCGGGCAGCGTTAATTGCACGCGTAAATCTTCGAGCTCTTTGAGCTGCGCCAACGTCGGCAGGTCATCGAGCTTCTTCAAGTTGAAGTAATCGAGAAACTCGCGCGTGGTCCCGAGCAATTCAGGCTTGCCAGGGACGTCGCGATGGCCGACCACGCGGATCCAAGTGCGTTCATGCAGGGTTTTAATGATGTTCGGGTTCACGGCCACCCCGCGAATCTGTTCGATTTCGCCGCGGGTAATCGGTTGCCGGTAGGCGATCAGCGCGAGGGTCTCCAAGAGTGCGCGCGAGTATTTCGCCGGCCGCTCCTGCCACAGGCGCGACACGGGCTGTGCGGCCGACGCCCGGATCTGAATGCGAAATCCGCTGGCCACTTCCAATAGCTCCAGACCGCGCGTTTCGTATTCTTCGGCGAGTGCGGTTAGCGCACCCTTGATCTCCTCTCCGATCGATCCGTCGCGCTCGTCGAATACGCTCATCAGCTCCTCGACCGTCAGAGGCCGGCCGGCTGCAAGCAGCGCTGCTTCAACCACATTCTTCACGTATTGATGGTTCATTGAGTTCTCGCAAGATCGTCGTTGGCGGCGCCGTCGTCGGCTACCAGCGACAGGTGCTGGGCCGGATTGCCCAGACGCACATGCAACGGCGCGTAAGCTTCAGATTGCACTATTTCGATCAATCCTTCACGCAGTAGTTCCAAGATGGCCACGAAGGTCACCGTCACCCCGCGGCGGCCCTCTTCCGGCGTAAACAGACGCACGAAATCGACAAATGCATTCATCTGCAGGGATGCCAGCACGTCCGTCATGCGCTGGCGCACCGACAAGGGTTCGCGCTGCACGTGATGGTGCGCGAACATGTCGCTGCGCGACAGCACTTCTTGAAACGCCATCAGCATTTCCTGGAGGGTGACCTGCGGAGGAATGCGTACCACCTTGCGGTCGACCAAATCCGCGGATGCGACCCAGGTATCGCGCTCCAGCCGGGGCATCCGATCGATGCCTTCGGCCGCGCGCTTGAAGCGCTCGTATTCCTGCAGGCGGCGCACCAGCTCCGCCCGAGGATCTGTCTCTTCGGAGCCGTCTTCGGTGCCGACGCGCGGCAGCAGCATGCGCGACTTCACTTCCGCAAGGGTTGCCGCCATGAGCAGGTATTCGCCGGCCAGCTCCAGCTGCAGCACCTGCATCAGCTCGATATAGCGCATGTATTGACGGGTGATTTCCGCAATCGGAATGTCGAGGATGTCCAAGTTCTGCCGCCGAATGAGGTAGAGCAGCATGTCGAGCGGACCTTCGAACGCCTCGAGAAACACCTCGAGCGCCTGCGGCGGAATATACAAATCACGCGGCATCTCGATAATGGGCTGTCCCTCCACGACCGCAAACGGCATTTCGCCTTGCGCCGGCGCGACCTCGTTGGGCGGCGGCGGGGGTGGCGTGCTTTGAACCAAGGTCAATTCAGGTTTCATCAGAGTCCGAATGTCAACGGTAGTTCATGCCCATGGCTTGGCGGACGGCGTCCAGAGTGTCGCGCGCCACGGTGCGCGCCCGCTCGCACCCCTCAGCGATGATACCGCGTACCAGTTCCGGATTCTCCTCGAACTCTTGCGCCCGCTTTGCGATGCCGGTCACCTCTTCCACCACTTTCTCAATCAGCGGCGCCTTGCATTCCAAACAACCGATTCCCGCGGAGCGGCAGCCCTTCTGAACCCATTCCTGGGTCTCCGCGGTTGAATATATTTTATGCAGGTCCCAAACCGGACATTTATCAGGATCGCCAGGATCGGTGCGGCGCACCCGCGCCGGATCGGTCTGCATGGCCTTGAGCTTCTTGACGATCGAATCCGCGTCCTCTCGCAGCCCGATCGTATTGCCGTAGGACTTCGACATTTTGCGCCCGTCGAGACCCGGCACCTTCGGTGTCGCCGTCAGCAATGCCTCGGGCTCCGGTAAAATGGCGATTCCGGCTCCTTCGAGAAAGCCCAATAACCGGTCACGATCGGCAACCGTCAGCCGCGCATTTGCTTCCACCAGTGCGCGCGCCTTGGCCAGCGCATCGGCGTCGCCTTTCTCCTGGAAGGCCTTGCGCAGCGAACGATACAAAGCGGAATTGCGCGAACCCAAGCTCTTGATCGCCTTTTCCACTTTCTGCTCGAACTCCGGTTCGCGGCCATAGATGTGATTGAAACGGCGTGCGACCTCGCGCGTAATCTCCACGTGCGCGACCTGATCCTCGCCCACGGGCACGTATTGCGATCGGTACAACAGGATGTCCGCGCTCTGCAGCAACGGATAGCCGAGGAAGCCATAGGTGCTCAAGTCGTGATCCGTGAGCTGAGCCTGCTGGTCCTTGTAGGACGGCACGCGCTCGAGCCACCCCAACGGCGTGATCATCGACAGCAATAAATGCAATTCCGCATGTTCCGGCACTTTCGATTGGATAAAGAGCGTGGCTACGCCGGGATTCAAGCCTGCGGCCAACCAATCTATGACGATGCTCCAGGTATTTTCCTCGAGCTTGGACGTGTCCTCGTAACCGGTGGTGAGGGCGTGCCAGTCCGCGACGAAAAAATAGCATTCGTACTGATACTGAAGCTCGATCCAATTCTTCAGCGCACCGTGATAGTTGCCCAAATGCAGTTGTCCGGTCGGACGCATCCCCGACAACACCCGGCGATTTTGAATGGGTACGCTCATGTCAAGGAGCCGGCCAGCACGGCGGTGATGACCCGATCCATGGCTCGGTAGGCAGGATCCAGCAACCAACCGAATCGCCCCGTTACCGCCAACACCAGCACGATTAACATCCCAACCGGCGATATTTTGTCGAACATGGCGCCCATCCTGGGCGGCAAGATCCCGGAAACCACGCGGCCGCCGTCAAGCGGCGGAATGGGCAGCAGATTGAATACCGCCAGCAATACATTGATGAAAATACCGGCCTGAGCCATATAGACCAGCCATCTGACAAAGGTGTGGTCGGACCTCAAGCTCAACACGGCGAACAACACGGCCAGCCACGATATCGCCATGATGACATTTGCAACTGGACCGGCGAGCGCCACCACGATCAGTGCAAGGCGCGGCTTCTGAAGCTCAGCAGTGACGACCGGAACGGGTTTCGCCCAGCCGAACAAGGGCGCACCCACCATGAGGAGAAATCCAGGGATCAGCAGCGTGCCCAGCGGATCCACGTGGCGCAGCGGGTTCAAGCTCAGGCGCCCGAGCAACTCGGCAGTGCGGTCACCGAAGAATCTCGCCATCCAGCCGTGCGCCACTTCGTGCAAGGTGACCGCGAACAGCACCGGAATGGCATAGATGGAAATTTTCCTAAGAATCTCATTAAAATCCAATGCTTGCACTCATTATTTGAAGCAATTACGAGCATAAGCGCCCGCATTGGCGCACATTATACGGTGGCGGCCGACCCAAAGGGGCTGACATTGCCGCGCCCCTCGCGGACCACGATAGCGCGATCGCTCGACAGATCGATGACTGAAGTTGGCGTCATGCCGCAGTTGCCCCCGTCCAGAACGAGATCGACGCTGCGCTCGAGTTTCTCGTAAATCTCTTTGGCATCAGTGCGCGGGTGTTGCTCGCCGGGCAATATCAACGTCGAACTCATCACCGGCTCGCCCAGTTCGCTCAGCAGCATGGCCGTGACCGGATGGTCCGGAACGCGCAACCCGATTGTGCCCCGCCGTTCGTGCTTCAAGCGCCGCGGCGTTTCTCGCGAGGCCTTCAGTAAAAAAGTATAGGGACCCGGTGTGTGTGCGCGGAGCAAGCGATATTGCCAATTGTCGACCATCGCGTACTTGCCGACTTCCGCGAGATCGCGGCACACCAGCGTGAAATGATGATTGCGGTCCGTTTGACGGATGTCGCGTATGCGTTCGAGCGCCGCTTTATCGCCGATATGGCAGCCCAGCGCATAGCAGGAATCCGTCGGGTACACGATTACAGCACCGCGGCGCAGCGCTTCGACCGCTTGGCGCACGTAGCGGCGCTGCGGTGAAACCGGATGCAGTTGCAGATAGATGCTCATCGCGTCGGCTATGATACGCGGATGGCTCAACTCCTCGAATGGTCGCCGCTGATCATCTTCTTTGTAACCTTTGAGGTGCGGGATATTTATTGGGCGACGGCGGCGCTCATGATTGCCTGCGTTTTGCAATTGCTGATCCATCGCCTGCGCGCCGGCAGCTTTAAGACCATGCACATCGTCACGACCTGCGTCGTGCTGGTCCTCGGAACCGCGACTCTGCTGCTGCACGACCAGCGCTTCATCCAATGGAAACTCACGGTATTGCTGGGGCTGACCTCCGCGGTATTTCTGGGCAGCATGATAATCGGCGAGCGGCCGCTCGTTCGCCGGCTGCTCGAGACGGCCATCAGCGAGCCCTTGGCGGTGTCGGCACGCAGTTGGCTGATCATCAATGCGCTGTGGGCCGGCTGGTTTGCCGCCTTTGCAATCTTGAACCTATACGTCGCCAAGAATTTCGCCGTCGGCTTGTGGGTCAAATTCAAAGTCTTCGGATTTCCCGCCGCAACCATGCTCTTCATGCTGCCGCAGGTTTTCTGGCTCGCCGGCAAAGCGGTCCAACCTGCCGCAGCCACGCGTGCACAGCGACTGCGCGAGCGGCTGCAAAGCCGCTTTGCGCCGGCGCAACTGAGCGTCGAGGATGAGAGCCATCTGCACGAGGGGCACGCCGGCGCTGCCGGCGGCCAAAGCCATTTTCGCGTGCGCATCGTATCGGAGGCCTTTCGCGGCATATCTTCGGTGGCCCGGCATCGGCTGGTTTACGCCGCGGTCGACGATCTCTTGAAGAGCGACATCCACGCGCTCGCCATCGAAGCCTTGGCACCCGACAAATCTTGACACGGCTGGCTTATGTTGCGTCGCGACAAACAGCCCGTTGCACGCGAAAAATACATCAAAAATTGGTGAGATTGTTCTGTTGAGGCTAAACTGCCGCCCCCGGGCGCGCTGGCCAGCTAGGGCCTAAGTCGCTTTTTTTTTGCTAGAGGAACCAATGAGCCAATTTTTGAGTACACCGTGGACGCGCATTGCCACCGTGACTGCTTTCGCCCTAGTAATGACGGCCTGCGGAAAGGGCCAACAGGCAACGCCCGCCGCACCTGAGAAGCCGGCGACGCCGGCACCCGCGCCGGTCGCAACCGTTGATGGCACGGCGCTCTCGCGCACCGAATACGACATCTACCTGAAGAGTCTGTTGCGCGGGCGGCCTGCCACCGAGCTCACGACCGAGCAAAAGAACCAGGTCCTGGATGAAATGATCAACATGCAGCTGTTGGCCTCACAGGGCTTGAAAGATGGCGTGGATAAGGATCCGGACGTCAACGCGCAGCTCGCCGTGGTGCGCATGCGGGTTCTCGCGGATGCCGCATCGGCGAAGTACTTGAAGGACAAGGAGCCGACGGACGCGGAATTGCATAGCGAGTATGACTCGGATATCGCGGCTATGGACAAGACCGAATACCACGCACGGCACATTCTGGTCGCCGACAAAGACAAGGCCGATGCGATCATCAAGAAGATCAAGGGCGGCGCGAAATTTGAGGATGTGGCCAAGGCAGAATCCACCGATAGTTCCAAGGCTAACGGCGGCGATCTCGGTTGGTTTACCCTTACCCGCATGGCCAAACCGTTCGGCGACGCCGTGAAGGGTCTCAAGAAAGGCGAGATGACCTCCGCGCCAGTGCAAACGCAATTCGGCTGGCACGTCATCAAGCTCGAAGATACGCGCGAAACAGCGCCGCCGCCGTTTGATCAAGTCAAGCAGCAGGTCGGCAACGGCGTCATCCAGAAGAAGCTGCAGGCCTATGTGGAAGGCTTGAAGAAGACGGCGAAGATCGAAAAGACGATGTAGTTTGAGCGAGTCGTAGCGGACTCGAGCGGGTCCGCTACGATTTCAGCAGTTTCAGAAAGGCCGCCTCATCGAGAACCTTGATGCCGAGTTGCTCGGCCTTCTTCAATTTTGACCCTGCCTCGGCACCCGCGACTACATAGTCGGTCTTTTTGGACACGCTGCCGCTTACCTTTCCGCCGAGTTGCTGAATCGCCTCCGCGGCCTGCTCCCGCGTCATGGATTCGAGCGTACCGGTCAAGACGAAGGTCTTGTCGCGTTGCGCGCCACCGGCGGGTGCGGCAGCCGGACGCGGCCACGTGATCCCGGCGGCCAGCAACCGGTCAAGCGCAGCGGAGTTGTCCGGATCGCGGAAATAAGCTGCCACTTGGTTCGCGACCACCGGACCCACGTCCGGCACGCGTTGAATCTGCTCTTCGCCGGCATGCCGCAGTTCGGCAATCTCCGGAAAATACTGTGCCAGCGCCAAGGCCGTTGCTTCGCCCACATCGCGGATGCCGAGGGCGTACAGGAACCGCGGCAACGTCGTGTGCCTGGCCGAGTCAATGGCCGAGTGCAGTTTCTGTGCCGACTTCTCTCCCATGCGATCCAACGTCGCCAGCCGATCCGCTTGCAGCGAGAACAGATCCGCCGGCGTCGCCACCCAATTGCTGTCGACAAGCTGATCCACCAGCTTGTCGCCGAGTCCTTGGATGTCCATGGCACGGCGCGAGGCAAAATGCTGGATCTCTCCCTTGCGCTGCGCCGCGCAGCGGCGGCCACCGCTGCACCTCGCGACCGCCTGATCGGCTTCGCGCACCACGGGATTGCCGCACACCGGGCAGACGCTCGGCAGGACTACCGGCTGCGCACCGTCGACCCGGCGTTCCGGCAGCACGCGGGCAACTTCCGGAATCACGTCTCCCGCGCGCCGAATGACGACCGTGTCGCCCACGCGCACGTCCTTGCGGCTCAATTCATCTATGTTGTGCAGCGTCGCGTTGCTCACGGTGACGCCGCCCACGAACGTCGGCTCCAAGCGCGCAACGGGCGTCAACGCGCCGGTGCGGCCTACCTGAAATTCAATGCCGCGCACCACGCTCAACGCTTCTTCCGCGGGGAATTTATGCGCAATCGCCCAGCGCGGCGCACGCGAAATGAAGCCCAGCTGGCGCTGCAGAACGACATCGTCGACCTTGTACACCACGCCATCGATTTGATAAGGCAAGGTCGAACGCGCTTCGCCCATTTCACGATAATATTTAAGACATCCATCGATCGACTCGACGACCGAGGACTGCGGACATATTTTGAAGCCCAGCTCGCGCAACGCCTGCAGTGTGCCGCTGTGAAAGGGCGGAAGATCGCCGTCTTCGACGGCGCCGACCCCATAAATGAACAAGTCTAGCGGGCGCGCGGCACTCATTCTCGGATCGAGCTGCCGCAGGCTGCCTGCGGCAGCGTTACGCGGATTGATGAAAGTCTTTTCTCCGCGGGCCGCCGCCTCGTCATTGAAGCGCTTGAATCCGGCCAGCGGCATGAATACCTCGCCGCGCACCTCGAGCACACGGGGTATATTGGCACCGCGTAGATTCAGCGGCAGCGCCTTGATGGTTCTTAAATTCTGGGTGATATCCTCGCCGGTCTCGCCGTCCCCGCGCGTCGCGCCTTGTACGAAGCTGCCGTCTTCATAGCGTGCGCTGACGGCCAAGCCGTCCAGCTTCGGCTCCGCCGAATAGCGGATCGGACCGGTCGCCGCGAGCCGCTCACGAATGCGCCGATCGAAGTCCCGCACCTCCTCTTCGCTGAAGGCATTGTCCAAGGACAGCATGGCGATGCGGTGCTTGACCGCGCCGAAGGCAGACACCGGCGCCGCGCCCACCCGCTGCGTGGGTGAATTGGCAATCAACAATTGCGGATACTGCGTTTCCAGTGCGCGCAGCTCGAGCATCAGCTTGTCGTATTCGGCGTCCGGAACTTCCGGATCATCCAGCGCGTGATAGCGGTAGTTGTACCGCTCCAAGAGCTTCCGCAACTCACGGGCGCGCGCGCCGGCCTTTTGCGGCGGCTCGGTTGTCTTCTCCGCGCACACTACCGGCTCAACCCCGCGGCAACGCTGCCTGGAAGCGCGCCACGTCATCGCGCAGTGCCGCCGCGCGCTGCGGCGAGAGTGGTATGCCCTTATGATCCTGCACCATGCCGGAGAGCTCCTGCGCAAGGCCGCGCGCCGCAGCCAGCAATTCATCGATGGTCAAAAGGGGCTCGACGGGTCCCGGAAGCACGGCAAATAGCGTGACGCCGCGAAACTCCTCGGAGGACATTCGCGCAACGTCAAAGGTGCCCGGCTCGATCAAGCTCGCCACGCAAAATAAACTGCGCCCATCAACATGCCGTCGGTGAAAAACTTGATGACGGCCATAGGCGAGGCCGTGCAACTCGAGCGCCGACAAAAGCGTGGCACCGGGCCAGCGAGCCTCGCCCGCCGCGCATACCCGCAACGTCACTATTTTCTGCTGCTCGCTGGCATTAACGGCATGCGGCCCGGTGCTTCGCTCGGTGGATTCCGGCAACAGCGTCGGAACGCGGCCGGGACTGACCTTGGCCGCCGCCGTGCTGCGCGTGGACGGCGCCGCGGGCGGCGCGGGAGCGGTGCTAGTCAGCGGATCGGGGTGCACCATCATGGGACCGTCCAACACGGGAACGTGTTCGAAATCTTGGGTGCGGATACTCAAAGGCTCGAAGGGCGGCACCCCCCATTCACGGTCGTGGGATGAGGCGGTAATTCCCATTTCGGGGCCGGCATCCTCGTCGTGCGCTTCGCGCCCTGCGGAAGTCTCGCTGGGTTCCGACGCCTCGCGAGCTTTAAACGCCTCACGGGAGTCGGGCGCGTCGCGGTATTCGGGCACGTCGCGAGGTTCAAACGAGTCGCGAGGTTCGAATGTCTGGCGCGGTTCAGGCGGCTTGCGTGCTTCGAGCGGCGGCGTGATCTCGCGCAGCTGAGCATCTCCCGGCGCTTGCGATGAGCGCCGTCTTCCCCACCACCAAATACCGGCAAGCAACACCAGACTTAGGGCCAAGAGAATCCAACGCAACTGGGCAGCCATAAGTCTTTCGCGCTACATCGCCGCCATGCGCACAGCCTCATCGACATCTACCGACACCAGACGCGAGACGCCGGGCTCATTCATCGTGACGCCGACCAATTGCGACGCCATTTCCATGGTGCTCTTGTTGTGCGTGATGAAAATGAATTGCACGCTGCGCGACATGTCGCGGACGATGTCGCAGAAGCGGCCCACATTGTTTTCATCCAGCGGCGCGTCGACTTCGTCCAGCAGGCAGAACGGCGCGGGGTTCAAATCGAAGATGGCAAACACCAGCGCCACGGCGGTCAGGGCCTTCTCCCCGCCCGACAGCTGGCTGATAGTGCTGTTGCGCTTGCCGGGCGGCCGCGCCATGACGGAGACCCCGGCGGCATTCGATTCCTCGCCGGTCAATTCCAGGTACGCATGGCCGCCGCCGAACAGCCGCGGAAATTTCTCCTTGAGGCCGGCATTGACGCGGTCGAAGGTGTCCTGAAACCGCGTGCGAGTCTCGCGATCGATCTTACGCATCGCCGACTCGAGGGTTTCCAGCGCGTCGGTCAAATCCTTGCACTGCCGATCCAAGTATTCCTTGCGCTCGGATTGCTCCTTGAACTCGCCGATGGCGGCGAGATTCACCTGACCCAAGCGCTCGATTTTCCCCTTGGTGTCCTCGAGCTGAGTTTCCCATGCCTCCACGGTCGCGTCCGCCGCAATCTGTGCCGCCAGCACCTCGAATTCGAAATTGGTGGCCGTCAGCTGCTCCGCCACGCCCTCGCGGCGAATTCGCACTTGTTGAGCCGCGAGGCGTGCTTCGTCCAGGCTGGACCGCGCCGTTTCCAAGCGCTGGTCCACGGCAAACCGAGCCGCCTCATGCTCGCGCAGCATCGAGTCTAGCTCGTCGCAGGCGATTCTCGCAGCCCGCAATTCTGCTTCAACCTCCGCCCGCTGACGCAGTTCGCGTTCCAGCTTGAGCTGCGCCTCGGCAAGAGGCGCTTCGCCCTCGGCGATTTGAGCGAGCAATTCCAGGCGGCGCGCCTGCAGGTCCTCGACCTGCTTCTCGAGCCGGCCAACTGTGGTAATCAAGGCAGTATGCGAGGAGCGCCGTGATTCCACCTGAACCGCCAGGTCCCGGGCATGTTGCTGAGCGGCCGCGGCGGCAGCTCGTGCCTCATTTTGATCCGTGCGCATCCGCTCGCGATCTTGCTCCAAGTCCATGCGCTGCGGCTCGAGCGCGGCGAGCGCGTCAATGGCGGTTTCCATCCGGCCGCGCGATGCCCGCAGCTCGCTCTCGCTGCGCGAGAGCTCGACTCGGACGTCGGCGAGCTCGGACTCGAGTTGCTCCAAACGCTTGGCCGCATCGTCGGTGCGGGACTGGGCGGAGCCCAGCTCGGCGCGCCGGTCCACATGCTCGCGGTGCAGCCGATTCACCTCGGTTTGCAAGCGCTCGCGCCGATCTTCATGGTCGCGCACGAGCTCGCGGGTTCTTTCGAGGGCCGCATCGAGATCCTTGACGGCAGCTTCGAGCGATTCGACCTGAATGCCGATTGCGCGCAGCGTCTCTTCGCGTTCGATCACGCCGGTATGCGGATCCGCATCGCGCGACACTCGCAGCCAATCATTGCCCAGCCAAATCCCGTCCCGAGTGACGACAGATTCACCGGCCTTCAGCTGGCGCCGCACCTTCAGGGCTTCGACCAGGCTTTCCGCGATCTGAACCGACGACAGCAGCGATCCCAGCACCGTGGTGCCCTGCACCTTGGCCTGAAGGGAATCGACCGCTCGCGCGCCAGGAACACCGTCTGTGCTCACCACCGCCAGATAGCCGCCGTCGAAGCTCCCCAGAACATCCGTCACGCTGTCCAAGCCGTCGACGCAAACCGCTTCCAGATACGATCCCAACACGGTCTCGACGGCACGCTCCCAGCCTTTGTCCACGCGCAGCTGCTGCGCAACGCGCGGCCGGCGATCGAGTGACTGGGACTTGAGCCACTGCGTCACCTTTCCCGACGCCTTGCCGAGCGCCGCCTGCTGCAGCGCGTCGGTCGAAACTTGCTCTCCTTGTGCCTGCTGCAGCCGTGCTCGCAACGCATTGAGCGAGGAACTCTGCTCCCGTTCGCGCTCGCGCGTCACCGAAATTTCCGACAGCAGCGCCTGCAGCTCGGCGGCCGCGCACTCGCCCGCAATGCGCGCAGCCTCTGCGCGTTCAGTGAGGGATTCCAACGCGGCCGGAGGCTGCATCTGCGCAAACGTCGCGCGTTCCGAGTCCTGGCGTTCCTGCTGCTGCAGCAAGCGCCGCTGCTGGCTCTCCAATTGCTCTATGCGCGCGCGTTCCACCTGCGTCTCGCGCTGCCCCAGCGCAACCGCCTGAGCGTGGTTATCCCAAGAGAACTGCCAAGATGCCAGCGCTTGCTCGCAACGGTCTAGCGCCTGAGAAGCGATTCGTTCGCGATCGTGTGCCGCGTCGAGGCCCGGCACCATGGTCGAGAGCTCCATCGAGAGCGATTCGAGCTGCACACGGTCAAGCTGCACCACGCGCGCAAGCTCGGCCGTCTGCGAATCAATCTGCTCCAGGTCGGATCTTTGGCGTTGCCGCAACTCCCGCGCATATTCGATGCCTTGCTCGATCCGCGTGACCTCGGCGCCCGCTTCGTAGTAACGGCCCTGAATCGCGTTCAAGGCATCGGCCTTGCTCGATTGGTCGGCGCGAATCCGTTCGATCTGAGCTTCAGCTTCGCGCAAATCCGCGAGCACCGCCTGCATTGCGGTCTCGCAGCCGGAAGCCGCAGCATCGCGGACGCCGGCTTCCAGATCCAGGCTTTGCAACCGCAACGCCAGCAATTCCGCAAACAGCTTCCGCTCTTCCTCTTTGAGCGTTTGGTAGCGGCGCGCCGTGGCCGCTTGGCGCTGCAGGTGGCGGATCTGCTTTTCGACCTCCTCGCGCAAGTCGTTCAGCCGGTCCAAATTCTCGCGCGTATGCGCGATGCGGCTTTCGGTCTCGCGGCGCCGCTCCTTATAGCGCGAGATGCCGGCCGCCTCCTCGAGGAAAGCGCGCAGATCATCGGGCCGGGCTTCGATCACGCGCGAGATCATTCCTTGCTCTATGATGGCGTAGCTGCGGGTTCCCAATCCGGTGCCCAGGAACAGCTGCGTGATATCTTTGCGGCGAACCTTCAAGCCATTGATGAAATAGTCGGAAGTGCCGTCGCGGCTCACAGCGCGGCGCAGCGCTACTTCGTTGTAATTCGCGTAGGGACCGCCGATCTTGCCGTCGGAATTATCGAAAACCAACTCGACCGACGCGTTGCCCAAGGGCTTGCGGGAGGAAGAGCCGTTGAAAATAACATCGGCCATCGACTCGCCGCGCAAATGCTTCGCGGATATTTCCCCCATCACCCAGCGCACGGCATCGATGATATTGGACTTGCCGCAGCCGTTGGGACCCACCACTCCGGTCAGGCTGCTGGGGAAGGTGACGGTCGTCGGATCAACGAACGATTTGAAGCCGGCGATTTTGAGTTTCGTTAAGCGCATTGTTCACGCGGTGTCGTGGGCCACTTGTGGCGCGTAGTGTAAAGTAAACGTCACACAGGTAAACCCCTTACGGCGATCGCTCACTCTTTGCCATGACCGAACCAACCTCGAGCCTCGAAGTTTTTGCCAATCCCGCACCCGAACGGGACTACGCCATACGCATGACGATTCCGGAGTTTAGCTGCCTTTGCCCAAAAACCGGCCAGCCCGACTTCGCGACGCTCGAGCTCGACTACGTTCCGAACGAGCGCTGCGTCGAATTGAAGTCCTTAAAGCTCTATATTTGGTCGTTCCGCAGCCGCGGTGCATTCCATGAAGCGGTTACCAACGAGATATTGCGGGATCTGGTGGCCGCCACGGCACCGCGTTACATGCGGATTTCGGCCAAATTCAACGTGCGCGGCGGGATTTACACGACGGTCGTGGCGGAACACCGGGCCGCCGGCTGGGTCGCCGCGGCGCCGGTGGAATTGCCCTAGGGAATCTGCTGGCCAATCATAGGCTTAAGGCCGCAAAATATGTTTTGCGCGCGCCCTGTACACGCCTGTATGCGTCGGTATAATCGCGCGCTCTTTCGTTAGGAGGCGGAAAATCCAAATGCCCTCGAAGAAACCCAATAAAGCGGCTAAGCGGCCAGGTAAGGCGACACCCAAAAAAGCGACTCACAAAGCAGCCGCTCCTAAAAAAGCGGCACGGCCGCCGACGAAAGCAAAGCCAATCGCCACATCGAAGGTAACAGTGAAACCGACCAAATCCGCACCCAAACCCGTGAGCGCGAAACCCGCGCCAGCAAAACCAGTGCGCGCCAAAAGCGCTGTGCTGAAGCCCGTGCCGGCCACGCCGATGCCCGCGGCCGCACCGGCGCCGCGAGCCGCCAGCGAGAAGATTGCGCCCATTAAATTCGACCCTCGCCCGCTGGTAATGCCGCGCGCGCCGCAAAACGATGAAGACGGCGACACAGAGGGTTCGGGATCAGCCAGCCTGTTGGCCGGTCCGCGCAATGTAAAGCCGTACATCGCCCGCCGCGGCGAGCAGTACATGAACAAGGAGCAGCTGGAGCACTTTGCGCGCATTCTGCAGACTTGGAAGCGAGACCTGATGGTGGAAGTCGATCGCACCGTGCTGCACATGAAGGATGAAGCCGCTAATTTTCCGGACCCGAACGACCGGGCTACTCAAGAGGAAGAATTCAGCCTCGAACTGCGGACCCGCGACCGCGAGCGCAAGTTGATACGCAAAATCGATGAAGCGCTCAAGCGCATCGAAGACGGCTCGTACGGCTATTGCCTGGAAACAGGCGAGGAAATAGGCATCAAGCGCTTGGAAGCCCGCCCGGTCGCGACGCTGTCGGTCGAGGCACAGGAGCGGCGCGAGCGCCGGGAAAAGCAGTACGGCGACCGCGACGACCGGTACCGCTAGTCCGCGCTACATTGGGCGCTTTGCGCCGACTCCGTCGGGCGATCTGCATTTAGGCTCCCTTTTCACTGCGGCAGCGAGCTATCTGGATGCGCGCGCCCACTATGGACGCTGGCTGTTGCGCATCGAGGATCTCGACCGGCCAAGGGAGGTTGCTGGATCGGCGGCAGGGATTCTGCAAACCTTGGAGCAGTTCGGCTTTGAATGGGACGGACTCGTACGTCAATCCGAGCGCGGCGATCTCTATGCCGATGCCCTGCGCCGCCTCGAAGCCGAGCAGCGCACCTATGAATGCACCTGCAGCCGCGCGCAGCTCGAGGATGAGCTGCGCTATCCCGGTACTTGCCGCAATCGGGCGATCGCGCAGGGCGCGCCGGCCGCGATCCGCGTTCGCATCGATTCCCGCGACATCGAGTTTGCCGACCGCATCCAGGGCAAATATCGGCAGGAAGTAGCGACGGCAGTCGGCGACATCATTCTCAAGCGCCGCGATAAAATCGTAGCCTACGCACTCGCCGTGGTGGTCGACGATGCCGCGCAAGGCATCACCCATGTCGTTCGGGGCGCGGATCTTTTGGACAATACGCCGCGCCAGATCTATCTGCAGCAACTGTTGCGTCTTGCCGAGCCCCGCTATGCCCACCTGCCGGTGCTCATCGAACCCGACGGCGCCAAGCTGGCGAAGTCGCGGCGCAGCGTCAGGGTTTCCAAGGATTCTCCCCTGCCTCAGCTGCTTAGCATCTTTTCGCTCCTGGGCCTAAAGCCCCCGGCAGGGCTCGCGTCGGGACCGATCTCTGCAGCGTGGACTTGGGCGATCGGGCAATGGAGCGTCGATAAGGTGCCTAAACGTCTGGATTTGCGTGTAAACGATTAAAAACGCTAGAGAAAAATGCTGATTTGCCTTAGCGCTGCATTGCGCTATTCTTTGATCTCGTAGTCCTTAATTGATCAGACGTGGACAGGCACGGACCGGCATCCTCCGGTGGTGTCCGCCAACACGAGCGAGGAGCCCCATGAGCGAACCGCGAGTGATTAAAAAATATCCGAATCGACGCCTCTATGACACGGTCGAAAGCCGCTACATCACCTTGGCTGATGTGAGGCGCCTGGTAGTCGAGAGGATCGATTTTGTCGTTGTCGACAAGAAAAACAGTGCCGACATAACGCGCAGTATCTTGCTTCAGGTGATTGCCGAGCAGGAACACTTGGCCGAGCCCATCCTAAGCCAGGAATTTATGGTCAGCGTGATCCGCTCTTACGGCACCACGCTGCAAGGCCAGGTGAGCCCACACTTGGAACAGAGCCTGAAGCAGCTGATGAATCAGCAGCCGACGCCTCAGCTTCGGGAGCGCGTAAAGACCGTAGCCGGCGGAGAACCACCGAGGCCTCGAGTCGCGTCGAACTTGGTGCGCGACGGTTAGCCGCCGCGCGCACTGAACGCGGCCACGGACCGCCGCACCAAAGCTACGCAGCGTCGACGTTGCGCATGGAGAGGCGTACGCGGCCCTGACGATCGACCTCGAGCACTTTGACGCGCACCACGTCGCCTTCCTTGAGCTTATCGCCCACCCGCTCCACGCGTTCCTCGGAGATCTGCGAGATATGCACCAGGCCGTCGCGGCCGGGAAGGATGGTCACGAAGGCGCCGAAATCCATGAGGCGCGCGACCTTGCCTTCATACACCCGCCCGACTTCGACGTCCGCGGTGATCAGCTCGATGCGACGCTGCGCTTCGCGCCCCGCGGCACCCTGAACGGACGCAATCTTTACGGTGCCATCGTTTTCGATGTCGATCGAAGTGCCGGTCTCTTCGGTGATCTGGCGAATGACTGCCCCGCCCTTGCCGATCACATCACGGATCTTTTCCGGATCGATCTTCAAGGTGATGATGGTGGGCGCCCACTCCGACATATTCTCACGCGGCTTGGCGAGCACCTTGTTCATTTCGCCCAAGATGTGCAAACGGCCATCGCGCGCCTGATCCAGCGCCACTTTCATGATCTCGCGCGTGATGCTCGTGATCTTGATGTCCATTTGCAGCGCGGTGATGCCGTCTTTGGTGCCAGCTACCTTGAAATCCATATCGCCCAAATGATCTTCGTCGCCCAAGATGTCGGTGAGCACCTGGAAGCGCGAGCCCTCTTTCACCAAGCCCATCGCCACGCCGGCGACCGGCGCCTTGATCGGCACGCCCGCATCCATCAGCGCCAGGCTTGTGCCGCACACGGACGCCATGGAGCTCGAGCCATTCGATTCGAGAATTTCCGACACCACGCGGATGACGTACGGGAATTTCTCGACGCCCGGCATGACCGCCTTCACGCCGCGCTTGGCTAAGTTGCCGTGGCCGATCTCGCGCCGCTTGGGCGATCCCATCATGCCGGTCTCGCCGACGCTGAACGGCGGGAAATTGTAATGCAGCATGAACGGTTCTTTACGCTCGCCGGTCAGGCCGTCGATGATCTGCGCATCGCGCCCCGTGCCCAAAGTAGTGACCACCAGCGCTTGGGTCTCGCCGCGGGTAAACAGCGCCGAGCCATGAGTGCGTGCCAGCACGCCGGTTCGGATATTGATGCCGCGAACAGTCTTGTTATCCCTACCGTCGATACGAGGCTTGCCGGCGAGCACTTGTTCGCGCACCAAGCGGTATTCGAGGTTCGAGAACTCAGCGCCGACCTGCTCGGCGGTAAACTTGGGTGCCTCACCCTTGGTCAACGCCTCGACTGCGGCCGTCTTGATCTCTTTGATCTTGGTGTAACGCTGGGTTTTTTCTGTAATGGTGTAGGCGGCAGCGACCGCCGCTGAGTACGCGTCGACCGCGCCGTGCAACTCCTTGTTCGGCTCCGGAGCGACCCAAGTCCACTTCGGCTTGCCGGCTTCGGCCGCCAATTCATTGATGGCTTTTATGGCGATCTGCATTTGTTCGTGGCCAAAAGTGACCGCGCCCAGCATGACTTCTTCATTGAGGCCGTCGGCCTCCGATTCCACCATCAGCACCCCTTCGCTGGTTCCCGCCACGACCAAATCCAGCTTCGATGTTGCCAGCTGGGTGGCCGTCGGATTG
This sequence comes from Steroidobacteraceae bacterium, assembly GCA_036493935.1. Taxonomy (GTDB): domain Bacteria; phylum Pseudomonadota; class Gammaproteobacteria; order Steroidobacterales; family Steroidobacteraceae; genus Bog-1198. Next base: position 100,879 of record DASXOY010000001.1, on the reverse strand, counting down.
AGCACGTACTTGCCGTCGACGTAGCCGACGCGCGCGGCGCCGATGGGGCCCAAGAACGGCATGCCGGAAATCGCGAGCGCCGCGGAAGCCCCGATCAACGAAGCGATATCCGGATCGACTTCGGCATTCACCGAAATGACTGAAGCGACGACTTGCACGTCGTTGATAAAGCCCTCGGGAAACAGCGGCCGAATCGGACGATCGATCAGGCGCGAGGTCAGGGTCTCCTTTTCAGTCGGGCGCCCTTCGCGCTTGAAAAATCCGCCGGGGATACGGCCGGCGGCATAGGTTTTTTCTTGATAGTTGACGGTCAGCGGAAAGAAATCGCGGCCCGGGGTCGCCTTCTTCAGGCCGACAGCTGTGACCAGAACCACCGTCTCGCTCATGGACACGAGGACCGCACCATCGGCCTGGCGGGCGAGTTCGCCGGTCTCCAGGGTTACGGTGTGGTCCCCATACTTAAAACTCTTTTTGATAGCGCTCACTTAGAGCCCCTTTGAATAATTCGGAAGTGTAAGACGCAGTCGCCATTGCGCGACTGCAGCGGCGCCTGTTAGCGGCGTAACCCTAAGCGTTCGACCAATTGCGCGTACTTGTCCGGAGTTCTGCTCTTCAGGTAATCGAGCAGCTTACGGCGCTGATTGACCATCTTGAGCAGCCCGCGACGCGATGCATGGTCGGCTTTGTGCGTGGTGAAATGCTGGCTCAAGCCGTTAATGCGCTCGGACAACAAGGCAATTTGAACTTCGGGGGAGCCGGTATCTTGCGCGCTGCGCTGGAATTTCCCGACGACGCCCGTCTTTTCTTCACGAGTAAGTGGCATTGAAATCAAACCCTCAATCAATAACTTAGGACCTTTTAAGAAGCCGCGCATTGTACGCGTCGCGGCACCTGCCCTCAAGCACGATTCATCGCGGATGAAATAAGCCGCAGGGGCTTAAGCAGGCCTGCGGCCTCGATTTCACCCAACCCCAAAAACCCTAGGCCGTCCGCATAGATACGCACCACTCCGGGGAGTTCGAGCGCAACATCGACCGTTTGGCCCTGCCGCAGGGCGTTCACCCCCCCGGCAGGCAGGTCAAATCGGCGCCAGGCGCGCAGTGCGGCATCTACCGGGAGAAGGGCCTTTTGCAGCTCATCCGGGCTCAATCGCTCCAAGGCGTCCAATGGCCATTGAGGCTCAGCACTAAACGGAGCCACGGAGAGCCGGCGCAGGGCCGCCAAGTGACCAATGGTCCCCAACTGTGCCGCCAGATCCTCGGCGAGCACCCGGATGTAAGCACCCTTCGTGCAACACACGTCGAAAGAGAGATCGGGCGGCTGCCAATCAAGCAATTGCATCGCATGAATGGTGATGCTTCGCGCTGAACGCTCCCGCGTGATCCCCGCTCGTGCATATTCGTACAGGGGTCTGCCCTCCTGTTTCAACGCAGAATGCATGGGCGGAATCTGCCGGTAGTCGCGCGGAAACTCGGCCAGCGCTCCGTGCAATTGTTGGCGCGACAGTGCGGGCAGCTCACGCCTTTCGCTCACCTCGGACTCGCGATCCGCGCTCGGCGTGCGCTCGCCCAAGCGAATCGTCACGCGGTAGGTTTTATCGGCGTCCAGCAGCTGGGTGCCGAATTTGGTGGCCTCACCGAAGCAAATCGGCAGGAGGCCGGATGCAAGCGGATCGAGCGACCCGGTATGTCCTGCCTTGCGTGCGTTGAACAATCGCTTGACGCGCGCCACGGCCCCGGCGGAACTCAAGCCCAGGGGCTTGTCGAGGAGAAGAATGCCATGCAGATCGACAGGCACGGCAAGTCTAGCCTTCGTCGATGATGTGGTCGTGCTCGTCCGTCCCGCCGTCCGAAGCAGCCGTGTCCTTGGTCGTCTTGAGCGAATTGATCAGCTGGGTCAATCGCACGCCGTGTTCGATGGTCGTGTCGAGTTCGAACGTCAGCGTCGGGGTATAGCGAATCATCAGCGACTTCGACAAGGCGTTGCGCAGGAAACCTGAAGCGCTCTCCAAGCCGCGCTGCACCTTAGGGTCCGCGCCATCCTTGCCGAACACCAGATAGTAGACCCGCGCGGTGCGCAGGTCCCCGCTCACGTTGACGGCGGTGATGGTGACGTTGCCGATACGCTCGTCCTTGACGTCGCGCCGCAAAAGCTCGGTAAGCTCGCGCTGAATCTGCTCGCCCAAGCGCTTGGCCCGCGGGTTGTCTTTGGCCATATTGCTTTACAGAGTTCTGGCAACTTCGACCCGTGAATAGCACTCGATCTGATCGCCTTCGCGCACGTCATTGTAGTTCTTGACGCCGATGCCGCACTCGGTGCCCGCGCGCACCTCAGTGACGTCATCCTTGAAGCGCTTCAAGGATTCCAAGGCGCCTTCGAATATCACGACGTTGTCGCGCAGCACACGAATCGGGAAGTTGCGGCGCACATAGCCGTCGATGACCATGCAGCCCGCGACCGTGCCGAATTTGCTCGAGCGAAATACGCTTCTGACTTCGGCAAGCCCGACAATCGACTCTTTGACCTCCGGCGACAGCATCCCGGTGAGCACCGCCTTGATGTCGTCGATGGCCTCGTAAATGATGCTGTAGTAGCGCACGTCGACGCCATGCTCCTTGATGGCGGCGCGGGCAGCGGCGTCGCCGCGCACATTGAACGCGATGATGCGCGCCTTCGAAGCCGCGGCCAAGGTAACGTCGGACTCGGTGAGTCCACCGACCCCGGATGCCACGATATTCACCGCCACCTCGGGAGTGGACAGCCCGTTCAAGGAATCTCGCAGCGCTTCGGCGCTGCCCTGTACGTCGGCTTTCACCAACAGCTGCACCACGTCGGCCTTGCTCTCGCCCATGGTCGAGAACACGTCCTGCATGTTGGTGGCCTTCTGCGCCAGCTTCACATCGCGGGACTTCGATTGGCGATGCCCGGCGACTTCACGCGCCTTGCGTTCGCTCTCCACCACCAACAATTCATCGCCCGCGTTGGGCGCACCCGACAGGCCGAGCACCACCACCGGTATGGAGGGGCCCGCCGATTCGACGGAATGTCCGGCCTCGTCGAACAACGCACGTACGCGGCCGAATTCCTGACCCACGAGCATCGGATCGCCCAACTTCAGGGTGCCGCGCAGAACCAGCACGGTGGCCACGGCGCCGCGGCCCTTCTCGAGGCTCGATTCGATCACGTAGCCGGCGGCAAGACCGGCAGTCGGCGCCTTGAGCTCCAGCACTTCGGCCTGCAGCAGAATACTGTCGAGCAATTGCTCGACGCCCTGACCGGTACGCGCCGAGACGGGGACGAAAATATTCTCACCGCCCCACTCTTCCGGGATAACGCCGTACTTCGTGAGCTCCTGCTTGACCTTTTCCGCGTCGGCCTCCGGCTTATCCATCTTGTTGAGGGCTACGACAATGGGCACCTTCGCCGCCTGGGCGTGCTGAATAGCTTCGATGGTCTGAGGCATGACGCCATCATCGGCGCCGACAACCAGAATCACGATATCCGTAACCTGCGCGCCGCGCGCACGCATCGACGTGAACGCCGCATGGCCGGGCGTATCGAGGAAGGTCACCATGCCCTTGGCTGTTTCGACGTGATAGGCACCGATATGCTGGGTAATGCCGCCTGCTTCGCCTGCCGCGACCTTGCTACGCCTGATGTAGTCCAGTAGCGAGGTCTTGCCGTGATCGACATGACCCATGACCGTGACGACCGGCGGCCGCGGCAATACCTCGAGCGATGCGTCCGCCTCGCCCTGCAGGTCATCCTCGATGACATTTTCCTTGCGCAGCACCGCCGTGTGGCCCATTTCTTCGACCACCAACACCGCTGTGTCTTGCTCGATCATCTGATTGATCGTGGCCATGACGCCCATGTTCATCATGACCTTGATGACTTCGGTCGCCTTGACGGCCATTTTTTGCGCCAGCTCGCCGACCGTCATTGCCTCGCCGATCGGCACCTCGCGAACCACCCGTGCGGTCGGCATCTCAAATCCGTGCTTGGTATCCGTCTCGCCGACCGAACGGCGCCGTCCATCGCGCGACTTCTTCTTCTTGTGGCGCGAGCTCACATCTCCGACGATGTGCAGCTCCTGGCGGCCGTAGCGCGTCGACTTATCGTCTACCGCCTCGCGCGCTGCCTTGCCGGGTTTTGCCGCTGCGGCTTTGCGTTCCCGTTCCGCCACCTCTCGCGCTTGAACCTCGGCGGCGCGCCGGGCTTCTTCTTCAGCGGTGCGCTTGCGGTTTTCTTCATCGCTGCGCCGCCGGCTCTCTTCCTCTTGGCGTTCCCGGTCCAGCCGCTCCTTCTCCAGGCGCTCCTTTTCCGCACGCTCGAGGGCGGCCTTGGCCTGTTCCTCGGTTTCGCGCTGCTTGTCGATTTCTTCCTGTTGGTGCCGCGCCTGATCTTCCAGCACTTCGCGCTTAACATAGGTGCGCTTGCTGCGCACTTCGACATTGACAGTGCGCGCGCGTCCTTGGGGGCTCGCCAGCTTCAGCTCGGATTGCGACTTGCGGCGCAGAGTAATCTTGCGCGGGGCAGCATCCCCTTGCGTCTCGTCGTGACCATGGCTGCGACGCAGATGCGTCAACAGCTCGTGCTTGGCATCTTCGCTGATCATGTCTTCGGCGCCGTCGACTTTGATGCCCGCCTGATCGAGCTGCTGCAGCAGCCGATCCACCGGGACTTTCAACACCTCAGCGAACTGAGCGACAGTTACATCTGCCATACGTGCTCCTAGACCTTAGCTTCTTCCGCGAACCAGTGCTTGCGGGCATTCATGATCAGTTCGCCGGCCTTCTTTTCGTCGACGCTGCCCATCTCGACCAGCTCATCGACCGCCAAGTCGGCCAAATCGTCTCGAGTGCGCACACCTTTTCGCGCCAGCGTCTTGCCGAGCGCCTCGCCGGTTATTTCGATCAGGTCCGCTCCCGGCTCGGCGCCATCCATGGATTCTTCGCTGGCAATTGCCTGGGTCAGCAGCACATCCCGGGCGCGGGTACGCAGCTCCTTGACGATTTCCTCGTCGAATTCCTCGATGGCGTTCAATTCGCTCGCCGGCACGTAGGCGATTTCTTCGATGGTCGAAAAACCCTCTTGCACCAAGATGCTCGCCACGTCGGCGTCGACATCCAGCTGCTTCATGAAGGTCTCGCGCAACGCCAGCGACTCGGTCTCGCTCTTGGCTTCTGCCTGCGATTCGCTCATCACGTTCAATTCCCAACCGGTCAGCTCGCTCGCCAAGCGGATATTCTGGCCGCCGCGGCCGATGGCCTGCGACAGCTTGTCCTCGGAAACGGCGATATCCATCGAATGCGAATCTTCGTCGACGACGATCGAGGTGACCTCGGCCGGGGCCATGGCATTGATCACGAACTGTGCGTTGTTGTCGTCGAACGGAATGATGTCGACGCGCTCGCCGGCGATCTCATTGGAGACCGCTTGCACGCGTGAACCGCGCATGCCGACGCAGGCACCGACCGGATCGACGCGTGGATCGTTGCTGCGCACCGCGATCTTGGCGCGCACGCCGGCGTCGCGGGCGGCGGCCAAAATGTTGATCAAGCCTTGGCCGACCTCGGGCACTTCCAGCTTGAACAATTCGATCAAGAATTCCGGCGCGGTGCGCGACAGGAACAATTGCGGGCCGCGCGGTTCGGTGCGCACTTCCTTCAAGTAGGCCTTGATGCGGTCTTGAGAGCGCACCGGTTCGCGCGGAATCATCTCCTCGCGCGCGATGAATCCTTCGGCATTGGCGCCGAGATCGACATAGACGCCATTGCGATCGACGCGTTTGACGATTCCGCTGACCAGCGTTCCCGAACGATCCTTGTAGGCATCCACCACTTGCGCGCGCTCGGCTTCGCGCACCTTTTGCACGATGACTTGCTTGGCTGTCTGGGCGAGGATTCGGCCGAATGGCACCGACTCCATCGGCTCTTCGACAAAGCCGCCCGGCTCTACGTCTTTGTCGATTTCGCGCGCATCATCCAAGCGCAGCTCCCGCTCCGGAACCTCGAGCTCCGTGGAGTCGTCCGCAAATACTTTCCAGCGGCGAAACGTATCGTAGCCGCCGGTCTTGCGGTTGATCGACACCCGTACGTCCAACTCTTCGCCGTGTTTCTTGCGAGTCGCCGATGCGAGCGCGGCTTCGAGCGCGTCGAATATAATTTCCTTATCGACGCCCTTCTCGTTGGAAACCGCGTCGACGGCCATCAATATTTCTTTGTTCATAACCTCAAGACTCCTCGCTCACTCCGGCCGCAATCTCGCCTTCTGAATTCGATCGAGCGGCAGGCTGTGCGCGTTGCCGTCGACTTCCACTACAATCGTCTCGGCTGAAGCTGACTTCAATACCCCGACGAATCGCCGCCGGCCATCGAGCGGCAGCTTTAATTCCACAAAAACCCGCTGACCTAGGAATCGCTCGAAGTGCGCCCGCGTGCGCAATATCCGATCAAACCCCGGCGAGGAAACCTCCAGCGTGTAGTGCCCCTTGATCGGGTCCTGGACCTCCAGCACCTCACTCACGGCATGACTTACGCGCGCGCAATCGTCCACGGTGACGGCACCGGCCGCTTCGCCGGCGGGCAGGTCAATGAATATCCGCAGTACGCCCCCGCGCCCTTCGCGCGCAAACTCGATATCGACCAACTCGTAGCCCATCGCCTCGATCGGCGGCTCTAGCAGGCGCATCAAGGCGTCGCGCATTTTTTAAAACCCAATCTTAAAAAACAAAAAGGGGACCATCGGCCCCCTTCCATCGCCCAACAAAAAGCCCCTAGAAGGGGCCCGATCCGAAAAATGAAGACTTAAGCCCCAGCCAACTCGAGCCCCATCGAGGGGCGCGATTATAGGCAAAGCCTCCTCAGGCGTAAACCCTGTTTGCGTATAAAACTAGGGCCGCATTGCTGCGGCCCCAGTTTATCGCTTAAATCTTAAGCAGCTGTTACCAGCGCTTCGGACCGCGAGATCCACCACCACCGCCACCGCCGCCGGTGCGCTCCTGCGCCTCATTCACCTTCAGCGCTCGCCCGTCGACGTCGTGACCATTCAACGCCTGCATAGCGCGCGCAGCGTCTGCGCTGGCCATTTCAACGAAGCCGAAGCCGCGGGGCCGACCGGTGTCGCGATCATTGATCAACGCCACCGACTGTACCGCGCCATGCTTTTCGAACAGCGCGCGCACTGCGGACTCGTCCATTGAGAACGGGAGATTGCCAACATACATTTTCGTCATGTGAAGAATACCTACTACAAAAGAAACTATCGGCCGGTCACGCGTGCCTTGAGTGAAAACCTTAAAGCGGAATGCCAGCCACCTGGATCGAGGAAACCTGCTTTGTGGGTTGTGGCCAAGGTGACGCCGGAGCGGCGCGGTGACCAAAAACGGACCAAGTAGAAATCACGAACCGGCGCAAATGTTACAGCAATTTGCTGATAAGTACGAATATTCGTGCGATTTCCGCACAATGCTGCGATGCGTCAATCCTGGTAACGCGGCCTCGAGGCGGCTATCCTTTCGCCTGGTCGCCGCACCGAAAACCCCTATTTCAATGACAGTATTCGGATGCCACTAGCCTACCTTATGCCCAAGTACTGGATTACCTGGGTCGGCTTGGCAATCATGCGCTTGGTCGAGTTACTGCCCTTTCCGGCGCAAAGACAGGTCGGCAACGGGATTGGCTTGCTGCTGAGGCTTCTACCCTTAAGCTTCCGGCGCATCGCACGCCGAAATATCGCTCTTTGCCTGCCTGAACTGTCCAAGCCTGAGCGCGAAAAGCTGCTTGACCGGCATTTTCGCAGTCTCGGCATGGCCCTGTGCGAGACGGCGGATACTTGGTGGAGCAGCGACGGCCGCCTCAACAAGCTGGCCGAAGTGCATGGCCTGGAGCACTTGAAGGCCGCTCTTGCCAAGGGCCGCGGCGCAATCCTGGTGGGCGGACATTTCACCACCATTGAAATCTCCACTCGCATCCTCGGCACCGTGGTCCCCCTGAATGTCGTCTATCGGCCGCTGAAGAATGCGCTGCTGTCGCACATTATGTTCGAGAGCTTTTGCCGCCACGGAAACCCTATTCCTAAGGACGACATCAGGAGCATGGTCCGGGCCCTGAAAAAAAATGAAGCCGTATGGTTCGCGCCCGACCAGAGTTACCGCAACAAGGGCGCCGCCATGGTTGATTTTTTCGGCATCCCCGCCGCTAGCAACCCCGCGACAACGCGCCTGGCGCGCATCTCCGGCGCCGCCGTCATGACCTACTTCGGCGAGCGGCTGCCCGGGAACGCAGGCTACCGCGTTGTCATCGGACCGCCATTCGAGAACTTTCCCGGCGCTGACGCCGTGGATGACGTTGCACGCTACAACCGGCTGCTTGAGGCACAGGTTCGCCTGGTGCCGGAACAATATCTTTGGGTGCATCGGCGCTTCAAAGGCATAAGCAGCGACTATCCCGACTATTACGGGCGTGATTCGCGCAATCCCGGCGCGCAAGTCTCTTCCGAATAGCCTTTGGTTGAAATGATGCCCACTCTCCGCAAAGCGACGCTCGCCGATGTTCCCGCGCTCAATACGCTGATAGCGCGATCGGCGCGCGGCTTGAGCGCCGCGGATTATCGAGCCGAGCAAATCGAGGGCGCGTTGCGCGGCGCGTTCGGCGTCGACACCCAGTTGCTCGCCGACGAGACCTATTTTGTCGCCGAGGATGCCGGGCGACTCGTCGGTTGCGGCGGATGGAGCTTCCGCTCCACCCTGTTCGGCAGCGACGCCCGAGCCGGGCGCGATTCCTCGACGCTCGATCCCGAAACCCAAGCCGCGAAGATCCGGGCTTTTTTTGTCGACCCAGGCTGCGCGCGCCGCGGCATCGGCTCATTGCTGCTGGATCGTTGTGAAGCGGAAGCGCGTGCCCAGGGGTACAGGCGCGTCGAACTCATGGCAACGCTGCCGGGGGTCAAGCTTTATGCGGCGCGCGGCTATGTGGGCGGCGCGCAGGTAAGTTTCGACGTGGGCTCGGGCGAAAGCATCGAATTCATCCCCATGCACAAGAATCTAGTCGAGCCATAAGCGCTGCCAGCCGGCACGGCCGAGAGCGCGCAACGTACGCATGTTTTTTTCGTAGATCTTCGCGGTATCGCCGGCGGCGGCGATGGCTCGCTCAACGCTCGCCTCCCGCAACAAATGCAGCATCGGAAACGGCGAACGGTTGGTGAAGTTCTCGATGTCGTCCGGCTGCGATCCGGCAAACTGGTATTGAGGATGGAAACTGGCGACTTGCAAGCTGCCTTCGAGGCCAAGCTCGGCGACAGCGCCATCGCAGACCTCGAGGAACTCGTTGTACTCGATGAAGTCGTTGAGCACCCAAGGGTGGATGAGCAGCGAGGTCTCGCACTCCCGCGGATCCGAGGCATCAAGCGACCGCAGCTCGGAATGCAAATCTGCCAGCAATCCAGCGGCGCTGCGCCGCTCGCTGACGAAAAGACGCACGCGATCGCCCCGATAAGGATGCTCCGCGAACGGGCACAGGTTGAGGCCGATCACCGCTTTTTCCAGCCAACGCCGCGTCGCGAGAATTATTTCATCGGTATGAATGCAACATTCTCCTCGATCTCAAGCCAGTCTAGAGCAGCCAGTTCTAGTATCCTATTCGTCTTTCACGAACGAGAACTCTCTTAATGCCGCAATCGATTCCTGCCACGCTCATCCCCGGAGATGGGATCGGCCCCGAAATCGTGGACGCGGTGCTCGCCGCGCTGGATGCGCTCGGCGCGCCGTTTGACTGGGACAGGCAAATCGCAGGCCTGGGAGGCGTGACCGCCGCAGGCGATCCCCTGCCGCCGAAGACCTTGGCCAGTATCCGGCGTACGCGTCTTGCTCTTAAAGGTCCGCTCGAAACACCCTCCGGCGGCGGCTATCGATCCTCGAATGTTCGACTGCGGGAAGAATTCAAGCTTTACGCGAATTTGCGGCCGGCGCGAACACTGATACCTGGCGGTCGATTCGACAACATAGATTTGGTGGTGGTGCGTGAAAACCTCGAGGGCTTGTACATCGGCCACGAGGTCTACATTCCCATCGATGACGATCCGCATGCCCTCGCCATGGCCACCGGCGTCAATACGCGTCAAGGCAGCCGGCGCCTATTGGATTTTGCCTTCGCACATGCAGTCGCAACGCGCCGCAAGAAGGTGGCGATCGTCCACAAGGCCAATATCATGAAAGCGCTGACCGGAATTTTTCTAGAGACCGGCCTCGAGTTGTACGAGCGCAAATATAAAGGCCAGTTCATCTTGGAGACCGTGATCATCGACGCCTGCGCGATGAAGCTGGTTTTGAACCCTTGGCAATTCGACGTCCTAGTGACCACCAATTTATTTGGCGACATCCTGTCGGATTTGGCTGCCGGCTTGGTCGGCGGATTGGGGATGACGCCCGGAGCCAACATCGGCACCGATGCGGCCATCTTCGAAGCGGTACACGGTTCCGCTCCGGATATTGCCGGCAAGGGCGTCGCGAATCCGATCGCGCTGATGCTGGCCGCCGCGATGATGCTTGAGCATTGTCATCTGCCGCATATGGCCGCTCGGTTGCGCACCGCCATCGATCAAACGCTCAACGTCGACAAGGTCCGCACCGGCGATTTAGGCGGCAAGGCGAACACGGCGGACTTCACGCGTGCGCTGATCGCCCGCATCGGCCCTTAGGCATGGCTGCCGTCATTTCGATCAGCGGCGTCAGCAAGTCGTACGCGACCGGTTTTCAGGCGCTGAAGCTCGTCAATCTGGAGATTGAGAAAGGCGAGATCTTCGCGCTGCTTGGACCCAACGGCGCCGGCAAGACCACGCTGATCAATATCGTGTGCGGCATCGTGACCGCAAGCTCGGGCAGCGTGACGGCCGATGGTCATGACATCGCGCGCGACTACCGCGCCGCCCGATCGATAATCGGCTTGGTGCCGCAGGAACTGAGCACCGATGCGTTTGAAACCGTGTGGGCCACGGTTTCCTTCAGCCGCGGGCTGTTCGGCCGGGCGCCGAACCCGAAATTCATCGAAAGCCTGCTGCGCGATCTGTCGCTCCTGGACAAGCGCAACAGCAAGATCATGACGCTATCGGGCGGCATGAAGCGGCGTGTGATGATCGCCAAAGCCCTGTCGCACGAGCCGCAAATATTATTTTTGGATGAGCCGACTGCCGGTGTGGACGTCGAGCTGCGCCGCGACATGTGGACTTTGGTGCGCGGTCTGCGCGAAAAAGGCGTGACCATTATTTTGACCACTCACTACATCGAAGAGGCGGAGGAGATGGCGGACCGCATCGGCGTCATCAACAAGGGCAACCTGATGCTGGTCGAGGGCAAGCGCGAGCTGATGAAGAAACTCGGCAAGAAGCAACTGACGCTGCATCTTCAGACGCCGTTGGCGCAGATCCCCGATGAGCTGAAATCTTGGCAGCTGGAACTCAAGGGCGATGGCAAGGATTTGGTCTATACGGCGGACGGCACCGACAGCGTCGATATCTCGATGCTCCTGAAACGCTTAGGCGAGCTTGCAATCGTGATCAAGGACCTGCAAACCCACCAAAGTTCTCTCGAAGATATCTTCGTCAAGCTAGTCAGCGAGCGAACATGAGCAATTCCGCCGTAATCCCCGCCTTCAATCGCCACGGCGTATGGGCCATTTATAAATTCGAAGTCGCACGCGCCCTGCGCACCTTGGTGCAAAGCTTGGTGACTCCGGTCATCACCACTTCGCTGTATTTCGTCGTGTTCGGCGCGGCGATAGGCTCCCGCCTCACCACCACCAGCGGGGTGAGCTACGGCGCGTTCATCGTGCCCGGGCTCATCATGCTCGCCTTGTTCACGGAGAGTTTATCGAATGCGTCGTTCGGCATTTATTTTCCGAAGTTTACCGGCACAATTTACGAGCTCTTGTCCGCGCCTGTGTCCTACGTGGAAATCGTCATCGCCTACGTCGGCGCGGCGGCGTCGAAATCGATCGTGCTTGGCCTGATCATTTTGGCTACCGCCTCGCTTTTCGTGCCGATCAAGATACTGCATCCGGTGTGGATGGTGGCCTTTTTGCTCATGACGGCCGCTACCTTCAGTTTATTTGGATTCATCATCGGTATCTGGGCCAAGGGCTTCGAACAGCTGCAATTCATTCCGATGCTGGTCATTACCCCGCTGACTTTCCTTGGCGGCGCTTTTTATTCCATCGACATGCTGCCGCAGGCCTGGCGTACCTTCAGTCTCTTCAATCCCATCGTGTACCTGATCAGCGGCTTCCGATGGAGTTTCTACGGTGCCGCCGACGTCAGCGTCGGCATCAGCATGGCGATGACGGTGGGCTTTTTCCTCATCTGTCTTGCGCTGGTGGCCTGGATCTTCAAGACGGGCTATCGCCTGAAGAATTGACCGATTGCCAAAGGCCGCCGCCAGAGCACATGATGTACAGCGTTGCCATTAGTTAACGAATATGTTAACGTTCTCTCAATTCGTTAATATTTGATTTTGGAGGTGCGAGATGAAGCCGACCCCTAAAGATTGGCCGCGCATGTCAAGCTCGGTGGTCTATCAAGACGCAGCTGTTGCGATCCAATGGTTGTGCGATGCTTTCGGCTTCGAGGTGCGGCTGAAGGTCGAAGGCGATAAAGGTCAGATAGAGCACAGCGAATTGAGCTACGGCGAAGGCCTGATCATGGTGGCCCAGGAGACGACTGAAACGCCACGGCTATGGAAGCGCTCCATGCGCAGCCCAAAGACCTTAAAGGGCGCGACCACCCAATCCATTATGTTTTTCGTCGATGACGCCGACGCACATTGTGCGCAAGCGCGCGCCCACGGGGCGCAGATCATCGAGGAGCCGGCCACGCATGAGTACGGCGCGGACTACTGGTCGGACCGCAGCTATGGCGCTCTCGATCCGGAAGGCCATCTGTGGTGGGTGACCCAGCGGCTTCGCAGCCCGGCTTGAGTGCAGCACCGGTGGATCGCTACTCCGAAATTCACCTGAGCGCAGCATTCGGCGCCCTCTCCGACGCCTCGCGGCGTCAAATGATCCGCCTGCTGCTGCAGAAGCCTAGGCGCGCCGGCGAGCTGGCGGAGTCCATCGACATGAGCCCGCAAGCACTGAGCCGTCATTTGCGTGTGCTGCGCAAAGCGGGCCTGGTCACCGAGCACGGCATCGAACGAGATGCGCGCGTGCGCATTTACACCGTGCATGCCGCGGCATTTCAGCCGGTGCAGGATTGGATCTCGCAGGCAGAAGATCTGTGGCAGCGCCAGCTGCAGGCCTTCAAGTCCTTCGCCGAGAATCCGCGGCGCGCGGTCAGACTCAAGACATGAGCGGCGATCGCGCACGCGTCAGCGTTGCGGTCGCGGTTCCTCCGGCGGAAGCGTTCGAGGTCTTCACCGGCGATATCGACCGTTGGTGGCGGCGCGGCCTGAAGTTTCGCCACTCTGCCTCTCGAAGCAGCCTGTTGCGCATCGAGCCCAAGGTCGGGGGACGGCTATTCGAGTCATTCGATGCCGATGGCGCGCAGCACGTCGTCGATGTCGGCCGTGTCCACGTCTGGGAACCGCCGCGCTGCCTGAAATTCACCTGGCGCAATGTAAATTTCGCGGCGCATGAGCAGACCGAAGTGGAAATTCAGTTCGAGCCCACCGCGTCCGGTACGCTGGTCACGGTGACGCACAGCGGCCTATCCGCGCTGCGCGCCGATCACCCTGCCCGTCATGGATTGAGCGACGTGGAATTCTGCCGGATGATCGGCTTGTGGTGGGGGGAGCTCATGAGCTCGCTGCGTATGCAGTGCGCAGCGCGGCGCTCATAGGCCCAACACAAAAATCTTGCCCGTGACCTTTTTCGTCGGCCAGATCGGCGAGGTCATTCCGGCCGCGACCGCGATCTTTTGTCCGACGCCGGTATCGTAGGTAATTACGCCGCCGCCGATCGCGCCGCCGAGATCCTTCGACCAGAGTTGCTTGCCCGTGCCCGCGTCGAACGCGTAGAGGTTGCCGCCCATATCGCCGAACAACACCAACCGACCCGTCGTCGGCGTGACGCCGCCGAGCACGGGAAATGGTGCGTGGAATTCCCACTTGCGCTCCCCGGTGTCGGCGTTGCTGGCCGTCAGCCAGCCCGACCATTTCTTCGGGTCGTCTTGCTTGCCGAACCCTTGGGTTGCGCCGCTCCACGGTTTGCCGGCCGGCGTGACGGCCAATGCAGTGGCAGGCACCGTCTGCACAGTCGTGCACCAGTCAACTTCGCCGGTGAAAATGAGATTGTCCGCCGGGTCAAATGCGGGGCCGTTCCATTCCGCTCCGCCCTGCGCGCCCGGACAGAACCGCGTTCCCTGAGGCGTGAGCGGCGCCTCGGCATTCGCGATCGTGGTCACCGGCTTGCGGTACACCAGCTTTCCGGTGTTCAGATCGACCAGGTAAAGATGCCCGTCTTTCGGTGCCTCCGCCAACATTCGATGGCCCCGGTTGCTCAAGAACAATGCCGGCGGCGATGACACGTCCCAATCGTGAAAGTCGCGCTTTACCAATTGAAAGTGCTGCTGGTAGGCCCCGGTCTTGGCATCTAGCACGACGACCGAACTCGCGAACAGATTTTCACCCTGCCGGGATTCTTTATGAAAATCCGGCGCTGCGTTGCCGACGGGCACGAATAGGTGCCCGGTCACCGGATCCAACGAGTAGGAAGTCCATGTCGCACCGCCGGTTATCGGAAACCCCTTTGTCTCCCTCCACGTTGCTGCGTATGTTGATTTAGGCTCGGGTGCAGCGGGTCCGCGGGCAGCATCTCCAGGCCCTTTCGGCACCAGGTAGAACTCCCACACAATGTGGCCATCCTTGTCATCGAGCGCATACATGCGCCCTTTCACGCCCTTGTTGTCCCCGCCGGCATTGCCGATGAACACCAGGCCGTTCCACGCAATCGGCGCGGCCGACACCGATTCGCCCTTGGCCGCATCCGCGATGGTCGTCGACCACATGCGCTTGCCGTTCTTGGCATCGTAGGCAATCACCTTGCCGTCAGCGGTACCCCGAAACACGCGATGATCCAGCCACGCGACGCCTCGATTGACCTTCAATTCGCCGGAGGCCGAGTCCTCGTGGCTACGCCAATTCAGCTTGCAGTTATTGGGATCGATTGAAAAGGTGTCGCGTTCCGTGGCGGCAAAGATCGCGCCGTCGACCTCCACCAATCCGGATTGAAAAGAGAGTTGCTCGCCGGTATCGAAGCTGCAGAGAACCTTGAGGCCTGCGACGTTCTTGTTGTCGATCTTTTCGAGGGTTGCATAACGATCCGATGTCAGCGTGCGGTTATAGCTGGGCCAGTCATTTGCCGCTTGCGCCAGCGATGCGCTACACAGCACTGCTGCAGCGACGACGGCTATTTCAGAACGCATGGGCATTTCCTTGTTCTTCGGCAATTACGCGTAATGTGAAGCATGCGGCGCACGCCGTCTAGCGTGCCCAGATTGCGCCTCCTGTCAGCGCTTGCCTACAGATAAAGAGACCGCCAACGGCTGCTTTTAGTGGTACAGATGCCGCCGCGTTAAAGGCAGGTCCGGAATTCCCGCCGCACGCTTGCTGGCCAGCACCTGGTAAATGCCGATCTCTCCCGACTCGAACTGCAGTGCGCAGGCCGCCATGTACAGACGCCACACCCGGTAAGTCGCCTCGTTGACGAATTGCAGCGCCTGCGCTCGATGGCGCTCGAGGCGCGCAACCCAATGCCGCAAGGTCATCGCATAGTGCGGGCGCAATCCCTCCACGTCGGCGATCTCGAATTTTGCGCCTTCCATGACGCGCTGAACGTTGCTGATCGTATCGAGCTGCCCATCCGGAAACACGTAACGATTGATGAATTCGGTCGATACCGACGGCTCCCATCCCTCCGAATCGTGCGTGATGCCATGATTCAGAAACAGGCCCCGCGGCTTGAGCAGGCGATTCACGGTTGCAAAATATACCGGAAGATTCTTCAGTCCCACGTGCTCGAACATGCCCACGCTGGCCACTTTGTCGTACAAGTCTTGTCCGGGCAAATCGCGATAGTCCAAGAGCTCCACAGCAACGCGGCCCTCAAGTCCTGCGCTCGCGATGCGCTCGCGGGCGACCTTCAGCTGCTGCGGACTCAAGGTGACCCCCTGGGCCTGCACCCCGTAGTGGCGTGCCGCGTGGATCACCAACGCCCCCCAGCCGCAGCCGATGTCGAGAAATCGCTCTCCCGGTTTTAAGGATAGCTTGCGGCAGACATGGTCGAGTTTTGCCTGCTGAGCGGCATCGAGGCCGACATCCGGCGTTTCGAAGTACGCGCACGAATACACCATGGCGCGATCCAGCCAGAGCGCATAAAAATCATTCGAAACGTCGTAATGAAAATGAATGGCCTGCCGATTCTCCGCTTTCGAGTGCGCCTTGATCCGCGGCGCATCCGAGGGTGCAAATAGCCGGCCGGAATGCTGGGCGGCGGCGTTTATCATGCGCAGTCGCAGCGCCGTGGCGGCGGCCAGAAGCTTCTCCCCGCGCGGCATCCGCAAGGCATCCAAATGATCCTTGATGCTCAGGGCGGCGAAGAAATCCCCTTCGATGTCCAACTCGCCCCGGAAGTAAGCATCGGCGAGGGCGAGCGGATCTCGTCCCAGGACCGCGGACCAGACCGCTTCGGGCGTGCGAAACACCAGTGTGAAGGGAGAGTCGGCGGCCGATGCCCCACCGCCCGCGCTGATGGCGGTGCCATCCCACAATCGCAAAGCCAGGCCCTGCGGGTAGCGGCGAAACAAGCGCATCAACAATTGGGCGGCTTGTTGGCTGCCGCGGAATGAGGCGGCCGCGGCATTTGTATTTACTGCACTGCTTGATTGTCCAGCCGCAGGCGGCGCGGAACTCAGTGCCGTTTCAGTGTGCATTTGATTATTCATATAGACACTCCCGACGTGCGTATACGAGATCCCAGCAATTTGCATACCAGCGCGCAAATTGCACGGAAAACAGCCTTTCCGGCAATTGGCGCGAGTATTTATTACATAGTCACTCCAAAACTTTCAGACCTGCGGGCAGCTACTTGCCGCTGCCGTTCTTGGTCTTGTCGATAAAAGCGGCGACGTTGGCATGCAACGCCTTCAGGTCCGGCTCGTGTGCGTACACCATATGACCGGAGGTATAAAAATGCATCTCGATATTGCCTTGCAGGCTTTCCTGTATCGGCAATTGGTGCAGTTCGTACTCGGCGGCGAAATACGGCGTGGCCAAATCATAATAGCCGCCATTCAGCTGCACCTTGAGATTCGGGTTCTGCTTCATGGCGACGGCGAGATCCGGCATCACGTTCACAGGACCCGGCACCTTGCTGGGCGAACCCGGCGGCTGATGCTCGAAATCCCAACGGTTACCGATGTCAAACGATACGGGCTTGTAGATTTTCTTCGCGCCGAATTTCAACGCCGTCCTGACATAATCGTTGAAGGCCGACACATAGGCGGAGGAAATGGCGGCAGACTGCGGATCGTATTCCGCTTCCTTGCTCATAGGATCGATGGTTGGTCCCGCGAACCGCGTATCCAGCCGGCCGGCGGTAATTTCCGCTCCCAGCAGCGTTTTCTCAAACTCACCGCCATTCACGCGCAGGTTCGCCCGCTCGATGTAGTCGGCGGGGAGGCCCGTGTAGTTGTGCAATTTGACGGCAATCTCTGACTTGTGCTGCGGCGACAGGGTCGAACCCGCCGCCAGCGCTTGCAGGTAATCCGTCAACGCAAACGACTCCACCTCGTGCAGGAAGGGTTCGAGCGCGGCCGGCGGCGATTGCAGCTTATGGTGATACCACGCGGTGGCCGCATAGGTAGGCAACGCGAGCGCATAAGGCAAGTCCATGCCCGGATTGAATTGCGGAGCATCGACGCCGTCGTCAAAGTTCAGCACCTGCGACAGCAGGATCACACCGTTCAGGTCCAACGACTTTTCATTCTGCAGGACATACGCCAAGGCGGCGGACCGCGTCGTGCCGTAGCTTTCGCCGAACAAATACTTCGGCGAATTCCAGCGATTGTGGCGCGACAGGAATTCGACGATGAAATTGGCAAAGGCATGCGCATCTTGATCGATGCCGAAGAAGGCCTTTTCCTTATCCGCTCCCCGCATGTGACCGAAGCCCGTTCCCGGCGCGTCGACGAAGACCAGATCGCTGGCATCGAGCAGCGTGAATTCGTTGTCGATTAGGTGGTAAGGCGCGGCGGGACTATGCGTATCATCGGCTGTCACCACGCGCTTGGGGCCGAAAGCTCCCATGTGCAGCCAGACGGTGGAGGACCCCGGTCCGCCGTTGTATACGAACGTGATGGGCCGATGGCCATCTTCCTTATCGCCGCGAAAGTACGCGACATAGGACATCCCCACTTCCGGCGGCTGCGGGGGTGGTGGGCCGGTGCGATCTTCTTTCGGCAACGGCGGATCATCATCCAAAGGGTCCTTGACATGCACCACCAAAATGCCCGCTTCGGCCTGGTAGGCGATAGCACGGCCGCCGACCGTCACCGAACCCGAGCTGGCCTGATGCTCATCTTTCAAGTAGCGCGGCGACTCGGTCGGTTCGGGCACCAAAGCAACCTTGGTGTCCGGAGCGTCGCCGGCCGGCCGCTCGGCAGCGGCTCGTTCGGCAGCAGAGGCAACAGCGGTGCCGAGCGCGACGCTCAGTAAAGATGCGAATAGGAAAGCACGAGGACTCAAATCCATTATTTTTAATCTCCCAGGCTCTTGGAGACTCTCATTGTAGCCGGGAGCGTTGCTTGACGCTTCTAATACTCAAACCGATAAAGCAAGCCGATGCTGCTCCCGGGATCATTATCCGGCGTCGTTCCTTGAACCGACGCCGTACCGTTTCCTAACCGCGTCTGCAACTTCAGGTGCTTGGTCAACTCAATGTCCGCCCCCAGTTGGCTGGCGCCGGCGGTGCTCTGCTTGGCTTCAATGTAGACCCGCCTGGAAATGTAGCGCCCCGCCTCGATGCTCGCGCCCGAATCCTGACCGGTTTGGGCATTCGTGGTACCGGCCCCGATATTCAGCCGGTCCAACCCCAAACTCTTTTGAATCTTGACCAGAGGATTGAGGCTGCCGTTACCGCCCACGCCGCTCATCGACGCCAGCGCCGCGCCAACCTGCGCAAGCTGCAAGGGCGTCAATTGCTGGGTAGGCGCACCGAACAGCAGCAGCGCCATGATTTCATCCTGCGGCTTCGACGGCGTGCTGCTGAATTCGAATACCGGCGCATCGGCGAGGCCGGTGATGCGCAAGGTGGCCGTGGTGTCGGCAATGGTTGTCTCCGCGGTGAAATCCAGAGTCGGATCGATCTTGTTCTGCAGCCCTGCGCCGTTGAAACTGACGCGCCCTTCGGTAAAGTTCAATCTGCCCGTGGCGAGAGAAAAAGTACCGCGCTCGAGATCGAATCCGCCGCTCACCAGGGGCGCATCGGTAGTGCCCTTGATTTGCAGATCTCCGCGCATCCTTGCGTCCAACCCGCGCCCTTCCACTTGAATATCCTGCGGCGCATGCACTGCAACGTCGAGGCCGATGATAAGCGGCTTTTCGGCAGCCGGCGGTTTCTTCGTGCCACGCCGCCGCACATCGAGCACAGCGACATTCAGCGGCAAACCATTGGGAATGCCGATCAAGGTCTTGTTGAGGTGCATGCTTCCCTCGACATCGAGCCGTTCGCGCGCCGTGCCCTTGATGGTGATGTCCGCATTGAGATTCGACGTGATCAGCTTGCTGACGAGCGGCTGCGCATTGCGGGCGGTAATCTGCAGATCGACGGGGATGCCTTTCTGGACAATCCCTACACTGCCGCTCATCGACACCGTTCCAGGAGCCGCCGTCGCGGTGAAGCTTTTGATCTGCAATGTCCCTTCATTGCCGACGACTTGTGCGGCGATATCCGTGAGGCTGACGCCGCGGCCGTAATCGTTGATCTTGCCGTTTTTTAGGCCGAGCGTGCCGGCGATCTGCGGCGCCGCCACTGCGCCGGTCACCGTGGCGTCAATGTCGAATTGTCCGGAAGCGTGCTGACCTCGTGCCTCCAGAAAGGCGTTCATCAGGCCGACATCGACCTTGCCGTTGATTTTCATATCCACTTCACCGTCTGCGGCGAGCGGAGCTTGACCCAGCGCGCTCAGCTGCGATGCCGAACCTGCATCGAGACGCGCATCGATGTCGGCCGTATGTCCGCGCAGGCCCGCGGTAATACGTATGTTTGCCGGCGGCAATCCCAGCGCGGCGTCGTCCGCCGACTGCACGCCCAAGGCATTAAACGCAACTTCCCCCACCGGTGCGCTCAAGCTGCCATGCAAATCAGCGTGGGCGTCGATGACGCCGGCCGCCAATAAATTCGGAATGAAGACATTAACCAGCGATGGCTGCACTTGGCGCACCGATAGGCGTGCCGCCAGTGGAGAGATTTGCCCTTGCACATCGAGTTCCGCTTTCTGGGCACCCAGCTTGAGCAGATCAACTGCCACGCCGCCGCCCAAGTAAATGCGCGCCGGCTCCAGCAGGCGCACTTCCTGCCCCGCGTACGAACCAAGGGCGCTAGCCAAGGAAATCTCCTCCTTATCGAGATTGAAATTACCGCTCGCGCCCAACGTCACGGCGACTCCGTTGAATTTGGGTAACTGCGCGCCTGCCTTGAAAGCAAAGGCATCGGTAAAGCCATCGCCGGCCACATGCACGCTGCCGGCCATGCCGGCCAGCGTCAGGTCTTTGGCATCGAGCTCGAGTTGCGCGCGCGTGCGCTGTCCATCGGGACGCAGCGAGACGTTGCCGGCGAGGCTGCCGGCGATCTCCGTGCCGAGCAAATGCTGCAAATCCTGAAGCTGCGAGACTGACAGCGACAGCCGGCCGTGCATCTGCGACTTGTCGGTCGTCCATGTCATGTCGCCGTCGGCGTGTGCGCTCTTCCACGTTGCCTGCTGAATGACCGCATGCAGCACACGCTCGGCACTACGCTCCATCGAAACGTCCAGGTGCAGCGGCGAGCCGTCCAGGGAACCCTGCGTCTTCAGCGTGCCGCGGGGAGCCGACGGTAGGCCGCGCACCTTCAAATCCGCCGACAAGTTTCCGCTTGGCGACCCGCGTACCGAAAGCGTCGTGTTCAAATTTGCATCGGCCGCCAAGGCAGTGGCCGGGCCCTGCACCGATCCTGAGCCCTTCAGGCTGCCTGCCAGCACCGCGGACACCTTGTTGAGATCTGGGAGCGACAAGTCCCAGTGCGCGTCGATGGCCTGACTGCCGATACGGCCATCTGCCGACAGCACCAGCGCGCGCCCCGTGAGCTTGGCATTATCAATCTCCAGCGCGCTGTCCTTGAGCACTGCGCTCATTTCCAATCGTGCATGATCACCCAGCGCACCGGCCCAAGCCTGTTTACCCGGCGTCAAAGCGGCATTCGCGTCGAGCTTGATGCGAGTGGCAGGATAGCCGGCCAGATTCGCGCTAATGACGGCTCTGCCCCGCAGATCTTGCGCGGCATAAGCGGCGAACGGCGCAATGTTCGGCAGGCGCAGTTCCAGCGAAGCGCTTTTTTGACCCGATGTTACGGCTTGCCCTCGCAAGGAGAACAATCGGTGCGTGGCAGTGACTTCCAGAGGGTGCGCGGGTTGATCGAGATGCAGGGACGCAGCGATTTTGAGGGGATCCGCCTCCAGCAAGCGCGGCTGCGAACCCGGAACTTTCAGGCCTTGGACCGAGGCGTGCAGATTTGCCTTGCCCCGATCAGCGTCAATGTCAGCCGACACGGCCGCCGCTTGCATCTCGCCGGGAATGCGAAGCCGCGTGAGTTCAAGATGGCCTTCGGCCGTGGGCGACTTGATGCTGCCATGCCATCGCCCGCTCAGCGTGCCCTTCTCCCAGGCCAAGTCCGGCCGCGGCGACATCGAGCCGGCGTCGAACGCAAAGCTCAGGTCAGCCGACAGGTCGACCAAGTTGAGCGTGCCTTGTGCATGGCCTTTGAGCTCTCCCGCCTCCAGCGTCAGCGCGAGATGTTCCGCGGATCGCAGACCGGTGAAGTTGAGCGTCGCATGCAGGGCACCCAACCCGGGCAAGGACAGGATATTCTCGAGCGGACCGCCGGCCGGCTCCTGCAATTTGAGCGCAGCATCCATGCGCTTCTCATCGAAGCCCAGGTGCAGTTCGTACTCACCGTCGCCGTCGATGCGGTGCGCCGAGGCATCGAAGAGCATGTCGCGAACCGAGCGCAAATGCGCGCTGCCGCTCGCCGCCAGGGAAGCCGGTTGCCCGGCGAGCCGGGCTCCCAAATGCACGAGGTCAAAGGACCCTTGCCCCACGTCGATCTGCGGGATCGACACTTCCTTGTTGCTTGGCGCCGCGGATGAGCTCTGCGGCAACCGCTGCATATCCACACTTGCCGCGTGCAGCCGATCAATTTGCAACCTGCCCTCGAGGTAGGTGAGCGGCGTCCAATCCAGCTCAATCTTCTTGGCCGTGAGCCAGACTCCCGCGGCGTCCGTGAGGCGCAGCTCCTCGAGCGTCAGATGGCTCGGCAGTGATCCGCCCAATCCGGACAATTGCACATGCCCGCCGGTGAGCCGAGACACCAGTCTTTCTATTTGAACCCGGCCTCCGGCAGTGTTGCCGATGATGAGCAAGGTGCCGGCGGTGAGCGCCAACAGCAGCACCAAGGCGCCGAAGAACCACGCGCTGATTTTGAAACTGCGCCGCACTAAAATGCCTGCCCAAGGCCGATGTACACTTCGAACGAGTCCTCGCCGGCGCGACGGCCGATCGGGACCGCAACATCCAATCTAATCGGACCGATCGGCGTGTAATAGCGCATGCCGGCTCCTGCGCCGAAACGCGTGTCGTCGGGAAGCGGCTTTATGCTCGCGCTCACCTGCCCTGCATCCATGAACGCGACAACACCCCAGTTGGTGTACAGCCGCTGTCGAAACTCAATGCCCGCCGCCGCGATCGCCGTGCCGCCGGTGGGATTACCGGTGAATTGAAATCTAGGCCCGACCAGCTGATAGCCATAGCCGCGAACCGTGCTGGTGCCGCCCGCGTAAAAGCGCTGGTCCGGCGGCAGGCTGAATTCGCCTGCGCCCTGAGCGACACCGGCCAGGGCGCGGGCGGCGATAACACTGCGGCCCGGCTCGATCGGAAAGAGATTGTGCAGGTCATAATAAGTGGCGGCTTTCAGCACCGAAATCAGGAAGGTCGCATTCGGATGTCCGATGGCAAACGTGGGCGTCAAGCTCAGTGATCCGCGAAAGCCATGGCGCGGATCTTCCAAGGGGCTCGCCAGGTTGGTTGAGTCGTAGACCAGGCTGAACGGCAACGCCACCAGAGTGTAGTCGAAGGTCACCGGGGGATCTGCTGTGATGGGTCCGCCCGGTGTCTTTGCGCTGGCGCTGATCACCTGCAGGATCTGTTCGTCGGTGGTCGACAGGCCCGCGTTCACCGTCCAGATGCTCGATAGCTTGCGGCTCAAGGTAACGCTGGCAGTCTTGGCGGTTTGATCGTACGCCTGCAGCTGCTGCTTGATGGCACTGACCGCAAATTGCAGCGATTGGTCGCGATGCATAAATTCAGGAATGAGGTATTTGACGCTGCTGTCGTAGCCCGTTCCGGTGGTATCGCTTCCGCCAAGATTGATGACCGAGGCCGCAAGCGTCAGTTGCTCTGCATTGCCAAAAACATTGCGGTCGGTCCAGGTCGCGCCTCCGCTGCCGCCGAGATCGCTGGAGTAGGCCGCGCTCAAGCTGATGGCATGCCGCAATCGCTCGCGGATCTTGAACGTGACCGGCACGCCCCCCGATTCGTCCACCTTCGAGCCGATCTGCACGCTGACCTGACCGAACACGTTGAGTGCCAAGAGGTCGCGTCGCGCAGCCTCGATCACCGACGGCTTGTACAGATCGCCGGTATGGAGCAACAGCCTTCTACGCACTAGCGATTCGTGCACCCGCTGCAATCCTTCGACGTGGACATCGCCAATGTTCACTTTGCGGCCGGCGACGACATGAAAGCTCAAGTCCAGCACGGGGGCATCGGCAGCCTCATAGGCTACCGGCGGGTCCACTTGCGCGAAGGCGTAGCCCTGCTCCTGCAGCGCGGACAGCAGCCGCGACCCGCCGGCGAGCACCGCAGAGGCCACCGCCGGCTGGCCGGCATTCAAGCCCACAGTTTCCCGGCCGTTGATCGGAGCCGGGATTTCGCCGTCGATCTCGATGCGCCGCAAATGGTAAAGCGTGCCCAAATTGAAGCTCACGGCCACCCGCGCGATGCTGTCCTTCGGCAGCGCGGTGAGTGCATCCCCCAGGCTCGGGTCGGTGAGCAGCAGTCCGTTGATATTAATAATGACGTGCGACTCGTAGTACCCGAAGCTCTCCAGCGCGGTCTTGAGCCGGTCTGTGTCGCTGCGCGCGCGGGCAATCAGACCGAACGGGCTGACTGGCGCCGAGGAACGCAGCGACAGTAAATCGGAGGTAGCCTTCAGAGTCGCGTCAATGTCATCGTTCCCCACTGACGCAAGGGTGACCTGGTAAGGCTGCGGATCCGCCGCGCGAGCGCTGCAGCACCATAAAAATGCGCTCAAGATCCAAAACGTGCAGATGGTCGATTTCATTCCGGCCGTCGATTTCATTCCAGCCGCTAGGCTAGCAGGTCAGGCCAGCGGGTCCGAGCGTGATTCGATCTGCCTGTCGGCCGGCGCCTACAAGAACTGCGTCATCCTCGGAATATGGACGGGCCCGCCGTAGGCATAGGCTGCCACTTCGGCAAACGAACCCCGAAGGAGTTCACATGGGCGACATCAGAACCGAAGACGGAGATAGCATCGAGAACGACCGGGCCGGAGAATCACATCTGCGTAGCGGTCCGTTGGACGGCGCTGAGCAAAAGAAATCGGTGGCTCACACGGAATACGAAAAAAAACGCAATCCAGACGCGACACTGCACTTGGATGACGAGGAAGACACCTTGTATGACGATGGACTGGAGCTCGATGATGCTTCCGCCCCGTTAACCGGCAAGGATGGACGGGACGACACTTAACGCAGAGGCTCGCCGCTGCCGCACTGCTACCGCAACGCGATCAGGATGGCGGCGCCGGCAGCAATGCCAAGCACGCCGATGAGCCGCAGCCGTGTAAGCCGCTCTTTAAGATAGATCACGGCAATTGCCGTGCCGAACAGAATAGAGGTCTCGCGCAGCGCGGCCAAGCGCGGCGTCGCGCCCAGCCGAAACGCCAACAACGCAAATCCGTAGGTAACAATCGATAGCGCGCCGGCCATGAGCCCTGGCTTCCACTGCCCGGCCGCGGATATTAAGAAGTCCTGGCCGCGCCACAGGGCGAACACAGTGCCGAGGGCACCACCCAGCAGCAGGAAGGTCCAAACGATGTAGCTCAAGGCGGTGGGCGCGGCGCGCACGCCCTGGGCGTCGATTACGGTGTAGGCGGCAATGCATGTACCGGTGAGCGTGGCCCATAGGAGCGCGCTGCGCCGCATCTTGTGGCTCACCCCAATGAACATTACGCCCAGGGCGATGGAGGCGATGCCGACGGCCACCGCAATGGTTATGGGCTCGTGAAAAATGGCGACGGCACCGGTTGCGGCGAGCATGGGCGCGAGGCCGCGTGCGATGGGGTAAGCCACCGTCATGTCGGACTGCTCGAAGGACTTGATCAACGCGAGCAGATAAAGTCCGTGCACCGCCGCAGAGGCGAACAGCCAGGTCCAGGCGTTTGTCGGCAATGGCACCAGAAAGGCGGCAGGCGCCAATAGCAGCGCGCTGAAACCGTCAATGAGGGCACGCCGCGACATCTTGTCGTTGCCGGCTTTCAGGATCGCATTCACCACCGCGTGTGCGAATCCCGAGACCAGGATCAGAATGGAGGCAGTGTTTTCCACTTCGCCGCGGCGCAGTGATAGATTGCGTCATGGATGTAGGCAACATCATGACGACAAGAGTTGTCACGGTCGAGATGGATGATCGGCTCGATGTCGTCAAGAAAATTTTCGACACCCTTAAATTCCATCACTTGCTCGTCGTCGACGATCACAGAAAGCTCAAAGGTGTCGTATCGGATCGCGATTTGCTCAAAGCCTTGAGCCCGTACGTCGGCAGCGCCACGGAAAACGCGCGCGACGTCGCCACGCTCAACAAGCGAGTCCACCAGATCATGAGCCGAGAGCTCATTACTCTGCAGCCGCGGGCCGCCGTGGCGGATGCCGTTCAGCTGTTTCTTGAGCATCGTATTTCCTGCATCCCGGTCATCGATGCCGCACGCACCCCGGTCGGCATTCTCAGCTGGCGTGACGTGCTCAAAGCGCTGCGGTAGAAACTGCCGGAAACTGCGCTAGAGCTTGCGCGGCTGCGACCGCGGCAACCTGGGCAAGGCATTAGGCATCTCCGCCACGAAGTACGCCATCATCGCCAAGACTACGGCCTGACGGCGAATATTGTCCGGGTCGACCTTGTCCAGCGTGTCAGCGGCGCTGTGGTGATAATCGAAATACGTTCTGGTGTCGACGATGGGCGCCAAAGTCGGCACGCCGCCCGCGTCCAGAAATTCCACATCGGAGCCGCCGGCTTCCTCGCGGCGGTCCAAGATGGTGGCGCCCAGGGGCCCAAGCGCCGTCATGAGCGGCTTGAACTGCGGCAAGACCTCGGCAGGCACATGTGCCGAGACGCCGAGCGGACGTCCCGCGCCGTTGTCGCTTTCAATGGCAGCGGTCTGCCGCCCGAGGGCGCCGCTGTTCAGGTTGAAGTAGGTCTGTCCTCCTGCGCTGCCGTTTTCTTCGCTCATCCAGCCGACAAATCGAATGGTGCGCCGCGCGTGCAACCCGAGCGACTGCAGCAGGTGCACCGCTCCCATGGCGGAGGCCACGCCCGCTCCGTCGTCAATGGCGCCTTGCGCCAAGTCCCAGGAATCCAGATGGCCCGACACGATCACGAATTCCTCGGGGCTCACGCGCCCGGGCCAATCTGCGATCACGTTGTGGCTGTCGGCGTCGGGCAGCGTTTGCGGCGACAACTTGAGGTGCAAGGTGACCGCGCCCTCGGCGGCCAGGCGCGACAACCACATGGAATCTTCGGCGCTCAAGGCCGCTGTCGGAATTTTGGGCAGCTTGGGATCGTAGGCCATGACGCCGGTATGCGGCAGCCGGTAATCGGCGCCGCCGACGGTGCGCACCAAAGCGGCCGTCGCGCCCGCACGGGCGGCGGCACTCGCGCCCCCGACGCGATAGATGACGCCTTGCCCGTAGGCCGTGCCCGACCGGCCGTTGACGGCCAAGGTCTCGTTGTACGGCACGTCGAAGACGACGATCTTGCCACGCGCCTCAGCCGCGCGAGCACTCAGTTCCTCGAAGCCATGCACGACGAGAACCTGCCCCGAGATGCCTTGCGCGGGGGTGGCCACGGAACCGCCGAGCGTTGTCAGGTGCAGCTGCTGCGTCACGCCTGAGGGCCGTCCGGGATACTCCGTAATCTCAGCCTGCTCCTCGCCCCGCACCCAGTGAGGTACCTTCACCGGCTGCAGGGTGACGTTGAGGCCGCTGCCCCGCAGTGCCGCTGCTATCTGCTCGACCGCCGCGTCGGCTTGATGCGAACCGCTCATTCGCGGACCAATCTTGTCGCACAGGTCGGCAAGCCGCCGATAGCTCCAGTCATCGCTCATGCCGGCATCGCGAATCCGGGCCAAGGCATCGGACAAGGCAACATTGGGCACGGGATCATCGGCCGCTGCTGCAGTGGTCATGATCAGTGCGCCGATGAGCGCTGCTTGAAGGGCAATATTCATTTTCTGCATGTGCGCAGTGTAACCTAGGTTATTAACTGATCTTAACAATCCAACCATTCGCGTTTAACCGCATTTCATCCAGCGTGGCGGTCATGAATAGTCCCCTATCCGCAAGGGTGCTTTGTGCCTGCGCGCTTGCGGCGCTTACCGCGCTCGCCGCTTGCAGCGTCGGACCCGCCTATAAGCGGCCCGACATCCCGTTGCCTGCCGCCTGGAGCGAAGCGCCGTCCAAAGACGGCGACGCGAGCGGAGTCTGGCCCAATTCCGATTGGTGGCAGGGATTCGGCTCAGAGAAACTGAATGAACTGATAGCGGAAGCTCAACGCAATAACGACGATTTAGCAGTGGCGATCGCGCGCGTACAAGAGGCGGACGCCCAGGCGCGCATCGCGGGGGCACCGCTGCTGCCGGCGCTCGACTTGAATGCAGACGCGTCGCGCCAGCACGCTCAAGTCGCCGGGGTGGGTCCCGCGACTTTCAACTCATTCAGTCCGGTGTTGAGCGCGAGCTACGAACTGGACTTCTGGGGCAAGAATCGTGCAGTTCGGGCCGCGGCGCGCGCCACCGCCATTGCCAGCCGCTACGATAAGGAAACGGTTGCGCTCACGGTCATCAGCAGCGTCGCCACCACTTATTTCCAGGCACTCCAGTTTCGTGATCGGCTCCAGGTTGCGCGAGAGAATCTCACCAACGGCCAGAAGATCCTGAACGGCCTGCAGCTGCAGAAGAGCGCAGGCATCGCAACCGGACTCGATGTGGCCCAGCAAGAAACTGCGGTCGCGCTGTTGAGCGCGGCGATACCTCCGCTGCAGCAGCAGTTTCGCCAATCGGTGCACGCTCTTGCGGTGCTGATCGGCAAGACGCCGGAATCTATCGACGTGGACACGGGCAGCCTCGCCGGCTTGACCAGTCCGCCGGTGGCCGAAGGCCTATCCTCGCAACTGCTCGCCCGCCGTCCCGATGTCGCCGAATCGGAACAGCAACTCATCTCAGCGAATGCCAATATCACCGTGGCCCGGGCTGCGTTGTTTCCCAGCATCCAACTGACCGCGGGCGGCGGTTACGAAAGCTCGGCTTTGACGTCGCTCATCAGCCCTGCGAACCGCATCTGGTCGATCTCGGCCGGTCTGACGCAACCGATATTTCACGGCGGCGCGCTGCGCGGCCAAGTCGTATTCAGCAATGCCCGGTATCGAGAGCTGCTCAGCGCCTATCACAAAACCGTCGTTTCCGCCTTCAGCAATGTCGAAGACGCCTTGGTCGCCGCGCAGCAGACCAAGGAACAACAGACGCGCCAGCAGGAGGCGGTGAACCGCGCGCGGCGCGCCTATCAGTTCGCACAGACCCAGATGTCGGCCGGCACCGTCAATATTTTAACGGTGCTCAACACCGAGAACGCTTTGTTCAGCGCGCAGGATGAATTGGTCCAGGTTCAGTACTTACATTTGCAGTCGATGGTGGATTTATACACCGCCCTCGGCGGCGGATGGCAACAAGGGTGAGATAGATGAGGCAATTTTCGACGACGCAAAAACGGGTTTTGGTGGGCGGTCTTGCTTTGGCGGCGATCGCGCTCGTTGCGTGGCGCGTTCTTTACAAGCCGGCCGATGCCGCCGCGCGCAACCCCCCGCCCGCCATCGCGGTCGACACGGCCGCCGTCGCTCATTCGGATGTGCCAATTTATCTCGAAGGCTTGGGCACCGTGCAGGCCTTCTATACGGTGACCGTAACCGCGCGTGTCGATGGCGAGCTGCAGAAAATAGATTTCTCCGAAGGCCAAATGGTGCGCAAAGGCGACTTGCTGGCGCAGATCGACCCGCGCCCGAATCAAGCAGCCTACGAGCAGGCAGTCGCCACCAAGGCAAAAGACGCCGCGATGCTGGAGAACGCCAAGCGCGATTTGGAGCGCTACACGCTGCTGCAGCCGCAGGACCTGGCCAGCAAGCAGACGGTCGACACCGCACGAGCCAACGTCGATCAGCTGACGGCGCAATTGAACGTCGATCAAGCGGCAATCGACAATGCACGCACCCAGCTCGACTACACCCGCATCACTTCGCCGATCAACGGACGCACGGGAATCCGGCTCATCGATCCAGGCAATATCGTGCACGCCGCAGCCACCACCGGCATCGTGGTGGTTACGCAGGTACAGCCCATCTCGGTGATTTTCACGCTGCCCGAAGAAAACTTGAGCGCAGTCGGCGCCGCCCTCGCCCAGGGGTCCGTTCAGGTCACCACGCTGTCGCGCGACGGCAGCACGGTTCTTGACGAGGGCACGTTGACGCTCATCGACAATCAAATCGATCAGGCCACCGGCACGGCAAAGCTCAAAGCGACCTTCGGCAATGCACACAACACGTTGTGGCCGGGCCAGTACGTGAATGCGCGGGTGTTGCTGCGCACGGATCACGATGCGCTGACGGTGCCTACGCCCGCCGTGCAGCTCGGACCCAAGGGACCCTTCACATACGTCGTCAAGAGCGACTCAACCGTGGAAGTGCGGCCGATCGAGCTGGGCGAGGCCAGCGGCGGCTTGACGGTCATCAAGAAGGGCATCGCCCTGAACGAACGCGTGGTGACCAGCAACCAATATCGGCTGCAGGATGGTGTCCATGTGCGCGATAACGCGGCACCGCCAAAAGCCTCATGAGTATTTCCGAGCCATTCGTCCGCAGACCGATTGCCACCTCGCTGCTCATGGGCGGCATATTTTTGGTGGGCCTGGTGGTGTTTCCATTGTTGCCGGTCGCTCCGCTGCCGCAGGTGGACTTCCCGACCATCTCCGTCTACGCCAATTTGCCCGGCGCCAGCCCGGAGACCATGGCTTCCTCGGTGGCGACGCCGCTCGAGACGCAGTTCGCGCAAATCTCCGGCCTCTCGCAGATGACCTCGACCAACGCGCTCGGCACGACCAACATCACGCTGCAGTTCGACCTGAACCGGAACATCGATGCGGCGGCACAAGATGTCCAGACCGGCATCGATGCCGCCGGCGGACAATTGCCGAAAAACCTGCCGTCTCCGCCCAACTATAGAAAGGTGAACCCGGCGGATTCGGCCGTCCTCATTCTTTCCGTGTACTCGGACGTCCTGCCCGTCGTCACGGTCGATGACTACGCCGAAAATATTCTCGCCCAGCAGATCTCGCAGATCCCCGGCATTGCTCAAGTCAACATCGGCGGCCAACAGAAGCCAGCGGTGCGCGTGCAGGTCGATCCGATCAAGCTGGCGGCGCTCGGTTTGCAGCTTGAAGACGTTGCGGGCGTCATTTCGACGGCCACGGTGGATGCGCCCAAGGGGTCGATCAACGGACCGACCCGCAGCATGACCATCTACGATAACGATCAGCTGCTGAAGGCCGCGCCTTGGAACGACGTGGTGGTGGCCTACAAGAATGGTGCCGCCGTACGCATTCGCGACATCGGCGTGGCGGTCGACGGCCCGGAGAATCGATATTTGACCGCCTGGCAGAACGGCCGCAACGGCATCTTGCTGCTGATTTACAAGCAGCCGGGGGCCAACGTCATCGACTCGGTCGAGCGGGTCGAGAAACTGCTGCCGCATGCGCTTGCCTCCGTGCCCCCTTCGATCAAGGTCGACACCGTTGCCAATCGCACAACCACCATCCGAGCTTCCGTTGAGGATGTGGAGATCACGCTGAGCATCACCATCGTGCTGGTGGTCATGGTGATATTTTTGTTCTTGCGCAATGCCTGGGCGACCATCATCCCCGGCGTGACCGTGCCGCTCGCCTTGTTCGGCACCATCGCCATGATGTTCGTGCTCGGGTTCAGCCTGGATAATTTATCCTTGATGGCGTTGACCGTCGCCGTCGGTTTCGTCGTCGATGATGCCATCGTCATGCTGGAAAACGTCTACCGGCACATTGAAGCAGGGCTGTCGCCGATGCAGGCGACGCTCAAAGGCGCCAGCGAAATCGGCTTCACCATCATGTCCATGAGCATTTCCCTGGTCGCTGTGTTCATTCCTCTGCTGCTCATGGGCGGCATCATCGGCCGGTTGTTTCGCGAGTTTGCGCTCACGATGACCATGACCATTGCGGTATCTGCGTTCGTGGCACTGACCCTCTCGCCGACGATGTGCGCTTTGTTCTTGCGCGACGAGAAGCACGCCAAGCACGGCAAGGCGTATATGTTCGTCGAGCGCGGTTTCGACAAGGTCCTTGCCGGCTACACGCGCGGCCTCGATTTCGTGCTGGATCACAAGCGCGCAACCCTCATCACCTTTCTGATCACTCTCGCCGCAACCGTTTTGCTGTACATCTATATTCCGAAGGGCTTCTTTCCCCAGCAGGACACCGGCATCATTTCGGGGTTGACCGATGCGCCTCAGGACATCTCCTTCGACGAGATGGTGCGCCGTCAGCATCTCATCACGGACGTGGTAGCCAAGGATCCCGACGTCGCCAGCTTCGGGACCGGAATCGGCGGCAGCCGCCCCATCAACACCGGATTCGTCATTTTGGGCTTGAAGCCGCGCAGTGAACGCAGCGTGACGGCGGACCAGATCATCAGCCGATTGCGGCCGCAGCTGGCGAAGGTGCCGGGCATCACTCTATTCATGCAGGCATCGCAGGATCTCAATGTGGGCGGCCGCACTTCGCGCACGCAATATCAGTACACGGTGCAAGACTCGGATATTAACGAGCTGAATGAATGGGCACCGAAGCTTTTGGCCGCTCTGCAGAAATTGCCCATGCTGCGCGACGTCGCGTCCGATCAGCAAACGGCCAGCGGCATGCTGTCCTTGACCATCGACCGCGATCAAGCGGCGCGCTTCGGCATTCAACCGGCGGCGATCGATCAAACACTGTACGACGCCTTCGGCCAGCGCCAGGCCGCCCAGTTCTTCACGCAGGCCAACAGCTACCATGTAGTGCTGGAGATCACGCCCTCGCTGCAGAGCGATCCCGACTCGCTCAAGAAACTGTATCTGAAATCTCCCCTGACCGGCGAGATGGTGCCGCTGTCGGCCATGACCAAGTTCGACACCGAGCACGTGACCTCATTGTCGATCCAGCATCAGGGTCAATTTCCCGCGGTGACACTGTCGTTCAATCTGGCAGCCGGCGCGGCGCTGGGCGATGCCGTCAATGCCATCACGCGTGCTTCGGTGCAAATGCACCTGCCTGCCACCATCACCGGCAACTTCCAAGGCACCGCGCAAGCATTTCAAAGCTCGCTGAAAAGCCAGCCGTACCTGATCTTGGCGGCCTTGGTGGCGGTGTACATCATTCTCGGTATGCTCTACGAGAGCTACATTCATCCGCTGACCATCCTGTCGACGCTGCCGTCCGCGGGCGTGGGTGCGCTGCTCGTATTGCTTATATTCCACATCGATCTGTCGGTCATCGCACTCGTCGGCATCATCCTGCTGATTGGCCTGGTCAAAAAGAACGGCATCATGATGGTGGATTTTGCGCTGCAGGCTGAGCGCGAGCTGCATCTGTCGCCGCACGACTCGATCCGCCAAGCCTGCCTGCTGCGATTCAGGCCGATCATGATGACCACCATGGCCGCGCTGCTCGGCGCCGTGCCTCTCGCGTTGGGGCACGGTACAGGGTCCGAGCTGCGGCAGCCGTTGGGATTTACGATGGTTGGCGGCCTCATTTTGAGTCAGGCGCTAACCCTGTTCACGACTCCTGTCATATACCTGTACTTGGATGAATTCAGCATGCGGATGAGAGGCCGCCGAAGGAAGAAACACGCCGAGGCCGAACTGGCGGCCTCTTCCAAGGAACCGCCAGCGCCGCTCGGAGACCAGACGTGAAAATTCTGCTGGTCGAAGATAACGAGCGGGTTTCCCAGTTCGTCACCAAAGGCCTGCAAGAGGCTGGGCACACGACCGATCACGCAGCCAACGGACGCGACGGGATGTTTCTCGCGGCCAGCGAGCCCTACGATGTGATCATCATGGATCGCATGCTGCCCGGTGAGATCGACGGGTTGGCGATCATCGAGGTACTTCGCAAGGCCGGCAAGCGTACGCCCATCCTGATTTTGAGCGCATTGTCCGAAGTAGATGACCGGATCCGGGGACTGCGCAGCGGCGGCGATGACTACCTCACCAAACCCTTTGCCTTCGGCGAACTGCTCGCGCGCATTGACGCCCTGCATCGCAGGGCGCAGGGTGTCGATCATGAGATTCCGCTGGTGGTAGGCGATTTGCACATGGATCCGCTTACGCGCAAAGTAACCCGCGGCGACCGGCCTATTGCGCTTCAACCGCGCGAGTTCAAGCTGCTCGAGTACCTCATGCGGCACGCCGGCCAGGTGGTGACACGCACCATGCTGTTGGAAAACGTCTGGGACTATCACTTCGATCCGCAAACCAACGTGGTGGACGTGCACATCAGCAAGCTGCGCCAGAAAATCGACGCCGAGTTCGAGCGCCCGCTGCTGCGCACGGTGCGCAATGCCGGCTACACGGTGACCGCCGATGACTAGCATGATGCGTTCATCCGCGCTGTCGCTGGCCTTGGGCTATGTGGCGTTAGGCTTGACCGCACTGGTGCTGTTCGCGGCGCCGCTTTGGTACGCCTGGCAGGTCACGATCCAAGATGGCCGCGCGGAGATTCTTCAGGCCGATGCACAGCGCCTCACCGATATCTATCGCCGCGACGGCGGCGAGGCCTTGAAGAGCTACATCGATACGCGCGTCGGCATGCAAATCGCCGGCGAGAGAATCCTATTGCTCACTGACGCGGCGATGCATCCGGTCTCCGGTAATCTGCCGGCGTGGCCGGACACTGTTCCGCCGAGTCCTGGAAACTATACGATCCGGTTCGACACCGGCAAGCACGCCAACCAGGAAGCGCTGGTGCACGTGAGCATCCTCGGCAATTACAAGCTGCTGGTCGGCAGAGACAACGCTTTGTTCAAGCCGCTGCAAACCCGGTTTTGGTACGGACTGACCGCCGCGGTGGCCGTGCTGTGCATTGCCGGTTTGCTGGTCGGCATCATCACCCGCCGCGCCTTGATGTCGCGCGTTCATAGTATCCGGCAAACCGTGTCCGCGATCATCCACGGCGACTTGAAGCACCGGCTGCCTACGCACTTGAGCGATGATGAGCTCAATACGCTGTCGCGAACGATCAATGGCATGCTCGATCAAATCGAATTGCTGGTGCACGGCGTGCGCAATGTTTCGAATTCCATCGCGCATGACCTGCGCACGCCGCTGGCGGAGCTGCGATCTCGGCTCGAAGAATTGTCGCTCATCCGCCCTTCCACCGAGGAGGCCTACGCGGAGATCGACGGCGCGGTGGCCGACGTGGACCGCGTCATTCGCATCTTCGACGCACTCTTAAGATTGGCGGAGATCGACGCCGGCATGCGCCGATCGGGCTTTGTGCCGCTCGACGTCGCGGATCTCGCCGCCAACGCGGTCGAGTTCTACGAGCCGGCGGCCGAGCTTAAACACATCGAATTGAAGGTTCGATCCAATGGTCCGCTGCCCGTGTCCGGAGATCCGGTGCTGCTCGCGCAGGCGTTGAGCAATCTCATCGACAACGCGCTCAAGTACGCACCCGAGGGCGGTTCCGTCGAGGTTGCCGTTGAAAAACGCGGCGATCAACGCGCCGAGATCTCGGTGATGGATAATGGTCCGGGAATCGACGATGCGGAAAAAGCCAAGGTGATGCAGCGTTTTTATCGCGGCGATGCCAGCCGCGGCACCCCCGGCGTTGGTTTGGGGCTAAGCTTGGTGCAGGCGGTCGCAAAGCTGCATGGCAGCCCGCTCGAGCTGCGCGATAATGTGCCGGGCCTCAAAGTCGTCATGACTTTGCCGATCGATGTTTCGGTCCCCGCGCTACGCGAGGCCGCCGCGGCTGAACCGGCCGCCGAGCCCGTTGCGGCGGCCGACACCCGCCTCATTGCCGTAGACAGACCCTAGCCGCTTTGCCGTAAACTCGTGCGCATGCTCATCGGCTGCGCTGCTTATCAAGACGGTAAAAAACTCGGCGAAATTCCGGTCGGGCAGATCCAGGACTATTTGCATCGCCCGAACTGCTTTGTTTGGGTGGCTTTGAACGATCCATCCTCAGCCGAGCTTGCCGAGCTGCAACAGGCGTTCGAGTTGCATCCCTTGGCCGTGGAAGATGCACTGCTCGGTCATCAACGCCCCAAAATCGAGGAATACGGCGACTCTCTGTTTGCGGTTTTGCATCTGATCGAGCCGTCCGGCAGCGAGTACAACGTCGGTGAGCTTGCGGTGTTCGCGGGGCCTCATTATGTAGTGTCGGTGCGCACCCGGGCACAAAAGGGTTTCGGCGAAGTACGCGTCCGCTGCGAGCGGGAACCGCAGCTGCTGCGCCTGGGGCCGGGCTATGTGCTGTACGCGCTCATCGACGCTGTGGTGGACCGCTACTTTCCGATTCTGGACACGCTCGAAGACGATTTGGACGGGATCGAGCAACGGATATTCGCGCCGGAAAGTGCATCGGCCGGCGCTCCGCGCGACAATATTGAGGCACTGTATGCCCTCAAGCAGCATCTAATGGTGATAAAGCACGCGGTGGCGCCGCTGCTGGAGGGGGTGTCGAACCTGTCCGGCGCGCGGGTCCCGGTTCTCTGCGCGAAAATCTCAGAGTACTTTCGCGACATCTATGATCACCTGCAGCGGCTGAATCAGGAGGCCGATTCGATCCGCGATACCATCGCCACCGCCATTTCCGTGAATCTGTCCATGATCACGCTGCAGGAAAACGAGACCATGAAGCGGCTCGCAGCCTACGCAGCATTGCTGGCAATACCCACCATGATCGCGGGCATATACGGCATGAACTTCGAGCACATGCCCGAATTGAAATGGCACTACGGCTACGCCATCTCCTTAGCAGTGATGGGGGCAATCGACGTGCTGCTGTATTTTCGCTTCAAAAGGACCAAGTGGCTGTAGCCGCGATCAAAACACGACGCTCCGCGGTTCTGCTCGCGCCCCTCGTGGACATACTGGCCTTTTGCGCCTTCGTGGGCGCCGGCCAAACGCTGCGCGCCAGCAACGCCTACGCCTTCGCCATAGGCTATGCCGTCAGCCTATGGTTGCGCCGGCAGGCGCTCGAGGAGGCGTACCCAGGTGCCGGTTCGCGCCTACTCTGGCGCTGTGCGCTGGCAGGATTCATGGCCGTGTTTTTGCGCGCCGGCGTTTTGGCACTGCTGGTACAGCGCGTCGGCATGGCGCCGCAGATCGCAATCTTGTTCGCAGTCGCACTGGGACTCGTGGTCACGATGCCGCGCTGGCGCAATCTCGCCGCTGGATTGATTATCTACGCCTTCGTATTGCGGTTGGTGTACGCAGGATCCGTCGAGCTCATGCCCGAGGAGACTTATTACTGGAACTATTCGCGTCATTTGGATTTCGGATACTTGGATCACCCGCCGATGGTGGCGTGGCTGATTCGCGCCGCAACCGCCCTTTTCGGGCAAACGGAATTCGGCGTGCGTGCCGGCGCGTTGTTCTGCGGAGCCGTCACGTCGATCTTTGTGTACAAGCTGGCACGCAATTTGTTCGGCGAGGCGGCCGCACTGGCGGCATTGCTGCTGACCCAGGCGCTGCCGTATTTTTTCCTATCCGGACTGTTGATGACGCCGGATGCCGCGATGGTCGCCGCCTGGGCGGGATCGTTGTACTTTCTCGAGCGCGCATTGCTCGGCGGTCAATCGCGTGCTTGGTGGCTTGCCGGGCTGTGCCTCGGGATCGGAATGATCTCAAAATATTCCATCGCGTTGCTCGGCCTGGCGGCCGCGTTATTCATGCTGTGGGACCGCGAGTCGCGACGCTGGTGGCGCCGCCCGGAACCCTACTTCGCGGCCCTGATCGCCCTAGCGGTTTTTTCACCGGTCATCATTTGGAATGCGCAGCACGACTGGGCATCGTTCGCATTTCAAACGTCGCGCCGATTGGCGGAGAAACCGCAGTTCGCCTTGCATAAGCTGATCGGCTCAATCGTGGTGTTGATCACTCCCATGGGAGTGCTGGCCGCATCCGCCCTGCTGCGTCGGCCGGCCGGGAGTCCGCTGCCCGGCTCGATTCGGCGGCGGCGCCTGCTCGGTCTCGCCATACTCGTTCCCTTGTCGGTCTTCGCCGCGTTCAGTCTGCGCCATGAAGTGAAGCTGGATTGGACCGGTGCGCTGTGGACCGCGGCGCTGCCTGCGATGGCTTTCGCCATGATCAAGCACGCTGGCATGGACCGCTTCAGTCAAGGAATTCGCGCGGCATGGACTCCGACGATTCTCATCATGCTGCTCATCTACGGCGCGGGCCTGCAATACTTGGTGCTTGGCTTGCCGCATGTAGGCTTCGACAAGCACATCGAAGCGATTCCTGTCGGCTGGCGCGCCTTGAGCGCGCACATCATGGACGTTGCGAACACGCAGGCCAAGGAGACGGGAAGCGAACCGCTCATCGTGGGCATGGATCGATACGCGATTGCCAGCGAGTTGGCATTCTATGGCGGTGCACGCCGGCCCGCAGGACTGGCGACCGCCAACAGCGATCTGTTTGGAGGCATGGGCCTGATGTATAGCCGCTGGATGCCGCCACAGGCGCAAAACGGCAGAAATTTACTCCTCGTGGCGTGGACGCCGGGGGAACTCGAGGATCCGCTCATCGCCGCGCGGGTGCAGCGATTAGGACCTATCGAGGATGATGTGCTGACGCGGGACGGCATCATGATTCGTCATTACTACCATCGCTTCGCGTTCGACTATCGTTTTCGTGCCGGCGAATAAAATGAATTAGTATTGAAGCCATGATGCCGCGCTATTTTTGTCCATTTGCCGCCGCAATGAGCGCCTGTCTATTGCTCAGCGCAGTTTGTGCCGCGCAGACGCCGGAGCAACAAAAAATGTGGGATGCGCAACGGGCACAGGCGCAGGCAGACCAGAAAGCGAAGGCGGAACGCCTGGCGGCAGAGCGCGCGGCGCGCAAGGCCGATCCCATGGCCTGGGTCAGAACCTTGGACCCCATGACGGCGGGCGGCTGGCAATTTCGGGCAGTCGCACCGGATGGATCTTGGGCCTCCTTCAGCACCGAGCATCAATTGAAACGCTCCGGTCACCTGATAACTGCCTGGCTGCGACAGGAGTATCCCGAACCACAGCGAAGCAACAGCGGCGGCATCTATTTGAGCTACGTGGAAAAGATTCAATACGACTGCGCCAATGAGCGGGCGCGCGCGCTCTTGATCATCTATTACTCCGAGAA
Organism: Steroidobacteraceae bacterium; assembly: GCA_036493935.1. Taxonomy (GTDB): domain Bacteria; phylum Pseudomonadota; class Gammaproteobacteria; order Steroidobacterales; family Steroidobacteraceae; genus Bog-1198. The sequence continues at coordinate 61,832 of DASXOY010000001.1, read as the reverse complement.
CAACATGACCGGCAGCGATGAAAGCGAGGCCACCGATGTCAAACAGGCTGTGTGGGTTCCCATCGTGCCGGGAACACCCAGTGAAAACGTCTATCAGTGGGCCTGCGAGGCCGGCAACAAAACGCATGGATAATGCGGAATTACTTGCCGCTAAATAGCATTCATATTATTCCATAACTATATAATATATAGGCTTTTCAGTCCTTTCGAAATACCACGATGTGTTGGATCGGCAGCCGCTCATCGGTACGCTCGAGCGTGAGCCGGAATTGCCGCATCTCGAGCTTGATCTGCGCAACCGTCATTTTGTGCAGCGCTTTAATCGGGATAGCAGGATCCTCGCCGCGATACTCAACGAGGACCAAACGGCCGCCCGATTTTAATGCCGACATAATGCTCTGGATTATTTCGTATGGGTGGCTCAGCTCATGGTAAGCGTCCACCAGAATCGCGAGATCGACCGAATTTTCGCGCAAGTTCACACTGGCGGTTGAGCCTTGAACGGCCACGATGTTTCGAGTAGCCGGCTGCGCTGCAAGTCCTTTCAACAACTGCACCATTTCCGGCTGCACATCCACCGCGAGCACTTTGCCTGGGGCTATCAACGGCGCTATCAGCTTCGACAGATACCCTGAACCTGCGCCCACATCGGCGACGTTCATGCCGGGCGCAAGATGCAGGGCCTCTACCAGCAGATCCGTACGCTCCTCCGATTGCCGGTCCGGCCGCTCCAGCCAGGCAGCGCCCTCGAACCCCATGATGTGCGCGATTTCGCGGTGGTAATAAAATTTGCCGATACCGTCGCGGCTGGGAGCGCCCGTTTGATAAACGGATACGGGTTGCGGCCCTGTCGCAGGCGGGGTCTGTGCCGGGCTGGCCGAACTCAGCAGCAGCCCGACGATTGCCGCGCTCAGCGAGGCCGGCGTCGATCGGAAGATGGAGGTGTGCACCGCCGGACTGTAACAAAGGCGGCTGAACCTGGGGTGTTTCAGCAGAGGATGGCGTTTTTAGAGCTTGGATTCGGTTCTTCTCAATAGGCACCACCATTGGGGAGACTTGCGAGATGAATCCACTCAGCCATTTAAGTTCCATACTGGCCCTGGGCGCGGCGCTCGCCCTGAGCGCACAAATGGCACGAGCCGGGGGCGATGATCCGGTGGTGCAGTCTTCGAAGCAGAGCCGTGCCTTCGACTCACTGCCCCCGAAGCCGCTGGAGCAACGCGTGCCGGTTACGATCTACGAATTTCACAGCGGCGTCGAGGGCGTCCCCGTTGGCGCTGCCACGGACATCTTCACCACCGCGTTGATCGAATCGCGGCAATTTCGCGTGGTCGAGCGCAACCGGCTCAATCAGGGCGTCGTGTATGAGAAGCAACTCAACGGCGCCGGACAGGCGACGGGCGATGCCGCGCAACATCAATTGCGCGGAGCGCGCTATATTTTTGAAGGCACGGTGAGCGAGGCGAATCCCGGCGCCGATCAAAAGCAAGGCGGCGTGTCGATCGGCGGGTTGAGCTTCGGCGGCGGCAAGAACAAGGACACGATTGCCGTGGATGTCCGCATTCTGGATGCAAACACGGGAGATGTGCTCGACTCGGTGAGCGTCAGCAAGGTCTTGAATGATTCCAGCGTTGGCGTCGGAGGCACCGCCGCTTTCGCCAGCACGCTTGCGTCGATGAGCGGGCATACGGTCAGTCCCCTGACGCCGGACGTCAGCTATCAGACTTCCCACAAAGAGAGCGTCGACAAGGCGCTGCGCGCCTGCATCGAAACCGCCGTTCTCGCGCTCATCAAGCGGGTGGACTTAAGCGGCAGTAATTGACGGATCAGGCGGCGACCAGCTGAATGGTCGCCGCCAGCAGCTGCGATCGATCGGCGCACGGACCCACTAGAATCTCGACCTCGCCTGGTTCGAACACAGGTTTAAGATCGAGCCCTAGAAAGCCCAGCTCCCTGGCGCGCAATGAAAAATCCACGGTACCAATTTCGCCTGGCGCTAAAACGATTTTGCCGAAGCCCTTGAGCTCAAGCTTCGGCCGCGAAACGCTGGCTACCTTGTCGTGCGCAAACAAGAAAACCGTTTCCCGCGCTTCCCTCGAGCCTCGATTGGCGACGTCCACGCGAACGGTGAGCGTGTCGCCGACACCGATGGAGCCGGCTGAGAGCCGCAGATTCGAGAGCTCAAAACGGCCGTAGGTAAGCCCAAACCCAAACGGAAACAGGGGATCGTTCGCAACGTCGAGATACTTGCTCGTGAATTTATCGTTGCTGTCGAAGGGCCTGCCGCTCGGCCGCTCACTGAAGAAAATCGGTACCTGACCGGCCGCGCGCGGCCAGGTGACGGGCGTACGGCCACTGGGGCTCACACGGCCCGTGAGCAGATCGGCGATGGCATTGCCCGCCTCGCTGCCCAGGAACCACGCCGCCAATACGGCATCGGCACGTTCGATCAGCCAGGGGATGACCAGAGGGCGTCCGGAGAACAGAACAACGATCACGGGGATTCCGGCGCGCTGCGCGCGTTCGAAGACCGCTTCCGCAAGACGCCGCTGAATGCCTGGGAGGCCCAAATGCGCCCGGCTCGATGCCTCACCACTCATCACCGCAGCCTCTCCCAGGCATAGGATGACGGCGTCCGCGACCGCGCAATGATCCACGCCGACGGCGATGCCGTTGGAATCCTCGCTCTCGATCTCAACGCCCGCGGCATGCAATATCTTCGCGTGCGGCAGAGCCATGCGCAGGCCCTCGAGCACCGTCACCTGACCCTCAGGGGGAGCCGCGCCCCACCACACGCCGCGCATTTCAGCGGAGGCATCCGCGAGTGGACCAATTACGGCAACTCGGCGCGCTTCGGCGGAAATCGGCAGCACATCTCTGTCGTTCTTCAACATGACAACCGATTGCGATGCGATCTCACGCGCAAGCCGGCGCCGGTCTGCAATCGCCGCGGCCGATTCGCGTTTCTTGCCGCGACCGTGCGGGTCGTCGAACAATCCGAGCCTTTCCTTGAGAATCAATACGCGGCGCACCGACTCATCGATCTCAGCGATGCTGATCGTGCCGCGTTTCAGCGCAACCGGCAGTCCGTGCCGATAGGCATCCGCCATCATGTCGATATCCACGCCTGCTTTTAGCGCCAGCGCGGCCGCCTCCGGCAAGTCCGCGGCGATGCCGTGCCGGATCAGCTCGGCAATGGCGTTGTAATCGCTGATGACGACGCCATCGAAGCCTAATCGTCCGCGCAGCCAATCGCGAAGCAGCTCTTTGTGCGCAGTCATGGGAATGCCGTTGAGGTCGGTGAATGCGGGCATGATGGCCGCGACCCCAGCCGAGACTGCAGCCACAAAGGGCACCATGTGAACCTCGTGCAGCGTCCGCTCTGATATGTCCACCGGAGCGTAATCCCGCCCTGCGGTCACGCAGCCATATGCGCAGTAGTGCTTGGCGCAGGCGGCGAGAGCGTCCGTGTGCAACAAATCCGCGCCCTGGAAACCCCGCACTTTCGCCTCGGCCATGCGTGCTCCCACCAGAGGATCCTCGCCGGGACCTTCGGCAACGCGGCCCCAGCGCGGATCACGCGAGACATCCAGCATCGGAGCGAATGTCATGGCCAGCCCATCGGCGGCGGCTTCCTTGGCCGCTTCGCGCGCACTCGCGCTCCAGTACCCGGGATCAAACGTTGATGCTTCGCCCAAGGGGATCGGAAAGAGTATCCGCTGGCCATGGATCACGTCGTAGCCGATCAGGAGCGGAATCCCCAGCCGCGACTCCTCCACCGCGAGCCGCTGCATGGCATGCACATTTTCCGTGCCCACAAGATTGAGCAAATTGCCGATGGCGCCGCTCTTGATTGCCTCACTGGAATCGCCGGCAATAGTGGGCCCAGTCACCGCCTGACCGCAGGCCGTCATGGTGAGTTGACCCAGCTTTTCGGACAGGGTCATGCGGCTAATCAAGCTTTCGGCGCGGCTCACTGAACTTTAGCTCCCTTTAGGCTGGCGACGTGAATAATAATGGAGGAACCACACTGCCTAAAGAGTAGCGCATGAACAAAGATCAGCCGCAGACGGCGAACGCCAGCGACGCAGAGGAAGCGGTAAATTCGCGCTTGTTGCCGCAGCTCGAGATGATGGCACGAGCGTTATGGACCTCGCCGGTGCGCAATACGCTGTTTCTGATGTCGGGCTCCATATTTCTCGTCGTAGCCGCCACGGCGTACGGGCAAATACGGCTCAATAACTGGAATCAGCCTTTCTATGATGCCCTGTCGCATCGCAATTTTGCAGAATTCCTCGATCAGCTGGGGATTTTTGGACTGATCGCCGGAGCGCTCCTGGTCCTCAATGTCGGGCAGCGATGGCTCGGAGAAACCCTGAAGATCAAGCTCCGGCAGGGGCTGGGTCACGATCTCATTCAGAACTGGCTGGTGCCCGGCAGAGCCTTCCGCCTGACCAACGCAGGGCCGGTGGGCGTCAATCCTGACCAACGCATGCACGAAGATGCGCGGCACCTCACCGAGCTCTCGACTGATCTCGGCATCGGCTTGCTGCAATCGTCGATCCTGCTCGCCAGCTTCGTGAAGGTGCTTTGGGGCCTGTCCAACAATTTTGCCTTTCACTTCGACGGGCGCCAGATTGTAATTCCTGGATACATGGTGTGGGCGGCGGTAGTGTATTCTGGGTCCGCGTCTCTGCTCAGCTACTGGGTGGGGCGCAGCCTCGTCGATCGCAACGCAGAGCGCTACGCACGAGAGGCAGACCTGCGCTTTTCACTCGTGCGGGTCAACGAACATATCGACGCGATTGCGCTCAGTGCCGGCGAACCCGATGAGGCGCGGCGCATCGAAATGGACCTCGCGGCGGTGCTCAAAGCCACGGCACGACTGGTCACCGGTTTGACCAATCTGACCTGGATCACCGCCGGTTACGGATGGTTCACGCTGGTCGCCCCGATTCTAGTGGCTGCTCCGCTCTATTTTGCGGGCAATCTCAGCTTTGGCGGCCTCATGCTGGCCTCGGGCGCCTTCATGCAAGTTCAATCCTCGTTGCGCTGGTTCGTGGACAACTTCAGCACCATCGCCGACTGGCGCGCGACCTTGCTGCGCGTGGCCGCCTTCAGGCGGGCGGTGATCGATACCGACGTCATGCACGATGTGGAGAATCGAATCGCATACGCAACGGGTAAGACCGGCGAGTTCGACGTGAACGAACTTGAAATATCCTCGCCGAGCGGCTGCACCATGCTTCAGGAAAAAAGGGTGCAGATCAAGCGAGGCGAGCATGTGCTGATCGTCGGTGAAACTGGAACCGGAAAAACGCTGCTGTTTCGCGCGCTCGCGGGCCTGTGGCCCTGGGGCTCTGGAACCGTCACGCATCCGGCCGACGAAGAAATTCTCTATTTGCCCCGCACGCCCTACTTTCCTCCGGGGACATTGCGCGAAGTGCTCGCCTATCCGAAGCCGACGAGTGCGTTCGAGACCGGCCCCTGCTGCGACGCCCTGAAACGGGTTGGACTGGAGCGCTTGACGCCGCTTCTCGATGCAACGGAGCGTTGGGACCGAGAATTGAATGAGGATGAACAACAGGCCCTGGCCTTGGCCCGCGTGTTGATTCACAAGGCAGCCTGGGTGCTCATCGATGAGGTGCTGGACGCGCTGGATGAGTCCGCGCTGCAACGGGCGGTCGACATCTTCACCAAAGATCTTGCACAATCGGGTGTCATCTACATTGGACGTAACGACGCTCACCATTTCTTTTCACGGACACTGCACTTGGTTATGGACCCTACGGCAAAGCGATTGAAATTACCGGCAGCGGCGCCGCCGCCGCCAACACCACCGCCACCGCAGATGGCAACGGAGCATTAGCATGCGCAAGACGCGCCGTACAAAGCCCGCGGATCTCGCTGCATTGCCCGAGGAAGAATTGCTCGAAGCCGTGCAGCGGCAGACGTTTGAGTTTTTCGCGGAAGCCGGCCATCCGGTGAGCTGCCTTGCGCCCGACCGCTGCTCGACAAGCGCCATACCCGCGGATGATCTGGTGGTCAGCGGCGGCTCCGGCTTCAGCGTGATGGCGCACATCGTCGCGGCTGAGCGCGGATGGATCACCCGGACGTCCGCTGCTGAGCGCATAGGCCGCATGCTGGCCGTGCTGGTGCGCGCGACCTGCTATCACGGCGTCTTTCCGCATTTCTTAAACGGCCGCAACGGAGCGACCATACCTTTTTCGCGAAAAGATGACGGCGGCGATCTGGTCGAGACATCTTTTCTGATCATGGGACTGATCTGCGCCCGAGAGTACTTCGACGGGAAAAATCCGCAAGAATCGAAGCTTCGCGGCCTGGTCGATTACATTTGGAACGACGTGGAATGGACCTGGTATACGCGCGGCCGCAATTCTCTACAGTGGCATTGGAGCGCCACCAATGGATGGGCGCTTGATCAAGAGATCCGCGGTTGGAATGAATGTCTGGTCACCTATGTACTGGCGGCCTCGGCTCGGCGCTACCCGATCGACCCCACTATTTATCACAAGGGATTTGCCGCAGGCCGCGATTTCCTCAATGGCAAGCCTTATTACGACATTTCCTTGCCGCTAGGTCCGGCCTTTGGAGGACCGCTGTTTTTCACGCACTACTCCTTCTGCGGCATCGATCCGCGACGCCTGAAGGATCGCTATGCCAACTACTGGCAGCAAAACTTAAGCCATGTTCGCATCAACTATGCCCATTGCATGAAAAACCCGCTGCGTCATAAGGGGTACGGCCCGGCATGTTGGGGACTGACCGCAAGCGACGGCCCCGACGGCTATGCCGTGCACGCCCCGGACGCCGACGACGGCACTATCTCACCCACCGCCGCAATATCCAGCATGCCTTACGCACCCAAGGAAGCGATCCAGGCGATTCGTCACTTCCTCAAAGTGCATGGCGACAAACTTTGGGGTCGATTCGGCTTCGTCGATGCATTCTGCGAGACCAGGAAATGGTATGCCGACACCTATCTGGCCATCGATCAGGGGCCTATTGTGGTCATGATTGAAAATCACCGTACCGGACTCTTGTGGAAATTGTTCATGAAGGCGCCTGAAATTAAAGCCGGATTGCGGGCACTGAGCTTTACCCGCTGATGGAGGCGCTTGATCGTTGGATAGAGAGTCAGTACCGGCACAGCGCTGCTGCCTTGATGCGCAGCGTATCGCCGATTGATATCGTCAAGGTTCGACCTGGATTCGCCCAGACCATCCGTCCGCTGCGCGGCTCGATCGTGGCATCCCCGGTGCTGGGCGCCTACGATCCTGAGCCGGACTATTTTTTTCATTGGCTGCGCGATTCCGCCATCGTTATCGACGCCGTGCGCATGCTTTTTGAGGACGCTGCCACAGGCATCGATACGTTGCCGAAGTTCGCGGACTTCGTTCAATTCAGCCTGTCCCTGCAGAATCTCGATGGACGCAGCTTGAGCGATTCGGCATGGCGCGACGCCGTTGTCCCGGACTTTCGCCAGTTTGTGCGCGCATCCGAGGACCTCGCGGCAGCCCATGGCGAGGCGCTAGCCGGAGAAACGCGTGTGAATCCGGACGGGACGCTGGACATTTCCAAATGGCCGCGGCCGCAAAACGACGGTCCGGCGCTGCGCGCCATCGCCCTGCTGCGTTGGCAAGCGGCAGCTCCCTTGGACGGCAACCTTGCAGCCGCGGTGGATGCCCTGCTCCGAGCCGATCTGCGCTATACGCAGCGCCATTGGCATGACAATTCTTACGACATGTGGGAAGAGGAAAAGGGACTGCACTATTACACGCTGCGGGCGCAGGCTACCGCGCTCGCAGACGGCGCCGCTTGGCTCGAGCGCCGGGGCGAAGCCGCAGAAGCGGCGCTCTATCGCTCGGACGCAAGCGCCATACTGCACGTGCTCGACGGCTACTGGCGCGAGGATTTGCAGTTCTACAAATCGCGTGTTCTGGAATCGAATGCACCCTCCGCCAAGGAGCTCGACATTTCGGTCATTTTCGCCGCGATTCATGCGGGCGGCAGCGGGCTCTCCCACTCTGTCCAGGATCCGCGCATGCACGCAACGCTGGCGCGGCTGGAGGCGCTGTTCGACGCCGAATACGCCATCAATCGAAATCGCGGCGCGGGCCGCGGGCCGGCCATGGGACGCTACGCCGGCGATGTGTATTATTCAGGAGGCGCCTACTATTTCTCGACTCTGGCGGCGGCGGAATTTTGCTTTCTCGCGGCAGCTCGACTTCCGACACGTATATCGTGGCGCGCGCGCGGCGATGCGTTTCTCGAGACGGTGCGCGCCTATACGCCGTCAAGCGGCGATTTATCGGAACAATTCGATCAGCAAACAGGGGTGCAGCGATCCGCGCAGCAGCTGGCGTGGAGCTATGCAGGGTTTATTTCCTGCGCGCAGGCGCGCAGGTGCGCCGGCTGATCAACGGGCGAAACGTCTGGCCTTAGCAGGCTCGCGTTGCGCAGCCGCAAGCGGCGGCCGCATCAGGTCTGCGAGCGCAGCGGCAGGAACAGCGGCGCTCATCAGGAATCCCTGAATCGCGTCGCAGCCCTCGGCCTGCAGAAACTTCAGCTGCGCATTGCTCGTAACGCCTTCCGCGACAATTTTCAGGTCCAGGCTGTGGCCGAGCGCGATGATGGCCCGCACGATCGCGGCATCGTCGGGATCCTCATTGATGTCCGCGACAAACGAGCGGTCGATCTTGAGCGTATCGATGGGAAAACGCTTCAAGTAATTCAACGAACAGTAACCGGTGCCGAAATCATCGATCGCAAGCGCAAATCCGAATTCCTTCAGCGACAACAGCGAGCGCCGCCCCGCTTCGGCGTCCCGCATCAAAACCCCTTCGGTCAGCTCGAGTTCAAAGAGCGATGGGGGGAGTCCGGCCTGCGCAACGGTATCGCTCAACCGCAGCAGCGCCTCAGGGTGCAGGAAGTCGCGACCGGACACATTTACGGCAATGGGCGGCAGCACCAATCCGTCGGCGCGCCACTGGCGCAGGTCGCGGCAAACTCTCTGCAACGTCCACTTGCCGATGTCGCCGATCAACCCGGTCTCCTCCGCTACGGCGATAAACTCCGCGGTCGGAATCTGTCCGCGCTCGGGGTGGAACCAACGCAGCAGCGCCTCGCCTCCCATCAATGCCAATGAGCGTGCCTGGTATTTCGGCTGGTAGTAGACCTCGAGACTTGAATCCTCGACCGCACGCCGCAATTCCATCTCCAGCGACAGCCGCTTCAGCGCACGTGCATTGACCGCGCTGTCGTATACGCGCAGCTGATTTCGTCCGCTCGTTTTGGCCTCATACATTGCGGCCTCGGCATTCTTGAGGAGGCTTTGGACGTCGTCGCCATGTTCGGGAAATTTTGCAATTCCGATGCTAGGGGTCACGACGAGCTCGTAACTGGCCTGCAGGTACGGGCTGGCATGAGCGGTCAAAATTGCCTGCGCCGCCTCCTCGGCCTGCATCGAGTCGGTCAGCCCCGTGAGGGCAACCATGAATTCATCGCCTCCCAGTCGAGCAATTTGCCCTTGCGCGCCCCCGCCGATTTGATCCACCGCGCCCTGCAGACGCTCCGCCACCTGCCGTAGCAAGGCATCGCCCGTGCCATGTCCCAACGTGTCATTGATGCGCTTGAACTGATCCAAATCGACGTATAACAGAGCGAGGTGCCGATGCCGGCGCCGCGCCTCCGTCACGGCCTGCACCAGATAGTCGCGGATCCATTCGCGATTGGGCAGTCCGGTCAGCGCGTCGAAATACGCAAGCCGGTGGATGCGCGCATCGGTTTCCTTGCGGGCCGTAATGTCTCGAATGATAGCCAGCACCTGCCCGCCCGTATTCGGCAAATAGCGGCACTCGAAGTGGCGTTGCGAGCGGCTGTCGCGATCCGGTGAAAATTCGAATACCGCGGGCTCGCCGCGCAGTGCCGAGCTCAAGCAATCCATCGCATGGCCACGTTTTGCCAGCGGCATCAGGTCAAACAGTGACTGGCTCGCGGTCGCCTCGCCGGATGTTCGAATGAGGCCCTCGATGCGGCTGAAGCAATGAGCGATCGTGCCTGCGCTGTTGACGAGAAAAATTCCGTCGGGAATCGCCTTCAACAGAGCCGCGTTCTTCTGTTCGCTGAATCGCAACGCCTCGATGGTGCGCGCCCCGCGCATCACGTATCGGATACGATGCGTCAACAAAGTCCAATTGATGGGCTTGACCACGAAGTCCGTGGCGCCGACCTCGTACGCCTGGTCAATCGACTGGGTGTCATCGCAGCCGGTTACCATGACGATGGGCAGATCCGCGCCGCCCGGCAGCGAGCGGATGTTGGTGCAGGCTTGGTAGCCGTTGCCTTCCGCCATTTCCACATCGAGCAGCGCGATATCCGGCATGCGCATGGCACAGGCGGCAACCGCGGCGTCGCCGCTGGCTACCGTCTGCACTGAGAATCCAGCCTCCTTGAGCATCGCCGCCGCGATTTCGCGCAAAATGGCGTCGTCGTCGGCGATCAGCACGCGGGTGGGAGCGGCTCGGTTGCTCATGCGGATTTTCGCATTTCCGACTGCAGCTCATCGCGCACTCGGTGATGCAATGCCTGAATCTGCGCGTACACGGCACGCGCGGCGCTGAAATTTGCCGCGCGCCCGGCGTCTTCCAGTTCCCTGCAGAGCTGCGCAAGGCCGACTGCGCCGACATTGCCGTTGTAGGAACGCCAGGCATGAGCGGCGCGCGCCAGCTCGGCGCCGTTGCCCGCCTCGAGCGATTCTTCAATGGCGGCAACGAGGCCACTTGAATCCACCAAATAAAGCTCGCCGATGTGCGTAAGCATGTCCTTGATGCCGTTACGCGGCAGGGCGCGCAATGCATCCAAGGTTGCGCCGTCAAGCAGCGAGACTTTGGGCGCGGCCGCGGCTGCAGCGGGCCGGGCCGGTGCGCCTGGCACAGACCCTTCACGCGAACCCGCAAGCCAGCGCGCCAGAATTGCGTGCAGTGCTTCGCGCCGGAACGGTTTTGCCAGATGATCGTCCATGCCCGCTGCAAGGCAAGCGGCGCGGCCTGCGCTGGTCACGTCGGCAGTCAGCGCAATGATGGGGATGTGCACGCCGGCCGGCTCGTTGCCGCGCAGCGCGCGCGTCGCGGAAAAGCCGTCCATGACCGGCATTTCACAATCCATGAGAATGGCATCAAACGATCGCGATTGCATGATGTCAAGCGCCTGCTGGCCATGGTGCGCAGTTTCCACTTCCAAGCCCAGAGAGGTCAGCATGCCGATCGCCACTTCGCGGTTCAATGGCTGATCCTCGACAACCAGGACTCGGCCATGAAGCGGCGGCAGCGCACCGGCGGGCTTCTTCAGCGCAACCGTGCGCTCGGTGAGAGGCGTACTGTCGTCCGAACAGTTGACCAACGCTCTGTGCAGCTCGGCCAACCGGACCGGTTTGGTCAGCTCGGTGTCGAGCATCGGATCGCCGCCCGCGGCGCTCGCGCTCAAGCTGACGAAACTCAGCAGGCGAATGGTACGAAGATTCTTTCCTAGGCGGCTGCGCACTTCGTGCCAAAGACCGGGCGCATCGGCGATCAATGCATCATCGATGATCAGCGCATCGTAGTTTGGCCCGGTCGAAGCGCTCAGCGCTTCCGCCAGCGAGGCGACCTCGGTAGGCCGCGCCGACCAAGCGCGCAGCGTCGTGCCCAGCAGCATTCGGGCAGGCGCATTCTCGTGGACCACCAGCACCCGGGCGCCATTCAAGCTGCGCGGCGGCGCCGGTATTTGCGAGGGATCTGCAAGAGACAGCGACAGTTCGAATGAGAAGGTCGAACCCTTTCCAGGTATGCTGCTGACGGCAAGCCGGCCGCCCATCAGCTCGATGAGCTGACGCGAGATGGCAAGCCCAAGACCGGTGCCGCCGAAGCGACGGGTTGTCGATGCGTCCTCTTGCGCGAATTCATCGAATATCTTCGACTGATTTTCCGGCGCAATGCCGACGCCGGTATCGGCGACATCGATGCGAACCTTGACCAGGCCGTCCTGCGGGTCCGACGTGCTCACGCGCAAAATCACTTCGCCCCGTTCCGTAAATTTAACGGCGTTGCCGCCCAGATTGACCAGAACTTGGCGCAGCCGTACGGCATCCAGCATGACGCGCGGCAGCCTGACCGCCGGCACGTCGCATATGAGCTCGATACCCTTGGTGGCGGCGCGCGCAGCCAACATTTCGACGGTCTGCTCCAGCAATTCGACCAAGTCGCACTCGACCGAGTCGAGCTGCAGACGGCCGGCTTCAATCTTGGAGAAATCAAGCACGTCATCGACGATGGCCAGCAAGGAATCCGCCGAACGATGAATGGCCTCGGCGAATCGCCGCTGCGAGGGGTCGATTGGCGTATCCAACAGCAGGCTGGTCATGCCGAGAACGCCGTTCATGGGCGTGCGCAATTCGTGGCTCATGCGCGCCACGAAGTCGCTCTTCGCACGGCTCAAAACTTGAAGCTGCTGATTACGTTCCTCGAGCTCGTGCGTTCGAAGCCGGACCGTGTGCTCGAGTTCCCGGCTGTAGCGCAGTTCGCGCTCGCGGCGGCGGCGCTGAAAGCGCCACAGGTAGGCCAAGATGCCGACGCCTATCAGGAAGTACACGATGCGCGCCGCGAGTGTATTCCAGGGCGCAGGCGCGACGTGGACGGGAATGCTCAGGCTTTCCGTGCTCCAAACGCCGTCGGCGTTCGCCGCCCGCACCTTGAATACATAGTCGCCCGCATCCAAGTTGGCATAGGTCGCGCGATGCATCGTTCCGGAATCGACCCAACCGCCGTCGAATCCTTCGAGGCGGTAGGAATAATGATTGTCCGCCGGTGAGGTGAAATCCAGCGCCGAAAAATCCAAGGCGAGAAGCTTGTCGTCATAAGCCAAGCTCAATGGATGCGTCGCGTTGGGAAGCTCCTGCGCGGCGATCGGCTGGTTTAGCTTCGCGGCCATGGTCAGAACGACATTCGGTGCGGTCCCTTCGGCGGCGACGAGAGCCGGCGAGAATGCATTGAAGCCGTGGTTGCCGCCGAAATACAAAATGCCGTCGGCGCTACGATAGTGCGCGTTTACATTGAATTCTTCGTCTTGCAGACCGTGCACTTGATGGAAAAGCTTGAACGAATGCAATTTTGGATCGAATCGAGCCAGTCCGTTGTTGGTGCTGAGCCATAGACGCGATTCCCGGTCCGATTCGATTCCGTACACCACTTGGCTCGGCATTCCGCTCAACGCGGACTGATTTTCGAATTGCACGGTCTGCGGCTGCGCCGAGCTGCCGATGACACGGTCAAGCCCCCCTCCCGCGGTACCGACCCACAAATCCCCGTGCGAATCGATGTGCAGCGCGTACACAGTGTCGTCGCTCAGGCTCTTCGGATCGCGATCGTCGCGCCGGTAGCCATAGAAACGGCCGGTTTTCCGCTCAAGGAGATTGAGACCGCCGCCGGGAGTGCCGATCCACAGATTGCCGAGCGCGTCCTCCACGATGGCGCTGGCCTTCGAGCTACTGAGGGAATTCGCGGCCGCCGATCCAAACGGGTAGCGCGTGATCTTGTCTGTCGCCCGATCGATGCTGGCCAAGCCGCCGCGGAACGTGCCGATCCACAGCGTGCCGAGCCGGTCCTCATACAGCGACATGACACCGTCGGCCGGCAATGTGCTTGCATCGGCGGCCGTTGAGCGGTAGATGCGCAGCTTGCCGGTGGCAATATCGAGCCGGTCGAGGCCCCCGGACATTGTTCCAATCCACAAGCTTCCCTGATGATCGTTGAGCAGCGCCATGACGCGGTCATCCGAGAGCTGGGGTCCGCCGCCGGATTTGTCGGTGCCGTAGTGACGTTCGCGGCCGGTATGGGTGTCGATCTCGATCAGCCCTCCGCCGATCGTTCCTACCCAAACTTTCCCGGCCTCATCATCTGCGAAGGATATGACCTGGGCGCCGCGAAACGCATCGCTGAAGTAGTGTCCCAACAGCCAACTGCGTGGATTCCAGTGACTGGCACCGCCCTCACGCGTTCCGATCCACAGCACGCCGCCGCGGTCCTGGTACAAAGATAGGACGTCGGCATCGCGCAGGCTCTGCGGATTGTCGGCGTCGTGGCCATAACGCACGAAGGAGGAGGTGCTGCGGTCATAGAGGTCCAACCCGTCGGCGGTCGCCACCCAGACACGCTTTGCATCGTCTTCCAGCACCGCCCAAACATGGTTGTGGCTCAAAGAATGCGGATCACCGGCGTCATGGCGGAACACCGTGAATATGCTGCTGTTCTGATCGAGCCGAGCCAGACCGTCACTCACGGTGCCGATCCACAGTGCGCCGTTGTGATCCTCGCGAATCGCCCGCACGCGTAAGTCGCTCATCTTGGCCGAGGTCATGGCTTCGCCGTAGGTGATGAAGCCATCGGTCATCGAGTCGTAACGGCTCAAGCCGCCATCCGTGCCCACCCAAATTCGGCCTTCATGGTCGGCATATAGCGCGCCGATGTTATCGGAAGGCAGAGAATAGATATCAGAATTTCGATGCCGAAAATGCCGAGCCAAACCGGTGCTGGGGTCCAGAACGTCAAGTCCATGGTCCTTGGTTCCGGCCCAAATCAATCCCTTGGAGTCAATCAACAATGCCCGCACACCGTCGCTGGCCAAAGAATCCGGGCGGCCTGAATCGTGCCTGAATTGTTGGAAGGTCTCGGTATGGCGGTCCCAGCGCGCCACGCCGCCGCCGTCGGTCGCAAGCCACAGATCGCTGTGCGAGTCTTCCGCCATCGACCAGATATAGTCGCTGGCAAGTCCATGCGCATTGCCGCGCTCACGGCGGAACTGGCGCACCGTATAGCCATCGTAGCGGTTCAACCCGGCTTCCGTGGCAAGCCAGATGTAGCCTTGCGAGTCCTGCAAGATGCTGTTGATGGTGCTCATGGAGAGCCCATCGCGCATGGTCAAGTGCTCGAAATACATGGGCCGAACGGCCGGAACCGGCGCCGCTGCGGCCGCGACCGAGCTGAGCGCCGCCACCGCAACGCAGGCAACCAAGATGTGAAAAATGCTCCTGCGATTCGGCATGGAGGGCTATTTATTCCGGCTGCGGAACGTCGACGCTCGTATAGCCGTCGCTCCATGCGTAGCCGTCGCTCCATGCGTAACCATCGCTCCACGCGTAGCCGTCGCTCCATGCATAGCCGTCGCTCCATGCGTAGCCATCGCTCCACGAGTAGCCGCTGCCCGAAGTGTATTGGCCATTCCACAGCAAACCATCGAGGAGCAGGGGCACGCCTTTCAAGAGGCCGCCCACCAAGGGGACCTTCGATACCAAATTGCTGACGCCGCCCAGCAAGCCGCCCACCAATGACCGCAACGGATTGGCGTTGGCAGAAGACACCTGCATGATGTAGAAATTTCCGTTCGCGTCTTCGTTTGCGCGACCGCCATAGTGCTGCAAGCCCGCCAGATCAAGCACCACGTTGAGACCCTGATTGGCGCACTTTGACGCGTTGCTGTAGGCAGCATCGTGTGCATCCACGAGGCCGGAGCCCTGCTGGAAAACGCTGTATGCCAAGTTTCCGGTGGAATTCACGGCCGGGTGCGCGCCGTCCATGAGGTGGCACTTGACTTGATCGGGCGTCAAGGCTGGATTCACCTGCAGCATCAGCGCCACGACGCCGCTTACCGTCGCAGCTGCCTGTGATGTGCCCGACATGGTCATGTCGCTGTAGGGCTCGGTGATCCAAGAAGGATATTCTTGCGCCAGCGTGCCGTTGTCGGGAGCGTAGGCTTTGATATGGCCGCCCATGCCGAGCACGTCGGGCTTGACGAATCCCTCGAACGTCGGACCGGCAGAGGAGAAGCTCGCCAGTCGATATTGCTTCGACTGCATCGGATAATAATTGTCAGTGACGGCGCCGACCGTGATGACATAAGGAACATTGCCCGGCGCGTTGATGGACAAGGGGTCCGGACCCCGATTGCCGGCCGCAGCGACGACGACAATGCCTGACGCCCATGCCGCCATCACAGCCTGATTGAGCGGGTCCTGCCAGTAGGGTCCCGAGGGCGGCGCACCCAACGACAGATTGAGCACGCGAATATGGTATCGAGCCCGCTGATTGATGACCCATTGAACGCCGCTGATCACATCGGAATAGAGCCCTTGGCCGTTGCTATCCAATGCCCGCACGGAAACGAGACTGACGCCCGGCGCGACACCTTGATATTTGCCGGTCGTGGCTACACCGCTGCTGGCGATGATAGAGGTAACGTGCGTGCCGTGGCCGTAGGGATCGTTGATGTTGGCGCTATAAGACTGCAACGAGGACGCCGAGGAGTAGTACGGATTCTGCCGCGCCGCAATGACATCGTACTGCGCCAGCACTCGGCTGTTCCCCTGACCGGGTGCATTCTGGTCGGGACCCTGCTGACCCCATAAGCCCGAATCGAGCACTGCTACGGTTACGCCGCGTCCCGTCATGCCGCCGAGATGCAGATTGGCGGCGTCCACTTCGCTCGGATAATAAGTCTCGGGGAGGGTTCCCAGGGAGCTGGCGATGACCGCCGAATCCTTATAGATCTGCAATTGCGGCAACGCCTGCGCGCGAAGCGCGGCAAGCTCGCGCTCATCGAGTGCGGCGGCAACCGCGCGGATGACGCTTAAATCGCCGTTCACCACCCCGCCCGCTCGCAACACCGCGTCACGCGCCATGCGCGCGCTGTCGGATTGGACGATGTAGCGATGGCGGGAGTAATTCGAAGCAACACCCAGGTGCGTGGGCAGGGATGCGGTCACTCGTGGTTTTGCGGCCACGGCGCGAGCCAAGTGAACGGCCGCAGCGGGAGCTCTGCTGTCGAGGTTCGACGCCGTTAGACTTAATGTAATTCCGAGAATGGCGGTTGCCGGTAACCAATTACGGCGCGCGTTCCTGCGTGACATGTTGCGTTTTCCCAGTTGCGATCGGCACTTGTAGTGCGCAACATTCTCCGTGATTCAGGCCGTCTAAAAACAGCGACAGTCACCATAACGCCAGTGACGCACGTCTCATTTATCGATGCCGCTCCGTATATGTAAACACCAGAGTAAATGCTGCGGCCGCGATGCGTGATAAGGCGCAAGCGTCGTGCAACATAACGAATTTGCAAATGCGCAACAGTCGGCGCTGAGAACTTAAGGCCGTAGAAATTTATTGAGTATCAGCACAGTGACGAGCGCGGTGAGAAGGGAAATCAGCATGGTGATGGTCACGCCGATCGCGCCGTCGCGATGCTCTCGGTACCACAAATCGATGCGGCCGCGCCGTGTGTGCAGGCGGATGGCGCGATCCGCACCCGCAAAGGTCACCGCCGCATAAAGCATTCCATCGCTGCGCCGCGCGTAGGTAATCAAGCGCCGGTATTGCAAGTAACGGAGCGGCAACTCGAGCTTTGCCGTGACCAGCTTGCCGCGAATGTCCTCCGGAAACTCGGAAGGATCCAGGCTCTGAAGCTTGCCATCTTTGCTCCACGCGTCTCCCTCTTGCAGCGGGTGCATGGCGAGCCATAACAACTGCTCGCTCGACACCTGCACATCCTCGTCGATGCTCTCGCGGTAATAGTACAGGCCGTGCAAGATACGATCTTCGTCGTCTCTGCTCATATTATCTGGAGCCGCATAAACAAAAGTGGCAACATGTACGGGATGCCGGCTGACGCCATAAAATGGATTCTACAACGCGCGCACAGCCGCACCCAATGTATATTCGCGTTAGCCCTGTTGAGCGTGGCGGCCAATTCATTCGGCGGCAGCATCTTATTCATCGGCAACAGCTTTACCTTCGCATATGGTTCGCCGGTGCGTTACTACCGCGCCGATTCCGTCACTGATCTTAACAGTGCCGGCCAGGGCGGCGTGCCGGCTCTGTTCAAGTCATTCACAGTTCAGGCAGGACTGACCTACGACGTTTACCTGGAAACCGAGCCCGGCGTGGGTATCGACTGGCACCTGGAACACAAGCTGGATGTGATTGGGCAGCGGCCATGGGACGCCGTGATCATGCACGGCTACAGCACCTTAGATCCGAAAAAGCCCGGCGATCCCGCGGTATTGATTGCAACCGTCCGTCAGATGGCTGAGTTCCTGCGGGGCAAGAACGCTAAAGTAGAGATCGGCGTCATGGCAACTTGGCCGCGCGCAGACCAAACCTACCAACCCCGGGGCGCCTGGTTCGGTAAGCCGATCGAAGCGATGGCGCATGATGTTCGAGACGGATACAACCAAGCCGCGGCAGGAACGGCCGGCATCAAGGTCATTCCCGTGGGCGATGCCTGGATCCGCGCGATGCATGCCGGTGTCGCCGATGCCAATCCGTTCGATGGCATCGACGCCGGCAAGATCAACTTGTGGACCTATGACAGCTACCACGCGAGCACGTACGGCGATTACTTGGAGGCACTCGTGCTGTTCGGCAGCATCACGGGAAAAGATCCGCGCACGCTCGGCGCCCGCGAGTGTTCCGGGTTCGAATTGGGCCTGTCCGGCGAGCAGGCAACCACCCTGCAGCAGGTTGCATTTGATCAATTGGCTGCCGAGGGTACACTGAAGGCCGCCATTGCTGATAAGCCTGCTGCCAATAACGCGCCGGCAGTGAAATGCAGAGCACCGCGGTAAGACAAATCATTGCAGGGAGCTAGTATGCGTCGTTCGATTATTATTGCATTCGGCTGTTTCGTGCTCGCCTCGCCCCTTTATGCGGCACTGAAGCCGGGCGCGCAAGCACCCGCCTTCACAACGCCTGCCACTCTGGCGGGAAAGCCTTTCACATTCTCGCTCGCCGATGCACTTAAGAACGGCCCGGTCGTGTTATATTTCTATCCCGCAGCTTTCACCAAGGGATGCACGATTGAGGCGCACGAGTTCGCGGAGGCGACCGACAAGTTCAAGGCGATGGGGGCCACAGTAATCGGCGTGTCGCACGATTCGATCGATACCCTGAATAGATTTTCGGTGAGCGAATGCCGCAACAAATTTGCCGTCGCATCCGATGCCGACAAAAAAATATCCACGGCTTACGATGCCCATATTTTCATCACGTCGTACACCAATCGAACTTCGTACGTGATTGCGCCCAACGGCACCATTCTTTATGAATACACCGCCCTCAATCCCGACAAGCACGTCGAGAACACCATGGCGGCGGTGGCAAAATGGCAAGCTGAGCACAAGAAAGGCGGTTAGCGCACATGGCATTTTCCTTGTATGACGCAACCATCCCTTCTTTTCGGCAGATTTTGGGCTCGCTCGGCGGTTTGATCGACAAGGCCGAGGCATACTGCACCGGGCAAAAGCTCGCTGCCGAGGAAATCATCCAGGCCCGGCTCGCTCCGGATATGCTGCCCTTTGCGTATCAGGTAAAGTCCGCCGCCGTGCATTCACTGGGCGCCATCGAGGGTGTGCGCAAGGGAGTCTTCTCTCCGGACATGACGCCGCCGCCGCAAACGTTCGCCGATCTCAAGGCCAAAATCGCGAATGCGCATGCGGCGCTCGAGACAATCGATGCCGCGGAAATCGATGCTTTCGTGGGACGGGATATGCGCTTCGCATTCGGCGAGCGGCAGATGAACTTCACCGCCGAGAACTTCCTTCTTTCTTTTTCTCAGCCCAATTTTTATTTTCACGCAAGCACGGCTTACGACATCCTGCGCTGGAAGGGACTGCCGGTCGGCAAGCGAGATTTCATGGGCCGGGTGCGGATTATTACCTGATTCTCGCCACCCGCCCTTCGGCGGGAAATTTCTGAAACTGCAGCGCGTCGTGACCCGGCACGATGCGATCGACCGATCCTGCCAGCTCGATCATGCGTTCTTGCGCTTTGATGTTCGCCGCGTGATCGGCATCGCTAAATGTTGCACTGGCTTTGTGTTCGGCCAAGTTGCGGTAAAAGTACACATTGTCCGAGGCCAGCACGAATGGAGTTTTACCGTCCACCCTAAGGTACTGCGACGCGTAGGTATGCCTTGAGCCGGTAAACACGCGAACGCCGGGCAGAATTTCCACGTCGTCGCCGTCGACAAGCCTGAGCCTTCCTTCGGTGTTCAGTTTAACCAATTGCTGGACGTCGTCCGGATCGATGCCCCCATGCTGTCCCCCGCTCTGCCAGGCGTCGCCGGTGTAGTAGCGATACTCGTCCTTTTGGATCCACACCGTCGCCTTGGGAAACAGGTCGATGCCGCCCATGTGATCCCAGTGCGCGTGACTGATCACGATATCGGTGACCTCTTCCGGCTTGACACCTGTCTGTCGCACGGCTTCATCCGGCCGCAGATAGTCGGTGACCTTCCACTGCTTGAGCCAGCGCTCGCGGTGGAACCCGCTGTCGAACAGGATGTTGTGACCGCCGCCGCGAACGAGCCACACGACAAAATCGACGTCGACCTTTTCGTCTTTCGGTCCGCCGACAACCAGGGCGCCCACGGGAATCCCTGGAGAAACACCATAGCGTATCGCTTGAATGGAGTATTCCGGCGGCGCGCTCGCGCCCATCAGCATCATGGCTGCCGCAGCCAGCATGAATGGCTTCAACATCAGAATTTACTTCTTTCCCTTGAGATACGCTTTGCTCTCATCGCCCACTATGGCGACCAAATTTCCCATGGTGAGGTTGGCATCAATGAGATGCAGGCCCCAGTCTTCGAGCACTTGTCCATTCACGACCACATCGCCCGAGATGTCATTGGTGCGCACGCCGCCCGGAGTGGGGTGAACCGTCACCGCCAAATAAGACCCATGCTCATTGGCCACGCACTCGGCGCTGAGCAGGCCGGGTACCTTGACGAACGCGGTCTCGATCGGCTTCGGCGGCTGCGTCCAGTCGTAGGGCTCGCGCGGACCATCAGAGCCGGTGGAGATGCGGCCGGCGGAAAGATAGGCGTCGAGGATGCCTGAGCCGCCGCCGAGCGCGGCTGGGTTCGCGCAGGCGGCCTGCATGCCCTCAGGCGCCTTGCCAAAACGTGAATTCGCCGGCGGCGGAACATTGGCGCGAAAATCGGCAAAGGCGATTACGCAGCCGGTCTGGTTGTTCGAATGACACACGGGAATGTGCTTGAATGCTCCGCCGACATCGCTGCCCTTCGGCACCGGCAAGCTCGTTCCCATCAAAATGGCCGAG
The DNA here is from genome assembly GCA_036493935.1 of Steroidobacteraceae bacterium. Taxonomy (GTDB): domain Bacteria; phylum Pseudomonadota; class Gammaproteobacteria; order Steroidobacterales; family Steroidobacteraceae; genus Bog-1198. The sequence continues at coordinate 40,668 of DASXOY010000001.1, read as the reverse complement.
ATCAGCTTGCTTTGAACGGGCTTGCCGTCGATCTCTTCCTTGATCAATCGAGTCAAGACGCCGGAACCTTGACTGTGGCCCACGAGCACGACACCCCGGCCCTGATTGTCATGCGCGAGATAGTAGTTCCAGGCGGCAAGCACGTCGTGGTATCCCAAATCGCGATCAACGGGAATCGGCTTGCCGACGATCATCGCGCGCAATGCAGTCAGAGTAACTTGACGATACATGGGCGCAAATAAGCGGCACTTCGCAGCGAAGCGAGCGAACTGCGCATTGACGACCAACTTTTCCGCACCGGTGATGCTCAGGTCCGAATTGCCGCCCGGCTGGTTGGATACGGTCGGATAGACATAGAAGCAGTCGATGGGGGGATTTTTCGCCGCGTGAAAGGCTTCACGCGTCAACTTGCCATTGACGGCGACGATGGTCGCATCTTGCGGCGCCGTGCACGCATCCTGCCGGTCAGGTCTGCACAGCCAAATGCCGGAATCGGCGTAGTCGGCGGCGGGCACTGCAGACTCATCGGCAGCGCATGCACAATCAATCAACGCCAGCGCCAAGATGGACGCGAGCGCGAAATTCCCCTTCAGCATGAAACTCCCCTTCGTCAGATGACCTCGAGGCATTATAGGCGCGCCTCAAAGACTCGACTTGGGAAGTTTATTGGGCGTCAAGGCATGATATCGATGCCGTCCTCCAGCGTTTTGATGACGCCCCAGATCAGCGGCAGCGCGACGGCGAGCCAGACCAACAGCAACTTCAACTTGCCGGTGCCCTGCGAGTTCTGCACTGCAGATTGCTCGCCCGGAGTTAGGGCTGCTTCGGGGGCACCCCGCATTGTGTTGTCCATAATCGCTCCCATTGACTGCCAATCTCTCGTCCTACCGAGTACATCGGAATGCACAGTCAAATCGGGACATGGCGCGGCCTAGATTTTCTCCTCGCTCGATTCACCCAGCCACAGGGTGCACGCGGCGACCAGCGGCGGGATCGCGAAGCACCAAATGCCCTCCTTCGCATACATGAGTGCCGCCGCCGCACATCCGGCCGCAAAGGCCGTGACACTCGCCGACATTCGCGATAGACGCAATCGGGTCGCCTCGCTAACCGAACCCGGCGCGCCGCGCAGCAGATCCGCAAGATCGATCATGATTTGAATGGTATTGCCGGTCATGATGGTCGTCGGCGGCAGCGCACCCATATGAATTCGATGGATGGCATTCTGAATCGCCATCGCCGCGACCAGCGCCATTCCCGTCATCAGCGCCGCCCATCCGTCTCCGGTATCGAAAGGCCCGAAGAAGATCGCAAGCGCGGCACCCAAGGTCAACAGCGCGACTTTAAGTCCCAGTATCGTGCGCAGCGCAGGAAGATTCTTTGCCATCAACGCCACACTGAGCAGCCGCACCGCCATCACCACCAGACAAAACATCGGCAGGGCCAACACTTTCGCGAGCGCACCGCTGGTACCCATGACGAGCGTTGCCCCCAGCGTCACAAAGTTTCCCGTGACGTGCGTGGTGAACAATCCATGCAGCGCGAGGTAGCCGGCGGCATCGACGTATCCGCCGTTCACGCTCAAGAGGACGGGCAAGCTGGGTTTCATGTTTGTCTCGCGGGTGCAGGGTGAGAGGTGATTACTATATATTGGCGCTAATGAATCGGCGGGAATTGACTGCGGCGGCTAAGATTGGTCTGGCATCGGTGCTCATGTCAGCACTTGGCTGCTCGAGACACGCGCCCTACGGCGTTGCAACTCGGATCGAGCCGCCGCCTTACTTGCAGATGCCTGCTCGCGCTGACGGTAAAATGCCGGCCCTGCTGTCTCAAACGGGCGTCTTCAGCGACACGGCCAAGCGGACAGCAAACCCTGGGCTCATTCCCTACGATCTCAATGTGCCGTTTTGGTCGGACGGCGCCGACAAGTTGCGGTGGATTGCCGTCCCTAAAGGACAGATTTCCTTCGCTCCCACGGGTGAATGGCGCTTTCCTCCGGGCACCGTCTTTGTGAAGAACTTTGATTTGCCTGTCGATGCCGCAAACCCAAGTTCGAAGCGTCGCCTTGAAACACGCCTGCTGGTGCGCGACGCCGACGGCGGCGTCTACGGCGTGCTGTACAAATGGCGCTCCGACGGCAGCGATGCGGATCTGCTGACGGGCAGCGAAACCGAAACGATTCCGATCAGCTCGGCGACGGGCGAAGTCCGCAACCAGACTTGGTACTACCCGAGCAGGCAAGACTGCCTTACCTGCCATACGGCGAATGCCGGTAGCGTGCTCGGAGTAAAAACGCGCCAATTGAATCGAACCTTCACCTATCCTTCAGGCGTGAGCGATAACGAAATGCGCACATGGAACCACCTTGGCTTGTTTACACCCGCATTCAAGGACGACGCTGCGCCGGCATTTCCCGCTCTTGCCGCCACCGGCGATGCGTCGCGAAGCCTCGAGGATCGTGCCCGCTCCTACCTCGATGCGAATTGCTCTCAATGCCATCGTCCGGGCGGCACTGTTGCAAACTTCGATGCCCGTTACGACACGCCGCTTGCCGACCAAGGTCTCATCGATGGACCGGTATTGATAGATCAAGGTATCGACAGGCCGCGCGTGATCGCTCCGCACGACATTTGGCGGTCAATTGCCTACATGCGCGTCGACACGAACGACGACATCAAGATGCCGCCGCTGGCACGCGAAACCATCGATCGTCGGGGAGTTGCTCTACTCGGCGAGTGGATCAACAGCCTGCCCGGGCCCACGGTACTGGCACCGCCCACCATGACGCCAGTCAGTGGAACATTTGCCGGACCTGTTCAGGTTTCAATGACGGAGAAGGAGCCCGGTGCCGAAATCCGCTACACCCTGGACGGTAGCGTGCCCGAAAGGTCGGATCTGCGCTACGACAAGCCGATCAAGTTGACTGCCACGACGATACTTCGCGCACGCGCATTCAAGCAGGGATTCACGCGCAGCATTGCCGTCCAAGAAGTCTTCGTCATCGGGAAGTGACCGCGATGCCCCAGGGACTCGAGCCGGCCTTGATGCGAGCTACCTCCTGATTGGACGTTAAGTCGACGACCGACACGTCGTTGGACGGACCATTGGCGGAGAACAGAAATTTGCCGTCGGGCGATATACCGATGCCCCACGGCCGAGTTCCGACCTTGATGCTGTTCAGCAAAGCATAGCTGTGGGTATCAAATACGGAAATCGTGCCCGCGCGGCCATTGCTCACATACAGGCGCTTTTCATCGGGCGACAACTGGACCCGCATCGGCCGCGAACCGGCCGGCAGCGTAATGGTCTTCAGCACACTGGCTTTCGTGGAATCGATGATGTTCAGCTCGCCTGACGATTCCGACGGAATGAAGCCGATTCCACCGCCCGACATGAAGGCGACGCTGCGCGGCCGTTCATTCACCTTGAAATGCGCCACGACCGAAAACGATGTGGCATCGACGACGTAAATATCGCCGCCGGCTTCGCACGTCACGTAGAACTGCTTGCCATCCGGAGTGGTCGTCACTCCTTCGGGCTCCTGCCCGACCGGAATAATGTGCTCCAATTTTCCCGTAGCAATATTGATCACGCTGGCGGTCTTGGTGTCTTCGTTCGAAATATAGATGTGGCGTCCATCTTTACTCAGAGCAAATTCCTCGGGATCCGACCCCGCGTGCAATTTGCCGGTCAGTTTCCTTTTCGCGACGTCCAGCACGCCAATGCCATCCGCAGCCTTGTCGGCCTTGTCTGCGCTGTCATCGTCGTCGCCCTTTTTTTTCTCAAACACCGGATTGCCGTGCGCGTCGATTCGCGGCGGCGCCGCGATCGGCGTGCCGCTCAACGCGACGTACACCACTCTGCCGTCCGGGCTCGCGTGGATGCCGCGCGGTCGCTTGCCCACCGAAATCGTCGCCACGACTTTGAGGTCGGCGCCGTTGATGACCGTGACGTCACCGGATCGCTCGTTGGTGACAAACACGTGATACGTGGGGGCGGCTTGCAGGGAAACGGGTAAAGACGCGGCAAGCGTAGAAAACAGCGCTGCCTTGATGAAGAGTGTCACATGCGTCTCCTAGAAATGAGCGATGAATCGATCGTGGCCGACGCCCTGTCAAATCGCAACCTTGAGTCAGCCTGCACAACTCCCGCTGATGGCGCAGTGCAACATCGACCTCGGACGTGCTGCCGGTCTCATAAGGGAGGGGGATTAGGGGTTTTCCTGAGCAACCCTGAGATATTTAGTCAAGATTTGCCGGAATGAGCCGAAATTTGAAGGAGGACCCAGTAGGTGCAATCGATTTTCGAGACGCGCATGGAAGCACCTCGTGTGCGCGCAGTTCATTGTGAAGATACAACTATGGCGAATGTCGCATCAGCACCTCCCGGCAAAGCGAAAGAAACAGTTCAAGGGAAAACTGCGCCTGCGGTTCGCTCGGACACGGCGGCAAAGCCCGGCGCCGCCCCGAGGCCCACGGCGCCTAAGGTGAGTGCCTCGCCCACCAGGAACAGCACTCCGTCAAAGACCAATGCCGCGCCCCAAGCCAGGAGCGCGCCGCCTCAAGCCAGGAGTGTGCCAGCGCCCACACCGATTCCTGCACCAACGGTTGCGACGACCAATGCTGCCGCGGTCAGTGGAGATGAGCGCGAGTCCGCACTGGCCTTTTTGGTAAATCTGGCCACCGAGGTTTCCAAGGGAACCGTCAATCTCCCGTGCTTCCCGGACGTCGTAATGCGAATTCGCAAGGCGTTGGCGGAACCCGATGTCGGTCTAACTGAGATTGTCAGAATCGTCGGTACCGAACCCAGGCTGGCAGCACGTCTGCTGCAAGCCGCAAACTCTGCCGCATTCAATCCGGCAGGCAAACACTTGACCGACCTGAGAGCGGCGATTACACGACTAGGTCACCGGCCGGTGCAAAGCGCCGCGATGTCCTTCGCCGTCAAGCAATTGCGCCTGGCACCGGCATTACGCAGCATTTCCAAACCGCTGAACGTTCTGTGGGAACAGAGCATTTCCGTCGCGGCGATCTGTCAGGTGGTTGCCCGGCGCACACGCATCAGTCCGGAAGAGGCGTTCTTAACGGGTTTGCTCCATGGCATCGGCCGCCTCTACATCATGGTTCGCTCGGTGGGCAAATCCGATAAGTTGTATCAAGACCCGACGTTCGTCGACATGATCGCCAGTTGGCACGCCGCCATCGGCAAAGCGGTTCTGGAGAATTGGGGGTTCGACGAGCACATGGCCGAAGCGCTCGGCGATCAGGACGACCATGATCACAGCGGCAAGCATGATGCCGACCTCACTGATGTCCTGGTGGTTGCCGTCGCCCTCGCGCGGGTGCTGCGCGAGCCGGGGCCGCGCTCCGTCGACACCGACAGCATCAAGTCCTTCGGCAGGCTGCATCTCACGCCGCAGAACTGCGCCGAGATTCTAAGGCACGCTGAGCATCAACTCGGCTCCCTGCACGCGGCGCTCGGCTGCTGATCAGCGAATTACGCAGCCAATCTTGGGCGCCCTCCCACGGGTGGTATCGAGAACCTTTTTCGGGGTAGTCTGCGACATGCCCCAGTGGATGATTCTGCGCGCGTGACCGGTAAGCTCCATCAGGCGCTCGAGAAAGCCAATCCCATATTGTTCACGCTCTTTGCCGGATCGGCGGGGTTTGCGGCGTATTTCTGCATGTTTGCGTTTCGCAAGCCGTTTACGGTCGCGCTGTATACGATCGTACCCGGTTGGCATTTCGCATTGGATTATAAAATCGCATTGGTTCTCGCACAGGTTTTTGGCTACGCAGTCTCGAAGCTGATCGGCGTGAAATTGATTGCGGAGATCACGCCGGGCAAGCGCGCCTCGGCCATCCTGGTACTCATCTTTCTCGCCTGGCTGGCACTCATCCTCTTCGCCATGGTGCCGGCTCCGTGGAACGTGTTTGCGATGTTTCTGAACGGTTTGCCCCTGGGCCTCATTTGGGGACTGGTGTTTGGTTTCATGGAGGGACGGCGCACGTCAGAGGTGCTCGGTGCCATTCTCTGTGCGAGCTTCATCGTCTCCTCGGGCGTGGTGAAGTCGGTCGGGAAATTGCTCATGGAGGACTGGCACGTCAATCCGTTCTGGATGCCCGCTGCAGCCGGCGCGCTTTTCTTTCCGCTGTTGGGACTATCCGTATGGTTGCTGTCTCAGTTGCCGGCCCCCAGCCTGCAGGACGAGGCGGCGCGCGTTCGCCGTGCTCCGATGGATTCCGCGGCGCGCATGCGATTCTTGCGCCGGTACGGCATGGGCATTGCGTTGCTCGTTGTCTTCTACGTGCTGACCTCTGCAATCCGCGACTTCCGCGACAATTTTGCCGCCGAAATCTGGACTGCGCTCGGATTCGGGCAGGCTGCCGCGGTATTCACCGCCAGCGAGCTGCCGGTGGCAGTGCTTTCCTTGACCATACTCGGCGTCATCATCGTCGTTCGCGACAACACCAAGGCGCTGCTGGTGATTCATGGAATTGTGATGGCCGGCATGCTCCTGCTCGGACTGTCGACGCTCGCCTTTCAGGCGGGTGTGCTGTCGCCGCTTGTATGGATGATCTTGAGCGGCGCAGGACTTTACATGGCTTACGTGCCCTTCAATGCCATGCTGTTTGACCGCTTGATCGCAGCAAGCGGCACGGTGGGCACGGCGGGGTTTCTGATTTATATCGCCGATGCGTTCGGGTACCTAGGAAGCTGTGCACTTTTGATATGGCGCAATTTCGGTCTGCCGCAGCTGAATTGGCTGCAAGTCTTCACTGCCGGCGCCTACGGCACGAGTATCGCCGGAGTAATTCTCATGGGCCTCTCGTCACTCTATTTTTTTCGCAAGTCAGTGCGGGCCAAGATTTACGTCATCGAAGCGGCCCCCGGTGCCTGACTATTGGGTGCGCACGAAGCGCCGCTGAATTTCGCCGACGAAACCGCGGCGGAAAATCAGCACGCATATCACGAAGATGGCGCCTATGATGACCGAAACCCAGGCGCCGACCACGTCCGAAAGGTACTCCTGCAGCGTTACAACGAGATTGGCACCGACCACCGGTCCCAGGAACGTGCCGCTGCCGCCGAGCAAACTCATGAGAATGACCTCGCCGGAATTTCCCTGGCTCACGTCCGACAGCGTGACGAACCCCAGCACCAACGCCTTGAGCGCCCCGGCCAATCCGGAGAGACTGGCCGACAAGACAAAAGCAGTGAGCTTGTAGCGATCGACTTTGTACCCTAGAGAAATGGCGCGTGGCTCGTTGGCCCGAATCGCTTTGAGGACCTGGCCAAAGGGCGAGTGCACGATGCGGCGAATCAGCAGAAACACCGCCACGAACACCGCCAACACGAAGTAGTACATAGTCCGGTCGTTGCCGAGACCGATCAGGCCGAAGATGCTGCCGCGAGGAATCCCTTGCAGACCATTCTCACCGCCGGTGAAATCTGCCTGCAGGCAAACGAAGTACACCACCTGTGCCAAGGCCAGCGTGATCATTGCAAAATAAATACCTTGGCGGCGCACGGCAATCGCGCCGATCACCAGGCCGAGGAGCATGGCGACAAGGACGCCGCCGAGAATGCCCTCGATGGTGCCCCACCCTTTGACCGTCACCAGCCAGCCGGTAACGTAGGCAGCCGCGCCAAAATAAGCCGCGTGACCGAACGACAGCATCTTGGTGAAGCCGAGCAACAGATTAAATGCGCAGGCGAACATGGAGAAGCACAACAGCTTCATGAGAAATACGGGATACAGGCCGAGAAAGGGCGCAAGCAGCGCCAGCGCGACCAGAATGACATACACGGCGATCTGGGCGCGCATCTAGTGCTCTTTGCCGAAAAGACCGGCCGGCCGCCAAATCAGCACCAGCGCCATGATGACGAAGACCACGACATTGGAGGCTTCGGGATAAACGACCTTGGTCAGTCCTTCGATGAGCCCGAGCACCAAACCGCTGACGATGGCTCCGACGATGGAACCCATGCCGCCGATAACCACGACCGCGAATACCACGATCACGAGTTCCGAGCCCATGAGCGGGCTGACTTGAACCACGGGCGCTGCGAGCACTCCCGCAAGCGCCGCCAGCGCCACTCCGGCGCCATACGTACACATGACGAGCAGAGGCACGTTGATGCCGAAGGCTTGCACCAATTTCGCATTCTCGGTGGCGGCGCGCAGCCTCGCGCCCAATCGAGTGCGCTCAATCAGAAACCACGTAGTCCCGCACACGGTAACGGAGGCGAAAATAACCCAAGCCCGATACGTGGGCAGCACCATGAAACCCAAGTTCAAGCCGCCTTGCAGCAGTTCGGGCACGGGGTACGACTTGCCGGAGGCACCGAATTGGCTGCGCATGACGCCCTCGGCAATCAGGGCGATGCCGAAGGTCAGAAGCAATCCGTACACCGGCTCGACTTGATACAGGTGCCGCAGCAGCAGGCGCTCGATGACGATGCCGAAGAGGCCCACGGCCAACGGCGCGAGCAGCAACGCCCACCAATAGTTGATGCCGAACGCTTCCAAGCCGATGTAGGCCGCAAATGCGCCCAGCATGTAAAACGCGCCGTGCGCGAAGTTGACGACGCCGAGCAGGCCGAATATCACGGCCAATCCTAAGCTCAGCAGTGCATAGAACGATCCATTCACCAGCCCCAACATGAGCTGGCCCAAGATCGCAGGCAACGGTACACCGAAGACGGTCGTCACGGATCACATACCATCATTCGACAGCGCCGCGTGCAAACCAAGGAGCGATCTTGAAGTTTACTTCTTGATCATCGGACAGGTCGCATCCGGTTGCGAGCCGTCTGCCTCCTCGCCCGTCATCACCTTGACGACCTTGTAGTAGTCCCAAGGATACTTCGATTCCGCCGGTGTTTTGACCTGCATGACATACATGGGGTGGACCATGAGTCCATCGGCGCGAACATAGCCGCCCTGCGTGAACATGTCGTTGATCTTGGCCTTTTTCATCTGCGCCATGACTTTGTCCGAGTCGGTCGAGCCCGCCGCCTTGACGGCATTCAGGTACTGCATGGTCGCGGAGTAATAACCGGCTTGGTCCATGGTCGGCATGCGCTTGACCTTGGCAAAGAAGCGCTTGCCGAAGGCTCGCGTTTGGTCGTTCAAGTCCCAGTACCAGCCGGTGGTCAGGTACAGGCCCTGCGCGGTTTTCAACGTCAAGGCATGAATATCTGTCAGAAAGGCCAGCAGCGCGGCCGGCTTCATGGTCTTCGTGATGCCGAACTCATTCGCTGCCTTGAGCGAGTTCGAGAAGTCGGTGCCGGCATTTGCCAATCCTAAAACCTGAGCGCCCGACGACTGCGCTTGCAGCAAGAACGAAGAATAGTCCGTCGTGCCGAGCGGCGCCCGCACCGCACCCAAGACCTTGCCGCCGTTGGCCAACACCACGCGCGTGGCCGCCTCTTGCAGTTGGGTACCAAAGGCGTAGTCGGCGGTCACGAAGAACCAGCTCTTGCCGCCCTGCTTGACGATCGCGCTGGCGGTGCCGTTGCCGAGTGCCGTCGTATCGTAGGCGTAGTGGATGGTGTACGGCGTGCAATCCGCGCCGGTGAGCGACGCGCCGCCGGCGCCGATGGCGATGAACATGACCTTTTTCGCCGCGGCAACCTTGGACATCGCAATACTGACGCCGGTGTTCGAGCCGCCCAGCACCATGGTCAATCCGTTCTGGTCCGCCCACTCGCGAAACTTCGATGCCCCGATATCCGGCTTGTTCTGATGATCGACGCTCAGCACCGTGATTTTCTTGCCGAGCACCTTGCCGCCGAAGTCCTCGATCGCCATGTTGATGACATCGATGCCGGCCGTGCCAAGGACATCTGCGTACACGCCCGACATGTCGTCGATATCGCCAATGACCACTTGATCAGCAGCAGCGCTGGCTTGCGAGGATGCATACAGGCCCAGCAGTGCGCCCAAGAGCATGATTGTTGATTTGCGCGTCATGTCGTTATCCTTCTTCGATATTGGAAAGTCAGACACCTAAGAACTCCTGCAGCAATCCCATTTGCGAAGCAAGCTCGGACTGGCCGAACTGCTTCACGATCTTGCCGTGCTCCATCACGTAGAACCGATCCGCGAGCGGCGCGGCAAAGCGGAAATTCTGCTCGACCAGCACCACCGTAATGCCTTTCGCACGCAGGGTGCGAATCACATCGCCGAGTTTCTGCACGATGACCGGCGCCAAGCCTTCGGAGATCTCGTCCAACAGCAACAAGCGCGCACCGGTTCGCAGGATACGCGCCACCGCCAGCATCTGCTGCTCTCCGCCCGACAGGCGCGTCCCCGGGCTGGCAGCGCGCTCGAGCAGATTGGGGAAAATATCGTAAATCTCCTCAAGCTGCATCCCCTGCGCGCCTTTGGGCCGAGGCGGCAACAATAGATTCTCTTCGGTCGACAGCGCTGCGAAAATGCCGCGCTCCTCGGGGCAGTACCCTACGCCCATTCGAGCGATTCGGTGGGGTGCAAGGTCGACCGATTCGACTCCCTGGATCAGCACCGATCCCTTGCGCGATCCGACCAAGCCCATGATTGCGCGCAGGGTGGTCGTTCTGCCGGCCCCATTGCGCCCGAGCAACGTAACGATCTCGCCCTCTTCGACTGTGAATTCCACACCATGAAGAATGTGCGATTCCCCATACCATGCCTCGAGCTGGGCAATTTTGAGCATCTCGCGCGGCATCAGACCGTTCCCGCAAGCTCAGTGCTCGTCGTGCCCATGTAGGCTTCAATCACTTGAGGATTTTTGGAGACTTCAGCGTACGGACCTGCGGCAATGACGCGGCCTCGCTGCAGCACCGAGATCGTATCCGCAATGGAGGATACGACGCTCATGTTGTGCTCGACCATGAGCACCGTGCGGTTGGCTGACACTTTCTTGATCAGGCGGGTCACGTGCGAGACATCCTCATGACCCATGCCCTGCGTCGGCTCGTCAAGAAGCATCAACTCAGGCTCGAGCGCCAAAGTAGTAGCAAGTTCCAGCGCGCGTTTGCGTCCGTACGGCAGGTCCGATGCCAAGGTATGCACCCAATTATCCAAATGAACCTCTGCGAGCAGTTCCCTTGCGCGCCGATCGAGATTTGCCAGGCTTCTTTCCGAGCGCCAAAAATAGAACGAGGTGCCGAGATTTCGCTGCAACGCGACCCGGACATTCTCCAACGCCGTCAGATGCGGAAAGATTGCGCAGATTTGAAAGGACCGCACAACGCCGCGCCGGGCAATGTCCGCGGGCTTTTCGCGTGTGATGTTTTTCCCGCGATAGAAAATCGTGCCGGACGTGGGCTGCAGGAACTTGGTCAGCAAATTAAAGAACGTCGTTTTGCCGGCCCCATTGGGGCCGATCAAGGCATGGATCTCGCCCTGCTTCACTTGCATCGACACGCCGTCGACAGCGACGAAGCCATTGAAGTCCTTCACCAGATCGTGAGTCTCAAGGATTGCATCCGCGCGCGTTGATGAATTCAGCGTCAAGGCTTTACTCAGTGCTAAATATCATAATAATCAAATACTTCTTTGCAGTAATTAATGTTATCTATCGGAATATATTTGAGCGCGCTCAGGGACACTAACGCATCCCCGCTGCTTTCCGCCACAGGGACACGACAGAGGCCGCGGAAACCGTCATCATTCAGGCTGCCAAAGCCTGTGGAGATGCTGCGAATAATGCCCAGTAAAATTCCCGACGGCGAGACACGCGGGTGGATCGTGCCGATCGGAGGAGCGGAAAACAAAGAAAACGACCGCCAAATTCTCGAGCGCTTCGTGCGGGTTTCCGGCGGCTCAGGCGCGAACATCGTGGTGATTCCCACCGCCAGCCGCATGCACGAGACCGGTCCGCGCTATGAGAAGCTTTTTAAGGATCTCGGCGCGGCCGAGGTCGCGGTGATGGATTTCGACACGCGCCGGGATTGCCAGGAGCCGGGCCGACTGCGCCGGCTCGAAGAGGCCAGCGGTATCTTTTTCACCGGAGGCAATCAGCTGCGCCTCACCACGCTCCTAGGCGGCACACCGGTCGCGAAACTCATTCGTGTCAGCAATGCGCGCGGTGTCACGGTAGGAGGGACCAGCGCAGGCGCCAGCATTTTGAGCGAACACATGATCGCGTTCGGCGACGAAGGCTCGGCGGTGATCTCCGGCAGCGTGCGCTTGGCACCAGGCTTGGGACTGACCAACCGCTTCATCATCGATCAGCATTTTCGGCAGCGAGACCGGCTCGGGAGGCTCATCACCGCCCTCGCCTACAATCCCTTTGCGATCGGCATCGGACTCGATGAGGACACGGCCGCGTTCATCGGACCGGACGAAACCGTCGAGGTCCAGGGCAGCGGCGGCGTAACCATCGTCGATGCCTCAGAGGTCAGTTTCTCCTCCATCGGCGAGGTGAATGAAGGCCAGCCGGTATGCGTATTGGGCCTGCGTCTGCACATCCTGGTGGCCGGTGCGACATTCAACTTGCACACACGGGTGGCATCGGCCGGCGAACTCATCACTGCCAAAGATTGATTGGCTAGATCTAGAGCTGCGGAGCATGCATGCGAATCCTTGACCGTTCTGTCTATGTTGGGCCTTCGCTGTATGCGCACTTTCCCGTTATCCGCCTGGAGCTCGACTTGGGCACGCTCGAAGCGTGGCCTACGGGCCGGCTGGGCAGCGAATTTGTCGATGCGCTGGCCGGTGCACTGCCCGGCCTCGCTCAACACGGCTGCTCCTATCGCGAACCCGGCGGATTCTTTCGCCGCATGCGCGAGGATGAGGGAACCTGGCTTGGGCACGTGCTCGAGCATGTGGCCATCGAGCTGCAAAATATCGCTGGAGAAGAGGTTACCTTCGGCAAGACTCGCAGCGCAGGCGCACCGGGCGTGTACACCGTCGTTTATGAATACGCGCAGCGCGATGAAGGCATCGCAGCGGGCGAACTCGGATTGCGGCTCCTGTGTTCCTTGCTGCCCGCCTCGATCTGCCCCCCCGACTCGGTTCCCGAAGGCTGGAATTGGGACGAAGCGCGCGATGAGTTCATTCGATTTGCCCAGCGCCGTGCACTGGGGCCTTCAACCTCCTCGCTGGTTCGCGCCGCCGAGCAGCGCGGCATTCCCTGGCTGCGGCTCAACGAACAGTCCTTGGTGCAATTAGGTCACGGCAAATTTCAGCAGCGTATCCAGGCCACGGTAACCAGCAGCACCTCGCATATAGCAGTTGAGCTGGCGAGCGATAAAGAGGAGACCAACAAAATCCTGGCGACCCTGGGGCTACCGGTCCCGAAGCAGGAGTTGGCGCAAAGCGAAGCGCAGGCAATCCGTGCCGCGAAGCGCATCGGATTTCCCGTGGTAACCAAGCCTTACAACGGCAATCACGGCCGCGGCATTTCGATCCGCCTGACCAACGACCAGGAAGTGGCGCAGGGCTATGCGATCGCGCGCGAACATGCGCGCTCCGTCATCGTCGAGACCTTCTTGGAGGGCGATGACCATCGATTGCTGGTTGTAAACGGCACTTTGGTCGCCGCAACCCGGCGCACGCCGGGGCACGTCATCGGCGATGGAGAGCACAGCATCGAACAGCTGATCGAACTCGTGAATCAGGATCCGCGCCGCGGCGTGGGCCACGAGAAGGTGCTGACCCGCCTCGAGCTCGATGCACAAGCTCAAAAGATGCTCGCGGCGGCAAATTTAAAGTCGGATTCGGTGCCCGACAAAGGGCAGATCGTTCTATTGCGCTCCACCGCCAATTTGTCCACAGGCGGCACGGCAACGGACGTGACGGATGTGATCCATCCCGACAACCGCGAAATGGCGGAGCGCGCGGTGAGCGCGATCGGGCTTGACGTGGGCGGTGTGGATTTCCTCTCCAAGGACATCACCGAGAGCTACCGGACGATCGGTGGCGGCATCTGCGAAGTCAATGCGGCTCCCGGATTTCGCATGCATGTCGCGCCGAGCGAAGGCACGCCCCGGGACGTTGCCGCGCCTGTGATCGACATGCTGTTTCCCGCGGGCACCTCGGTGCGCGTGCCCATCGCCGCAGTCACCGGGACCAATGGCAAGACCACCACGGCGCGCATGCTGGCGCACATCACGAAAATGGCGGGCTATACGCCGGGGCTGACGACGACGGACGGTGTCTATATCGATGGCCAGCGCACCGTTCAGGGCGACATGACCGGGCCCGTCTCGGCCCGCATGGTGCTGGCAGACCCGCAGATCGACATCGCCGTGCTTGAAACCGCGCGCGGCGGATTGCTGCGCGCGGGCATGGGCGTGAATGAGGTGAATGTCGGCGCCGTGTTGAACGTGCAGGCGGATCACCTGGGGCTCAAGGGCATCGACACCTTGGAGCAGCTCGCCGAGCTGAAACGCATCGTCGTGGAGGTGGCCACCGATTGTGCGGTGCTGAACGCCGATGATCCGCTGGTGCTGAAAATGGGCGGCCACACGGAAGCCAAGACCATCTGTTACGTCACCATGAACCCGCACCACACGCTGGTGCGCGAGCACATTCGCGCCGGCGGCCGCGCCTGCGCACTCGAGGCCGGCGTGAATGGTCAGATGATCACGCTGTACGATCGCGGCGGCCACATCCCTCTGCTCTGGACGCATCTGGTACCCGCCACCCTGGAAGGCCGGGCGACGCATAACGTGCAAAATGCCATGTTCGCGGCAGCCATGGCATTTTCACTGGGAATCAAGCTCGACGCCATTCGCCAAGGGCTTCGCACGTTCGATTCCACATTCTTTCAGGCGCCGGGGCGCATGAATGTATTCAACGAACATCCCTTCAAAGTGCTGTTCGACTATGGGCACAACGCGCACGCGGTGGGGATGATGGCCGACCTGGCGTCCCGGCTGGACGTGGCGGGCCGGCGCATCGTGGTGCTCGCCGGACCCGGCGACCGGCGCGATGAGGATCTCGTGGCCATCGCAACGGCGGCGGCGGGCCGTTTCGATCATTACATTTGCCGCCGCGATGACAATCTGCGCAATCGCGCCTCCGACGAAGTGCCGCGTATTCAAGCCCAGGCGCTGCGTGCCGCGGGCGTGCCCGAAAAGGCGATATCGGTGATTCCCGACGAGCAGGAGGCTATCGATGCGGCGCTACGCATGGGTGAGGCGGGTGACCTGCTGTTGATCTTTGCCGACGCCTTGGCGCGTTCATGGAAACAAATAACAAAGTTCAAGCCGGCAGGTGCGGTGGTCCCGAAACCCGCGGCGCGCGCCTCGCGGCCACCGGCGCCGGAAATCTTAAGCGAAGACAAATTCGAGGCATCCGCGGCGGGTGCGGAATTCAGCATGGAAGGTCTGATTCGAGATGAGCGCGGCGTACGATTGGCTCCAGAGAGCGACGACTGAACATCGCGGACAATCTGCCGTTTGAAGATTCCAGGCGCCTGACCGGCAGCAATTTGTTCTTTGCCTCGACAGGTGCCGTGCTCGATGTGATTCGGGCTCCGCTCGATGATGCCCTCATCACTGCCTGGCGCGCGCGCGCCGAACGCGCGAGCGCAAAACTGGGCTGGCCGAACAGTCAGGCTGTCGTTCGCCGGCACGCGCACGGCGTATTGCTCGCGATTTCCGCTCCGAGCGACCAGTTGCTGCTCGCCACCGAAATCAACGAGTGGGCCCTGTGTGCAACGCTCGTGGAGCACGACCCAAAGAAATGGCAGGGCCTCCAGGCTGCACTGGCGGCTGCGGCAATTGAGGAAAGTGATCCCGGCGCGGGCGCCGCAGCGTTTACACCGGTCATCGAAGAGCACGCAGCGCTCGCGAGATTCGAACAACTATCGGCGCTGGAAGCCAACCTCAAGCTGCGTGCGTTGCTCAAAGGCGCCGTCGATCGAGCCCTACCTCACTTCATCGATGATCACGAGCTTACACTCGGCGCCGGCGCCAGCAGCCGCACCTTTGCGCTAAGCCACTTGCCCGCCGTGAACGAAGTCCCTTGGAACGGCCTATCCGACGTGCCGACTGCGATAGTGACGGGCTCGAATGGTAAGACGACGACCGTGCGGCTGATCGCGGCCTGTGCGCGGGCGCACCACTGGCGCGCCGGATACAACTGCACTGATGGAGTATTCATCGGCGAAGAGACATTGGCCACCGGCGACTACTCGGGGCCGGCCGGGGCGCGGCTGGTATTGCGCGATCGACGCACTCAAGCGGCCATCCTGGAAGCCGCACGAGGCGGGATCCTGCGGCGGGGACTTGCGGTCTCGCGCGCCGATGCCGCTGTGGTCACGAACATCAGCTCGGATCATTTCGGCGAGTACGGCATCGATGATCTGCATGGCTTGGCGGAGGCAAAACTCAGCGTCGCCGCAACGGTCGCCGTTAAGGGCACGCTGGTGTTAAATGCCGACGACGAATTGCTGCGGATCGAGGCGCGAGGACTTACAGCACGGTTCGGCCGCACGCCGACCCTCGCTTGGTTTGGTCTCGATGCGGACCAGCCGCACTTGCGAGAGTACCGGACGCAGGGGGCATTGACCTGCGGGGTGCGCCAAGGTCGACTCATCTTGCAGCAGCAAAAGGGCGAACAAGATCTCGGCAGCATATCGGCCATGCCTCTGTCGATGAGCGGGCTCGCCAAATACAACGTCTCCAATCTCGCCGGCGCGGCAGTGGCCGCACGCATCCTGGGAATTCCGGCCGCGACGATCGCGTCGGTGTTTGCGCGCTTCGGCAATCAGCTCGCGGACAATCCGGGACGGATGATGCGTTACGACTACCACGGGGCCCAGGTGCTGATCGACTACGCCCACAACCCTGACGGATTGCGCGGATTTTTATCGGTGGCCAATCAGATGCGCGGTCAGGGACGGCTCGGACTGCTGCTCGGGCATGCCGGTAACCGAAAGGATGAGGATATTGCGGACCTGGCGAGAGTGGCCGCCGAATTTAACCCCGATTTGATCGTGGTCAAGGAAGACGAGGCGCATCTGCGCGGGCGCGCCCTGGGCGAAATTCCCCGCATCATTCGCACGGAGTTACTGCGGCTGGGACTCAAAGCTTCGGCGTTGCCCGTGCGCGATAACGAGTTGGACGCCGCCCGGCACGCTCTTGAGTGGGCACGCCCAGGAGATGTCCTCGCACTCCCCTTGCACTCACCTGCCGCCCGTGCCGCCGTCGCGGCGCTGCTGCAAGGCTAGGCGGCAGCGTGCCCGGAGCGTCCCACCTGGGACACTGATCGCCGCTTGCGCGAACGATCAGTGTCCATAACGGTTCCTTCCGTTTAGTTTGCCGTAAAGCCTACATTGTCCAAATACCAATGATTGCTACCGAGACCCGACTGGTCCGAAATCCAAAACTTCAATACCGTCGTGTCGGTTAACTTAAACGCCGAGAGCGGAATTTTGCACGACTCCCATTGACCGACGGCAGGACTGCGGCCGCCGCTGCAATAGCTGGAGGTGTCAAAAATAGTCACGCCATCGGTTGTGTCCCCGGAGGACATGAAGCCGACATCAAAGACCTGATTGGCAGCCGTAGGCTTGGCCGAGAAAACCAGATACTTGTAGGGCAGCGTGTTGAAGCACTGACTGATGTTGCTCTGGCAATTCGCGCTCACGAACGGCTGCCAGCCGCCCCACTGCTGGGAAGTCACGACGATGTCATATGGGCCCTCAATCGGCCCGCCCGCCGTGTCCTTATAGTTCGGCGAAGCGGCAAACGACCAATCTCCACCCCAGTTGAAGACACCATTGTAGTAGACCCAAGTGGTCGCACCGACACTGCTGCCGTTGATCGTCACGGTTGCATTGGTCGGAGAGCTGAGCGCCAATCCTCCCGTCGGGCCCGACAGCGTCAGGGTAAAGTTTTTGCTGCCCGAGAAAGGTGTGGCGTTGCTGACCGGCACGGAGAAGGTCTTGGAAGCTGCGTCGCCGCTCGCCCAGGACAGCGTGCCGCTGCTGGCGGTGAAATCAGCGCCTGCATCCGCTGTGCCGTTTGCGGCAGCGTAGTGCACCGTGACAGCACCGCTGGAACCGCCCGTGCGGTTGACCGTCGCCGTGACCGACCCGCTGCTTTGCGAGACCGTATAGCCTGACGCCGAGAGTTGCACGCTACCCACGGCAGCCGCGGCATCTCCAGCGATCGAGACGACGGCGCTGGTTGGATTGCTGAGTGCCGCACCGCCGGTGATGCCCGACAAATCAACCGTAAAGGATTTGCTGCCCGAGAAAGGCTTCGCATTGCTCACCGGAATCGAAAAGCTCTTGGGTGCCGCATCGCCGTCGGCCCACGAGAGCTGGCCGCTGGTCGCCGTGAAATCCGTACCCGCGACGGCGCTGCCGTTCACCTCACCGTACGTCACGCTGATGGCACCATGCGAGCCGCCTGTGCGGTCGACCGTGACCGTTACAGAGCCCACATTCTGAGCGACAGAATTGCTCGAAGCGGACAGGCTAAGGTTGCCCACCGGCAACGCCGCATCACCCGCGATGGACACCGTGGCGGTGCCGGGGCTGCTGACGGCGCCGCCCGTGCTCGGCGAGGACAAGGCAACGGTGAAGGCTTTCGTGCCTGAAAATGGCGTCGCGTTGCTCACCGGAATGGACACGGACTTCGCGCTCGCATCGCCGTCTGCCCATTGCAGCGTCCCTGTGGTGGCGCTGAAATCCGTACCTGCCACGGCAGTGCCGTTCTTGGCGGCGTAGGCGACGCTTAAGGCGCCGTTGGAACCGCCCGTCCGATTGACGCTCACCGCCACCTTGCCGGCGTTCTGCGCCACCGAATAGCTAGAGGCAGCAAATGCCGCGCTGCCAACCGGAGCTGATTTGTCCCCGACGATGGTGACCGTCGCGTTGCTCGGCGTACCCATCATTGCGCCGGATCCCGCGGCGCTGGTCAGCGCCACGCTGAAGCTCTTCGAGTCGACGAAAGGCGTCGTGTTGCTGATGGGAACGGAAAATGATTTAGGCGCCGCATCGCCATCGGCCCACTTCAGAACGCCGCTGGCCGCGGTGAAATCCTTGCCGCCAACCGCTGTGCCGTTGCTGGAGGCGTATCCGACGCTGATTGCGCCGCTCGATCCGCCGGTACGATTGACGCTCACCGTCAAGGATCCTGCATTCTGTGGGACCGAGTAAGCGTCGTCGCTCAGCTCCAAGCTGCCCTCGACGCCGGACCCTGCGCCTGAAATTGAGACCGTCGCGCTGCCGGGACTCCAAATGTAGAGGCCGCTGCTCGGATTGCTCAACCCAACATTGAAGGTTTTAGTACCGGCAAAAGAATTCGTATTGCTGAGCGGCACCGTAATGCTCCGGGGAGTGGAGTCATTTTCCGCCCATTTCAAAGTACCCCGCGTAGCCGTGTAATCCGTGCCCGAGACTGCGGTGCCATTACTGGTCCCGTAGTCGATACTGACTGCCGTCGAGGGAACGCCGCCGCGCAACACGGTGAGTCTCACGGAGCCTGCTGCCTGTGATGCGGAATAACTAGATGCGCATATGGAAACCCGAGCGCTCCCGGTTTGCCGTGCCCAGCAATGCCGATACGTTTGATCATCGACTGCCGTGGGCGCGGTCTTGTCCGCCGTGGGGGCCGACTGGTCTGTCGCCGTCGCCATCATGTCCGGCGCGGCGTTGGTAGGCGCATTGGACGCGGTGTCAGCTGCTGCCCCACTGCATGCGGCCAGCGCCAGCGAGAACGCCAGCAACGCCGCCGAAACAAAAATACTCTGCGGACGGATCTTTTGGATCATTTCTTTACCTCAATCTGTGAATTGTCGATTCCTCGATCTCGGGATAAAGAGTCGAGGAAGACGGTGCGGCGAATAGCGGCGCTACCGGCAACCCCGCTATCTGTAATCCCTCAGACCGGAGGCTTTGCGTCCCCACCTGTCGGCGGGTTTGCTCATCAATGCTGGGTACGATTGATACAATTGAAATTGCAAGAGCGCAAAGCGTCGCCGTATGCGAACGTATCCAGACACAGACAGAGATTCATGTGCACATTAAATGCGCAATCATGATTGATCATTTTTTGATCACATTAAAAACACCCAAGCCTTTAAAACAAGGCATATTCAAGCGACACAATTGATCAGGCGGCGATCAACGAAAGTGGAAGGCAACACAGGTAACTTATGTAATTGCGCGGCGATGCACAGCTCGACGCCGATCGAATCGTGGTGTCGAGGCGATTTCATAAATCGTGTTTTGTCGTTAGGGAGATCCACTAATTATCGATCGCGCATCGCCTCAATTTGCCGCGGACCGCGATTACCGGCTCTTTGCGCTCGCCGTGTAAACTAGGCGCTGCAACAGGAGGGCTCATGATTCGAAGTTCAGCGGCGATTGCAGCGTTGATGCTGATGGCGGCAAGTGTTCCAGCCTCATCGGCGCCCACGGCGGGCGACAACGACTCCAAGGCCGATCCGGTCAAGGTATTGGTGGGACGGTTAAACCTCGAGAAATATAAAGCGACGATCAAAGGATTGACGAAGTTCGGGGACCGCCGCCAGGGGACGGATCGCAACCGTGCTGCGGTCGACTGGATCGAAGCGCAGCTCAGGAGCTACGGCTGCGCCGATATCGCCCGCATCAAGTACATGTATTCTCCCACCGAGCCGCGCCGGCCCAGTGGTCCGCCGGTAGCACCGGACGCTGCGAGCGGAGGCGGCCGCTATCGCGGCGTACGCGCCCACACGGGCGTCAACACCGACCCCATGTTGCAGCCGGATGAAAAGCTGCGCGAGCTCAATAAGCAGCCAACCGAACCGGGTGAGCGAGAAGAGGTGTATTGCACGAAAGTCGGCTCAACCCATCCGGAAGAGATGTACATCGTCGGTGGACATATGGACGGCCATGGCTGGGGCGAGGCTGCCAATGATGACGGCTCGGGCACGGCGCTGGTAATGGAGCTGGCGCGGGTGTTCTCCTCCCCCGACGTCAAGACGGAGCGATCCATCCGCTTCGCCCTTTGGAACAACGAAGAGACCGGGTTGAATGGCGCGCGGGCCTATGTTGACCAGCGCGCTCCCCTGCAAGGCAAGGAGGATCCCCCCGGATCGGGGCGCTATCCCGAGCCCAAATGGTTGGGGATGGCACAGCACGACATGATGATGTTCGATCATGGCATGCCGCGGCCGGACGGCACGCTGCCTAAGGATCAGCGTCCTGAAGCCGATGTGAACATCGAATTCCAGTCGCGCTCGGCGGCAGCCGATGGCGCACAAAAGCTGGCCTGGGCCTTCTATGCCGCGAACGAAGCCTATGCGACCGACTACCCCGCGGCGGTCGGACCGCACATGACCAACACCGACAGCACGCCGTTCATGGACTTGGTGCCGGCCATCAGCCTGCGGGAGAACGAACGCGGCCGGGAGATCGGGGCCGGTTGGGATCCTCAGTGGCATCAACCCACCGATATATACGCGACCTATTCCGACGCGGACTTTCGCTTAGGGTTGAACGCGGCGCAGACCACGCTGGGAGCCATCGGCAGACTCACCGGCGCCTCGTTACATTAACAACGGCCCGAAACCCCAATGAAAGTCGGGATCGCGAGCGTTTTAGCCTTGATCGTCCTTCAGTCGGCGCTGCCGGCGTGGGGGGACGATCAGGGGCTGCCGGCCGAATCCAATGTGCCCGGTGCGCAGACTCCGAGCATTCATCCGGACCGCAGCATAACCTTCACCCTCAAGGCGCCGAACGCAACGAGCTTGCAGGTGGCCGGAGGCGACGGACTTGGGGTCGGCCCGTTTCCGATGACCAAGGGCGCTGACGGCGTCTGGAGCATAACCACACCGCCGAGCGTTCCCGGGTTTCACTATTACTGGTTCGTGCTCGACGGTGTTTCGGTCAACGATCCTGCCAGTGAAACTTACTTTGGGTACGGCAAGGAAACCAGCGGAGTCGAAGTGCCGGAGGCCGGCGCCGACTATTACGCCATCGCCAATGTCCCGCACGGCGAAGTACGCGCCAAATGGTACTTTTCAAAAACCACTGGTGCTTGGCGGCGCGCCATGGTCTACACCCCGCCTGACTACGACAAGCACCCCACTGCGCACTATCCGGTGCTGATTCTGCAGCATGGGTCGGGCGAGAATGAAACCGGCTGGACGCGCCAAGGCAGAGCTCAATTCATCCTCGACAATCTCATCGCTGCCGGCAAGGCCAAGCCGATGATCGTCGTCATGGATCGCGGCTACGCGATGAGGTCGGGAGCAACAACCCCGGCAACGGGATCGAGTGCCTGGCTGCAAAACCTGAATGAGGCATTCAGTGCCTTCGAGGATGTCGTTCTTCATGATCTGATCCCATCGATAGACGCCTCGTATCGAACCATTCCCGACCGGGAACACCGCGCGATGGCGGGCCTGTCGATGGGCGGCATGCAAACCCTATTTATCACCCTGCAGCATCAGGACTTGTTTGCCTATATCGCCTCGCTCAGCGGCCCCATTGTTCCCAGCCTCCACGCCGGCAACTTGACCGCCGCGGACGCGGGGGCAATGCAGTTCGACGCCAAGACCGCGTACGGCGGCGCATTTGCGGATCCTGCGGCCTTCAACAAACGGATAAAGCTACTCTGGTTCGGGGTCGGCACCGCGGAGTCGGAGCAGTTTCGGACCGGCATCGGCGGCGCCGTGGCTGCGCTGCGTGCGGCCGGCGTGCACTTAGAGTTCTATGAATCACAGGGAACCGCGCACGAGTGGCAGACTTGGCGCCGCGATTTACACGAACTCGCGCCTCGTCTTTTCCGCTAGATCAGCTATTTCTGACGGTAAGCGGCCGCCAGCAAATCTCCGTCAATGCCGGCGTTGTCTTTGGCGCCGGTCGCAAAGCGATACAACGCTGCCGTGTAGATGGTGTGCAGGGTCGTGCTGACGAGGCCCACTGTGATCAGCGTGAGCATAAAGATGAGCCCCGCCATGACCATCGATCCGATCGCGTGCGTCGATATGGCGGCAAACATGAGCAGAGCGACGAGAAAGACGATGGGAATCGTTATCACTGCGATGCCGATGCTAATCCCGCCATTGCCGATGAGATTCTCGCCCCAATTGCTCTTCAAGAGATCCAGGCTGCGCGATATCGCTTCGATCGGCCCGACGTTTTCCTGCACCAATACCGGCAGCGTCATCGCCGTCGCCAAGGTCCAGCCCGCCCCGATGACGGCAATGACAATGCGGCCAATGAGCCCTACCCGCTCCTCGATCGCGCGCAAGATAGTGCCCACCGTGGCCGCAATCATGGCGTATCCCAATATGGCAGGGAGATTCGCCAACGCCATCTGCAGACCTTCGCCGATGCTGGCTGATTCGCCGTCGAGCCGCTTGAGCGCCACGCCGATGAGTGCTGAATTGAAAAACATCATCACCGCGTAGCTGACCACATAGAACGCATACATCGTGATGTAGAACAAGAGCCGGCTGGTGTGCGCGGTGCTGCCGTCGGTCAAGGGTTGCATGCCGTGTGATAGCGCCAACACCGGCAACGCGAAGGAGCCCAGCAGAACCAGCAAGGCGATCGAAGACATCAGCGGAAATACCAGCAGCGCCGGGTCCTGCTTGAGTACGTCCCAGCATTGCCCTGCCAGCGACCAGCTCCGAGAGATCTTGTCGAACACTGCTACATCCTCCACACCAATCTTGACATTGCGCCATAAAAGCGCGGTTTTTGGGGAAATATCTGCAGGAAATGTGAACAGAAGCGCCTATGGGACCTCGCCCGCGGCGGCTTTCGGCGGTCGCTCATTCGTTCGCGTGCAAGCATCTCCCGCAGCGCAGCAATTGCAACACTGCGCCGCAAAGTTTTGTCTTCGAGTCAACGAGGATTCCCCTTTTGCGTTGAAAAATCGCGGGAATGAAAAGACACCGGATATTGGAGCTTCGATGGCCGATATTTGCGTTTACTACTTCTCGGTGCGCGACCGGATGACGGGGAAAATCGTCTGCACCAAGCGACGAGCAACGCTTGAGGCGATCCGATTCAAAGGCGAGCCGGTCATGGAATCGCAACTCGTGGTCGATACTTCCGAACTGGATGAAGGTGGCTTCCTGGTTAGATCGGATGTCGCCTCGCACGGCGATGAGCTCTGGGGAGAAATCAGGTCACTGCGACTGCGTGCTGGCTCGCGGCAAGAGCAGTTGCAACTGGAGGAAGAAGTCAAAGAAGACCGCCGCGCTTTGCTTCGCGCGGAGATCACTGAGCTGCGAAGAAGGGCCGATCGCCTGGAGCAACTCGCTTACACACGTCGCGATACAGCCTGGTAACACAGGTTCGCTAAGGCGGCTCTTGCCGCACGAGCGTGATTTTGCTACTCTTTTGACACCGGTGTCAGACCAACTTACGATGAAAAGCGCGGCAACATCAATCTGTGAAAGCCGCAAATTCTCATGCCCCAACGGTCCGTTGGCGCTCGAGGCGAGCTTTTCCACTCAAACATCATCGCGTCAATGCAGATTTTCACGTGCTTCCGCAAATGATCGGCGGCACGTTGCTTTGTCTCGAATTGCTACCGGTGTCATGCGGCACCGACTCGTTTCAACTTACAAACCTTGAGGGGAGCACCATGATGTTTTTAAAGAACAGACCGATGGCAGCGGCTTGGTTGATCCTGCTGGGCGCGAGTTGCGTGATCAATTTGGCTCGGGCGGATAGTCACGGGACGACCGCGACCGGCATCGATTCACCCTACCGCCGCGCGACGCCCGAATTGCTGGCGATATTGGATCGGCGTTTGCCGTTGGAGCCGCGCTCTTTGGACCATAGAGTTATCTGCTCAACCGTGAAGGCCGAGCTGACCTCCGCCGCATTTGCGTCGCCGTCTACGACTGACCCAGATCTGGACTCCATCGCGGCGGTCACGGCGAACCCGCTCAGTTCCAATCCCGACACCGTACGCATTCAGGCGGCACTGAATGGGTGTCAACAAGGTGGCGTCGTTAAGCTCGTTGCCACACGGCTCGATGACGCGTTTCTGAGCGGCCCGCTCACCCTACCGAGCGGTGTGACCTTGTGGGTCGATTCCCGCGTGACGCTGTATGCGTCGCGATATCCCGCAGACTACACAGCCGCAGGTCTCGTCGCCGGCGATGAATGCGGCAACGCTTCCAAGACCACGTCCGGGAAAGCCTGCAAGGCATTGATCGCGGTGGCGCCTGGAGCGAGCGGCAGCGGCGTTGCCGGCCTGGGTACGATCGACGGACGCGGCGGCAGTGCACTCACAGGCGGCCCCCAAGCCGGCATCATGACCTGGTGGGACGTGGCCCTGCTGAACAAGGTGTCTGGCTTCTCACAGAACAACCCCATCATGCTCGATCTCACCCAGGGTGGCAGCGACTTCACTCTGTACAAGATCGCGCTGCTCAACGCGCCCCACTTTCATGTCAAGATCGATTCGTACGACGGGTTCGTCGCGTGGGGTGTGCAAATCTTGACGCCTTCCCTCGCCTACTCCGTTCCGAACTACGCCTGCGCAATTTTGCCGAGCACGACGGTCGCCGCGACGAGTCCCGGCACCTGCTATACGCCGGACTTCGTGAAGAATACCGACGGCATTGATCCAGGCGGTAGCCGGAATGTCCTCATTGCGTACTCGTATATCAATGATGGGGACGACAATATCGCGGTAACCGCATCCAACAGCAGCAACTGCATCACCACTGCGAACGGATTCTGTTCGAGTTCAAACACGCTGGTGGCGCACAATCACTTCTACTTTGGCCACGGAATGTCCGTGGGCAGCGGGACGCAAGGAGGGGTGACGGGCCTGCTGGTATGGGATCTTTCCATCGATGGCGAAGACAGTTCAAATGGCGTGGGCCTGAGGATCAAGACTTCGCAGGGCGCCGGTGGTGAAGTTACTGCGACGTATGCGAAGGTCTGTATCCAACGTGAAAAGCAGCCCATCGTCATTGATCCCTTCAATAGCGCGCCGAGCTCGACCACGGAATTCCAGCCGAACCTGCACGACATCCGCTACTTAGGCATTCACGCGGTAAATCTCGCCGGCGCGAAGTACCCGAGCTCGACCAACTGGAACAATGTGATGAATGGCGTCAGTGCGTCGAATCTATTGACCGATGTTTTTCTTGATAACGTTTTCTTCGATGTCGCCCCAGCCTGGGGCAACTCGGGCAAGGCACCTTTTACCGGCTCGCCCAACTTTGCGACCTTCGTCATCGGGAATGGCTCGACGAGCTTTGCGATACCGACTACGGGCCAAGACGTCACAGTAACAGGCGCTGCCGAAGGCACGGCGAGCAGTGAGGATGCCGTCAATTGCAGCAATGCGTTTCCGCTGTTTAAGTCGGTGAATGACAAATCACCGATTTGATTGAGCGCGCGTCGGGGCGGCAAGCATGGAAGTGATTCGCGAGAACTGGAGCATCGGCTTCTTAACGAGAAGCCGCTGCCGTTGCGTCTCACCAAGCTACGTCGGTCGGCATTCGTAAAGTGGCACGCTAGTTCGATTAGATTGCATTTCGATTTGCTCGTTCAGACGTCACGTGCGTTGTGAGCGGCGGAGCCATTCATCTAAACCGATGCGGCCCAGGCGCGCCTCACCCAACGGCACAAGCGAGAGTTCCTCGACCCGACCGCCGAAGTATCGGGCCTCGGGGTCTTTCAGAACCGCACGCGGGTCGCCGACAGCTTTCAGATAACGGGCGATGATTTCGTTGAACGGCGCTCGTTCCGGGCCAGCGATCTCGACGATGCCGTTTCGTGGCTCCATGAGCGCCACATCGGCAACGATGGCAGCAACGTCATCCGACGCAATGGGCTGAAACTGTCCAGGCGAGACCTTCACTATGTTTCCATCTGTATTTGAAGCAGCAATAGCGCCAAGGAACTCCATGAACTGGGTCGAGCGGATGATGGTGTAGGGAATACCCGAGGTCTCGATCAATTTCTCCTGAGCGACTTTGGCGCGGAAATAGCCGTTATCACGGGTCCGGTCGGTTCCGACTATGGAAAGTGCAACGTGGAGCCGGACGCCCGCGGTGGCCTCCGCCGCGCGGAGGTTGCGGCCGGAGGTCTCGAAGAACTCCAGCACTGCCTTATTTTCAAATGAGGGCGAATTGGCGAGGTCGATCACCACCTGGGCGCCGTCCATCGCCTCCTTCAGCCCCTCGCCGGTGATGCTGTTGACGCCGCTCTTGGGTGAGGCGGCAACGACCTGGTGGCCGCCTCCACGCAGGATGGGGCCGGTTTTCGCACCGATCAGGCCGGTGCCGCCGATGATGACGATCTTCATGGTTAACCCTCGCGGATTGGAAAGCGGCTGGAATCGGCGCAATGGGATTCCGTTGTGAGAAAGTGTGATCCGCCGCCGGCGCAACGGCAAGGTGTGCGGCAGTCTGCCGGATGACTGACCGCGCAATGAGCGAAGGTAGCGAGATGGCGTGGACTTATAGGTGAGGCAATCAGGTGCCGACGTCGAACAAACGACCTAAGGCATGAATTCCCCTCGCGACCAAGTCCGGTCCCGACCCCGACTCGCCGGCCCCAAGAGCAGCAGCGATCGGCAGCGCGAGTTGATCGCCGAGATGCACTTGTGCTGACGAGGATTGTTCCGTCCTGGGAATTCTCTGCCCATCTCCAAGCGCCGGCGGAACAGGCGCAAATCCGCGACGAGCTTCTGAGTCCGACCACATCTTAAGCGCCTTTTGAACGGCGTCGGAGTCCAGAAATGAGACCGGTGCATGGCAGTATTTGCATTCGCTTTCATGTTCCAGGTCAATCGGCGCGCCGCACTGCGAGCAGGTAATCTGACGCACTTGCGAGCGAACTCGTTGAAGCTCCGCAGCGGTCAAGCTACGGACGAATTGCTTCTCTCGAAGAAACTGGAAGAAGGGCGTGAATCGTCCGCCGTCTCGGTGGCACGCGAAATAAGAAAACCTGCCGCTCTTGCTCAAGTCGAAGTTAAGCACAAGGGCATCGCCGCAGCGTGGGCAACTCAAGGAGTTTGATACCGGCTGTCGAGCGTCGTCCCGGTGGGCATAGATTTGCTTGAACAAATGAATCACTGCAGCCGGCGCCAGCAGCACGCTCACCAGGTGATCGAACCAAATTCCGGCGCATGCGAAACACAAGTCCACTTGTGCGACACCTTGATCGTGTCGCTCAAGCTCCTCCGACTCCATAAGATTTCGGCAGTTCGGACAGGGGATCGTTATTGGGGCGTTGGATTCAGGCATGCATATCCCGCGACTCGAGGGACGAAGCCGGCACCTTGTCACGTGGTGTGCAAGATTTGGGCGAGGAGAAGGACTTTTGCCGAAACATGCTGGTTCTCGATCGGCTGGAAATTCTACCGGGGTTTCGTAGCCACTAAGATACCGGCGAACGGCGCGCCGCGCGACTCTGAAGCGCGCGACGTGCTTCGCAGTTTGACGTTCGCGCAGTCCCTTGCCTTGCCCGATACAGCAGCGTGCTGCCGCCAGCTGCGATTCAGTCCAACAGATGCACCGACATACAGTTCGTCGCGGAGCTAATCCAGCGGACTCGCTCCTGGCACGTTCACTCTTGGCTGGGCATATTTTCCGGCACATCAAAGAGATCGCCGCCGATCATCCGGGCGGCCTTCCGCCGGCGACGATGATGGATTCGCTGAGCGCTCGCCGATATTCTTCCTCGGTGATCGCATCCACCGAGCGCAGCTTCCCCAGCAACGCGTCGATCAGCGAGCGCAGCCCAGGCCCTGGCGAGCCGTGCGCGAATGAACTCTGGTACTTGATCGGTCCAGGGATGATGGCGACCAGGAACGCCATCTCGGCCGGCGTCAGCGCCTGGGGTTCGCGGCCGAAATAGCTGTGCGCCGCGGGCCGCAAGCCACGCAGATCCGGTCCCCATTCGATAATGTTCAGGTAGATCTCGAGGATGCGATTCTTGCCAAGCGCCGACTCGAGCAGGAACGTGACCGCCAGTTCCTCCAGCTTGCGTCCGAGCTGCTTGTCACGCGAAAGGAAGAGGTTCTTGGCCAGCTGCTGGGTGATTGTCGACGCGCCGCGCGCGGCGCGGCCGCGCGACCAGTCGGTGAGCAGCGCCGTCGGTAGTTCACGCAAGTCGATACCGCGATGCCCGTAGAAGCCGGCGTCTTCGGCAAGCAGCAGAGTGCGCACGAACAACGGCGGAATGTCGCGCAGGGCAATAAAATCGGGGGATGCGGGCGAGACGTCGATGGGTCGGTGCGGGCCGGCGCCTTCAGCGGAACTGAAGATGAAATCGCCGCGCAGGCGCGAAATTCCCGGCGGCATATGGCGTGGCGGCGTGAAGTTGATCCTCTGGCCCACCGAGAGCAAGGCAGGATCTGACAGGCGTCCGCGTACCCGCATGTCGATCGTGGCCGTACCAAGGTCATGGTCGCCGCCGGGGGCCAGACCCAGGCTTTCGGGCACCGCGAGTCCCGATGCGCTCAGCAGTTGTGCGAAATCCAGCCGCTGGACGCCGAGTGCGAGATCGATGGTCGGGTCGGTGTCGAGATCGCGCAACGCAAGCGAACCCGATAAGTCCGCACCGGCCACGGCTGCGTGCATCTCGGGGATCGCGATCGTGCCCGGGGCCGGCCGCCAGACGCCATCGAATCGCAGCATCACGGTCGTCGGATCCCCGAGCTGCGTCTCGTCGTCGGCATTATCCGCCAGCGCAGGCAAGCGCGCGCCGTGCGAGCCCATATCCACGTGGAAACGGAGTGCATCGGTACTGGCCTGAAGATTCAAGCGGCCATCTGCCACGCCACCATCGAACAACGGCTGGCCATTGCGCCGCACGTCGAACAGGCGGCTGAGATCGATCCCACGTGCCTCGACGTTCCACGCGCTGCCCAGCGGATTCTCCAGCTTGCGGATTGACAGGCCGGCCTGTGGCTGCACCAACGTGAGCCGAAGGTCCCCGCCGTGAATGCCAGCGATGTCCCAGACAGTTGCCGGCGAACTGACGCCAACCGCTGCTGGGCCCGCGAGAGCGGCGCCGCGAACTGCGAGTCGCAGGCGGCCTGGCCATGTGGCCGCGATCATGTCGGCATGCAGACGCACTCCATGACCGAAGTCAAGATCGAACCCCTCCAGGCGCAGCAATGGCCAGACGCCGACGTGTACCCTCCCGATTCGGATAACCGCGCGATAGCGCACGGCCGCGGACTCGATCCGCGCACGCACCGCGTGCTCGAGCATGGGTCTCAGCAACAGCGCGGCCAGGCTTGCAAACACCACCGCGACAATCGCTCCGACCCACCATCGTCGCCGGCGCGTTCGAAACGAAAACATCAACGCAAGAATGCCACACTCGGATCGCACGCTGGCCGATGGCCGTCCGCTCGCAGACGGTCTCGATCAGATCCGTTCTAATTGGCGCTCACGCCGGCGCGAATAGCGACGAGAAAATTTAGCTGTTGGAAAGCGTCCGTAACTCTATGATTTTATTGGCAACAGAACTTAAACCTATGACGGCGCCAGACAACTTCCCGAGGGCGGCTCGGATCGAGTGCACATCAGGGGTCTCCCGGATTATTGGAGGTGGCGGCGATCGCTGGCTGCCCCGAGGCACCGAGTTCGCGATTGAGAGTCGGCAGGTCTTGATCCATCAAGTGGTGCCACTCGGCGAGTGTAGCGGTGAGCGTGCGCGAAAGCGCAGCGTATCCCGCCCGCGCATCCGGACTCGGATCAGCGTCTGCGCCATCAACGGCGTCCTCGAGTTTTTCCAGTCGCGTCGTAAGCGCCTGAAGGCCGTCGATGCGCAGAGGCTGAGGCTGGGGCGCGTTTGGTGGGCGCGACGGCGGCGGCAGGCCCGACAGCGTCAGCGCCTTCGCCATGAAGGTCGCGACGTCGACCTGCGGACTTCCGCCCAGTGCGAGCCGCGGCTCAATCGCTTTGAGAAGCTTACGCGCCTGATCGCGAGCAGCCGCCGCCTTCGCGCTCGCCTCGTCAATCTGCCGCGCGAGCGCGAATTCCCGCTGCAGCGCTGCGCCGGGAACACGCACTCGCGGATCGGGTTCGATTTTCAGAGGTTGCTCGTAGCTCCGTCCGCCGACCTCAAGCTGCACGGTGTAACGGCCGGGGGGTGCCCACACGCCATCCTTCGACGGCCCGGGCTCCGCGGTGGGCGTGAGGCTGGGATAGCGCAAACTCCAGACGAAGCGGTTCATACCCGGCGTGGCTGACACGATTGGGGGCGACGGGAGCCATTCGCTCGCGAACTTGAGCTTCGTGGGATCGGGCGGCGGAATCTGATCGGCACTGCTGAAGCGGCGCACGGGATGGTGCTGCGAGTCAAAAATGCTCAGCGTTATTGGGCCCACGATCGTTGTAGGCAGCGCATAGTCGATGAGCGCTCCATCCGGGGGATTGGCCGCGAGCGGCTCATCTTTGGGGGTGGGCGTGCCGGTGAAGCCCGCGGGGCGCAGGCGGATCGCCGCTTCGGGCTTAAATAGTATTACTTCTTCGTGCATCGAGCCCATCTGCCGCAGGGCCGAGACGTCGTCCATGATCCAGAAACCGCGGCCGTGCGTCGCGATGACCAGATCCGCGCCATGGACGTCGATATCGCGCACCGAGGTCATTGGAAGATTTTGCTCGAGCGACTGCCAGTGCGCGCCGCCGTCGAATGACACAAACATGCCGCGCTCCGTGCCCGCGTACAAGAGTCGGGAGTTTGCCGGATCCTCGCGCACGACGTTCACGAATGCGTTGCGGGGAATACCTTCGTCGACACGCGTCCAGCTCTTACCGTCGTCCGCGGTTCGATAGATATACGGAGCATCATCGTCCAGGCGATGCCGGTCGATTGCCAAATACGCGGTGGCCGGGTCGGCGTGCGAAACCTCGATGCCGGTTACCTTCGACCACGGCGTCAACGCCGGCGGCGTGACGTTCTCCCAGTGCGCGCCGGCATCGTGCGTACGCCAGACGAGTCCATCGTCGGTTCCGACCCACAGCGCGTCGCCCGCCAGCGGCGAGGGGGCAATGGTGTAGATCACGCCGCGGCGCTTGCTCACATGATCATCGTCCGCGGCCGTCGGGGCATCGAGGTTCGATGGAATCCCCGCATCGGGTCGCGTTAGGTCGGGGCTGATAGGCGACCAGTGCTCGCCACCATCTACCGTTCGAAACAGGCGCTGGTCCGCGAAGTACAAGGTTTTCTTGCCGCGCTTGGAGAACGCGAGCGGCAATGTCCAGGCGCCGCGGTAGTGAATTGCAGGATAGGCAAGCGTCGGATCAACCTCGCGCGTCTGGCCGGTGAGCATATCGAGCTTCGAGACCTTACCGCCGTAAATGATGTCGGGGTCCTGCGGATCCGGCGCGATCATGCCACTTTCACCGCCCGCCGTGAGCTCATGAAACTGCTGCAGGCCGATGCCGTTGATGTTATCGGTGCGGCTCGGAAGCGCGACCGCGCCGGAGTCCTGCTGAGAGCCATAGACCCAGTACGGAAAGCGGCTGTCGGTGCTTACGTGATAGATCTGCGCCGTCGGCTGGTTAAACCAACTGCTCCAGCTGGCACCGCCATTGAGAGTGATGAGCGTGCCCTGATCCACGCCCAATATCTGTCGGTCGCTATCGGTCGGATCGATCCACATCGCATGGAAGTCGTCACCGGTCGGATCGCCTTTCTGGGCAACAAAATGTCGGCCGCCGTCATCCGAGCGCAGCACTATCGTATCCATGACGTAGATGCGATCGGCGTTTTTCGGGTCCACCGTCAGGCCTGAAAAATACCAGCCTCGGTTCCAAATGCGCGAATCGCTCGATACATGCTGCCAGTGCGTGCCGCCGTCATCCGAGCGGTACAGGCCGCCTGCATCGCGCGATCCGTCGACGAGCGCATAGAGCCGCTCGGGACGGCTTGGTGCGCTGGCGAGTCCGATGCGGCCCGGCGATGCCGGAAAGCCGTTGCCCGTGATTTGATGCCATGTGTCACCGCCGTCGTTCGTGACGTACAGCCCGCTCCCCGGCCCATTCGAGGGCGGATAGACGCTCCAGGGTGGACGCCGGGTTTGCCATAGCGCCGCGTAAATCGTGTCGGGCGCGCCGGGCCGGAAGGCGAGATCGATGGCACCCGTGTCGGGATTCTCGAACAGCACTTTGGTCCAATGCTCTCCGCCATCCTTCGATCGGAATACGCCCCGCTCCTCGTTGGCGCCGTAGGCATGTCCCAGCGCGGCGACGAACACGATCGCAGGGTTGCGCGGGTCGACGAGGATGCGACCGACCTGGCGCGTGTCGGCGAGACCCAAGAATTTCCAGTGCGCGCCGGCGTCAGTGGATTTGTACACACCGTTGCCGTGGGCAATGTCCGAGCGCATGTCAGCCTCGCCCGTGCCGACATAGAGGGTCGTCGGATCGGAGGGCGCGATTGCCAGCGCGCCGACCGAGCCGTCCGGCTCACCGTCGAATATCGGTTGCCAAGTGCGTCCGGCATCTTGCGTAGCCCATACCCCGCCGTCGACGGCGCCGAAGTAGAAGTGACGGGCGTCGCCCGGGATGCCTGTGACGGTGAGCACCCGTCCTCCGCGAAAGGGGCCGATCAGCCGCCACTTGAGAGCCTGATACTGGGCTGGATCGACCGACGCGCGGGCGCTCAACACCGCCAACAGGCCCGAGAGAAACAAAGCAAGCGTGCGCATCGGCCTATTCTGGCATCTATGCGCATTTCGTTCACGTACGAAACTCATTGCGAAGGAAGCACCCACCCTCTATCTCATAATTCGGGGGCGAACAGGTATGAGCGAGAGGCACGTCTGTCAAGCCGTTGCCAGGGCGCTCTCGATGGGTGAAAGCAGGACTCGGTTAAGCGGGTCTGCGCCGCGCCTTTCGCTTCACCTCTTGAGTCTTTCGTGCGTGTTCATCAAGCGCTGTAATTCGCGACTTCAAAAATGTCCGTCTGCTTAACGAGTTAACTTGCTTCACGTAGCCGTGAAGATGCCGCCAGTGGAAGCCACGCGGAATGTGGAGTTCAGGCAAGCGGGCGAACAGTCTTGATCGAACCGGCGCAAGATAGATCACGTCGAAGAGCGCCTTCTCCGCGGTCGCCATCTTGAATCCGTCGTTCTCAACTCTGAAGCCTGAAAACAACTCCGGGGACAAGCGATGGAAAGACACGGTACCGATGAGTGTGTTCATCCGCCGGCTCCCGCCAGTCGTCATCGCATAGGTGACAGCCGGCACTTGGTCGATAAGACCATGATGAAACAATGCGGTCTGCAGCGAGACGTACGCCGGCTCCGGAGCAGATAGTGCCTCCGGCAACGCAAAGGCGCTGATGGCATCCTTCAATCCCCATCGCCCTCTCGTAGCGGGGGGAGGATTTGATCTTAATATCAATCATCCGCTGACTCTACCGATCTTCCGCGCGAGCTATCCCATTGTTCGCGATAGGAAAATGTGAGGTGAGGGCCAGATAGAGCGGATTTTGCAAAATATGTAATTTGCGTATAATACAGACTATCTTATCCTTCGGTGATTTCTATGGCACGAGTGCCCGCCAGCGAATTTCAGCGAGAGTTTGGCCGCTTGCGCGGCGTCGCCCATCGAGAGGCGGTGATAGTGACTAGCCATGGCCGCGACGATGTGGTGCTTCTTTCGGCGGAAGAATATCAGCGTCTACGAAGCCTGGATCGGCGAGTGATGCATGTGTCCGATCTGACCGACGAAGAGTTGGCCGCTCTGGACAATGTGGAAATTCCACCGGAGGCCGCTCGCTACAATCACGAAATGACTTGAGCGCCAGTGGATGGCTCTCTCCCCTCCTCAACCTGGCCAGGTCATTCTGTACGCCTATTTGTGGTGGAATGAAGCGCGCGTAGGCCGGGAGGACGCCACCAAGGCTCGACCGTGCGGCGTTATCCTCGCTCGCGTCGCTAGGTCGGGCAACACGATCGCGTACGTTCTGCCGATCACACATACCGCGCCACTCAGGGATGAGGACGGGATAGAAATCCCAAGAGTCACCAAGCAGCGTCTCGGCTTGGACGCCGGACGGTCGTGGATCATCACGACTGAACTCAATCAATTCACATGGCCTGGGCCCGATCTCAGACCCACACCTTCCGGGGAATACCTCTACGGTTACCTACCCGAGAAGCTGATGCGCCTCGCACTCGATCAGGTCAAGAAGCAAGCGCGCAGCAAACGGTTCAAGATTGTTCCGCGGACTGAGTAGTTACGTCTATCGCTGACGAGGATGAAGCTGACGACCTGACGACCACGAGGAAGAGCGAGAACTCCCTGCAGGCCGCGCGCGGCTTCTTATCCTGAACGCGGACGCGGCAGAAAGCGACTGCACAAACTTAGGGCGCAGCCCCTGACGCCTACCTGCGCGTCCGCAGAGACCAGTCCGATCGACGTGTGCTGATGCCGGCGGACATGCAGGTCGAGCAGCAAAATTAAAGAGGCTGGAATGTTGCTAACGCCCATCAGTGCTCAGCCAGCAAACTTTTCGCCGCCGCTTGGATTGGAACAAGTGTCTACGATATCGGACACCCTCCATCATCTTTTGAATCTTCAGCTGCCTTAGTGATCATGAACTTAGCGCAACGGAGCGCGCCCTGCATCGTTGGCATAACTGTTGCTGTGACCATTGGTGGGAAGCGCCGCATTTCGCGGCCTAGGGAAGCATCGCTAAGTGAAGAACTCAATCTGCATGGTAGGTGTTCTGATGATTAGTCCTCTTTCTGCCGCAGTTTCGACGGCAGCCGATTCCGGTTTCTACGTGGGCGCGAATGCGGGATACGCCGGTTTCCCCAGCGACACCCACTTTAATTTCTCCTTTCCTGCCGAGACATTCTCCTCCTCCGAGCTGCACACCCACGCCACGGCTTGGGGCTTCGATGGCGGTTACCGATTCAATCGTTACTTTGCCGTGGAAGGAGGCTATACCAATTTCGGCAGACTGAGCGGCCAACTCACGACTGGGCCGGTTGGCTCTGGCAGCCAAGGTGAATTCGACTATGGGGTCAGCGCCGTAAAGGTCGGTGTAGTCGGCACACTTCCCTTCGGAAATTGGGAGGTCTTCGGCAAACTCGATCTGACAATGGAGGACATACGGCTCACCGCTTCCGGAGAGACCGGCACAGGATCGTTTAGGCTCCGGCGTTCCGATCGCAGTTTCGCGCCCCTTGAGGGTGTTGGGGTAGGCTACAATTTCAACGATCACTGGAGTGCGAAGCTGGAATTTGATCATGCCGGTCCGTTCGGAAACACGCATGAGGCTGGCAGGGCCACGGTCAACGTAGGCCTGGTGGGCATTTATTATCGCTTCTAATCTGCTGCGGGCGCTGTTGACGTGGGTGCTCGTTTTGGCGCTCGCACCCATAAGCTCGCATGCCCAGTCTGCGAATGAGGATCCCCCGCTCGTCGTAGAGGCGTTGCAGTGCGAGGGAAATCAGTCTGTCTCCTGTCGCTCGATACTCGGGTTTCTGTATCAGCGAGTGGGAGATCCTCTGAATGAGGAAGAGATACAGAACGCGAAGTTGCGGCTCACGTGGATTCATCATTTTGCCTCGGTCGAGATCTACTTGGCGAAGGGCTCGGCGCGGGGCAAAGTCCGGGTCATCGTCAAGGTCTCGGAAGCGAATCCGATCGCCACGGCAGTGGAACTGGGCACGCAATCTCGGTTCGGCAGTGTCGGTCAATACTTGGCGGGGCGCTTAACGGACGACGATCTCTTTGGCACCGGAAAAATCTTTGATCTGGCAGCGTCGGGTCTCATCCCAATCACGGGGCTGACGCAGAAATTCGATTTTGAACACCTCCAGTACCTCGACCCTCACTTGTTCGATTCGACCCGCTATTTTCTGTCCACGGGCATCTCACACCTAGCCGATCACTATGATCGCGACAACGGCGATCGCTACGATGCCGACGTAACCTCCGCGCAATTCTCCGTCGGCCGCCGTCTCTGGGATTTCTCCTATTTGACGTTGGGGTATGCCTACCGGCCGCACGTCGACGTGGTCTATCGGCATCGCTTGAGCGACGGCGCGTTCACGACCGACAGGGCCACGTCCCGCAGCGCGCTGGTTTTTGGATTCGGCTGGAGTTCCGACGATCCATTCTTCCCAACGCGAGGATCCATCCTGCAGGTCAACGTGGCGCATAACCTCGAGGGCACAGGGGGACTAGTCGGCTATTTCATCAAGACCTGGCCTATCGGGGACGCGGCTTTCTTGTCTGTCACCGCGCAGACCCAATCGATTACGACGCCGGCGGGCGGCGGTTTGATCTACGCGCATCGACTGGCGAACCTCGAAGGTTTCGGCGAACTGAGGCGTGCGCGCTGGTACGTCGAGCCAACTCTCGGGACTGCCGGCTACAACGCGCAAGGCTCGGCGATTCTGGAGGCAGGTTTCCGCGCCGGTATTCGATTGGATTCGAAACGGTTCGGCATCGTAGATTTGTATGCCTTCGGGTCGACCGCCTGGCAGCCGAGTAGCAGCCATTGAGGCGTTTGACCTACTGGGTGCTTCTAGGTCTGCTCCCGGCTGTTTCATGGGCGGCCGACCTCGAGCCCCTTCTCGACGCTGCGAAGGTGGGCATAGTCCTGCGCCACTTGCCATATCCCGCCACTCTGGTCCGCGACCTAAAAAGCGGATTGACGACACACTTTCTGGTGCGGGTGACGTTGAGCACCCAGTCGCATGCGGTGGGTACCAAGGTGGTTGATCTGGCCATCAAGTACGACTTATGGGAAGAGACGTTTCGATTGACAGTGACCGCAGACAAGACTGAGAAGTCGCAGACGTTCTCGACCATCGAGCAAGTGATGGCATTTCTTTCTGATTTGAACCTACCCAATTTGTTTGCCGCCGGGGAGCTGCCTCCGTCGACACTCCTCATCGCACGAGCCGAAGTGCTGCTCAATCCGATCGATCGCGAGCGGATGGAGCGTTTGAGGAAATGGGTGGCCGAGAACAGCACGCCCTTAGGCTCCGCAGCACCCGTGGGGCCCAATTCCGTGGCGGCGCCGTCTGCCTTTGCGTCGGAGACCTTCTTCAACCGGATATTCGAGCAGTATTCGGCGGGAAACGATACCGCGGCATGGCACGCTGAGGTGTCGTCCAAATTCTTCACTCAGGACGATCTTTCGCATGTCGGACACCAACCTTAAAGCCTTACTTCTGTCGACGATCCTGATCACGACAGTGCTGCCGTTGCTCGCGGCTTGCTACTTCCTGGATCGTGCCGTTAAGACGAGTCTGAACCTTGGCTTCAACGCGCAGATTCCCCAGGTGCTGGAAATGGACTCCCAACATCTGAAAAGCCTGAAAAAGCTAGACCCCGAGCACGAAAATGCCTATCGAACGCAGTTCGAGGACGTTGAGAACCTTAGACGCATCTATTCCGAACCGGAATGGCTCAAGCGCAATATCTTGGGCTCGCTTCGAATCTATGCGTTCCTTGGGCTTGCGGCCGCCGCTTCCCTATCGGTCCTCGTTGCCGTACTGCTGAGCCGCAGAATCACGCGCTCGTATCGACTCACGTTCGAGGAGCTGACTGCCCATCGAGAACGAGTGCAATACCTGCAGCAAATGTCCTCATGGCAGGAACTAGCGCGAATCCTTGCGCATGAAATCAAGAATCCACTGACGCCCATCGAAGTATTGGTCACTTCGCTGTCCAGGTCGTACTTGGCAAAGCCATCTGAAGAGTTCGCAGAGCAGTTGCAGCAGACGGAAGTCATGATCGCGGAGGAGCTAGCACATCTGAAGCTCACGGTCAGGCGCTTCAGTGACTTTGCAAAACTTCCTGCGGCCGAGCTTATGGAGATGAACCCAGCACAAGTCGTCGAGCGACATTTACCAGCGCTCGCGGCTACATTCGGCACCGCTGACATCCAACTTGAAGTATTGCACTGCCCAGCCGAGGTGCGCGCGAAGCTGGACCCATCCTTATTTCGCCAGGTGTTGATGAATATCATCGGCAATGGGGTTGAAGCTAATCCAGCCCGGAATGTAGTTTTCTCAATCGCGCTCACGACCACCGGCAGCTCAATAGTCGTTTCAATCTCCAACGATGGCGCGGTCATTGCTCCCGAAATTGCCGTGCACATGTTTGAACCACACATAACAAGCGCTGCTAGCAAGGAGAACATGGGATTGGGGCTCGCCATCGTCAAGAGAATCGTAATGGAGCACGGCGGTGAGATATCCTACGTGGAACAGTCGGGAAGTCCCCGATTCATCATATCTCTGCCCCGGACCAAGTAGATGAGCGACTTAACGATCCTGCCTACCGTACTCGTGCTCGATGATGAAAAGAACATCCGCAAGGCCATCGAAATTGCACTCAGCGACGATCAAATACACGTAGTTGTCGCGCACGACGCCGCCGCGGCCTTCCGCGCATTGAACGAGCGGATCATCGATTTGGTTATCCTCGATATCAAATTGGGGGAAATCGACGGCATCGCCTTCTATAGGAAAATGCAGCAAGACGGATTCACCATTCCTACCGTCTTCATTTCAGGCAACGCTACCCTGACGCAGGCAGCGGAGGCCATCAAGATCGGTGCCTTCGACTTTCTGGAAAAGCCTTTCAGCGCCGAAAGAATCTCGGTCGTTGTGAAGCGATGCCTGGAGTTCTCGAGGCTCAAGGAACGACTGCGGCTCATAGAAGCTGAGCATGAGACGGTGCAGATCATCGGGGACTCGCCGCTTATGCGTAAGGTGGTCGGGGATGCGGTGAAGGTAGCGCGCACGACATCCAGCGTGCTTATCACAGGTGAAAGCGGCACGGGTAAGGAATTGGTGGCGAACATGATTCATGCGCGAAGCGAGCGCAGCCAGCAACCTTTCGTCAAAGTAAATTGCTCCGCAATTCCCGATAATCTGATCGAGAGCGAGTTGTTTGGGTTTGTTGCGGGCGCATTTACCGGGGCGGCAACCCACAAGCGCGGCCTGTTCGAGGTTGCGCATCGCGGTAGTATCTTTCTTGACGAGATTGCCGATCTATCTGCCGCGTCCCAGGCGAAACTTTTACGGGTTCTGCAGAGCGGTGAAATCCAGAAGATCGGCTCGGAGAAACCTGTCAAAGTCGATGTCCGGGTTATTGCAGCGACTCACAAGGACTTGAAGCAGATGGCGTCGCAAGGAGTGTTCCGCGAGGATCTGTTCTACCGCGTCAATGTGGTGCCCATCCACATACCCAGCCTGCGCGAGAGGCCCGAAGATATTCCGCTGCTGGCGCGATTCTTCGCACGACGCCTATGCGAAAGAAACAACTTCAAAGAAAAGCCGATTGATGATGCGTTCTTGTCGGTGCTAATAGCATATGCCTGGCCGGGAAACGTGCGCGAGCTACAGAATATCCTGGAGCGTGTCATCGTGATGAGTGGCGATACGATAACGTCCCTCGATTTGCCGCAGGAAATACTGGCAGACGGGGAAATTCCGGAGGGCCGGAAGAGCGG
This sequence comes from Steroidobacteraceae bacterium, assembly GCA_036493935.1. Classification (GTDB taxonomy): domain Bacteria; phylum Pseudomonadota; class Gammaproteobacteria; order Steroidobacterales; family Steroidobacteraceae; genus Bog-1198. Next base: position 289 of record DASXOY010000001.1, on the reverse strand, counting down.
CTCGACTTTGCGAGACTTTCGGGACAGTGCGGAGCGGGAATTCATTCTAGGGATGCTCAAAAGGAACAATGGAAATATCAGCCGATCGGCCATCGAACTTGGGGTGGGTCGAACCTATCTTCACAAGAGGCTAGCGGTGCTCGGGATCGCGCGCACCGAATGGTTTTCATGAGCTCTCGGCAGGTCGACCCTTGGGAGCCCCAGGGGTATTCTCAGTGAAACAATCAAATTTGCGTCGTCGTGGTCGAGTCGTGGAGCACCAGGCAGTAATCGTGCGGATTCGACCGCG